>NZ_JBGDXE010000001.1:0-805368 GCF_046550835.1 Salmonella sp. SAL04196
CCGGGGCGTATGCGAACGCCTGCCGCCTGGACCCGGAAAACAGCGATGCGGCGCTGGGCTACGCGGAGGCGCTGACGCGCTCGTCCGACCCGGAGGATAACCGCCGCGGCGGGGAGCTGCTGCGCCGGCTGGTGAGCCGCGACCACACGGATATCCGGGTGTTAAGCCTGTATGCGTTCAGCGCCTTTGAGCAGCAGCGCTTTGGCGAGGCGGTGGCGGCCTGGGAGATGATGCTGAAGCTGCTGCCGGCGGGTGACGCCCGGCGGGCGGTGATAGAGCGCAGTATCCGGCTGGCGCAGGAGAAATAAGACCCTGACGGCCCGGTGGCGTGGCGCCACCGGGCCTGGCTTGTTACTGCATTCCGCGTGTTTGTAAAAATAGAATGGTCGCCGCGACGCGCGAGCGCACGTTTAGCTTGCGAAGTAGATTACGAATGTGCACCTTAACCGTCTGCTCAGAAATATTCAGTACTGACGCAATCTGTTTGTTAGAAAGCCCCTGCGCCAGCTCATGCAAGACATCTAACTCTCGTTCGGTCAGGATACTAAAGGGATCTTCCTGCGCGCCAAACCGTTCGCGCTCACGCAGATATTCATTGACCCGATCGCTAAAGACTTTACCGCCGTTAGCGCCTTTGCGAATGGCCTCCAGCAGCACTTCTGGATCGCTATCTTTGAGCAGATAACCGTCGGCACCGGCGTCGATCAGCGCGTAGATGTCGCTGGCGGAATCCGAGACGGTAAGAATAATAATTTGCGCCGTCACACCATCCCGGCGTAGCGCGTTCAGGGTATCTAACCCGCTCAGACCTTTCATATTCAGATCCAGCAGGATCAGATCGGGCTCAATGCGATTCGCCAGATCGATCGCACTCGCCCCGTCACCCGCTTCGGCAACGACATAAAAAGCCGGATCCAGTTCCAGTAATTGACGAATACCTCGCCGCATAAGTGGATGGTCGTCCACAATAAGCACCTGAAAAGGTGTTACTTCAGGCATGCTATATCTCCTGAGTTTTATTAGAATGATTATTGTTTTCAGCGCGGAAATCGTCCAGATTTGCCACATTGTCAAGCGCGTAAATTTTACCCTAATTAGTGCATGGGTAAGTAGTAAAACCTGTGACAGGCGAGTAATTAGCTGAACGATAGAAAGGATAAAACAACCCGTTGTGAGAGAAAACAGAATACTCCCTGAGGTTGAATACTGGTCTGGACGCTTTTTTCGGACAATGTGACATAACAGAAATGTGGCATATGTTGCTGCGCCCTTGCACCCGTAAGTCCAGACTATCTTTACTGACAGGAAATTCCTTATTAAAAGTCATGGCGTCTAAAGCTTGTCATTATTAACAAATTATTTTAATTGAATTTATTTATTGTTTTATTAATGTCAATGAAATACATCTGAGCAGAACGAATAAACCGCGACATCTGTTAAATTAAATATCAAGTCAATAGTAGAGATATTTTTATGCGATAAAGAGATTCTGACGATATTCTTATCATAAATGAAAATGTGGTCAGGAATGAGAGTCGTTCACTTATAACTTATCCTGGATGTGCCTGAACAACACTCGCGGCGTTTTGAGCACCCATTGGGGCGACTCAAGGGGAAAGCGTAGTGAGTATGTTTCGATGTCTGCACACAGTCCATGTCCAGCCTGTTTGCATCAATAATGCTGGTTGGAGTAATTATGAAAATAATATTAATACTGGCTGCTATATCAGCCGTTTCTGTGAGCGTAAGCGTGGCGTAGAAAATTTTAAATATATTAGTCGGTTAAAAATAGCTATTGACATTGAAATGGTGATGGAGTGTATATGAAGAGAATATTTATATATCTATTATTACTTTGTGCATTCGCATGTTCTGCTAATGATAATGTTTTTTTTGGTAAGGGAAACAAACATCAGATCTCTTTTGCTGGGGGAGAAAGTATAAGGAGAGGAGGGGTTGAGCACTTATATACGGCTTTTCTGACATACAGTGAACCCAGCGATTTTTTCTTTTTACAGGCAAGAAATAATCTGGAGTTAGGAGGATTTAAGGCTAAGGGGAACGATGATTGCAGTAAACATTCTGGCAGCGTTCCCTGCAATAAATATAACCAGGGCGTATTGGGTATCTCGAAGGATGTGGCGCTGGTTCATTTCGCTGGTATCTATACCGGTATTGGTCTGGGGGCTTATATAAAATCTAAGTCGCGAGATGATATGCGTGTCAATTCTGCATTTACCTTTGGGGAAAAAGCGTTTCTTGGTTGGAACTTTGGGGCTTTTTCTACAGAAGCTTATATTCGGCATTTCTCGAATGGATCACTCACGGATAAAAATTCAGGGCATAATTTTGTAGGTGCTTCAATTAGTTATAATTTCTAAAGTTGAATAACAATTAGCGAGTTGCTGGCTGAAGGAGTAATTAATCACAGTACGTTGTCTACAAAAACGTGTTGTGACTAGCCGATCGTTATCGGCCCTATGGCGACAGGGAGGCTAATTGTTAGTGACAAAGAAGTGGTAAGCCATTTACCTTACCAGAACGTTTTATTATTGCTGCGACAGATTGCTTACTCATTTACCTGCCACTGCGAACATTTCTTCCAGCATAGGGTGTAGATGCGCTTTTTCTGTTTTAGTACAAACATGGTTTACGTTATTTGCCTGCATTGACTTTACTGTGACCACTGCACAGGAAAGATGTCCGATCAGTTCATGCAAAATCAGTTCATGCAAAATAACGTCTCTGGCATCAGCTAACTTTTTAATTGCAGGCATAAAAAAACCAGCCCTGAGAGGCTGGTTTTTAAGGGGAATTTTGGTCGGCACGAGAGGATTTGAACCTCCGACCCCCGACACCCCATGACGGTGCGCTACCAGGCTGCGCTACGTGCCGACTTGTGGGTGCTAATACTACCTCTTTCCAACGCGAATGCAAGGGGAAACGGTGCTAACTGATTTATAATTAATCAGTTAGCGATAAAACGTTTCTCTTCTGTTAGCACTTGCAGCAGCAGACTGAGCTGCGGCTTCTGATCTTTGATCTTCTCGCCGTGTAAGTCATAGGTCTGATAATGACCGTTATTATTGAGCACCAGGGTCATTTGCGGCGTCGTGATTGCCAGCGTACTGCCATCTGCCGCCGTTACCCAGTTATGGCGACGTGGAACGGTAAAGATGTCCTGGCCCTGTGAATATTCGTTCGCTGGCGTGCTGACATGTAACAGGCGTTGCATCAACGTGGTCATTACATCGGTATGATCGGTAAGCGCATTAATACGCTGCGCAGGCGTCCCCGGCCAGTGGATCACCAGCGGTACTTGCAGATGACCTTGCGACCAGTCGAAGCGATTTTCTTCCGGCGTCAACGGTATGCCGCGTCCTGCGGTAATGATCACGACGGTATTGTCGAATTTACCGGCCTCTCGCAGCGCGTTCAGAACCCGATTGATTTGCGCATCCACGTCGCTGGCGGCGCTGGCGTAACGCTTAACAAAATTCTTCTGATTACTGTCATCAATGTTAGTACCGTTAAACGATACCCATGAGAACCAGCGGTTATCTTCCTGTGCGTAGCGCCCAAGCCAGTCTATCCACTGGCTGGCCGTTTGCGCATCAGACTGCGTCTGCGCTGCCGGCATCGAGAAATCGGACAGTAATGCCTGACGGTAAAGCGGGCTGGCGAAACCATCCGAAGAAAACAGTCCCAGTTGGTAGCCTTGCTGATTCAACGCGGTAATGAGCGCCGCAGGGGTTCTGGTGGATAACACGCCATCCATATAGCCTGGCGATATGCCATAGAACAGGCCGAAAATACCGTTATCAGTGGTATTCCCTGAACTCATATGACGGGTGAAGTCGATGTTTTGTTCGGCAAATTTAGCCAGCTCCGGCATCTGCTTCTCAAAGCGAGAATAGTTCAGGCCGTCTACGGTAATGAGCAGCACATTCTGACCGGTGCCCATATCGCGATAGTGCAAATTGCTGAGCGGGTACTGAACGGAGACCGCTTCCGGATTGCCTTGCTCTACCAGACGGCGCTGATATTCCTGCGCATCCAGCAGACCGTGTTTTTCAAGAAAACGTCGCGCCGTCATCGGATAAGAGAGCGGCAGGTTTGCCCGCTGCATGGTAATCGGCCGGTAAAAATTAGCGTCTGCCCAGATGTAGATAAGATGCGATGCGATAAAGGAGACGAAAAAGAATGCCGCAAGCGGCCTTGCGAAATGGCGGCGGCGCGTGAGACTGCGCAGCTTTTGCCAACTCCATGTCGCAAATAGCATCTCAATCAATAAGATAACCGGCACGCTAATAAACATAAGCTGCCAGTCGCGCGCCGTTTCGTTCTGGTCAGGGTTGATGACCAGCTCCCAGACAATGGGGTTAAGATGCAGGTGAAAACGGGTAAAGACTTCGCTGTCGATAAGCAACAACGTCATACCCGCGGTCGCCAGAATGGCTGATAAAAACCGCATCAGCCGCTGGGACATCACGATAAACGTGAGCGGAAAAAGAATAAGCAAATAGGTGGCGAACACCAGAAAGCTAAAGTGCCCGACAATGCTCAGGTAGGAGTATATGCGACCCGCAAGCGTTGTCGGCCAGTCGGCGACAAACAGGTAACGGCTGCCGAGCAACGTAGCCAACAGTATATTGAACAGAGCGAACCAGTGCCCCCAGCTAACCATCTGGGAGACTTTTTCACGGTAGCGCTGACGATGAGTTACCATACCTGTCGCTTGTTTCTCCGGAGTCGGCTTTTTAGTGCGCGTTGTCTTCGCTAATCGAAGACTGCAAGGCGCGGGCAAAAGAGTTCGCAATCGCCTGGCGTTGAGCCGGCGCAACGCTGGTGTTGATAAGGTTGGTGACCATATTTCCCAGCACCATCAGGGAAAGATCGGTCGGCGCCTTATGTTTTTCCAGTACACTGAGCAGTTCGCTCAGCAGTTGTTCAACATGTTCATCACTATAGCGGGAGAGTTGTGGCATAAATCAAAATCTGTTTGTTCATGAAAGGGCAACATATTACCGTAGCAACAGTTTTTTTTCTGCATTTTTATCCCCTAAATCATTCGCGTTACGGATAACGCCTGAAATGACAGGGCGATTGCTTGCGTCTTCCGGCAGGCGGTGGTTGAATACCGCCCGGTCTTAAAGGAGAGTTTATCATGAGTCTGGATATCAACCAGATTGCCCTGCACCAGCTTATCAAGCGCGATGAGCAAAATCTTGAGCTGGTCTTGCGCGATTCATTGCTGGAGCCGACAACCACCGTTGTCGAGATGGTGGCTGAACTGCATCGGGTCTATAGCGCCAAGAATAAGGCGTATGGCCTGTTTAATGAAGAGAGTGAACTGGCGCAAGCGCTGCGGTTGCAACGTCAGGGGGAAGAAGATTTTCTTGCCTTTAGCCGGGCGGCGACCGGACGCCTGCGTGACGAACTGGCGAAATATCCCTTTGCGGACGGCGGCATTGTATTGTTCTGCCATTATCGCTACCTGGCGGTGGAGTATCTGCTGGTTACGGTACTGAACAACCTGAGTAGTATGCGGGTCAATGAAAATCTGGACATTAACCCGACGCATTATCTTGATATCAACCATGCGGATATCGTGGCACGTATCGATCTTACCGAGTGGGAAACTAATCCGCAATCGACCCGCTATCTGACGTTCCTGAAAGGTCGGGTAGGGCGCAAGGTCGCTGACTTCTTTATGGATTTCCTCGGCGCCAGCGAAGGGTTGAACGCCAAAGCGCAGAATCGCGGCCTGTTGCAGGCAGTGGATGATTTCACCGCAGAAGCGCAGTTGGATAAAGCAGAACGTCAGAACGTGCGCCAGCAGGTGTACAGCTACTGCAACGAGCAGTTACAAGCCGGGGAAGAGATTGAGCTGGAATCGCTGTCTAAAGAGCTTTCCGGCGTCAGTGAAGTCAGCTTCAGCGAATTTACCGCCGAAAAAGGCTATGAGCTGGAAGAGAGCTTCCCGGCGGATCGCAGTACGCTACGCCAGTTAACCAAATATGCCGGCAGCGGCGGCGGGTTAACGATTAACTTTGATGCGATGCTGCTGGGCGAGCGGATTTTCTGGGACCCGGCGACCGATACCCTGACTATCAAAGGGACGCCGCCGAATTTGCGCGATCAGTTGCAGCGACGCACGTCGGGCGGGAAATAAAGTCGCTTGCCGGATGGGGGAGGAAACGCCTTATCCGGCAAGTGTGATTCATCTTTACCGCGAACTAAATTCCATAAAAAAACCCCGCCGGGGCGGGGTTTTTCTTCAACTTCCAGGCGATTACGCGCGAACGAAGTCGATGTGAGTCAGCTTCGGTTTGTAAGCGTGACGCTGTACAGCCTGAGCTTTAACTTTTACTTCTTTACCGTCAACAACGAGGGTCAGAACTTCGCTGTAGAATTCAGCTTTAGCTTGCATG
The DNA here is from genome assembly GCF_046550835.1 of Salmonella sp. SAL04196. Lineage (NCBI taxonomy): Bacteria > Pseudomonadati > Pseudomonadota > Gammaproteobacteria > Enterobacterales > Enterobacteriaceae > Salmonella > Salmonella sp. SAL04196. The sequence continues at coordinate 6,435 of NZ_JBGDXE010000001.1, forward strand.
TTCATCACCTGGTCGTGGTCCAGTTCGATAGCAATCGGGGCTTCAGAACCGCCGTAGATGATTGCCGGGAACTTGTTAGCGGCGCGCAGGCGGCGGCTCGCACCCTTACCCTGCTCTTTACGTACTTCTGCGTTGATAGTAAACATTTAAATCTCTCTTTAATAATTCCTGCTACAGGCGACCCAGCAACAGGTAAGTGATCTGCTTTGCGTATGCAAAGGCGGGCGGGATTCTATACTCAAATCGCCGTTACATCAATGAAAAGTACAATTAACCACGTAATTCGTGCGCCCGGCGGAAGCGGCCTTCATAGTCGAACACTTTTTCACGCACCTGCCAGTACTGGCCTTTCATCCGCGCGACCACAAAGTCGGGATGCCGCAACAGCGCCTGCTGCGCGACAATATCCGCCGCCGTGATCCAGCGTAAAGGAACGCCGGGCGTGCGGGTATGCGGGCGAATAAATAGCTGTTCGAAAGCGGTACGCTGGGCGGGCGTGTGCAAGCGGAAGCGCTCACTGACATCCGCGCCGTCCTCGTCATAGTAAGTGATTTTCAGCCATTCGCCTTTCTCATCCTGCCCATGCTGCATCGTCATTCCGCTACAGCGCAGGACTAACGCATCCTTGAGCCTGAGCGCCGCTTTTAACATATCGTCCGGGTCGACCAGAATGGCGTCACATTCCCGGCAGCGTCGGGCGGCAATATCGTTTTCGGCATTACACTGCGGGCAGTTTTTGAAGCGAAAGCGAAAATCGCACTGCTCGCGATGGCCGTCGTCATCGTCAAACCAGCCCTGGCAGCGACGGCCAAAGTGTTCAATCAGCGTGCCGTCGGCAGTGGTTTTCCCCCAGAAGGTGTTGGCAAAGCCGCAGGCCGGGCAAAATACCTGGACAGGGACGTTATCGCTTTTTCCCTTCGGGCTACCGACCTCCGGGGCATACAGGTCGTGCGGGTTGCCTGCGTAATCAAGAATCAGGCAATCGGTCTTTCCCGGCGCAAGGCGCAGACCACGCCCGACAATTTGTTGGTAAAGACTAACTGACTCGGTGGGACGTAGAATCGCGATGAGATCAACGTGTGGGGCGTCAAAGCCGGTGGTCAGCACCGAGACGTTAACCAGATAGCGAAAACGCTGCGCCTTGAAATTATCAATCAGCGCGTCGCGCTCGGGCCCTGGCGTATCGCCGGTAATCAGCGCCGCGTCGTCCGCCGGAAGCAGACCGACAATCTCTTTCGCATGTTCGACCGTGGCGGCGAAAATCATCACGCCTTTGCGCGTTTGCGCAAATTCCATAATCTGGCTGATGATGTGCGGCGTAATCCGCTGCTGCTTTTTCAGCTCGCGGTTCAGGTCGGCTTCGCTGAACAGCCCATTGCTTTGGGCCTGCAGGCGGCTGAAATCGTATTGGACCACTGGCATATCAAGCCGCTCAGGCGGCGTCAGATAGCCGTGTTTAATCATATAGCGCAGCGGCAGTTCATAAATACAGTCGCGAAACAGAGAGTTGTCGTTGCCGCGCACCATACCGTGATAATGAAATTGATAAATCCAGCCTTTTCCGAGGCGGAAAGGCGTGGCGGTTAGCCCAAGCAGACGTAAGTGAGGATTAACTTTACTCAGGTGAGTGAGGATTTGCTGATACTGACTGTCTTCATCGTCACCGATGCGGTGGCATTCATCGACAATCAACAGCGAAAACTCCTCCTGAAAGGCGTCAAGATTACGCGCCACCGACTGTACGCTGCCGAACACGACTTTGCCCTGACTCTCTTTACGTTTGAGTCCGGCGGCGAAAATATCCGCTTCCAGCCCCAGCGCGCAATATTTGGCGTGGTTCTGCGCGACCAACTCTTTCACATGCGCCAGCACCAGTACCCGTCCGCGGGCGACGCGCGCCAGTTCGGCGATCACCAGGCTTTTACCTGCGCCGGTCGGCAGAACAATCACGGCGGGCGTACGGTGGCGGCGAAAGTGGCTGAGCGTGGCGTCTACGGCTTCTTGCTGGTAGGGGCGGAGTGTAAAAATCATGGTCTCACTACGTTAAACGGTTCCGGGAATAGTATGCCATGAATCATTTCCCTTGAGGGATATAGTTAGCCCGCTATACTGAGCGGATAGCAATTCCCTTTTTTCGGGTAGAATGCCCGATTTCCGTATTATTACAGGCTAAATCACACACATGCGACTTGATAAATTTATCGCTCAGCAGCTTGGCGTCAGCCGCGCTATTGCCGGGCGTGAAATTCGTGGTAACCGCGTTACCGTCGATGGCGACATCATTAAAAATGCGGCCTTCAAACTGCTCCCGGAACATGCGGTTGCGTATGACGGCAATCCCTTAGCGCAGCAACACGGGCCACGCTATTTTATGCTTAACAAGCCGCAGGGATACGTTTGTTCAACCGATGATCCCGATCATCCAACGGTGCTGTATTTCCTGGATGAGCCGGTGGCGTATAAGCTGCATGCCGCAGGACGTCTGGATATCGATACTACCGGTCTGGTGTTAATGACAGATGACGGTCAGTGGTCGCACCGTATTACGTCGCCGCGCCATCACTGTGAAAAAACCTATCTGGTGACCCTGGAGTCGCCGGTGGCCGACGATACGGCAGCGCAATTTGCGAAAGGCGTGCAGTTGCATAATGAAAAAGATCTCACTAAACCCGCTACGCTGGAGGTGATAACGCCTGTGCAGGTCCGTCTGACCATCAGCGAAGGCCGTTATCATCAGGTGAAGCGGATGTTTGCCGCAGTAGGCAATCGCGTTGTGGAACTGCACCGCGAACGGATTGGCGCCATTACGCTGGATGAGAATCTGGCTCCCGGCGAGTACCGCCCGTTGACTGAAGAAGAAATCGCCAGCGTCGGCTAACTATCTCGTTAATTTCAGGAGTTCGATGTGACCACCCGGCAGCACTCTTCCTTTGCCATTGTTTTTATTCTTGGCCTGTTGGCCATGTTAATGCCGCTGTCGATTGATATGTATCTTCCAGCGCTGCCGGTGATTTCTGCGCAATTCGGCGTGCCTGCCGGTAGCGCGCAGATGACACTCAGCACCTATATTCTGGGGTTTGCGCTGGGTCAGCTTATCTATGGACCGATGGCGGATAGCCTCGGGCGTAAGCCGGTCATCCTGGGCGGGACGCTGGTATTTGCCGCTGCGGCGGTCGCCTGTGCGTTGGCGCAGACTATCGATCAACTGATCGTGATGCGTTTCTTTCACGGTTTGGCGGCCGCGGCGGCAAGCGTCGTCATCAATGCGCTGATGCGGGATATTTATCCAAAGGAAGAGTTTTCGCGCATGATGTCATTTGTCATGCTGGTCACTACGATAGCACCGTTAATGGCGCCCATTGTCGGCGGCTGGGTGTTGGTATGGTTAAGCTGGCACTATATCTTCTGGATACTGGCCATTGCGGCGATTCTGGCGTCAGTCATGATCTTTGCTCTGATTAAAGAGACGCTGCCCGTTGAGCGGCGTCAGCCTTTTCATATTCGTACCACAATAGGTAACTTTGCCGCGTTGTTTCGCCACAAACGCGTACTGAGCTATATGCTGGCGAGCGGGTTTAGTTTTGCCGGTATGTTCTCTTTTCTGAGCGCGGGGCCGTTTGTTTATATCGAAATTAATCATGTTCCGCCGCAGGATTTCGGCTACTACTTCGCGTTGAACATCGTATTTCTGTTTGTGATGACGATTATCAACAGCCGTTTTGTCAGACGGGTAGGGGCGCTAAACATGTTTCGGGCCGGGCTATGGATTCAGTTTGCGATGGCGGTGTGGATGGTTTTCAGCGCGCTGATGGGCATTGGATTCTGGGCGCTGGTGGTCGGCGTTGCGGCGTTTGTCGGCTGTGTGTCGATGGTTTCGTCCAATGCGATGGCGGTCATTTTGGATGAGTTTCCGCATATGGCCGGAACGGCGTCTTCGTTGGCGGGCACTTTCCGCTTTGGTATTGGCGCTATCGTCGGCGCGTTGCTGTCGCTGGCTACCTTTACCAGTGCGTGGCCGATGATCTGGTCGATTGCGCTTTGCGCCGCCTGTTCCATTCTGTTTTATCTCTACGCCAGCCGTCCCAAAAAACGGTGACGGGCGCGCTGTCCCTCAATGGCGCCGAAGAATGCGCAGGCGGCGTTGGGGGACGCTATCCGCTAGACGATGGCAAAGCCAAACGGCTTTCATAGTTGATGTATATCAATTACCAATTCATCATTTTCCTCCTTTATGTTTATTTTATGTAAAATCCATTTATGTAAAAAGTCACATCATTGTAGTTAAAAAGGTTGAGTTAGATCGCAGAAACGGGTACATATAGCCCGCCGCTATCTCCGCGTCGGTAAAACTATTTTAACTCCCGCTTGCTGTAGAGCCACTGACGGAGAGTAGGGCGTTAGCAATCTGTTTAAGGACGGGTTGTCAATGATGTGTTAATATAAATGTAATTAAATTGTGAAGTAATTGTGCTTCCGGGGAAAGAAAGTGAATACATTACAGCTCTCAATTGTTCACCGTCTGCCGCAAAACTATCGCTGGTCGGCGGGTTTTGCGGGGTCAAAGGTTGAACCGATTCCGCAAAACGGGCAGAGCACCGAGAATAGTCTGGTGGCGCTTAAACTGTTGAGTCCGGCAGGCGATAGCGCGTGGTCAGTGATGCATAAGCTCAGCCAGGCGCTAAGCGATATTGAAGTTCCTTGCTCCGTGCTGGAGTGCGAAGGGGAACCGTGCCTGTTCGTTAATCGTCAGGATGAGTTTGCCGCCACCTGTCGGCTGAAAAATTTCGGCGTGGCGATAGCGGAACCTTTTTCTAACAATAATCCTTTTTAGGCGTCAGCTTAACGCGAGTAGCTGACGCGTATAGGCCTGTTGCGGTGCGGTAAACACGCGCTCGCATTGCCCCTGTTCAACCACCTCCCCCTGCCGCAGCACAATAACCTGATGGCACAGCGCGCGTACTACATGCAGATCGTGGCTAATGAAGATATAGGCCAGACGGTGCTTTTGCTGGAGCGATTTCAGGAGGGCAAGAATCTGCGCCTGAACGGTTTTATCCAGCGATGAGGTCGGTTCATCCAGAATAATAAGCGACGGTTTTAAAATCAGCGCCCTAGCGACGGCGATACGTTGACGCTGCCCGCCGGAAAACTCAGCGGGGTAACGATGCCGCGTTTCCGGGTCCAGGCCGACTTCCATCATGACCGCTTTCACCTGCTGTTCGCGCTGCGCGCCTGAAAGCGTAGGCTGGTGGACGCGCAGGCCTTCTTCGATAATTTGCAAGACGTTTAAACGCGGGTTTAGCGATGAGTTCGGGTCCTGGAATACGACCTGGATACGGTGGCGAACAGGTAAAAGCTGGCGGCGGTTTAACGTATCCAGCGATTGACCGTCAAACACGATGCGGCCTTCGGAGCGGATAAGCCGTAACAGCGCCAGACCGGTGGTACTTTTTCCCGATCCTGACTCGCCGACCAGACCCAGCGTTTCGCCTGGATGCAGGGTGAAACTGATATTGTTAACCACCACATTATGATCCACGACGCGCTTCAGAATGCCTTTGCGGATCGGGAAGGCGACGCGCAGCCTGTCCACCTCCAGCAACGGCGTCTGCCCGGCGGGGAGCGGAACCGGATCGCCTGTGGGTTCGCTGTTGAGTAGTTTTTGCGTGTACGGATGGGTCGGCGCGGAGAGCAGCGTGTCGGCGCGTTGGTTCTCTACGCACTTGCCGTGTTGCATTACCGCCACCGAATCCGCCAGTTTTTTTACAATGCTGAGGTTATGGGTGATAAACAGCAATCCCATATTGAGCTCGCGCTGGAGTTCCCGCAGTAGAGATAAAATCTGCGCCTGTACGGAGACGTCGAGGGCGGTGGTCGGCTCATCGGCGATCAGTAATTCCGGCCGTGTTAACAGCGCCATGGCTATCATGACGCGCTGGCGTTCGCCGCCGGAAAGCTGATGCGGATAATCGCGCAGACGCTGGCTCGCCTGGCGGATACCGACCCGATCCAGACAACCGATCATCTCCGCCCTTGCCGCCTCCCGACGCATTCCCCGATGGAGCGACAGCACTTCATAGAGCTGTTTTTCCAGCGTATGCAGCGGGTTAAGTGAAACCATCGGTTCCTGAAAAATCATGGCGATTTTATTGCCGCGCACGCCGCGTAGCGTCTGCTCGCTGGCATGGAGCAATGATTCGCCGTGAAAGCGAATATCGCCGGAGAGGTAGACGGCGGGAGGGGTAGGCAAAAGACGCAGAATGGAAAGCGCCGTCACGCTTTTTCCTGACCCGGACTCGCCGACCAGCGCCAGCGTTTCCCCGGCGTTCACCTGTAACGAAATGGCGTTAACGACAGGACGTACGTGCTGTTGCTGACGGAAACCTACCGATAAATTTTCAATCGCAAGCAATGGAGATGTCATCTTATACCGCCTTAGCAGGATCAAAGGCGTCGCGTACCGCTTCGCCGATAAAAATCAGCAGCGATAGCAGAATGGCGACAGACAGAAAGGCGGCGATCCCCAGCCAGGGAGCCTGTAAGTTGTTTTTCCCCTGTAAAAGAAGTTCGCCGAGAGAAGGGGAGCCAAGCGGCAGACCAAATCCCAGAAAATCCAGCGACGTCAGGGTGGTGATGGAGCTACATAAAATGAACGGTAAAAATGTCAGGGTAGCGACCATCGCATTAGGCAACATATGGCGCAGGATAATGTCACGATCGCTGACGCCAAGCGCCTGCGCGGCGCGGATATAGTCAAAATTGCGGGTCCGTAAAAACTCGGCGCGCACCACGCCCACCAGACTCATCCAGCCAAACAGTACGGTTATGGCCAGCAGCCACCAGAAGTTAGGCTGCACTACGCTGGAAAGTAAAATAATCAGAAACAGGGTCGGCATCCCCGACCAGACTTCGATGAGACGTTGCCCCCATAAATCGACTTTGCCGCCATAATAGCCCTGTAGCGCGCCCGCCAGTACGCCCATGACGCTGGAGCAAATCGTTAACATCAGGCCGAATAAAATAGAAATGCGGGTGCCGTACAGGATGCGGGCGAAAACGTCGCCGCCATTCGCATCGGTGCCCAGCCAGTTTTTCGCCGAAGGCGGGGAGGGGAAAGGCTGCGTGGTGGCAAAATTAATGGTATTGGCGCCAAAGCGTACGGGGGCCCACAACACCCAGCCCCGATTCTCAAGTTGCCGTTGTAGCCAGGGGTCCTGATAATCTGCCGTTGTCGCCAGCGGGCCGCCGAAATCGCGCTCGCTGTAATTTTTTACCAGCGGAAAATACCACTGGCCTTCATAGCGCACCAGCAATGGCTTATCGTTAGCAATCAGTTCCGCGCATAAGCTCAGGCTGAACACGATCAGGAAAATCCATAGTGACCAGTAGCCCCGGCGATTATGGCGGAAACGCGCCCAGCGGGCCTGATTGACCGGGCTTAATCGCGGCATTATCGTCCCTCAAAATCAATGCGTGGATCGACCAGCGTATAGCTGATATCGCTCAGGATATTCAGTAATAAGCCAATCAGGGTAAAGATATAAAGCGTGCCGAACATCACCGGATAGTCGCGCGAAACGGTTGCTTCATAACCCAGCAGCCCCAGGCCGTTGAGCGAGAACATGACTTCAATTAGCAGCGAGCCGGTGAAAAACATACTGATAAAAGTGGCGGGAAACCCGGCGATCACCAGCAGCATGGCGTTACGAAAAACATGTTTCCAGAGAATGTTTTTTTCACTCACGCCTTTAGCGCGAGCGGTAACGACATACTGTTTACGCACCTCGTCGAGAAACGAATTTTTCGTCAGCATCGTCAGGGCGGCAAAACCGCCGATGACGGTCGCCAACACCGGCAGCGTAATATGCCACAAATAATCGGTGATTTTCTGGTACCACGGTAACGTGTCAAAGTTGGCGGAGACCAGGCCACGTAGCGGAAAAATATCGTAGTAGCTGCCGCCGGCAAAAAAGACGATTAATAAAATAGCGAACAGAAAGGCGGGGATCGCATAACCAATAATGATAAACGCGCTGCTCCACACATCAAAGCGACTGCCGTTATGGACGGCTTTGCGAATCCCCAGCGGGATAGACACCAGATAAATAATCAGCGTGCTCCATAATCCCAGGGTAATGGAGACGGGAAGACTATCTTTGATCAGCGTCAGTACGGATGCGCTGCGAAACAGACTGTCACCGAAGTCAAAAGAGAGATAGTCCCGTAGCATCTTGAAATAACGCTCATGCAGCGGTTTGTCGAAGCCATAGCGATGGGTGATCTCCGCGATCACCTCCGGATCGAGTCCGCGGCCGCCGCGATAATGGCTGTCGCTGATATTGCCGACGCCGGTTTGCGCATGACTGGCGCGAACGCCTTCGCCGCTGGCACCGGGCAACGCGCCGCCCTGACCAAATTCAATCGCGGCAATCGCTTGATCGACAGGGCCGCCGGGAGCGATCTGCACGATAAAAAAGTTAATGGTAATAATGGCCCATAGCGTGGGGATCACCAGTAACAGACGGCGGATAAGATAGGCGCCCATTGATTCTTACTACCTCCTGGCTGCCGGTAGTTTGGCGGCTTTGTTGACATCATACCACCAGGTATCTAACCCGATGGTATATACCGGGCGAATCGCCGGATGGGAGAATTTATCCCACCAGGCGAGCCTGTCTTGCGCCATATACCACATCGGCAGCATGTAATAGTTCCAGGTCAGCACGCGATCCAGCGCCCGTCCCAGCGGCACCAGTTTCGCTTTATCACCCTGCGCTGCGATAATTTGCGCGATCAGTTTATCCACCACCGGGCTTTGTACGCCGGGAGCGTTATAACTGGAGTCAATGTATTCCGACGCCCATGAGATTTGTAGATCGGAGCTGGGCCAGGGCATCGCCCGCCATAGCCTCGGCATCATGTCATAGTCGCGGCTACGCATCCGGTTGGTGAGTTGAGAATTATCAACCTGACGGATAGTCATCGTAATGCCCAGACGCTGAAGATTATGCTGGAAGGGCAGAACCCACTGGCTATTACTGCTGGCAGGAAGGAGAAGTTCAAACGTCAGAGGCTTACCGGTGACGCTATTGACCCGTTGCTGTCCGTTGATCACCCATCCGGCCTGCGTCAACAAGGCGTCAGCTTTAAGAAGATTTTCGCGATCGTAGCCGTCGCCGTTAGAGACCGGCGGCTGATAGATCTGAGTGAAGACTTCAGGAGGAAGATCTTTTTTCATCGGCGCGAGTAATACCAGCTCATCGGCGTCAGGATAATTTCTGGCGGCGTACTCGGTATTCTGGAAGTAACTGTTGGTTCGGCTCCAGGCATTATAGAACAGCGCTTTATTCATCCACTCAAAATCGAAGGCCAGGGTGACAGCTTCACGTACCCGCCGGTCTTTAAATACCGGGCGCTGAATATTAAAAGCCAGCCAGCGTGTGTCCTGCGCCGACTCGTTTTTCTGCTCTTCTTTAATGATGTAATGATTATCGAAATTTTTACCGATGTAGCGCGTTGCCCAGTTTTTAGCGTCGTTTTCCAGCCGTAGATCAAATGCGCCCGCTTTAAACGCCTCGAAAGCGACATTGTCATCAAGGTAGTAATCGTAGCGGATAGTGTCGAGGTTAAAACGTCCACGATTGACCGGCAGATTAGCCGCCCAGTAGTTTTTGACGCGTGAATAGACAATGTACTGGCCCATTTTCCACTGAGTAATCCGGTATGGCCCGCTGGCTAAGGGTGGCGTTGAAAGCGGATCGCTGAGTTTGTGATTTTTCCAGAATTTTTCGGGCATGATCGGTAGTGAAAACAGACTAAGCATGTCTTCTTTGCCAGGCTTCGCCAGCTCAATTCGCACGGTTAAAGGCGCAATCGCCTTCACGGTAGTACCTTTATAGACCAGACGGAACTGCGGTACGCCTTCGGTCATAAACTTATGAAAGGTAAAGGCCACATCGCGGGCGGTAATGGGCGTGCCATCGTGAAAACGAGCGCGGGGATTAATCGAGATTTCCACCCAGGAATAGTCGGCGGCATAGCGGGCATGGTCGGCAATCAGCGGATAATAGCTTCCGGGTTCATCATCTGAGGTGGTAAAAAGCGTATCGTAAAGGGCTTCGGTACGTACGCCGGGATTGCCGCGCAGCGAATAGCGATTGAAATTATCGAACGTACCAATGGCGGAAAGTGTCATCTGACCGCCTTTCGGCGCAGCAGGATTCACATAATCAAAGTGATCAAAGTTAAAAGCATACTTAGGTTCGCCGAGTACGGCGAAAGCGTAGCTTTCTTTGATTTCCTGGGCCTGGGCGCCAGCGCTAACCAGTGCGACAAGCAGAAGCATTACGCGCGCAATCATCTGAAGGCGGTTTCCTTATCGTATTGCCCGCTGCAAACCGGCAGGCGTTTCGCTGAATAATAAGTGACGTTGCGTCTGATGTGAATCCGTTAAAACCGTAAGGGGACTACCATTCAGGCACGGAAGGCGCCGACATCCACAGCACGAAATCTTTTAGGGGTAAAGGACGGCTAATCCAGTACCCCTGCAAGTAATTAACACCGTGATCGCGTAGCCAACGGGCCTGCTCCGGCGTTTCAACGCCCTCGGCCACCGTCAGCATATTCAGGCGTCTGGAGAGCGTCAGCACGGTATCCAGAACCGGAGACGTGACGGTTTCCGTGCCGATCGCCTGGATAAAGCCGCGATCGATTTTCAGATAATCTAAAGTAAATCGCTCCAGATAAATCAGGGCGCTATGGCCTGTACCGAAATCATCTATAGCGATTTCAAACCCGGCGGAATGCAGCCATTCGAACAGTTTGGCCGCTTCATACTGCTGGAGCATATCGCGTTCAGTGATTTCCAGCACGATATGAAAATGGTGCGCGGGCAGGGCGTCCCTGAGCCGGTGCATATCCTCTTTAAAACTGTCGCTGTGCAGATGTTCCGGCGCGATATTAATGCCAAATTTGGCACCGACGGGCATCACCTTCTGTAGCGTGGGCGCGTCGCGGGCGATCAGCTCGAACAGATGCTGCGTTAACGGTACGATAAGTTGCTGCGCTTCGGCATAGTGGATAAAGGCATCCGGCGGAATCTCTCCTGCCGTAGGGTGACGCCAGCGCAGTAGGACTTCAAGCCCGGTGACGTTCAGCGTACGAGTATCGACGACGGGCTGATAAACCACATAAAACTGCTCGTGTTTGATCGCCGTTAAAATCTCTTTGCCCGGTCGCGTCCGGAGGGCATAGATAAAGTAACAGATAAACCCCGCTACGATGCCGCTAATGCAGCCCAGCATCAACGCATACCATAAGTCATTGTAGGTCCAGCTATCGGCATAAAGCTGTATTTTAAGCGGCAGGCCGTTGATAGTTGTCTGTCGTGATGGCGAACCCGGCAGCTCCGCGACGGTCAGCAGACGCGAAGAAAAAGTCGACAGCGCGGTATTGCCGACAATCAGCGCGATGCCGTTAAAATCGTCCTGGCGCGTGGTATAGAGTAAGTAGGGCGTCAGGTTAATATTCAGCGATGTGAATACGCCGCTGTCATTTAATAATGGGTTCCGATACCAAATCACCATTGTCGGTTTGTTGGGCATCATTGGCGTGCCGGGCAGAATCGCCATAGCAACGTCTTTGCGGATATCTATATCCGGTACCAGTTGCTGAAGCGGCATATTCATGGCGCCAGTGGCGGAAGAGCAAAACACTTTTTTATCTTTAATCAATAAGAAGGCGCGGACATTAAGGCTAAAAGCGGCTCTTGAGGTAAGTTCTGCGCCAACCTGCTGACAGGTGTTGATCGTCAACGGCTGAAGAATATCGGTGGTGGCTTTCAGGTCGGCGAAATAGCTGGCCAGGTAATGTTGTACATCAGAAAGGAGCGTATTGTATTTAACATCCCGTTTATGCCACGACAGGAAAAATTGCAGGCTACCAATAAGTAATGCTGCTGCCATCCCCGTAATGATACAGGTAAGCAGGATTTTCCGACCGGAAGAGGAGTCGCGTGTAAGCATAATTCCTGGTGTGACCTGAAAAGGCGGATGCCGGTTAATCTGGTTGATTTATAAGACTATAGCCTGGATTACCCCGGATAGTCATGCTTTTCTGTGATGCGCAGGAAAGCGTATTGTCGCAGTAGGCGTTGGGGGAAACGACCTGAATGCCTGATGGCACTATGTTTATCAGGCCTACGTTCGTGTGTGGTAGGCTGGATAAGAGGCCACACGTCGCTATTCGGCAAAACGGGTTCAGAAGGGATAATAAGCAAAAGCACTGCCGAAGCAGTGCTTTTTATGTCGTCTCATCAGGTAAGCCAAGGGAGGTGCTGCCTGATGAAGATTAACTGCGGCTCAGAACTCGACGTGCTTCATTGTAGCGTTTTTTCCAGTACGGTTCGTTCATACTGGAGATAATGACGCCGCTACTGGTAGACGCATGGACAAACTGGTTATTGCCGATATAAATACCGACATGACGACCAGTGGAACCGGCGCGGAACAGAACCAGATCGCCCGTACGCAGGTTATTGCGTGAAACTGCTTTGCCCATTTCCTGCTGTTCATAGGTTGAACGCGGAAGCTCTAAACCAAACTGTTCACGGAAGGTGCGCTGTACAAAGCTGGAACAGTCGACGCCTTTCTTAGTGCTGCCGCCCAGGCGGTAACGCACGCCTTTCCAGTCAGCATACTGATCCATAATCCGCGACTTAACGTCGAGGTTACGCACCATATTTTCAAATTCATCCTGAGAGGCTTGCAGTGAAGAGCTATCGCTATTGCCCACAGCATGCGTCTCAGAATGCATATTCTTTGCGGTATTGGTGGTTGTGCTACAAGCAGAAAGCAGAACCGCAACTGCAATCGCAGGAATCCCGCGCAAAATATATCTCAAAATCGGTTGAGATTTGACCATGTTGTTTGTTTTCCCTTGAAGTCCTTAACGATAAATATCGTTATAAAAATGCCAAACGTGATGAGACTAATTACCTGCACAGCTTGAGACAATTCTTTGTGCACAAATCTGTGGCGGAACGCACAAATTTATTCGCAATGAGAATAATTATCTGGCGAGGCAAAACGAGTTTGAGATTACCCGATTGTTGCTGTCATTGCGAGCGATTTCGCGTGATTTTTTATAAGAATTTATGATACGAAAAGTGAACTATCAGCACGGGTCAAATTAAGCGCAGATCGTTTAAAAATCGTGCAACCTGTTCATTTTGCAGAGGAATAATATGACCGAAAAATGATGGGCTGGGGGAATATCATCATAAATTACCTTCAACGATGTAAAACTATCGCTGAAGGTAATGTTAATTACATGGGTTATTTGTTTAAAATTTGTTTATTTCCGCCCGGGAGATAATTCTCAAAAAGCGCTATCGCCCGGTCGCTGAGCGGGGTCATCAGCCACCAGGGGAGGCCAATCAAAATAACCGTGAGCGACCCGACCACAATATCGGTGAACCAGTGAGCGCCAATCATAACGCGCGGAAACGCGAAAACCACAAATATAATAAGGGCGATAATCCCCGCCGTTTTGCCGAAATAACGCAGCATAAAGGCGGAAAATATCAGCAGCATCATACCGTGATCGCCTGGGAAACTGTCTTTTGACGCGTCTTTTGTCGGGATGTGCAGCAACTCGCTGACGCGATAAATATGCTCAAAAGAGAGCGTTGGGCTGGCGCGCTTGACGGGGATCAGCGCCTGACCGAGTTGGTTAAGCACCACCGCTGTTAGCAGCATGACCAATCCGATTATCACAATGCGCCGCCGACCCGACGCGTCTTCTTTTAGCCAGAAACTGAGCATCAGTCCGCCCATCGCCAGCAGCGAACACCCATCAAACGCCCGATTATTGGTAATAGCGACCCACCAGAGGAACGCGTGGCTTTCCACCAGTTTCTGGTTAAAGAAGTGGAATATGCCGGAATCAATGGTGAACCAGAAACCGTGATTGACGGGGAGATACCATGACAAAAACAGCGCCAGACCGGCGGCATTAAGCAGAATTATCAAGGAATAGCGGGTTTTCATCGTCATTTCGCCATAGTTTTTAAACGGTGGCAACCTTACGCGTGCGTCGCTAAACGAAGCTTCAACAAGGCCGTCTGTAACGTATTCCAGTCGGTTTCTGTGTTTGAGATAAGTTCAACCCGGCTATCCGGCGGCGCGACACTCTGTGTTTCGATGTGTAGGTCATCGCCCTGGCGATTGATGCGTACCAGCCCCTCTTGTATGCGCATAACGCCTTTCACCCGGCCCACCGGCGCCAGACGCGCCCATTCGAGTAGGCCAATGGTGTCAAACACGGTATCGGCATCGAAAATCCAGCCGCAGGCCTGATGACCTTGTCCGCTATTGAGGCTGCGTCGCCAGCGCTGCTGTGCGGGCAGATTTAGCGCGGCGAGTCCTTTTTTACTGGCATGAGTGTGAGAATGCGCGGCGCTGGCTGGCAGTTCCGCCAGATTTTGTCGCGGTAAATCCAGAAGCTTACCGTCTATCTGTCCATGTTCGGCATGAATCAGTTGGCGATCGCCGCCGTACTGTCGCCACCACTGTTGCAGGGCGGCATCGCTCTGCGCCGTGGCGCGATCGGTTTTATTGGCGATGATAATATCGGCTGAGGCGAGCTGATCGCGGAAATTTTCATTGGCGACGCTCTGTTGGTCCAGTAGCAGGCGAGGGTCAAGGATGCAGAGCGTAGCGCGTAAATCAATCCACGGCTCATAAACCGGCGCAGTTAATAAATCCAGAATCTGTTTTGGGTGCCCCAGTCCGGTTGGTTCAATCAGCAACCGGTCAGGTTTGCCTTGGCGTAGCAGCGTGTTGAGCCCCACCTGCATAGGCAATCCATTGACGCAGCACATGCAGCCGCCGGGGATCTCTTTTAGCAGTGCGCCGCTGTCGGCAAGCAGCGCGCCGTCAATACCCACTTCGCCAAATTCATTGACCAGGACGGCCCACTTTTCAGCCGGATCTTTATGGGCTAATAAATGAAGGATAGAGGTGGTTTTTCCGCTACCGAGAAATCCAGTAATAAGATTGGTTTTGGTCACGTCAGCTCCAGAATATTGATACAACATAACAACTTTAATAATCCTGGCGAATAAACGTGAAAAAGAGAAGCGCTGAGTTGACGAAGTCGTGCTTCTGCCATCTTAAGAGCAGAAAATGTTAAATTTTTAACGTTTCTCTTTCCTGGCGCAGAACAGTCAATAAAGAAAAGGGTCAGGCTGCGCCCCAGGGCGCAGCCGAAAAATGCGAAACTTAATCCGCGCGCCCCATATAACGGCGCTCTTCGATATGAATGCGGATTTTCTCACCTGCGCTCAGGTATTCGGGAACCTGAATCACCAGACCGGTGCTTAATGTCGCGGGTTTGTTACGTGCGCTGGCGGACGCTCCTTTAATACCCGGCGCGGTTTCGACGATTTCCAGATCCACGGTCTGCGGAAGCTCTAGCGCCAGCAGTTGGCCGTCCCAGGTCAGAACCTGCATATCCGGCATTCCGCCTTCAGGCATAAACAGCAACTCTTCTTCAATCTGATCTTTGGTGAAGGTATACGGCGTATAGTCTTCTTTATCCATGAACACATATTCGTTGCCATCGACATAAGAAAAGTCAACGCCGCGACGGCTCAGGGTGACGGTATCAACGATATCGTCGCCTTTGAAACGTTCTTCCACTTTCAGACCGGTGCGGACATCAGAAAAACGCATTTTATACAGTGTGGCGGCGCCACGGGCGGTAGGCGACTGAATGTCGATATCTTTCACAATCAGCAATTTGCCGTTGTAGTTCAGTACCATACCTTTTTTGATTTCGTTCGCTCTTGGCATCGAGGAGATCCTGTTGTAGAGATTATCTAAAATATCGCGTAAAACTACTCGCGCCGGGCCGTCCAGGCAAGTGGAATTGTCACTTTTGCTGGTGCAAAAAAGGTGATACTGTTCGCCCGCTTTCCGCTCCGCGTTCAACGAGAATACGCGATGGCATGTCGCCCGGAGGGGGGAGGTGTGCTGTGTTGTCCCTTCTGTTTCCAGCCTTGTCTTCGGAATGTCTGAGGGCAGGCCTGATCATGATGACGTCCATATTTTAAATCTGGATTTTTCTTTGGACAAATTCTGTTATCTTTCATTTGGTTATAAATAGAGGGGCTGAGCATGGACTGTCGTAGCGGTTGTGGCGCTTGCTGTATTGCGCCTTCAATTTCGTCGCCGATACCCGGAATGCCGAATGGCAAGCCGATGAATACCAGATGCGCGCAGCTTTCGGAAGATAACTTGTGCCTTATCTTTGGCTCGCCTTTACGCCCAAAAGTGTGCTCTGGTTTGCAACCGACAGGGGACATGTGTTTAACGACCCGGGAAGAGGCCATTATTTATTTGCTGGAACTCGAACAGAAAACTTTACCATGAGCTAAGCCGCTTTTGATAAATGCGTAGGGGCTTATGTTATATCCCGAAATAGTCTGAAAAAGCTGCGCATCAAATTACCTCCTTTTACCATTAAATAGCGTAATACATGCTTCCCTTATTTCGTGGCTTCTGAAGCGGTAGATGTCGCCGCTCAACCCCGTTGGTGACTGAGCGTGTACCGAATAAACCGTCACACAAAACAAAAACGATCAATTTTATTTATATGATAGTTTCTATCTATTAAAAAGAGGGATTTTGATCGATTTTAATTATTTATAACGATCGATATCGTGAATTTGATAGTTTGTATCTATCATTGATGTATTTACCGATCGATATAACCAGTGTGAATGTGTTGTTATTTTCCTTTAAAATACTCGAATTCTTATGTGTGGGTTTTATCTTATGAAGAAATATACGTTCGCAGCCAGGGCGTTTATTTTTACGCTGGTGTTGCTTTTTGTTATTTCAGTATTCGGGTTGACTATTAGCGTTTTAAAAGGGATGTGAAATGCGGGGAGAAAATAGTGAAATTGATTTAGTCGACGTTTCCTTATTCCTTATAAGAAAATGGCTAAGTATCGTGATCGCTACCTTTATTTTTGTTGCCATTGGCTATGTTTTTGTGAGCGTGCAGCATGATACAAAGGTTGTGAGTATGACAATCAAACCTAATCTGGATACGCCTGCTACCTATGCGTTATGTGGCTATGCTAATGATATTCAATGTAAAACAACGGTTATCCTTAACCAGTTTAGCCGTTTCTTGCCTGCGAAATATAAAAATAAAATAAGTTTTGACGCGAAAAATCAGCTTGTCCTTTTTAAGGCGCAGGGGAGGGAGGAAAGCGTCAATAATATTATTTCTACCCTGAAAAATAGTGTCGATAAAATGGCAGCATGGTATATCGATGATGGTGACATTAAACGCTATAGCGTGCATAGAAATATGTTACAAACGGAAACATATGCAAAGCTATCATTGTTGTCGGAGGCGGTTAAAAATAATGCTAACATTGAAGTGATAGATGTTGCTGTAACACCAAAATATAAGATGCGGCTGGTGTTGGTCCTTTGCGGGCTGATGGGCGTAATTTTCTCAATAACCGGTCTTTTATGTAAGAGGGCGCTTACAGAATATCGTATTGAGAAAAAGACAATGAATGACCGCGCATGAACATTGCGCAGAGATAAACTCTGCGCTGAAATGTGTCGAAGAGTAAAAGTATCAGGCTTGCAAGTTAAACATCTTTAATACGCGCCAGGCAGAACATGGTGGCGACAATCATAACTAACGCAAACCAGAAGACCGCATGATAATTCCAGATTTCTGCAGCGATTCCCGCCAGCGAACCGGCAATGATCCAGCCGACGCGAATGGTATTGGTATACAGCGTGGTGGCTGAACCCGCCTGGCCTGGCATGAGATCCTGAAAATAGAGCATGCCAATCCCGCCAAGAATGCCGATGTAAATCGCGTTCAGCAACTGCAAGCCGAGCAACGTCGCCGGTGCGTGCGCCAGCAACATACCCGCATAAAAGCACAGTCCGGCGACAACGGCGATGCACATTAACAGGCGTTTTCCCAACCGTTTGGCGAAGTAACCTGCAATCAGCATTGTGGGAATCTCCAGCCCGGCGGCGGTGCCCATCATCACGCCTGCAAGTTTTTCCGGAAGATGCAGCTCATTGATGATAAACAGCGGCATATTAATGATATACAGGCTGTTAGTTCCCCACATTAACGTACAGATGACAAACAACAACAGCGTATCGCGGCGATTACGACGCGGTGCTTCCAGCGTACCGGTTGCCAGCGGCGCATCTTTGCGCATTGACGGTAAAAAGAACCACACCATGACGCCGCAGACGATAAAAGCTACCGCCGCGCTCAAATACATCACCGTAAAGCTAAAACCCATCGCCAGAGCATAGGCCAGCGGCGGCCCAATGACCCAGGCCAATGAGACCTGGGCGCGGAGGATTGAGCTGAACATCACCGCTTCACGACCTGTACGATCGGCATGTTCACGGGCCAGCGCAAACATCTGCGGGTTGGCGGTAGAGCCGAAGCTACTGAGAAAGACGCCGATGAACAGCAAAATAAAGTAGTTGCGGTTCCAGGCAAACAACACGCAGGCCAACATGCCCAGCACACAACAGAAAACGATCAGTTTTTTGCGATCGCCTTTTTTATCTGAGCGACCGGCCAGAAACTGGCTCACGATAATGCCGATAACCGCGCTGCCGGTAAAAAAGAATCCCACCATGCCGGGACGGGCGTGAACCTCATCCGTCAGAAAAATACTGAGCGTCGGCGTCTGTAACGCACCGGCAATACCGGTGAGAAAAGCGACGATCAAAAAGGCGGTAGACGTCAGGTCAAATGATTTAGGCGCAGCGGCGGCGGGACTGTTGTGCATGTTTCTATATCAGTGGTGTGAAGAGAGGCGGAGTTTACGCTGCCCGTCAGAAAATAAACAGGCGTCTGAATCAAAATCGACACGAAAAATCAAAATAGCATTCCAATTTGTTACCAGGGTGTGCTGACGCAAGCTGAAAGAAAAAAGCTGAAGCCTTTTATGCGTCAGCTATTGAGGGGCTGTTGGAGAAAAAATGTGCTTCACCTCAAAAAATTGCTACAAAACCGGTAACTTTTCTTGCGTGCTGAAGCAGAAAGATCCAGACTTCTTGAAACGTTTCAGCGCGATCTGGTTTTTTTTGATAACTCAGATTGGCGCTTTTTTTCTCATAGTGGCTGAATCGTTTCAATTCAGCAGGAGAGGAGACACATGTTCCAGTTATCGGTTCAGGACATTCATCCGGGCGAGCAGGCCGGAAATAAAGAAGAGGCCATTCGGCAAATCGCCGCCGCGTTAGCGCAGGCGGGGAATGTGGCGGGCGGCTATGTTGACGGTATGCTGGCGCGCGAACAGCAAACCTCGACCTTTCTTGGCAATGGTATTGCGATTCCCCATGGCACAACAGACACGCGCGATCAGGTGCTGAAAACCGGCGTCCAGGTCTTTCAATTCCCGCAGGGCGTTACCTGGGGAGAAGGCCAGGTCGCCTATGTGGCGATTGGTATTGCCGCCAGTTCGGACGAACACCTCGGCCTGCTGCGTCAGCTGACGCATGTGCTGAGCGATGACTCCGTGGCTGAACAGCTGAAATCCGCGACAACGGCAGAAGAGCTGCGCGCATTGCTGATGGGCGAGAAGCAAAGTGAACAATTAAAACTTGATAACGAGACGATGACGCTGGATGTCATCGCCAGCTCGCTGATCACATTGCAGGCGCTAAATGCGGCGCGTCTGAAAGAGGCGGGAGCGGTTGATGCGGCGTTCGTCGCAAAAACGATTAACGACAGTCCGATGAATTTGGGACAAGGTATCTGGCTGAACGACAGCGCGGAAGGCAATTTGCGCAGCGCTGTTGCGGTAAGCCGTGCGACCCAGGCGTTTGACGTAGAGGGTGAAAAAGCAGCCTTATTAGTCACTGTCGCGATGAACGACGAGCAGCCGATTGCCGTGCTAAAACGCCTCGGCGACCTGTTGCTGAACAATAAAGCCGATCGTCTGCTGAGCGCCGACGCCGCGACGCTGCTGGCGTTGCTGACCAGTGATGATGCGCTGACGGATGACGTACTGAGCGCGGAATTTGTAGTGCGTAATGAGCATGGTCTCCATGCCCGTCCGGGCACCATGCTGGTGAATACGATTAAACAATTTAACAGTGAAATTACCGTGACAAACCTTGATGGAACCGGCAAACCGGCAAACGGACGTAGTCTGATGAAAGTGGTGGCATTAGGCGTGAAGAAAGGCCATCGTCTGCGCTTTACCGCGCAGGGTGAAGATGCTGAACAGGCGCTGAAAGCGATTGGCGATGCGATCGCCGCCGGTCTCGGGGAGGGCGCATAATGAGCAGGCGTGTTGCCACCATTACCCTTAATCCGGCTTACGATCTGGTTGGGTTTTGCCCTGAAATCGAACGCGGCGAAGTGAACCTGGTGAAAACCACGGGTCTGCACGCGGCGGGCAAAGGCATTAACGTTGCCAAGGTGCTGAAAGACTTAGGCATCGACGTCACCGTCGGCGGTTTTCTCGGTAAAGATAACCAGGACGGTTTTCAGCAATTGTTCAGCGAACTGGGCATCGCTAACCGCTTTCAGGTGGTTCAGGGCCGGACCCGCATCAACGTGAAGCTGACGGAAAAAGATGGCGAAGTGACCGACTTCAACTTTTCCGGCTTTGACGTGACCCCCGCAGACTGGGAACGCTTTGTTAACGACTCCCTGAGCTGGCTGGGTCAGTTCGATATGGTCTGCGTCAGCGGTAGCTTACCGGCTGGCGTGAGCCCGGAAGCGTTCACCGACTGGATGACGCGTCTGCGCAGCCAGTGTCCATGCATTATCTTTGATAGTAGCCGTGAAGCGTTAGTCGCCGGTCTTAAAGCTGCGCCGTGGCTGGTGAAACCGAATCGCCGCGAACTGGAAATTTGGGCGGGTCGTAAGCTCCCGGAAATGAAAGATGTGATTGATGCGGCGCACGCGTTACGCGAACAGGGTATCGCCCATGTGGTGATTTCGCTGGGGGCGGAAGGCGCGCTGTGGGTTAACGCCTCAGGAGAATGGATCGCTAAACCACCGGCAGTTGACGTGGTAAGTACCGTCGGCGCAGGCGATTCCATGGTTGGCGGATTGATTTACGGCCTGCTGATGCGCGAGTCCAGCGAACATACGCTGCGTCTGGCGACGGCGGTTGCCGCGCTGGCGGTCAGCCAGAGCAATGTGGGTATTACCGATCGTCCTCAGTTGGCCGCAATGATGGCGCGTGTCGACTTACAACCGTTTAACTGACAGCAGGAGAGGCATAATGAAAACGCTGCTGATAATTGACGCTAATCTCGGCCAGGCTCGCGCTTACATGGCGAAAACCCTGCTTGGATCGGCGGCGCATAAAGCAAATCTGGAAATTATCGACAATCCGAATGATGCTGAGCTGGCGATCGTGCTGGGCGAATCTCTGCCGAACGACAATGCTCTGAACGGCAAAAAGGTTTGGCTGGGGGATATTGGTCGCGCCGTCGCGCATCCGGAACTGTTTCTGAGTGAAGCCAAAAGCCATGCGACCCCTTACAGCGCTCCTGCTGCGGTTGCTCCTGCGGCGAGCGGCGGTCCGAAACGCGTGGTCGCGGTAACGGCCTGCCCGACCGGCGTCGCCCATACTTTTATGGCGGCTGAAGCCATTGAAACCGAAGCGAAAAAACGCGGCTGGTGGGTAAAAGTCGAAACGCGCGGCTCCGTGGGGGCCGGCAATGCCATCACCCCGGAAGAGGTGGCGGAAGCGGATTTAGTGATTGTGGCGGCGGATATCGAAGTGGATCTGGCGAAGTTTGCCGGTCTCCCGATGTACCGCACGTCGACCGGCCTGGCGCTGAAAAAGACGGCGCAGGAGCTGGATAAAGCCGTAGCGGAAGCAACGCCGTATCAACCGGCGGGTAAGGCATCGCAAGCGGCGACCGAAGGGAAGAAAGAGAGCGCTGGCGCATACCGGCATCTGTTGACGGGCGTTTCTTACATGCTGCCTATGGTGGTTGCCGGGGGACTGTGTATCGCGCTTTCCTTCGCCTTTGGTATTGAAGCCTTTAAGGTGCCGGACACGCTGGCGGCGGCGCTGATGCAGATTGGCGGCGGTTCGGCGTTTGCGCTGATGGTGCCGGTACTGGCGGGTTATATCGCTTTCTCCATCGCGGATCGCCCAGGCCTTACGCCAGGTCTGATTGGCGGTATGCTGGCGGTTAGCACCGGTTCCGGTTTTATCGGCGGGATCATTGCCGGCTTCCTTGCCGGGTATATGGCGAAGCTTATCAGTACCAAACTGAAACTTCCGCAAAGTATGGAAGCGCTGAAGCCAATCCTGATCATCCCGTTAATTTCCAGTCTGGTGGTGGGGCTGGCGATGATTTACCTGATCGGTAAACCGGTTGCCGGGATTCTGGAAGGGCTCACCCACTGGCTGCAAACCATGGGGACGGCAAATGCGGTGCTGCTGGGCGCGATTCTCGGCGGGATGATGTGTACCGACATGGGCGGCCCGGTGAACAAAGCGGCGTATGCGTTTGGCGTTGGTCTGCTGAGTACGCAAACTTACGCGCCGATGGCGGCGATCATGGCCGCAGGTATGGTACCGCCGTTAGCGCTGGGTCTGGCGACGATGGTGGCGCGTCGTAAGTTCGACAAAGCGCAGCAGGAAGGCGGTAAAGCGGCGTTGGTGCTGGGGCTGTGCTTTATCACTGAAGGCGCTATTCCGTTTGCGGCGCGCGACCCGATGCGTGTACTGCCGTGCTGTATCGTTGGCGGCGCGTTGACCGGGGCTATTTCTATGGCGGTAGGCGCAAAATTGATGGCGCCGCATGGCGGTCTGTTTGTTCTGCTTATCCCAGGCGCAATTACGCCGGTATTGGGATACCTGCTGGCAATTGTGGCCGGTACGCTGGTGGCAGGGCTGGCTTATGCCGTCCTGAAACGTCCGGAGACGGAAGTCGCGGCAAAAGCGGCGTAAGAGAAACACGCTAAAAAAGGCAGAGCGCGCTCTGCCTTTTTTATTGCCTGAAGAACATTGCGCGTCAGGCCACCGCTTCGGCAATTTGCTGGGCTTTTAACCACGCAATCTCTTCCGCCCAGATATCAGGATTGATGGTCTCCAGTATCAGCGGAATACCGTCAAAACGCGCATCCTGCATAATCCAACGAAACGCATCGTGGCCGATATTGCCTTCACCCAGACTGTGATGGCGGTCAACGCGGCTACCGAAGGCGCTTTTGGCGTCGTTCAGGTGCATTCCGCGCAAATACTGAAATCCGACAATTTTCCCGAATCCGGCGAACGTTTTTTCGCACGCCTCTGGCGTACGCAGATCATATCCGGCGGCAAAGGCATGGCAGGTATCGATACAGACGCCAACGCGCGACTTATCTTCCACGCCGTCGATGATGGCGGCTAACTGTTCAAACTCAAACCCCAGATTACTGCCCTGACCGGCTGTATTTTCGATAACCGCCGTAACGCCCTCGGTCTGCGCGAGGGCAATATTGATGGATTCCGCGATCCGCGCCAGGCAATCCTCCTGTGCAATCTGCATCAAATGGCTACCGGGATGAAAATTAAGCAAGGTTAAGCCGAGTTGTTCACAGCGTTGCATTTCATCGAGAAAGGCATCACGTGATTTTTCCAGTGCTTCACTGACCGGATGGCCCAGATTAATCAGGTAACTATCGTGGGGAAGAATTTGCGCCGCCGAGAAATGATACTTTTCACAGGCGATTTTAAAGTCATCAATGACCTGGGGAGTAAGGGGGGCGGCACGCCACTGACGCTGGTTTTTTGTGAAAAGCGCAAAGGCCGTTGCGCCAATTTCAGCCGCGCGGGCAGGGGCGTTAGCCAGACCGCCAGCAGCGCTGACGTGCGCTCCGATGTATTTCATAAAAGACTCCTGTTAAACCCGCTAACGGTTCATTACGAACGCTATGATAACGGGTTAACAGGCGTGAAACGTAATAATTTATGCGATAAGGCTATGGATTAGGACGTTAATGGCGCCACCGCCAATAATCAGCCAGGCGAATAATGCCAGCGCCATCAGCAGCGGTTTCGCCCCCGCTTTTTTCAATGCGCTAACGTGAGTGGTCAGACCCAACGCCGCCATCGCCATCGCCAGCAGTACCGTGTCCAGCGTCACCAGCATATCCACCACGGCTTTCGGCAGCAGGTGGAAAGAGTTGAAGATCGCCACTACGATGAAGAAAATAGCAAACCACGGAATGGTAATTTTGCTTTTTTCCGCGCCGGTCGCCGGGGAAAGCTGTTTAACGCGTGCTGCCAGAATGATCAGGAACGGCGCCAGCATCATGACACGCAGCATCTTAGCGATAACTGCCGCATTTTCCGCATCCGGGCTAACGGCGTGACCCGCTGCGACCACTTGCGCGACTTCATGCATGGTTGAGCCGATATAGATGCCGTAAGTTTCCGGGCTGAACCAGTGCGCCAGCAGCGGATACATTGCCGGGTAAAGGAAAATAGCGATGGTGCCGAAAATAACGACAGTCGCGACGGCTACAGTAACCTTACTGGCTTCCGCTTTTACCACCGGTTCTGTCGCCAGTACCGCCGCCGCGCCGCAGATACTGCTACCGGCGCCAATCAGCCAACTGGTGTGCCTGTCCAGACCAAAGACTTTTTGGCCTAAGAAGCAGGCCAGCATGAACGTGCTGGAAAGCGTTAATACGTCAATCACAATACCGCTAATGCCCACATCGGCGATTTGTGAAAAGGTAAGGCGGAAGCCGTAAAGGATAATCCCTAAACGCAGCAGATGTTGTTTTGCAAACAGCACGCCGCCGTCGCATTGTTTCCATATTTGTGGATAGACGGTATTCCCGATAACCATACCTAGCAGGATAGCCAGGGTCAGGGCGCTGAACCCCGCGCCTGCAACGGCAGGGATAGCGCCGCCCCACAGGGCGACTCCTGTAATGACGGCGCTCAGAGCGAGCCCCGGTATAAAATGCCACATTGTACGACGATGATTCTGCAAGGTGAGTTCTGTCATAACCTTCTCCTGTATATGGACAATAAGGTTACGGTGATCTGGTTTAAAAATAAAATTGATTATATATTTATAATTAATCTTTATAAGTGGTAAGTGAAACGCTATCGGTGGGATACGACTATGCATATTACGCTACGACAACTTGAAGTGTTTGCTGAAGTACTGAAAAGCGGTTCAACAACCCAGGCGTCGGTCATGCTGTCATTATCGCAGTCCGCCGTTAGCGCCGCGCTCACCGATCTGGAAGGTCAGCTCGGCGTACAGTTGTTTGATCGGGTGGGGAAACGGCTGGTGGTCAACGAACATGGGCGCTTGTTATACCCGCGCGCTCTGGCATTGCTGGAGCAAGCGGTAGAAATTGAGCAGCTATTTCGTGAAGATAACGGCGCGATACGGGTTTATGCCAGTAGCACCATCGGCAATTACATTTTACCCGCCATGATTGCCCGCTATCGCCAGCATTATCCGGCCTTGCCGCTGGAACTCAGCGTGGGAAACAGCCAGGACGTGATTAACGCGGTGCTGGATTTTCGGGTTGATATCGGCCTGATTGAAGGACCATGTCACAGTACAGAGATTATCTCTGAGCCGTGGCTGGAAGATGAGCTGGTGGTCTTTGCCGCGCCGTCCTCGCCGCTGACGCAGGGGCCGGTGACGCTGGAACAGCTTGCGGCATCCCCATGGATTTTACGCGAGCGCGGTTCCGGTACGCGGGAAATTGTCGATTATTTACTGTTGTCGCACTTGCCGCGCTTTCATATGGCGATGGAGTTGGGGAATTCAGAAGCGATCAAACATGCGGTGCGTCACGGACTGGGGATAAGCTGTTTATCGCGCCGGGTGATTGCTGAACAACTCCAGGCGGGAACCCTGGGCGAAGTCGCGGTGCCGTTACCGCGCCTGGTGCGCACGTTGTGGCGTGTTCATCATCGGCAGAAACATCTTTCTAACGCGTTGCAGCGTTTTTTGAGTTACTGTGAATAAAGGTGAAGAGGAGGGCTGCCCGGGCGGCATCGCCATTTTTAGTATCCGCTTACGTATACGTTATTCTCTGCTTTACTTATAATCCGTGGCCGGTCATGAAGGTCTCTTATAACCGCGCATTTGTGTCGGAAGGATAGTATTTCGTCTGTTACAATCGCGCCTCATTTTTTGGATGGATAGCATTTTCACATGGGTTCCAAAACTAAAACCACAGAAGCGCCCGCGCTACGTCGCGAATTAAAGGCGCGTCACCTGACGATGATTGCCATTGGCGGCTCCATCGGGACAGGTCTTTTCGTTGCATCTGGTGCGACAATTTCTCAGGCGGGGCCAGGCGGCGCGCTGTTTTCTTATATTCTGATTGGTTTGATGGTCTACTTCCTGATGACCAGTCTTGGCGAGCTGGCGGCCTATATGCCGGTATCTGGCTCGTTTGCGACATATGGTCAGAACTATGTGGAAGAAGGCTTTGGTTTCGCGCTGGGCTGGAACTACTGGTACAACTGGGCGGTGACTATCGCTGTTGACCTAGTTGCCGCACAATTGGTGATGGGCTGGTGGTTCCCGGATACGCCGGGCTGGATCTGGAGCGCGCTATTCCTCTGCGTCATTTTCTTGCTGAACTACATTTCCGTACGCGGTTTTGGCGAGGCGGAGTACTGGTTCTCGTTAATTAAAGTCGCGACCGTTATTATCTTCATCATCGTTGGCGTAGCGATGATTATCGGCATCTTTAAAGGTGTCGAGCCGGTCGGCTGGAGCAACTGGACGACGGGCGATGCGCCTTTTGCTGGCGGTTTTGCGGCAATGATTGGCGTCGCGATGATCGTGGGCTTCTCTTTCCAGGGAACTGAGCTGATTGGTATTGCCGCCGGGGAATCTGAAAACCCGGAGAAGAATATTCCGCGCGCGGTGCGTCAGGTGTTCTGGCGTATTCTGCTGTTTTATGTTTTCGCGATTTTGATTATCAGCCTGATCATTCCTTATACCGATCCAAACCTGCTGCGTAACGACGTCAAAGACATTAGCGTCAGTCCGTTTACCTTAGTGTTCCAGCATGCGGGCTTGTTGTCTGCGGCGGCGATAATGAATGCGGTTATCCTGACGGCGGTACTGTCTGCGGGCAACTCCGGAATGTATGCCTCGACCCGTATGCTCTACACCCTGGCCTGTGACGGTAAGGCCCCGCGTATTTTTGCGAAATTGTCCCGCGGCGGCGTACCGCGCAATGCGCTTTATGCCACCACCGTGATTGCCGGTCTTTGCTTTTTGACCTCAATGTTCGGCAACCAGACGGTCTATCTGTGGCTGTTGAACACCTCCGGTATGACGGGCTTCATCGCCTGGCTGGGGATTGCCATTAGCCATTATCGCTTCCGTCGCGGTTACGTGATACAAGGGTATGATGTGAATGATTTGCCGTACCGTTCCGGGTTCTTCCCGCTGGGGCCGATTTTCGCCTTTGTACTGTGCCTGATTATTACGTTGGGGCAGAACTATGAAGCGTTCCTGAAAGATACCATCGACTGGGGCGGCGTCGCGGCGACCTATATCGGTATTCCGCTGTTCCTGCTTATCTGGTTCGGCTACAAGCTGATAAAAGGCACGCATTTCGTGCGCTATAGCGAAATGCACTTCCCGGAACGCGTTAAAAAGTAACGCGGTATTCTCGTCATGGCCGGATAGGCTTTATACCGCTATCCGGCACTGACTGCCTGAACCTGACCCTTCTAACCCTCTCATTCGAGAGGGTTTTTTGTTTTTTCTTCATGATTGGTTCAAATGACATAATTATTAACAATTAAATTGATAATTATTATCGTTTGCTTTATCGTTACGCTCGAAATCAGAAAGGATGAAGATTCGGGCGCGACCGTCACTCATGAGCCCGACTCGCCTGCATAAAAAGAGTTCGCCGTGATAACTGTTATCGTAGGCGAAACGTAATGCGTTGTGAGCGATAACCGATTTTTTTGTCGTATTTACCTCATGGAGAAATGGAATGTTTAGGTTTAACCCTTTCGTTCGGGTAGGGCTTTGTATGTCCGCAGTTACGTTGGCCTGGCCGGTTGCCGCGGCAACGGATGATGGTGAAACCATGGTCGTTACCGCGTCCGCTATTGAACAAAATCTGAAAGATGCGCCAGCAAGTATCAGCGTCATTACCCAGCAAGATTTACAGCGCAGGCCCGTGCAAAACCTGAAAGATGTCCTGAAAGAGGTGCCGGGCGTACAGCTCACTAACGAAGGGGATAACCGTAAAGGCGTGAGTATTCGTGGTCTGGACAGCAGTTATACGCTGATCCTGATCGACGGTAAGCGCGTTAACTCCCGTAACGCGGTCTTCCGCCATAATGATTTTGATCTGAACTGGATACCGGTTGACGCTATCGAACGCATTGAAGTGGTGCGTGGCCCCATGTCCTCGCTGTATGGCTCCGATGCGCTGGGCGGCGTGGTCAACATTATTACCAAAAAAATTGGTCAGAAATGGCACGGTAGCGTCACGGTTGACTCCACTATTCAGGAACATCGCGACCGTGGCGATACCTATAACGGCCAGTTCTTTACCAGCGGTCCGCTGATCGACGGCGTGCTGGGAATGAAAGCCTACGGTAGCCTGGCGAAACGCGGAAAAGACGAGCAGCAGAGTTCCGCCACCACCGCTACGGGTGAAACGCCGCGCATTGAAGGATTTACCAGCCGGGATGGAAACGTCGAGTTTGCCTGGACACCAAACGAAAATCATGACGTTACCGCAGGCTACGGTTTTGATCGCCAGGACCGGGACTCCGACTCGCTGGATAAAAACCGTCTGGAACGGCAAAACTACGCGTTGAGCCATAACGGACGTTGGGATCTCGGTAACAGCGAGCTCAAGTTCTACGGCGAAAAAGTGGAAAACAAAAACCCCGGCAACAGTAGCCCTATCACGTCAGAAAGCAATTCGATTGACGGGAAATACGTTCTGCCGTTAGCGTCTGTCAACCAGTTCCTCACCTTCGGCGGCGAATGGCGTCACGATAAACTGAGCGATGCGGTCAACCTGACCGGCGGTTCCAGTACTAAAACCTCCGCCAGCCAGTATGCTCTGTTCCTTGAAGATGAGTGGCGCATCTTCGAACCGCTGGCGCTGACCACCGGTATTCGTATGGATGACCATGAAACCTATGGCGATCACTGGAGCCCGCGTGCTTATCTGGTCTATAACGCAACGGATACCCTGACGGTGAAAGGTGGGTGGGCCACGGCCTTTAAAGCGCCGTCGCTATTGCAATTAAGTCCGGACTGGGCGACCAACTCCTGCCGTGGAGGATGCCGCATTATCGGTAGCCCGGATCTGAAACCTGAAACCAGTGAAAGCTGGGAGCTCGGCCTTTACTACCGTGGCGAAGAAGGCATACTGGAGGGCGTGGAAGCGAGCGTTACCACGTTCCGTAACGATGTGGACAATCGCATCAGCATTAGCCGTACCGCTGACGTTAACGCCGCGCCCGGCTATTCCAACTTTGTCGGTTTCGAAACCAATAGTCGGGGACAGCGCGTTCCGGTCTTCCGTTATTACAACGTGAATAAAGCGCGTATTCAGGGCGTGGAAACCGAGTTGAAAGTTCCGTTTAACGAGGCGTGGAAACTGTCGTTGAATTACACCTATAACGACGGACGCGACGTCAGTAATGGCGGGAACAAGCCGCTTTCCGATCTGCCGTTCCACACCGCGAACGGTACGCTGGACTGGAAACCGGTGCAGCTCGAAGACTGGTCATTCTACGTATCAGGGAATTATACCGGGCGTAAGCGGGCCGACAGCGCAACGGCGAAAACGCCGGGTGGGTACGTGGTCTGGGATACCGGCGCGGCATGGCAGGCGACGAAAAATGTTAAACTGCGTGCGGGCGTTCTGAACGTGGGCGATAAAGATCTCAAACGCGACGACTACGGTTACACCGAAGACGGACGTCGTTACTTTATGGCGGTGGATTACCGTTTCTGACAGAGACTGGCGACAGCCGCGTTTTGCCGCTGTCGCCAGAATGTTATAACCGATGCAGCCTGGAGAGCAGCGCCAGCGACAGAGTCGTTAACAGAATGGCGATTAACGCATAGATATAAACGCCCGACCACGCCCAGCTATTTTTCACCATAATTACCGGCACACCGGCCATTGCCGCGCCGACATAGCTGAACAATCCCCGAAAGCCGGTAATCGATCCCGCCGCATCCTTATGGGTCATATCCAGACAGCCGACGGCAAAAAGCATATGCGGTCCGTATAAGGCGAAGCCCATGATGGTGAACAGAATCGCGGTGAGGGTGTAAGAGGTATCCTGAACCAGCGGCACCAGCACGATGCATATGCACAGCGCTAACGCGAAGATTAACCCTGTCATCCAGCGGTTACTTTTGAACATAAAGTCAGACAAGTAGCCTGCCAGCAACCCACCTGCCAGTCCGCCCGCCTCAAACCAGGAAATAATCGAGTTCGCTTTTATCAGGCTCCAGCCGTGAACCTGCGAATAGTAAATCTGCGGCCAGTCGTTAAGGATGGTGCGCGCAATATAAACCGACATATCACCGATAATAATGATCCATACCAGTGGATTGGTCAGGATATATTTCACAAAAATCTGCCAGAAGCTCAGGTTGACCGGGCTGGCCTTGACCTGGGCCAGTTCCGTCGGGTCGTTACGCCACTGCCCCACGTTGGGCAAACCTAACGTACCGGGACGATCTTTAATGGTAAATAGCGCCACTATCCCCATCAGCAGCGAAATGGCGCCGGGAACATAAAACCCCATTTTCCAGCTACCGCTAAAGGCGATAGCAAAACTGGTCAGCAGCGGCGCGAGGCTGCCGCCGATATTGTGCGCCGCTTCAACGATAGCCCACCAGCGTCCCCGTTCGTTTTTCGAAAACCACGAGGCCATAATTTTCGCCATCGGCGGAAAGCTGGTGCCCTGTAATATCGCGTTGAGGCTGTACAGTACGTAGAATGCCGCCACGCTATCGGAAAAGCCGAACAGAATATTTACAATCCCCACGCCAATCAGCACCGGGCCGGTCATGGCTTTCGGGTTAATTTTATCGACCAGCATCCCGCCGACAAACTTCATCGCGCCATAAAGAATGTAAAAAATAGAAGACATAATGGCGAAGTCTTCTGCGGTCAGCGACGTTTGCGTCAGCATGGCCGGCATCGCGGCGGAGAAGTTTTTACGGGTAAGATAAAAGACGGCATAAGAGATAAAGACCGAGGCGATAATCTCAAAACGAAATTTTTTATAGGTCTGGTCTATCTCTTTTTTCTCTTTTACAATCGGCTTATCGGGCTGGCTGAAAATAAATGTTTTTATACTCATTTTAAAATTCCCTTCCGGCGAGGTGAGTCGCGTTATAATTCATCTTCAATAAGAAAAAGAAGCAATTCGAAACCGTGATAATTAATCTGATGGTGGATTTTTTCCCGTACAACCGGCTTCGCTTTCCAGGCAATACCGGTGCCGGCATGTTCTAACATCGGCAGATCGTTGGCGCCATCACCGCAGGCAATAATGTTCTCTGTGGCAATATTTAACCGGGCAGCCAGGTCAACCAGCGTCTGTTTTTTGTTTGCGGCGTTCATAATCGGTAAGGTAATGTTATCCGTCAGAACGTTATCGCGTATTTCAACTGTATTCGAAAAGGCATAATCCAGTTGATATCGCGCTTTTAGACGCTGGGTGAATATATCCAGTCCCCCGGAGATAATCGCGGTTTTAAATCCTTTGGCCTTGATGACTGGTAGAATAGTTAACAGGCCTGGCGAAAGGGTCATGCGATCGCATACGGCGTTCAGCACTGCTTTCGGTGTGCCTTTCAACATTCCGATACGTCGGGTAAAACTGGCGTTAAAATCAAGCTTGCCCTCCATCGCCTGTTGGGTAATGGCGGTGATTTGCGTCGACATGCCAAGCTCGCGGGCAATTTCATCCACGCCTTCTTCCGCAATAAATGTCGAGTCCATATCAAACACGATAATACCGTTAGCAGGCAGTGGCTGCGGCTTAATAAAAAAATCAAACTGCCATTGCAATGAGAGTTCGCGTAAATAGCGATAAAATTCAGGCGTCAGACATTCCGCTGGCAGCGTAAGCTTTAAATAAACGGTATTGATAAGCGCGGCATAACGTTTATCAAATAATAGCGGAAACGGCATGGTGACGGCATTAAATAACGTTTCCTGTAATTTTTTCTGAAACGTATCGATATCCTGTGTAGTAATAAAATAAATAATGCTCATATGATAACTCCCTTAATTTACGGGTATTATAATGGCTCTTTTGCGGCGTGGAATCTCGTGCTATCACAGATATCACAGCCAGAAAAGGGCTAAAAAAGCGTTGTTTTTGATACCAGGTAAAGTTCAGACACAAAAGGTATCACTTTTGATATGCCAACTGTGCGAGGATGTTATTTATTACTGAACGCGAATGAGACTGAAAGGATTGATATAACGATGGAGAGTTGCCTTGATATATTCAAAATAGTAATAGGTCCATCCAGCTCACGTACCGTAGGGCCGATGCGCGCCGCCTGTCACTTTATTTCATTGCTCAGAGAACAAGAGACGTTGCCGCTAATTCGGGAAATAGAAATCGAGCTGTATGGCGCGTTATCGTTAAGCCGCAAGTGCCACAATGTGGATACCGCCCTTTATCTTGGGCTGCTGGGCTACCAGCCGGAGAATGTCGATCTCCGTTCGCATATGGCGGTGATTAAGCGTGCGGAAAATGAAAACAAAATCGAACTCCCGCTCTCCGACGCGGGCGGAATCACGATAAAAGTCAAGATTATCGCCAATCACCAGGCGCATCCAGGCCATCCTTATGCCATGACGTTTCGCGCCAGAGATGATTATTTCACGGTGTATGAAGAGACCTGGTTTTCGACCGGCGCCGGGCAGGTCCGCAAACATGGCGAGCCGCTGACGCCATCGCTTCCTTTGCGTACAGTGTCGCCCTTTGAATTTAGTCATGCCGCGCAGTTGCTGGCGCTGTGTCGGCGTAACGGCCTGTCCGTGGCGGCGCTGATGATGAAAAATGAGCTGTGCCGCCACTCGCCACAGACGTTGCAGAATTATCTGGCGCAAATATGGAACGTGATGCAGCAGGCGGTTTATCGCGGCCTGCATACTGAGGGGGTATTACCCGGTCCCTATCAGGTACCGCGGCGCGCCTGTGCGTTACATAAGACGTTACAGGCTAACCGCTCCGCCAGCGATTTTTTAACCGCGCTGAACTGGGTCAATGCCTTCGCGATTGCGGTAAGCGAAGAAAATGCCAGCGGCGGACAGATTGTTACCGCGCCAACCAATGGCGCGTGCGGCATCATTCCGGCAGCGCTCTGCTGGTATGATAAATTTGTCACGCCGCTGGAACCCGGTGCTCTGACCCGTTTCTTCCTGACCGCCGCCGCTATCGCGATGTTGTTTAAACAAAACGCCTCTATTCTGGGATCTGAAGTTGGCTGTCAGGGGGAAATCGGCGTGGCGTGCTCAATGGCGGCGGCGGGCCTGGCTGAACTGATGGGCGCATCCGTGGAGCAAACGCTGAGCGCCGCTGAAATTGCCATGGAACATCATCTGGGATTGACCTGCGATCCGCTGGGCGGGCAGGTACAAATTCCCTGCATAGAGAGAAATGCCATCTCTGCCGTGAAAGCGATAAACGCGGCGACGATGGCGATGAGTCGCGTAAGCGAACCCTGTATTTCGCTCGATGAGATCATTGCTGCGATGTACGAGACCGGTAAAGACATGAGCGCTAAATACCGTGAAACGTATCATGGTTCGCTGGGGAAAATTCAGCCGCGCAAGAGAGGGTAACAGCGTGAAATACAATACGATGAATAACGACGAGATTATCCTGTCGTTGTGCGCTCGCTTAAAGGAGACGCGTCTGTCTCTTTCGATGACCCAGCAGCAGCTTGCCGATCGCGCGCACGTTGGCATCGCCACCATCAAGCGTATCGAGAAGGGGGGAGGGCTCAATCTTGATACGTTAATTTCTTTCCTGCGGGCGCTGGATAAGTTGCATAATCTTGATGCGGTGCTGTTTGAATCCGAGCTGCGTAATTTTCACGAAAGTTATGAAGGCGGAGAGGGGAGCGGCCGCCTTCAGGTACGCCAGCAGGCCGCGGATTTAAATAATAAATCTTCCGCGCCGCAGTCGGAGGAGGTGAATTACAGCGCGGCGCTGGAAAATTCATTATGTTGGTGACGTCTCACGCTCGCCCCGTAAATACCGGGCATGAAAGCGCAGATGGTCCTCGATGAAGGACGCAATAAAATAATAGCTATGATCGTAACCGGGCTGGATTCGTAGCGTCATCGGCCAGGCGGTTTGCCGCGCGGCTTCCGCCAGTACGGCGGGCTGAAGCTGATCGGCGAGGAACTGATCGCTGTCGCCCTGATCGATGAGCACAGGAATGGCGTCCTGCGGCTGGCTGGCCAGCATTAATTCGCAGCTATCCCACTCAGTCCAGGCTGATTCATCTTCGCCGAGATAAGCGGTAAGCGCTTTGATTCCCCACGGCACGCGGCTGGGGTTGACGATGGGCGCAAAAGCAGAGACGCTGGTATATTTGCCCGGATTTTTCAGCGCCATGATTAATGCGCCGTGGCCGCCCATCGAGTGCCCGCTGATGGCGCAACGGTCGCTGACGTTAAACTGTGTCTGGATGAGCGCCGGAAGCTCATCGCGCAGGTAATCGTACATGCGATAATGGCTGGCCCAGGGCGGCTGTGTGGCATTGAGATAAAACCCGGCGCCGTGGCCTAAATCGTATCCGCTATCGTTGGCGACCTGTTCACCGCGTGGACTGGTATCCGGCATCACCAATACAATGCCCAGTTCTGCTGCGATACGCTGCGCGCCTGCTTTGGTGGTAAAGTTCTCATCATTGCAGGTCAACCCGGACAACCAGTACAGTACCGGAGGCGGTTCATTATCCTGAGTCGGCGGAAGAAAAATGCTGAATGTCATGGCGCAGTTTAGCGTGGCGGCATGATGACGCCAGCGCTGCTGCCAGCCGCCAAAACATCGGTGCTCTTCGAGCATTTCCATGCGGGGGCTCCTTTTATAGTGAACCTGATAAGGTATGCAGATTCTTCATAATACAGATTATTCACCGCGTTGTGAGTAACTTTCACTTCCGTAATACATAAACATGCTTCATCATTTAAATAACGTTGCGTTAACAAATATGCCCTTTGTCCTGCCATCATTCCCGCACCGGAAAAGATGTCATGAAAGGCAGCGACAATTTCAACAATTATGGGCGTGAATACTGGATTATGTGCGCTACCTCACGCACAATAATCACACTGTCACAATATTGACAAACTTTGCCCCATGCAGGGCAGAGGCGCCACACCTGCAGGAGAACACGATTAATGCCATCACTCAGTAAAGAAGCGGCCCTGGTTCATGACGCGCTGGTTGCCCGGGGGCTGGAAACGCCGCTGCGCCCGCCTATGGATGAACTGGATAATGAAACGCGAAAAAGCCTTATCGCAGGGCATATGACTGAGATTATGCAGTTGCTGAATCTCGATTTGAGCGATGACAGTCTGATGGAAACGCCGCATCGTATCGCTAAGATGTACGTTGACGAGATTTTCGCCGGCCTCGACTACGCCAATTTCCCGAAAATTACCCTCATTGAAAATAAAATGAAGGTGGATGAAATGGTCACCGTCCGCGATATCACGCTGACCAGCACCTGTGAACATCACTTCGTGACCATTGATGGCAAAGCGACTGTCGCGTATATCCCCAAAGATTCCGTGATCGGCCTGTCGAAAATTAACCGTATCGTGCAATTCTTCGCCCAGCGTCCGCAGGTTCAGGAACGTTTGACCCAACAAATTCTGACGGCGCTGCAAACCTTGCTCGGCACCAATAATGTAGCGGTATCGATTGATGCGGTGCATTACTGCGTGAAAGCGCGCGGTATTCGTGACGCAACCAGCGCCACGACGACGACATCGCTGGGCGGATTGTTTAAGTCCAGCCAGAATACGCGCCAGGAGTTTCTGCGTGCCGTTCGCCATCATCCATGATTAAGGCGGAGACGATGGAGCGTAATGTCACGCTGGATTTTGTACGTGGCGTCGCCATCCTCGGTATCCTGCTTCTTAACATTAGCGCCTTTGGATTGCCGAAGGCGGCTTATCTCAATCCCGCCTGGTACGGCGCGATCGTTCCCGAAGACGCCTGGTCCTGGGCGATTCTCGATATTGTGGCGCAGGCTAAGTTTCTTACGCTGTTCGCGTTGTTGTTTGGCGCGGGGCTACAAATGCTGCTTCCGCGTGGTAAACAGTGGATTCAGTCGCGCTTAACGCTATTGGTACTGTTAGGTTTTATCCATGCGTTATTCTTTTGGGACGGCGACAT
Organism: Salmonella sp. SAL04196; assembly: GCF_046550835.1. Classification (NCBI taxonomy): domain Bacteria; kingdom Pseudomonadati; phylum Pseudomonadota; class Gammaproteobacteria; order Enterobacterales; family Enterobacteriaceae; genus Salmonella; species Salmonella sp. SAL04196. The sequence goes on from NZ_JBGDXE010000001.1 coordinate 42,904, forward strand.
TCTGCTGGCCTACGGTCTGGTCGGGTTAATTTGCTGGCGACTGGTACGCGACGCGCCTTCGGTAAAAAGCCTGTTCAATACCGGCATACTCCTTTATCTGGTCGGGATTGGCGTGCTACTGCTGCTGGGCGTGGTATCGAGTAGCGAAACCAGCCGCGCCTGGACGCCGGATGCGTCGGCAATATTGTATGAAAAATACTGGAAGCTGAACGGCGGCATGGAGGCTATCAGCAACCGGGCAGAGATGCTGTCGAATAGTTTACTGGCGCTCGGCGCGCAGTATGGCTGGCAACTGGCGGGTATGATGCTGCTGGGCGCCGCGCTAATGCGTAGCGGCTGGCTGAAAGGTCAGTACAGTCTGCGGCACTATCGCCGTACCGGGATTCTGCTGGTGGCGTTAGGGCTAATGATCAACCTGCCTGCGGTCATCTTACAATGGCGGCTGGACTGGGCGTACCGCTGGTGCGCCTTCTTATTGCAGGCGCCGCGCGAACTGAGCGCGCCGTTGCAAACGCTGGGCTATGCCGCGCTGATGTTTGGCTTCTGGCCGCAGCTTAGCCGATGCAGACTGACGCTTGCCATTGCCTGCGTAGGGCGAATGGCGCTGACCAATTATCTGCTGCAGACGATCATCTGTACCACACTGTTTTATCAGTTTGGCTTATTTATGAAATTCAATCGACTGGAACTCTTGTTCTTTGTCGTTCCGGTATGGGCAATAAACCTTCTCTTTTCCGTCATCTGGCTACGTTTCTGGCGACAGGGACCGGTCGAGTGGTTATGGCGTCAACTCACGTTGCGCGCGTCAGGATCGCTCAGATAACGATCTGGATCACATTCATTAACAAAATGGCTGTAACCGTTTCCATCCCTGTGATGTTTCTCACGCAGCCCTGGGCAGGGTGCTGACAAAATAGCCGCCTGCTAACGGGGCATTTGTGAGCATTTTTGAACTCAAACAGGGCAGTGAATATGATCACCATTCGTGATGTAGCGCGCCAGGCTGGCGTGTCTGTAGCGACCGTTTCCCGCGTACTGAATAACAGCGCGTTGGTCAGTCCCGACACCCGTGACGCCGTTATGCAGGCCGTCACCCTGCTGGGATATCGGCCAAATGCGAATGCGCAAGCGCTGGCCACCCAGGTGAGCGATACCATCGGTGTCGTGGTCATGGATGTTTCCGATGCCTTTTTCGGCGCTCTGGTGAAAGCCGTAGATCTGGTCGCGCAGCAGCACCAGAAATATGTTCTCATTGGCAACAGTTATCATGAGGCGGAAAAAGAGCGTCATGCGATTGAAGTCTTGATCCGTCAGCGTTGTAACGCATTGATTGTTCACTCAAAAGCCTTAACCGATCGCGAGCTGAGCGACTTTATGGATCAGATCCCTGGTATGGTGCTGATTAACCGTATCGTGCCGGGTTATGCGCACCGTTGTGTCTGTCTCGACAATGTGAGCGGTGCCAGAATGGCGACCCGAATGTTGCTGAATAATGGACATCAACGCATCGGCTACCTGGCCTCCAGCCACCGTATTGAAGATGACGCGATGCGCAGAGAAGGGTGGTTACACGCGCTGCAAGAGCAGGGGGTTGCTGCGTCGGAGAGCTGGATTGGCACCGGCACGCCGGATATGCAGGGCGGCGAGTCGGCAATGGTTGAGTTGCTGGGACGCAATCTGCAACTGACGGCGGTATTTGCCTATAACGATAACATGGCGGCGGGCGCGCTGACGGCGTTAAAAGATAACGGCATCGCCATTCCCTTGCATCTGTCTGTCATCGGTTTCGATGATATCCCTATTGCTCGTTATACCGATCCTCAGCTGACTACCGTGCGCTATCCTATTGCTTCTATGGCGAAAATCGCGACCGAGCTGGCGTTACAGGGGGCCGCAGGCACCCTGGATATCACGGCGACGCACTGCTTCATGCCGACACTGGTGCGGCGCCATTCGGTGGCGTGGCGACAGAATGCGGTACTGATCACTAACTGATTACGCACCGCATGTAACCGTTTTCAATCTGTGAGTAAATTCACAGTTTATTAACATTGTGATAGCTATGATGACAACGTTTGTCGCACTGTAACTAATGTGTAACAGTTAGTTGTCAGTTTTGCTGGGGTATTTCGCTTATAAAAACCGTTAACACAATATCCCGCGACTACCGGACAAAAATAAAGAGTTGAATAAGAGCCTATCCCATTAGGGCTATTTTACTTGCCATTTTGGACCTGGGCAGTGCTCGCCAAAACGCGTTAGCGTTTTGAACGCCGCTAGCGGCGGCCCGAAGGGCGAGCGTAGCGAGTCAAACCTCACGTACTACGTGTACGCTCCGGTTTTTGCGCGCTGTCCGTGTCCAAACTGGCTGCGCCAATAACGCCTGGTGGGATAGGCTCTAAATACGCTTCGGCGTTCAGTAACACGCGTTAACGTGCTGAACAGCCGGGCATTTTTTTACGCTATACCCTACATAATAAAACCGGAGCTACCATGAATAAGAAGGTACTGACCCTTTCTGCCGTGATGGCAAGTCTGTTATTCGGCGCGCACGCGCACGCGGCTGATACTCGTATTGGCGTGACGATTTATAAATATGACGATAACTTTATGTCCGTGGTGCGTAAGGCTATTGAAAAAGATGGCAAATCCGCGCCGGATGTTCAGCTACTGATGAATGACTCGCAAAACGATCAGTCCAAACAGAATGATCAAATTGACGTTTTATTGGCGAAAGGGGTTAAAGCTCTGGCGATTAACCTGGTCGACCCGGCAGCCGCCGGTACGGTGATTGAGAAAGCGCGCGGGCAAAATGTGCCGGTGGTGTTCTTTAACAAAGAGCCTTCCCGCAAAGCGCTGGACAGCTATGACAAGGCGTATTATGTCGGGACTGACTCTAAAGAATCCGGTGTGATTCAGGGCGACTTGATTGCCAAACACTGGCAGGCGAATCAGGGTTGGGATCTGAATAAAGACGGTAAAATTCAGTATGTTCTGCTGAAAGGCGAGCCGGGGCACCCGGATGCGGAAGCCCGTACGACGTATGTGGTGAAAGAGTTAAATGCTAAAGGTATTCAGACCGAGCAACTGGCGTTAGACACCGCCATGTGGGATACCGCGCAGGCAAAAGATAAGATGGATGCCTGGCTGTCTGGCCCGAACGCTAACAAGATTGAAGTGGTTATCGCGAATAACGATGCGATGGCGATGGGCGCGGTAGAGGCGCTGAAAGCGCATAATAAATCGTCGATTCCGGTCTTTGGCGTCGATGCGTTACCGGAAGCTTTGGCGCTGGTGAAATCGGGCGCGATGGCCGGTACGGTACTGAATGACGCCAACAATCAGGCGAAAGCGACATTCGATCTGGCGAAAAACCTCGCCGAAGGCAAGGGCGCGGCTGACGGCACCAACTGGAAGATTGAGAATAAAATCGTGCGCGTGCCTTATGTCGGCGTGGACAAAGACAATCTGAGCGAATTTACCCAAAAATAACTTTTCCGTCTGTGGGCGCAATTTTGTTGCGCCCTGAAACCGTGGAAGGGTGACGCGCCGCGGACCGGATAACGTATTTCTTTTGCCATCCGGCGCGGATAGTCATAATTAAAAAGGCCGACAGGGTATCATTATGGGCAGCACGATCTCTCCGTCGTCGGGTGAATATTTGTTGGAAATGCGTGGCATTAACAAATCATTTCCCGGCGTGAAAGCGCTTGATAATGTCAACTTAAACGTTCGTCCGCACTCTATTCATGCATTAATGGGCGAAAACGGCGCAGGCAAATCAACATTATTAAAATGTCTTTTCGGTATTTATCAAAAAGATTCCGGCAGCATTGTATTTCAGGGGAAAGAAGTGGACTTCCATTCGGCGAAAGAAGCGCTGGAGAATGGGATTTCGATGGTACACCAGGAGTTAAACCTGGTATTACAACGTTCGGTCATGGATAACATGTGGCTGGGGCGTTATCCCACCAAAGGTATGTTTGTCGACCAGGATAAAATGTACCAGGATACCAAAGCGATATTTGATGAGCTGGATATCGATATTGACCCGCGCGCGCGCGTGGGAACGTTATCCGTTTCGCAAATGCAGATGATCGAAATTGCGAAGGCGTTTTCCTATAACGCTAAGATCGTTATTATGGATGAACCGACCTCATCGTTAACTGAGAAAGAGGTTAATCATCTGTTCACCATTATTCGCAAGCTGAAAGAACGCGGCTGCGGTATTGTTTATATCTCGCATAAAATGGAAGAAATTTTTCAATTGTGCGATGAAATTACTATTTTGCGCGACGGTCAGTGGATTGCCACCCAGCCGCTGGAAGGGCTGGATATGGATAAGATCATTGCGATGATGGTCGGGCGATCCCTGAACCAGCGCTTCCCGGATAAAGAAAATAAGCCGGGCGACGTGATTCTGGAGGTACGTAACCTGACCTCGCTGCGCCAGCCTTCCATTCGCGATGTCTCCTTTGATTTGCACAAGGGCGAAATTCTGGGCATTGCCGGCCTGGTTGGGGCAAAGCGTACCGATATCGTCGAAACGCTGTTTGGCATTCGTGAGAAGTCGTCCGGGACAATCACTTTACATGGCAAGAAAATTAATAATCACACTGCGAACGAAGCGATTAACCACGGTTTTGCGCTGGTGACGGAAGAACGTCGTTCCACCGGAATTTACGCCTATCTGGATATCGGATTTAACTCATTAATTTCGAATATCCGTAATTATAAAAATAAAGTGGGGTTATTGGATAATTCCCGGATGAAAAGCGACACCCAATGGGTCATTGACTCCATGCGGGTAAAAACGCCGGGGCATCGCACGCAAATTGGTTCGCTTTCCGGCGGCAATCAGCAAAAGGTGATCATTGGTCGTTGGCTATTAACGCAGCCGGAAATATTAATGCTGGATGAACCGACCCGTGGCATTGATGTCGGCGCAAAGTTTGAAATTTATCAGCTTATTGCGGAACTGGCGAAAAAAGGCAAGGGGATCATCATTATCTCTTCTGAAATGCCGGAGCTGTTAGGGATTACCGATCGTATCCTGGTGATGAGTAACGGTCTCGTTTCCGGCATTGTCGATACTAAAACAACAACGCAAAACGAAATTTTGCGTCTTGCTTCTTTGCACCTTTAAGATCAGGGGCTCCTTATGAGTGCGTTAAACAAGAAAAGCTTTTTGACCTGGCTGAAAGAGGGCGGAATTTACGTCGTTCTTTTAGTGTTGCTGGCGATTATTATTTTCCAGGACCCGACTTTTTTAAGTTTGCTGAATTTAAGTAATATTCTGACGCAATCTTCGGTACGTATTATTATCGCGCTGGGCGTGGCGGGACTCATCGTCACCCAGGGGACAGACCTGTCGGCGGGGCGTCAGGTAGGGCTGGCGGCGGTCGTGGCGGCCACATTACTGCAATCAATGGAAAACGCCAATAAAGTGTTTCCGGAAATGGCGACCATGCCGATTGCGCTGGTCATCCTGATTGTCTGCGCGATTGGCGCGGTGATTGGCCTGGTGAACGGCATCATTATTGCTTACCTGAACGTGACACCGTTTATTACCACGCTTGGCACGATGATTATCGTTTATGGGATCAACTCCCTTTACTATGACTTTGTCGGCGCTTCGCCCATTTCCGGCTTTGACAGCGGCTTTTCCACCTTTGCGCAGGGCTTTGTGGCGATGGGCAGTTTCCGGCTCTCCTACATCACTTTTTACGCCCTGATTGCGGTAGCGTTTGTCTGGGTGCTGTGGAATAAGACCCGTTTTGGTAAAAACATTTTTGCTATTGGCGGCAACCCGGAAGCGGCAAAAGTTTCTGGAGTAAACGTGGCGCTGAACCTGCTGATGATTTATGCGCTCTCCGGCGTGTTTTATGCCTTCGGCGGCTTACTGGAAGCAGGGCGTATTGGTTCTGCCACCAACAACCTCGGCTTTATGTATGAACTGGATGCGATTGCCGCGTGCGTTGTCGGGGGCGTATCGTTTAGCGGCGGAGTGGGTACGGTCTTCGGCGTGGTGACCGGCGTCATTATCTTTACCGTCATCAACTACGGCCTGACCTATATCGGGGTAAACCCGTACTGGCAGTACATTATCAAAGGCGGCATTATCATTTTCGCCGTGGCGCTGGACTCGCTGAAATACGCGCGTAAGAAGTAGTTTTCCAGACCTGTTGCCTTGCTTATCAGATAACCCGGCGCAGCGAAACTGCGCGCCGGGCTTCATACCGCGAGCTACAGCGTTAACGCGTGCTCTTTTTCGCCTTTTTTAAATTTGACCTCGCCTAAATCAATACAGGCGACCGGGCAGACATGACCGCACAGCAGACAACCGACGCATTTTTCCGTATTGCAATGCGGCGTGCGGCTGTGTTCATCCCACTCCATCGCCTGATGGCCGCCGTCATAGCAGGAGATATAGCAACGTCCGCAGCCGACGCATTTCTCCTGATTAATCCGCGGATAGACGATATAGCTGCGATCCAGGTCTTCCGCCGGGATAATATTGCCATTCGCCAGCCCGATCATCTCCTGTAATGAGGCAAATCCCTGATCGGCCAGATAGTGGCTGAGGCCGCTCGCCATATCTTCTACAATGCGGTAACCGTATTGCATAATGGCTGTCGTCACCTGTAGGGTCGCCGCGCCCAGCAGCAGAAATTCGGCAGCGTCTTCCCAGGTTTCAATGCCGCCGATACCGCTAATCGGGAAATCGCGCAGTTCAGGGTGCATTCGCAACTGCTGGATAAAACGCAGCGCAATGGGTTTCACCGCTTTTCCTGAATAACCGGAGATGCTGGATTTACCGTTAACCACCGGCATCCCGATTTTGCGGTTCAGGTCGATGTTAGTAATGGATTTCACGGTGTTGATGGTGGCGATACCGTCGGCTCCGCCGCGTTTGGCGGCCAGCGCGACTTCGCACATATCGCCAATATTCGGCGTCATTTTCGCCAGCATTGGCAAAGATGAACCGTGTTTTACGGCGCGACAGTATTTTTCAACCAGCTCCGGGCTTTGCCCTACATCGCTTCCCATGGCGTGCGAGGTCATCTGCGGGCAAGAGAAGTTACACTCAATCATATCTGCGCCGGCTTCTTCAACCAGACGCGCCAGTTCCTGCCACTGCTGCTCATTTTCCCCCATGATGGAAGCAATCAGCACCTTATCCGGATAATCCTGTTTTAGCCGTCGAATGGCGGCCAGATTCTCTTCCAGCGGATGTTCAGCAATTTGCTCCATGTTTTTGAAACCAATAAAACCGGTATCTTCTTTTGTCAGGTGATCAAAACGTGGAGAGACTTCGTTGGCAATAAAAAAACCAATGGTTTTAAAAACGATCCCGCCCCAGCCGGTATCATAGGCTTTGGCGCACATCTCATAACAGTTGCCTACCGGAGAAGAAGAAAGACAAAACGGATTGGGAAACTTAACGCCGCAAAAGGTAACAGACAAATCTTTTGTTAACATGAGCAGGCCTCCTCTAAATAATGATGAATAGCCTGAGCGGCTTCTTTTCCGGTTTTTACCGCATAAACGACGGTCTTATCGCCTTTAACAATATCGCCAGCGGCAAAGATCGCCGGGTCGTCGGTTTGATAATTGTGCGTGTCGATAATATTATGCTGCGCTTTTATCTCCGCAAAGGTATCCAGTCGCGCGTGCTGCCCCACGGCCAAAATAATATTTTCCGCTTCCAGCGTCAGTTCTCCTGAATGGCGTACATGGTGGAAGGTCACTTTATTTCCGCTGACGGCGACAGGCGTAAAACCATCAATAATCGATACGCCTAATGCCTGCGTGCTGGTAAATTCTTTTTCGCTGGCGGGGAATTCGGCTAATTCTTCCCGTGCCACGCAGGTGACGGAAGGACAGCCGAGAATTTTTAACGTACTGGCGACATCCATCGCTACGTCGCCGCCGCCAATAATTAATGCGCTACGCGGAACGCTAATATCGCCGTCGGCCTGACGGGCGCGCTGTAAAAAATCAACGGCAATCTCTACGTGACTGGCTTGCTCAAATAACGGTAAATCAGAGCCACAGGACATCCCGACGGTCATCAGCACGGCGCGATATTCGGCTTTGAGTTGCGCAAGCGATAGCGACCCGCCCACGTCATAATTACATTTAATATTGACGCCCATTTCTACAATGCGGGCAATTTCCTGATCGAGTACGCTTTGCGGCAGACGAAATGCCGGGATGCCGTGACGCAGCCATCCGCCGGGCTGCGGCTGTTTTTCGTAAATGGTGACGTCATAGCCTAAATGCGTGAGCGTCACGCTTGCCTGCAAACCTGCCGGACCCGCGCCAATAATCGCGACTTTTCCGCGTGTTTTACTCCCGGGCTGATAAATCTGCATGGCAGTCTGCTGTTCAAAATCGGTAATAAAACGTTGCAGGCGTGCAATATCAATAGGTTTATCTATTCCGGAACGTGTACATCCGCGCTGGCATAATTTTTCCGTCGGACAGACTCTGGCGCAGACGGCGCCAAGCGCGTTATTTTCCCGGATAGTTTCCGCTGCGCCTTTAAAATTGCGAAAGTAAATAGAACGAATAAATTTCCCCGGATCGGTTTGCGCCGGGCAAGCCTGACTACAGGGCGCATCGTGACATAATAAACAACGGGAAGCCTCTTTTATTGCCAGTAATGGCGTAAAACCAGGCGTGAGTTCATCCAGATAATTTTGTTGCGGCATATAATCTTCCTTAATGCTTGAATAAATTAAGGCGAAACGCAAATAACGCGTTTTAATGATCCAAAATCTACCGCCAGCCTAAGCATTGAAAGAAGGGTATTCTGTGAAAGAATTCACAAAAAAATGAAACCAGAATGCAAAACAGCATTTGTTCCTTATATCATAATAATAACTATTCTCAATTTTAAAGGAGTAATAAATAGATTAACGATAAAAAAGAAGATAAATAATCATTCCAGTAAATAAAAAACCGCAACCGGTATAAAGAAAAAGATAAGACCAATATTGTACGGGATCGGCATGGCGATAAACATAAACCGGTTTTCGCGCATTTTTGACAACTTTATCTACCGCGCCGGTTCGCCAGCCTTTCCAGGCCTCACGGAAGCAAAAAAGCGGGAGTAGCAGAAAGGCTAATATGACAAATATCGTCTGTACATCCATGATCATTTCCCTTTTTTCTTTTCCAGTTCAAGCAATTGTTCCGGCGTAACGGCCGGATACCCCTGGGCGTCATTCGGCACCTGATGCTGCGTGGGAATAGGTACCAGCGGGCCTAAAAAACGCGGTTCGCGTTTAAAAATATAGAGATCCGCCAGCGCGCTAAAGCGGGCGCCAAATTCGCGCAGGCGCACTGTCAGCATATTTTTGGGCGAAGGTACCGCGTAACACTGCGCCTGAATGCCCATATGCAACGCAATAAACAAGGCGCGTTCGCAGTGGAAGCGCTGAGTGATGATAATAAAGTCGTTGGTATCAAACACTTTGCGGGTACGCACAATGGAGTCAAGCGTACGGAAGCCAGCGTAATCAAGCACAATGTCCGCAGGATCGACGCCCGCCGCGATAAGGTCTTTGCGCATGGTCATCGGTTCGTTATAGCTTTGCAGGGCATTGTCGCCGCTGAGCAGCAGGTAATTGACTTTACCGCTATTGTAAGCGTTTAACGCGCCCTGGATACGATAACGATAGTACTGATTAATGACACCCTTGCGATAGTATTTGGCTGTCCCTAACACGACGCCAACCTGGCGGTAGGGGAGATCCTGTAGCTCGTCATAGATATAGGGCGCTGTTTTCCAGCTCATCCACCGATCGAGGCCAAGCACCGTCAACAGCAGCAAGCCTACCAGGACCAACAGGCTGTAAAACACGCGCTTTAACATGCAGGAAACTCGATACCAGGATGAAAGTACGATCAGGCTACTGTACCCGAAGACGTAGCGCAAGAAACCGCCGTCTGATTGCGGAGATTTTCAGCATGATTTCCCTTGTATCGGGTCGCGGGAGAGGAGAGTCAGGCCGGATAAGACGCCAGTGCGTCGCTATCCGGCACATTTGCTTAGCCGAGAAGCACGCGGTCAATATTATGGCAACCTAACGCTTTCAGCGTTGCGGCGGTGGCATCCCATTGAATTAATGCCGCATCGCCTTTTTCCGCCAGAATCGCGCGCTGAATATCCGCATAGTCATAGCCATTGAGACTCAGCAGGTTTAGCGCGCCTTGCAGTGGGGGAAGCGTAGGGTTAAAGGCGGCGTTTTCCGCATAGCTGCCGGTGAAAATACGGCCATCTTTACATTCCAGCGCCACGCCGCTCGGTGAGTGGCTATAAGGCATATGGCTCTTATTGGCTGCCGTAATCGCCGCTTGCGTTAGCGTATCGCCCGTTAACCTAAAGCCATGATCCTGCTCGTCCATCAGCAGCGTTTTGATCTCCAGATCTTTTGGCCCGAAAGCGTCAGGCAGATAATCGCGTAACGTATGCGGCGCGCGGCCCGGCAGATGAATGCGCAGATCCAGACCGCTGTTCAGCTCGTTCATAAACTGGCGACAGTGGCCGCAAGGCGTGTAGTTAACGGTGACGGCGGCGAGCCCTTTTTCGCCGCGTAGCCAGGCGTGGCTAATCGCGCTTTGTTCAGCATGCACAGTTTGTTGCATGGTGGCGCCCAGGAACTCCATATTCGCGCCGAAATACCAGTTGCCGCTAACGCCGCGCGCAATCGCGCCGACGTTAAAATGGGACAAATCGGTACGGGCGCAGGCCGCCGCCAGAGGTAACAGTGCGAAAGCCAGCGCGTCTTCGTCCAGTCCCGCCGTATTTTTAAGCGTCGAGACCTGCTCTGCGGTCAGCATGGCGGGAAAATGGTGGTCCGCCAGGATAGGGGCCAGCGCTGATTGCAAATTATCCGCAAGCTGGGCAAAAGCAGTTTGAAAACGTGGATGCATGGCGTTGCCTCATAACAATGTAATGGAACCGTAGTTTACGGGCCTGCTATGTCTTAATATGTGATCTAAATCTCATTGCTTATGCAACTTGTGAAACTTAAATGAAAAATGCGCGACGTATCGCAAATTTTAACCCGGTCTTTTGTCCCGTCGTTAGCGCATTACCGCCAGAATGAGCGGAAACAAAAAGGGCGCTACCAGCGAGGTAATAATGCCGCAGATCACCAGCGCCAGGGAGCTAAACGCGCCTTCCTGGTAATCCAGCTCGGCGCAGCGCGCAGTACCGAGCGCATGTGAGGCGGTCCCCATTGCCAGCCCGCGTGCGGCCTTAGTACGGATGTGCATCGCGTTTAACAGCGTGTGGCCAAACACCGCGCCCAGAATACCGACAAAAATTACGCATACCGCGCTGATCGCAGGGATGCCGCCGATGCTGCCGCCCACCGCCATCGCGATAGGCGTAGTCACGGATTTAGGCAGTACCGATGCCGCGATTTCAGGCGTTGCGCCCATCAGCAAGGCAACGGATGTCCCGGTAATCATCGCTACCAGACTGCCGACAAAACAGATGCTAATAATGGATTTCCAACGCGCGCGAATCTGGTGCAACTGTTCATAAAGGGGATAGGCCAGCGCCACCACCGCCGGTTGCAGCAGATCGTTAAGTACTTCGCTGCCTTTGAAGTAGTGCTCGTAGGGAATACCGGTCAGCAACAGAAAAGGAATAATGACTACCATTGCCACCAGCAGCGGATTCAGCAACGGCATTTTAAAATGCGCCGCCAGTCTGCGGGCGGCGAAAAATACCGCCAGCGTCAGCGGTAACGACCACCAGATATATGTCATCATTTTTTCGTTCCCTTCTGCCCAACCACTTTACGCTCACCGTGTATCAGATGTGAACTCCAGCTTACGACCACAAAAACGACCAGCGTACTGATAGCGCAAGAGACCACCACCGGGCCGAATTGCGCGCGCAGTAAATCAAAATATTGCATGACCCCAACGCCAATCGGCACAAACAGCAACGCCATATAACGAATCAGCACATAACAGCCGGGGTTAACCCACTTTGCCGGCAGAATTTGCAGCGCCAGCAACACAAACAGAATTAACATCCCGATAATGCTGCCGGGAATAGTGATAGGAAGCAGTGATGCAAGAAAAATGCCTGCGTACAAACAGGCATAAATCAATACAAAAGCGCGTATATATTGCCAGATAATATTCAGTGACTTACTCATGTTTAAAGCCCTTGATGAGATGGATTCATCATACAATTAAACGTTAAAACGTGCTACCGATCACATCATGAATTCTTAGCATAGTGGGTATAGACAGCAGGAACATCGGGCAATGCCCCTGGTCGGCGGCGTTAAACCTGGGCTAAAAAATACAAAAAGCGACTCAGGGCCAAAGACGGCGTCTCATTCTTACGCCAGAACATCCCTACGCTGCCTTTTTGCTCAATTTTTGGTAAGTTTAAAATCGCCAGTTGCCCCTGGCTGGCATAGCGTTGCGCCAGCCGTAAAGAAAGAATAGAGATCATATCGCTGCTTTGCAGCAAATTGGTGCTGACGTTCATTGACGCTGACTCAATGGTGTTTTCCGGGAGCATGACGCCATTATCGACGAGGGCGTTATCAATACTGATGCGAATAGGGGTGCCGGTTGGCCAGACTATCCACCGCCAGTGCGCCAGATCGCTCCAGGCGATCTGCGCTCGCGCGGCCAGCGGATGGTGCGGACGCGCCACAAAGCAGACCGGCTCGGTATAAAGTACCTGATAATTAAGCGGCAGTTGCAGGGCGCGGCCGCCGACACGCCCTACCACCACATCCACCTGACCGGCAAGCAAATCGTGCAGCAGCGGCGTCATTACCTTCTCTTCAATATTCAGATGCAGCGTCGGCATTTCGTTAAGCAGGCTCAGAATCGCCTGTGATACGCAGTCAGTCGCCACGGGCGAACAGCCGATCTTCAGGCTGCCAACCAGGCCGCCCTGCTTGAAACGGGCGATTTCATACTGTGAACGCTCCAGATCGTTAATTAGGCGCTGGGCGTGCTGGAGCAGTAATTTACCGCCTTCCGAGGGGCGTAGCCCTTTACTGTGGCGCTCAAAAAGCGTGATGCCTATCTCATCTTCGAGTTGAGATAGCCACTTCGATAGCGCCGGCTGGGAGATATTCATCATCCGGGCGACGTGCGTCAGGTTGCCCTGTTCGCCCAGCGCAACCAGCGTTTGTAGGTGATGTAATTTCAATTTCTGCGCCCAGTTCGCCATTCGCTATAACCTCCAGGTTATGTCTCTGCCTGAAAAGCCATTGTACATTTTATCGCTCACTCTACAAACTCGTAACATAGCAAACATAAAAACAACATCTATCTCCCTGCACTGAGGCATTAGCTATGACTCAACGACGTGATCTACAAGCCCTTATTGATGCCGCGCCCGTCGGCAAAATGCAGTGGCGCGTTATCATCTGCTGTTTTCTGGTGGTTATGCTCGACGGTTTTGACACCGCCGCGATTGGCTTCATCGCCCCGGATATTCGTACTCACTGGCAGCTAAGCGCCAGCGAACTTGCGCCGCTGTTTGGCGCAGGGCTGCTGGGGCTTACAGCCGGCGCGCTGCTATGCGGGCCGCTGGCGGATCGCTTTGGCCGCAAGCGGGTCATTGAGCTTTGCGTGGCGCTATTCGGCGCATTGAGCCTGCTTTCCGCTTTCTCGCCGGATATAGAAACCCTGGTGTTGCTGCGCTTCTTAACCGGTCTGGGACTGGGCGGAGCGATGCCGAATACCATCACCATGACGTCGGAATACCTTCCCGCTCGTCGACGCGGAGCGCTGGTCACGCTGATGTTCTGCGGTTTTACCCTGGGGTCGGCGATGGGTGGGATTGTGAGCGCGCAACTGGTGCCGCTGATTGGCTGGCACGGAATTCTGGCGCTAGGCGGCATCTTGCCTTTGATGCTGTTTTTCGGCCTGCTGTTCGCGCTGCCGGAATCTCCCCGCTGGCAGGTACGTCGCCAACTACCGCAAGCCGTTGTCGCCCAGACGGTCAGCGCCATTACCGGCGAACGCTATCACGATACGCACTTCTTTCTGCATGAGACGGCAGCCGTCGCCAAAGGCAGTATTCGCCAGCTTTTTGCCGGGCGACAGCTTGTCATTACCCTGATGTTATGGGTGGTGTTCTTTATGAGCCTGCTCATTATCTATCTGCTTTCCAGCTGGATGCCGACGTTACTTAACCATCGCGGTATTGATCTGCAACAGGCGTCGTGGGTGACTGCCGCATTCCAGGTTGGCGGCACGCTTGGCGCGCTGTTACTCGGCGTGTTGATGGACCGGCTTAACCCGTTCCGGGTACTGGCGGTGAGCTATGCGCTGGGCGCGGTTTGCATTGTCATGATAGGCCTGAGCGAAAACGGCCTTTGGCTGATGGCGCTGGCGATTTTTGGTACTGGCATCGGTATTAGCGGTTCCCAGGTAGGGCTGAATGCTCTGACGGCGACGCTGTACCCCACCCAAAGCCGGGCGACGGGCGTGAGCTGGTCGAACGCCATTGGACGCTGCGGGGCGATTGTCGGTTCGCTCTCCGGCGGCATGATGATGGCCCTCAATTTCTCTTTCGATACGTTGTTTTTTGTCATTGCTATTCCGGCGGCTATCAGCGCGGTAATGCTTACCCTGCTGACGGTGGTTGTCCGCCTTTCGATTTCTGTACCTGACGACCTGCCGCGTGCCAGCGTCGTAAACGAATAAGGAGAATCTCCATGTCTGAAATAAATCAGAACGTAAAAGATAGCCGTCAGCAGTATTACCAGCATATTTCCGGGCAGAATCTGACGCCGCTGTGGGAATCGTTACATCACCTGGTACCGCAGACGCCAAACGCCAACTGCGCGCCGGCCTACTGGAATTATCAGGAAATTCGTCCGCTACTGATGGAAAGCGGCAATGTCATTGGCGCGAAAGAGGCGATCCGCCGGGTGCTGGTGCTGGAAAATCCGGCGTTGCGCGGTCAGTCGTCGATCACGGCGACCTTATATGCTGGTTTACAGCTGATCCTGCCCGGCGAAGTCGCGCCGAGTCATCGCCATAACCAGTCGGCGCTGCGTTTTATCGTCGAAGGTAAAGGCGCATTTACCGCGGTGGACGGCGAGCGCACGCCAATGCATACCGGCGATTTTATCCTGACGCCGCAGTGGCGCTGGCACGATCATGGTAATCCGGGGTCAGAGCCGGTGGTATGGCTGGATGGTCTGGATCTGCCGTTAGTCAACCTCCTGGGCTGTGGGTTTGCGGAAGACTATCCCGAAGATCAGCAGCCGGTGACGCGAAAAGAGGGCGATTATCTGCCGCGCTATGCAGCGAATATGCTGCCGCTGCGCCACCAGCGCGGGAACTCGTCGCCGATTTTCAACTATCGTTACGACCGCAGCCGCGAGGCGCTGCACGATCTGACCCGTATGGGCGATCCGGATGAGTGGGAAGGTTACAAGCTGCGTTACGTTAATCCCGTCACCGGCGGTTATCCGATGCCGTCAATGGGCGCGTTCCTGCAATTGCTGCCAAAAGACTTTGCCTCGCGTGTGGCGCGGAGCACCGACAGCACTATCTACCACGTCGTTGAAGGGGCAGGGCAGGTCACTATCGGCAACGAAACTTTTCATTTTTCCGCAAAAGACATTTTTGTGGCGCCGACCTGGCATGAGGTGTCGTTTCGCAGCAGTGAAGACACGGTGTTATTCAGCTTTTCGGACAAGCCGGTTCAGGAAGCCCTGGGGCTGTTCCGCGAAGCACGTTATTAATTAGGGAGAGAGAACATGACCAAATATGTATTCCAGCCGCAGGCCCCGGTAACAGTACCAGTGGCGGGCAGTGATGAGCAGTTTCCGGTACGTCGCGTTTACTGCGTGGGTCGCAACTATGCCGCCCATGCCCGTGAAATGGGCTTTGATCCTGATCGCGAACCGCCGTTCTTCTTTTGTAAACCAGCGGACGCTGTCGTCCCGGTAGCGGCGGGGGATACCCTGGAACTGCCGTATCCGGCGCAGACCGATAACTACCATTATGAAATTGAGCTGGTGGTGGCGATTGGTAAAAAGGGGAGCGATATCCCGCTGGAAAAAGCCCATGAATATGTCTGGGGATACGCCACCGGTCTGGACATGACGCGTCGCGATCGTCAGATGGAAATGCGTCAGATGGGACGCCCGTGGGAAATCGGCAAAGCGTTCGATCTCTCCGCGCCCATTGCGCCATTACACAAAGCCGCTGAAACGCATAATGTGGATAACGCCCCTATTTGGCTACAGGTTAACGGCGAAGACCATCAGCGCAGCGATATTCGTCATCTGATTTGGTCGGTAAATGAAACCATCAGCTATTTGTCCGGCTTCTTTGAATTGCAGCCAGGCGATTTGATTTTCACCGGTACGCCAGAGGGGGTGGGCGCCGTGGTGAAAGGGGATGTCATCACCGGGAACGTAGAAGGTCTGACGCCGATTGCTGTGAAAATTGTCTGAGGTGAACGATGAAGCTGTACAGTTTCTTTAATAGTTCGGCGTCTTATCGTGTACGTATTGCGCTGGCGTTAAAGGGGATTGATTACCAGACGGTGGGCGTCAATATTCGTATCGGCCAGCAGAATGCGCTGGCCTACCGACGGATGAATCCGGTAGGCCTGGTGCCGACGCTGGTCACTGATGACGGCGAATCGTTGGGGCAATCGTTGGCCATCGTCGACTGGCTGGACCGACATTTTCCGCAAACGCCGCTGCTGCCGACGAGCGACCCGGCGCGCAGCCAGGCGCTGGAAATTGTTTACGCTATCGCCTGCGATATACACCCAATCAATAACATGCGCGTGTTGCGCTACCTGACCGATGAGCTGAAGGTTAGCGAAGAGGATAAAAAACGCTGGTACGCCCACTGGATACAGCAAGGGTTAAGCGCGGTAGAGCAGCTATTGCGTAAAAGTCAGTCCGGACGATTCTGCGTGGGCGACGCGCCAGGACTTGCGGACTGCTGCCTGATTCCTCAGTGGGCGAATGCGCTCAGGATGGGCTGCGATTTATCAGGCTATCCGCGCTGTAAAGCCGTTTATGACGCCTGCGTACAGCTACCGGCGTTTATTGCCGCCGCGCCGGAAAATCAACAGGATAAAATCCCGGCCTGAAAAGGAGAATGACCATGACTCACGTGACAAGCGCAATTATTGTAGGTGGCGGAATCGGCGGCGCGGCGACCGCGCTGTCGCTGGCGCGCCAGGGAATAAAAGTCATGCTGCTGGAAAAAGCGCACGAAATTGGCGAGATTGGCGCGGGTATTCAGCTTGGGCCGAACGCTTTTTCGGCGCTGGATAGTCTCGGTGTGGGCGATGTTGCCCGCCAGCGTGCGGTGTTTACCGATCACATTACCATGATGGATGCCGTGAATGCCGAAGAAGTGGTATGCATTGAAACCGGGCAGGCGTTCCGCGACCATTTTGGCGGGCCGTATGCGGTAATTCACCGGGTAGATATTCATGCAACGGTATGGGAAGCGGTGCTGACGCACCCTGGCGTGGAGTATCGTACCTCGACCCATATTGTCGATATCCGCCAGACGCCGGATGACGTTACGGTGTTTGATGAGCAGGGAAATAGCTGGACGGCGGATATTCTCGTGGGCTGCGACGGCGTTAAATCGGTCGTGCGGCAAAGTTTACTCGGCGACGCGCCGCGCGTAACGGGGCATGTAGTCTATCGGGCGGTGATTGATTGCGACGATATGCCGGACGATTTACGTATTAACGCACCGGTGCTGTGGGCAGGCCCGCATTGTCACCTGGTTCATTATCCGCTGCGCGGAGGCCAACAGTACAATCTGGTGGTGACATTCCACAGCCGCCAGCAAGAAGAGTGGGGCGTGAAAGACGGCAGTAAAGAAGAGGTGCTCTCTTATTTTGCCGGCATTCATCCCCGCCCGCGCCAGATGCTGGATAAGCCGACCTCCTGGCGCCGCTGGTCGACCGCCGATCGCGAGCCGGTCGCGAAATGGGGAACCGAGCGTATCACTCTGGTGGGCGACGCCGCGCATCCGGTGGCGCAATATATGGCCCAGGGGGCCTGTATGGCGCTGGAAGACGCCGTCACGCTAGGCAAAGCGCTGGAACGCTGCGACGGCGACGCGCAGCAGGCATTTGCGCTGTATGAGTCGGTGCGTATTCCCCGCACGGCGCGTATCGTCTGGTCTACCCGCGAGATGGGGCGTCTCTATCACGCCGCCGGGGTGGAGCGTCAGGTGCGTAATCTGTTGTGGAAAGGGAAATCGCAGGAGGCGTTTTATCGCGGTATCGAATGGCTGTACGGCTGGAAAGAAGATAACTGTCTTGAGCCGCGTTGAGCGCCTTACGTGACGTAGCGTGGCGTTTGCGCCGCCACCCGGCAAAAAGTTTTGCTCATCGCAGAGAGGCGTTATGATAGCGCCTCTTTTTTTGCTGTGGATACCGATATGCGTGTTTTACTGGCGCCGATGGAAGGCGTGCTCGACGCGTTAGTGCGCGAGCTGCTGACCGAAGTGAATGATTACGATCTCTGCATCACCGAATTTGTGCGCGTGGTGGATCAGCTGCTGCCGGTAAAAGTGTTTCATCGCATCTGCCCGGAGTTGCATCACGCCAGCCGCACGCCGTCCGGCACGCCGGTGCGTATTCAGCTTCTGGGCCAGCATCCGCAGTGGCTGGCGGAAAACGCCGCGCGGGCGACGGCGTTGGGATCGTATGGCGTGGACCTGAACTGCGGCTGTCCGTCAAAAGTGGTGAACGGCAGCGGCGGCGGCGCGACATTGCTCAAAGATCCCGAACTCATCTATCAGGGCGCGAAAGCGATGCGGGCCGCGGTACCGTCGCATCTGCCGGTGACGGTAAAAGTGCGTCTCGGCTGGGATAGCGGCGATAGAAAATTTGAAATCGCCGATGCGGTGCAGCAGGCCGGCGCCAGTGAACTGGTGGTGCATGGCCGTACCAAAGCGCAGGGCTACCGCGCCGAGCATATCGACTGGCAGGCGATCGGCGAAATACGCCAGCGTCTGACTATTCCGGTTATCGCGAATGGCGAAATCTGGGACTGGCAGAGCGCGCAGGCATGTATGGCGGCCAGCGGCTGCGATGCGGTGATGATTGGCCGTGGGGCGTTAAATATTCCTAACCTGAGCCGGGTGGTGAAGTATAACGATCCGCGTATGCCGTGGCTGGAAGTGGTTGCATTATTACAAAAATATACCCGACTGGAAAAGCAGGGCGATACCGGTTTATACCATGTCGCGCGTATTAAACAGTGGTTGGGATATTTACGTAAGGAATATATTGAGGCGACGGAACTCTTTCAGTCGATTCGGGCGTTAAACCGTTCGTCCGAGATTGCGCGGGCGATTCAGGCTATTAAAATCTAATCTCTACAGCGTCCAGAACGTGTGCCGGACAGATACTATCGCTGCCCGGCGCAGGAATCAGAAAATCATCTTAAACACGCCCGTTACCACCAACAGCCCAATCAGAAAAATAATTAAGATTGCCCATAGAAGAATTTTCATTGTTTGTCCCTTTATTGGTAAATACAAACAAAGTATAGGAAAGTATTAAGCCATCTGCTGCCTTGTTGGGCGTGGCGACGTTTAACTCATGAAGGCTGCTGGCGCGTATTGCAGCAAAATCGTTCATTTATTAACGGGTTAATGGGACTTTACATTGAATCATTACATCAAAAAATGTATCAGATGAAATTATTTGCTAATCATATAAATTTCAAAATATGTCTTTTGTTGTCTGATGATGTATTGCCACGCGTAACTAAAAAATAGATCGTCGTAAGACGTACTCTCTGCGCACCTTTTTTTATCAGAACACCTCCATGAATCGTAATTCTTTCCTTGCCGCGACAGCGAGCTTACCGCTTTTTATTTTGCTGGCGGGCTGCGCCCCCATGCACGATACCCGCCAGTCGCTGACCCAGCAGACGCCCTCTTCTCATGTTGATTCCAGCCTGCCGGCGGCATTGAAAAACGGTTGGCCGGATAGCCAGTGGTGGAAGGCGTATCACGATACGCAGCTTGACGCGCTGATTGATAATGCCATACAGCATTCGCCGGATATGCAGGTGGCTGAACAGCGTATTCAACTGGCGGAAGCGCAGGCGAAAGCGGTTGAGGCGCAGGACGGCCCGCAGCTCGACTTTTCTGCTGACATTGAGCGCCAGCGAATGTCCGCGGAAGGGCTGATGGGGCCATTCGCGATTACCGACCCCGCGGCGGGAACGACCGGGCCGTGGTATACTAACGGTACATTCGGCCTGACGGCGGGCTGGGATCTGGATTTATGGGGGAAAAACCGCGCTGAAGTTACCGCGCGGATCGGGGCGGTCAAAGCGCGCGAAGCGGAGCAGGAGCAGACCCGACAATTGCTGGCAAGCGGCGTGGCGCGACTCTACTGGGAGTGGCAGACGCAGGCGGCGCTGAAAAATGTGCTGATGCAAATCGAGCATGAGCAGCAAAACGTGGTGGCGGTAAACCGGGAGTTGTATCAACACGGCATTACTTCTTCTGTTGAAGGGGTCGAGACCGATATCGACGCCAGTAAAACCCAGCAGCAGATGAATGACGTTAACGGTAAAATGAAGGTTATTGAAGCGCGGCTCAGCGCGTTAACCAATACGCAATCGGCGGCGCTCAAGCTGCGTCAGGTGAGTCTCCCCGCCGTTGAAAGCCAGTTACCGTCGCAACTGGGGTATTCGTTGCTGGCGCGCCGGGCGGATCTACAGGCCGCGCACTGGTACATTGAATCCTCGTTGAGCAGCATTGACGCCGCGAAGGCCGCGTTTTATCCCGATATCAATCTGATGGCTTTTTTACAGCAGGATGCGTTACATCTGAGCGATCTGTTCCGCCATTCCGCACAGCAATATGGCATTACCGGCGGGCTGACGCTGCCGATTTTCGACAGCGGCAGGCTGAATGCCAACCTCGATATCGCCAAAGCGCAAAGCAACCTTTCTATCGCCAACTACAACAAAGCGGTGGTAGATGCGGTTAATGATGTGGCGCGCGCTGCCAGTCAGGTAGAGACGCTGGCGCAGAAAAACCAGCATCAGCAGCAGATTGAGCATGACGCGCAGCGTGTGGTCGGTCTGGCGCAAGCGCGCTTTAATGCCGGCATTATTGCGGGTTCCCGCGTGAGCGAGGCCAAAATCCCGGCACTGCGCGAGCAGTGTAACGGCTTGCTGTTGCAGGGCCAGTGGCTGGATGCCTCCATTCAGCTTACCAGCGCGCTGGGCGGCGGTTATCATTCCTGATTTTTCCGGATGATTCAGACAGGGTTCCTATACTTAGGCTGTGTATGAATCATCCGGAGAGGAATATGACCAAAGTTGCAATTGTAACGGCATCAGATTCGGGAATTGGCAAAGCGTGTGCGTTGTTATTAGCACAAAACGGTTTTGATATTGGTATCACCTGGCATTCCGATGAACGCGGCGCGCAGGAGACGGCGAAAAAAGCGGCGCAATTTGGTGTGCGGGTAGAGACCATTCATCTTGACCTGAGCCAGTTACCCGAGGGCGCGCAGGCCATTGAACATCTTATCCAGCGCCTGGGGCGCGTTGACGTGCTGGTCAATAATGCCGGGGCGATGACCAAATCCGCGTTTATTGATATGCCGTTTACGCAGTGGCGGCAAATTTTTACCGTGGACGTCGATGGCGCATTTCTCTGCGCGCAGATCGCCGCCCGGCATATGATTAAACAAGGAGAGGGAGGGCGTATTATCAACATCACCTCCGTCCATGAGCATACGCCGCTTCCGCAAGCCAGCGCCTATACCGCGGCGAAACATGCGCTGGGGGGATTGACTAAATCCATGGCGCTGGAACTGATTGAACATCATATTTTGGTCAACGCCGTCGCGCCAGGCGCTATCGCCACGCCGATGAATGATATGGATGACAGCGACATTGAGCCGGGATCGGAACCCTCGATCCCTATCGCCCGACCGGGTTCTACGCATGAAATAGCCAGCCTCGTCGCCTGGCTGTGTTCGGAAGGCGCAAGCTATACCACCGGTCAGTCGCTGATTGTCGACGGCGGGTTTATGCTGGCGAATCCGCAATTCAACGCAAAATAAACGCCGGGGCCGGATGGCGGCGTTATGCCATCCGGATACCATCGGGTTTAACGGGCCTCCGCTTTGCCGCGGCTTTTCAGCCACCAGCGCACGCCCACCACCAGGACGATGGCCAGAATCAGCCAGACCCCATGCCTGAGATGCTGATCGAGGTCGTGCAGCCATGGCGCGATCATCTCGCCGCCAAGATATCCCAGCGTGGTAAACAGCAGCGCCCAGATCAGCGCGCCTACAATATTCAGCGGCAGAAAAATTTTAGGCGGCAGGCGGCTGGCGCCAATCAGCAACGGGCCAACCACCCGGAAGCCATACATAAAACGCGTGCCGATCACAAACAGATACGGATGGCGTTGGATCATTTTCTGCGCGCGACGAATCTTCGTATGATAACGCGGGAAACGACGCAGGATCTTCCCGCCATAGCATCGTCCTAACAAGTAAAGTAGCTGATCGCCCATCATCCCTCCCAGCGCGACGGCCGCCGCCACCAGCGGAAACTTGAGCAATCCCTGATGCGCCGCGACGCCCCCCAACAGGGTAACGGTTTCACCTTCGGCCATACTGCCGATAACCAGCGCCGCATAGCCATAATGCGTAATAAGCGTGTTGATATCCATGCGTAAACCACCTCCGGCATTAAGCATACACCCTGGCAAGAGGCGTGCGTGGCAAAGCCGACGTTTTGCCGGAGACTATTTCGCTGTTGTTCATAAAATAACCAGAAACTGAATTATACTTGAACATACTGGCATCTGAGGCAGCAGAAGGGGGCAGTATGAACCATGTATGGGGGCTTTTTTCCCATCCCGATCGGGAAATGCAGGTGATCAAAAGCGAAAACGAAACCGTTTCGCATCACTATACGCACCATGTTTTGCTGATGGCGGCGATTCCCGTCGTCTGCGCCTTTATCGGCACGACGCAAATCGGCTGGAATTTTGGCGACGGCAACGTGTTACAACTCTCGCTGTTTACCGCTTTTGCGCTGGCGGTCTTGTTCTACGGCGTGATGCTGGCGGGCGTCGCGGTGATGGGACGCGTCATCTGGTGGATGGCGCGAAACTATCCGCAACGGCCATCGCTTGCGCGCTGTATGGTTTTTGCCGGCTATGTCGCGACGCCGCTGTTTTTAAGTGGTCTGGTGGCGCTCTATCCCCTGGTATGGCTATGCGCTTTGGTCGGCGCTGTCGCGCTCTTTTACACCGGCTATTTGCTGTATTTGGGTATTCCGACTTTCCTTAACATTAATAGAGAGGAAGGATTAAGCTTCTCCAGTTCGACGCTCGCTATCGGCGTGCTGGTCCTGGAGGTGCTACTGGCGATCACCGTGATCCTGTGGGGATACGGCTACCGCCTGTTCTGATGCGAAAAAGGGCTGGCGCAAAAGCCAGCAATGCAGCATTTGCTGACGATTCTTCTGTAGCGGCAACGCTGTCGTGCCGCTATGATGCCACTGCTAGCTTGAGTATAATCTTAGCTCAGGCGGTGTGCGTTACGACGCGCGTGAATCATTATCAGAAATCTCATCATGCTGAAATTCCGAGCTTCATTCCTGAGCCTTGCTCTGATGTTGGCCGTACCTTTTGCCCCGCAGGCCGTGGCGAAAACGGCAGCGACAACCGCGGCGTCTCAACCTGAGATTGCCTCCGGTAGCGCAATGATTGTTGATCTCAACACCAATAAAGTGATCTATTCGAACCACCCGGATCTGGTGCGTCCGATTGCCTCAATAACCAAATTAATGACGGCGATGGTCGTGCTCGACGCGCGATTGCCGCTGGATGAAATACTGAAGGTCGATATCAGCCAGACGCCGGAAATGAAAGGGGTTTACTCCCGCGTGCGCCTGAACAGCGAAATTAGTCGCAAAAATATGTTGCTGCTGGCGTTGATGTCATCCGAAAACCGTGCGGCGGCAAGCCTGGCGCACTATTATCCTGGCGGTTATAACGCGTTTATTAAAGCGATGAATGCGAAGGCGAAAGCGCTGGGCATGACGCATACCCGCTTCGTTGAGCCGACGGGGCTGTCGATTCATAACGTCTCGACCGCGCGGGATTTAACAAAACTGCTGATTGCCACGAAGCAATACCCGCTGATTGGCCAGCTAAGCACCACGCGCGAAGACATGGCGACATTCTCGCATCCGGCGTATACGCTGCCGTTTCGCAATACCAACCATTTGGTCTACCGTGATAACTGGAATATCCAGTTAACGAAAACCGGCTTTACCAATGCGGCGGGGCATTGCCTGGTGATGCGTACCGTGATCAATAACAAACCGGTCGCGCTGGTGGTCATGGATGCGTTCGGCAAATATACCCACTTTGCGGACGCCAGTCGCCTGCGTACATGGATTGAAACCGGTAAAGTCATGCCCGTTCCGGCTGCCGCGCTGAGCTATAAAAAGCAAAAAGCCGCGCAAATGGCGGCAGCCAGCGCCAGCGCCGGAGCGCAAACCGCACAGAACGATTAAGTCGCCGCAGGCCCGGCAGGCATCGCGCCGCCGGGCATTCACGGTAAACCGCACGGTGTTAATGCGTTTCGTCGGGCGTATTTTCCTGCCAGAATTTCCGCTTACTCGTTTTGCCGATACCGGGGTTCATACTGTTGGTTGGGTCATTTTGCCGATAAAAACGCGTCAGCGTTTCCGGCGCTTTATACAGATGTCCCACGTTGTGCTCCGCCGGGTACTGCGCCCCGCGCGCCTGCAATAGCTCCAGCATTTGCGCTTTCAGCGCATGGACGTCGACGCCTTTCTTTACGATATAGTCCTGATGAAAAACGTGGCACATAAAGTGTCCGTAATAGAGTTTATGTACCAGTTGGCTGTCGATTTCCGGCGGCAGATGCTCGAACCAGTCGGTATCGTTGCGGCGCAGAGCGATATCCAGCGCCAGGATATCTTCCACTTCATCAGAGTGTACGGCCTGATAACGAATCGCCGCGCCAGCAGCGGCGAAGCGGTGCAGGAAGGCTTTGCTGCCTTCTTCCGGCGTACAGGTGAAGAAACCGCCCTCAGCGGATTTAAAAAATTCATTCAGCCAGCGTTGCGCTTCTGCGACGCCGTCTCCCGCCATTTTTAACAGCAGATGATGCTCATATTTATCGCGCCAGTTTTTCATTCGCGGCGGCAGATGGCTGGGAAACAGATGGCCGAATTTCTGCATCGCGCGGTCGGTGAAATGCGGACGGAAAAATTTTACTTTTTCCAGCATCGCATCGGTTCGGCCTTTTAGCGTGAAAAAGAATGGCATCTTGTCGGTGCCGAGTTTATCGATCATCAGAAAGGTATCTTTACCGTACTGCTCCGCAATATCGTAGATATCGCGATGCATATATTCTCCCGCCACTGGCAGATTGTCGAAGTTCGCCAGAATATGCCGACGGATTTCAGTCAGTACCGCGGGCTGATTGGTGCCGATATAAAAAACCTGCTGATTTTTTTCCGCTGCAAAGGTATCAAGGCGAACGGCAAAAACCGCCAGTTTTCCGGCGCAGCCGGAAGATTCAAACAAACGGTCCGGGTCGGCGTTATAGCGGGCGGGCGTATCGGCGTTGATATCTCGTACCCGCGTCACATAGTCGTGATCGTGCGCATGACGACCATCGTGACGCACATCCTCATCTTTAATCCGTTCGTCATCCAGCTTGCTCAGGATCTGCTCCGGCGTATGCCCAAGATCGATACCCAGATGATTGACCAGTTGCAGTTTGCCTTGCTCGTCAATACGGGCAAAGAGCGACATCTCGGTATAGGCCGGGCCGCGCTGCACCAGCGAGCCGCCGGAGTTATTACAGATGCCGCCGATGACCGACGCGCCGATACACGACGAACCAATCACCGAGTGCGGTTCACGGCCCAGCGGTTTAAGCGCTTTTTCCAGCGCATAGAGCGTCGTACCGGGCCAGGCCAGAACCTGTTGGCCGTTATCCAGTAAGTGCAGCTTATCCAGCCGCTGGGTGCTGATAATCACAATATCGCGATCGTAGTCGTTGCCGTTCGGCGTGGAGCCTTCCGTCAGACCGGTGTTGGCGGCCTGCATCAGAATAATTTTGTCAGCGTTAACGCAGGCGTTGAGCACACGCCACAGTTCCAGTAACGAACCCGGGAAAACAACGGCCAGCGCGTCGCCCTGACCGGAACGGAAACCCTTGCGATAGCGGGCGGTTTTGGCGGGGTCTGTCAGCAGGTGAGAATGGCCTACCAGGCGGGCCAGCTCATTCAGGAACGTTTTATTATCAGTCATTGTTATGGAAGACATTCTCCACTCCTTGTGGTGGGACAAAATATCAGCGTTAAGCATAGCGCTTTGTATGACAATACGCTTTCTCATTCAAATTGTCTCTGTGTTGGTAGTATTCATTTGCCGCCTTGATACCATTTGCTGGCGGTTGCGTATTCGACTGTGCGGAAAATTAGGAGAATAACCTTCGCTTTCTTCTCCTCTCGCGTTTAGGCTTATGGCAAACTGCGGTTTTTATTCTGTTTTTACCGCCTCGTCGGGATAAAGATAAAGAGAGACTCAACATGAAATGGTTATGTTCAGTAGGTGTTGCTGTGAGTCTGGCGATGCAGCCAGCATTGGCGGAAAACCTGTTTGGCAATCACCCGCTGACGCCCGAAGCGCGCGACGCGTTCGTCACAGATTTACTCAAGAAAATGACTGTCGATGAAAAAATTGGTCAGTTACGTCTGATTAGCGTCGGCCCTGATAACCCGAAAGAAGCGATTCGCGAGATGATCAAAGACGGGCAGGTAGGGGCGATTTTCAATACCGTCACCCGCCAGGATATTCGTCAAATGCAGGATCAGGTGATGGCGTTGAGCCGCCTGAAAATTCCTCTCTTTTTTGCCTATGATGTGGTACACGGCCAGCGAACCGTCTTCCCGATAAGCCTCGGTCTGGCTTCTTCTTTTAATCTGGATGCGGTAAGAACCGTAGGACGCGTATCGGCGTATGAAGCGGCGGACGACGGTCTGAATATGACCTGGGCACCGATGGTGGATGTCTCCCGCGATCCGCGTTGGGGGCGCGCCTCCGAAGGCTTTGGCGAAGATACATATTTAACCTCCATCATGGGCGAAACCATGGTGAAAGCGATGCAGGGCAAAAGTCCGGCGGATCGCTACTCGGTGATGACCAGCGTGAAACATTTTGCCGCCTATGGCGCCGTTGAAGGCGGTAAAGAATACAACACCGTGGATATGAGTTCCCAGCGTCTGTTTAATGACTACATGCCGCCGTACAAAGCGGGGCTGGATGCGGGGAGCGGCGCGGTGATGGTGGCGCTGAACTCGCTGAACGGCACGCCTGCGACGTCAGATTCCTGGCTATTGAAAGATGTCCTGCGCGATGAGTGGGGCTTTAAGGGAATTACCGTTTCCGACCACGGCGCTATTAAAGAACTGATTAAACACGGCACGGCGGCCGACCCGGAAGATGCGGTGCGCGTGGCGCTAAAGGCAGGGGTGGATATGAGCATGGCGGATGAGTATTACAGCAAATATCTGCCGGGCCTGATTAAGTCGGGCAAAGTGACGATGGCGGAACTGGACGACGCGACGCGCCATGTGCTCAACGTAAAATATGACATGGGATTGTTTAACGACCCCTATAGCCATCTGGGGCCGAAAGAGAGCGACCCGGTGGACACCAATGCCGAAAGCCGCCTGCATCGTAAAGAGGCGCGGGAAGTGGCGCGGGAAAGTGTGGTACTGCTGAAAAACCGGCTGGAAACGTTGCCGCTGAAAAAATCGGGCACCATTGCCGTTGTTGGGCCGCTGGCCGACAGTCAACGTGATGTAATGGGGAGCTGGTCTGCTGCTGGGGTCGCGAATCAGTCGGTGACGGTGCTGGCGGGTATTCAAAATGCCGTCGGCGACGGGGCGAAGATCCTCTATGCCAAAGGGGCGAATATCACTAACGATAAAGACATCGTCGATTTCTTAAACCTGTATGAAGAGGCGGTGAAAATCGATCCGCGCTCACCGCAGGCGATGATTGATGAGGCGGTGCAGGCGGCGAAACAGGCCGATGTGGTGGTCGCAGTGGTAGGCGAGTCGCAGGGGATGGCGCATGAAGCCTCCAGTCGTACCAATATCACCATTCCGCAGAGTCAGCGCGACTTAATCACCGCTCTGAAAGCCACCGGTAAGCCGCTCGTACTGGTATTAATGAACGGCAGACCGCTGGCGCTGGTAAAAGAAGATCAACAGGCCGATGCGATTCTGGAGACCTGGTTTGCCGGGACGGAAGGCGGCAACGCCATTGCCGATGTGCTGTTTGGCGATTACAACCCGTCAGGCAAACTTCCGATATCCTTCCCGCGTTCGGTGGGACAAATTCCGGTCTATTACAGCCATCTCAATACGGGACGCCCGTATAATCCTGAAAAGCCAAACAAATACACCTCACGTTATTTTGACGAAGCGAATGGCCCGCTCTATCCGTTTGGTTACGGTCTGAGCTACACCACATTTACGGTGTCTGACGTCACGCTCTCCTCACCGACAATGCAACGCGACGGCAAAGTCACGGCCAGCGTAGAGGTCACGAACACCGGTAAACGCGAAGGGGCAACGGTCATCCAGATGTACTTACAGGATGTCACGGCGTCAATGAGCCGCCCGGTGAAGCAATTAAAAGGCTTTGAAAAAATCACCCTCAAACCCGGCGAACGTAAAACCGTGAGTTTCCCGATTGATATCGAGGCGTTGAAGTTCTGGAATCAGCAGATGAAATATGACGCGGAACCCGGCAAGTTCAACGTCTTTATCGGCGTGGATTCCGCTCGCGTTAAACAAGGATCGTTCGAACTACTGTAAGCCTGCCGTCAACAGGGTGCGATAGCTGCGCCCTGTCTGGCAATGACTTTTCCTGTCCCCCCTTTTATTACCAGTCACGTCACTTACACTGGCGGAAAATCCCAGGTTAAACGCAGACTTTTCAACTATGCTTTTTTCTCAAGTCTCTGAAAAAGGCCGTAAAAGGATGAGGAAAGCATCATGACGATCTCAAAGCTATGGGTAAGTTCGCTGGCGTTGCTGGCGACGGTGAGTTTACCTCTACAGGCGGCATCGCCCGTGACGGTCGGGTCAAAGATTGATACCGAAGGCGCGCTGCTCGGCAACATGATTTTGCAGGTACTGGAAAGCCACGGCGTTAAAACGGTCAATAAAATTCAGCTCGGGACCACGCCAGTCGTTCGTGGCGCGATTACCGCCGGAGAGCTGGATATCTATCCGGAATACACCGGTAACGGGGCGTTCTTTTTTAAAGATGAAAACGATCCGGCATGGAAGAATGCAAAGCAAGGCTTTGAGAAAGTCAAAAAACTGGATGCGGAGCAGAATAAGCTGGTCTGGTTGATGCCTGCGCCGGCAAATAACACCTGGACCATCGCGGTACGCCAGGACATCGCGGAAAAAAATAAACTCTCCTCGCTTGCCGATCTCAGCCGTTATCTGAAAGAGGGCGGCACTTTTAAACTGGCGGCGTCTGCGGAATTTATCGAACGGGCGGATGCGCTGCCGGCATTTGAAAAAGCCTATGATTTTACCTTGAATCAGAACCAGCTCTTGTCGCTGGCGGGCGGCGATACGGCGGTCACGATCAAAGCCGCCGCGCAACAAACATCCGGCGTTAACGCCGCGATGGCGTATGGCACCGACGGCCCGGTCGCCGCGCTGGGTCTGCAAACCCTGAGCGATCCGAAAGGCGTCCAGCCTATCTATGCCCCCGCGCCGGTAGTGCGTGAATCGGTGTTACAAGCCTATCCGCAGATAGCCGACTGGCTGCAGCCCGTTTTCGCCAGCCTTGATGAGAAAACGCTGCAACAGTTGAACGCCAGAATCGCCGTAGAAGGGCTGGATGCGAAAAAAGTCGCCGCAGATTACCTCCGACAAAAAGGGTGGGTGAAGTAATCTGTGAGTGACGCTGCCAAAAAAATTACGGTTAATCGTGTGCTGTTGCTGTTGGTTGTTCTGGCCCTGCTTGCTGTCGCGCTACCTTTCATTAATTACGCCCCGAATCGTCTGGTGAGCGGCGAGGGGCGCCAGTTATGGGAGATCTGGCCGGCGACCATCTGGATGCTGACTGGCGCGGGATGCGCGCTGTTTACGCTGTGCTTTGTACCCGGTAAACGCGGTAGCGTACTGACGCTGATGATGGCGCAGACGCTTTTTATTGTCATGCTGTGGGGAGTCGGTAGGGCGGCGACCCAGTTGGCGCAGGAGGGCAGCCCGCTGGCGCGTACCAGTCTGGGAAGTGGATTGTGGCTGGGCCTCGGTCTGATGCTGCTGGCCTGTAGCGATGCGATCCGCCGTATTACCGTTGGGCCGCTGTGGCGCTGGTTGCTGCACGCGCAA
Organism: Salmonella sp. SAL04196; assembly: GCF_046550835.1. Classification (NCBI taxonomy): domain Bacteria; kingdom Pseudomonadati; phylum Pseudomonadota; class Gammaproteobacteria; order Enterobacterales; family Enterobacteriaceae; genus Salmonella; species Salmonella sp. SAL04196. Next base: position 73,383 of record NZ_JBGDXE010000001.1, read on the forward strand.
ATTGTCATTGTCCCGCTGGTGCTGCTGTTTTCAGGCACGTTCGACAACCTCTCGCTTCTGAAAGAGTATACCAATCGCCAGGATGTTTTCGATGCCGCGTTGGTGCAACATTTGATGTTGCTGGCGGGCACGGTGCTGCCGGCGCTGGCGATCGGACTACCATTGGGCGTCTGGTGTTATTTTTCCGCCTCACGCCAGGGGCCGGTGTTTACCGTGCTGAATGTGATCCAGACTATCCCTTCCGTCGCGCTGTTTGGCCTGCTGATTGCGCCGTTGGCCGGACTGGTGAAACAGTTTCCGTGGCTTGCCGCATTCGGCGTCGCGGGAACCGGCATGACGCCTGCGTTGATAGCGCTGGTGCTCTATGCGTTATTGCCGCTGGTGCGCGGCGTGGTCGCCGGGCTCAATCAGGTGCCGCGCGATGTGCTGGAGAGCGCAAGAGCAATGGGAATGAGTAGCGGCCAGCGCTTCAGGCATGTGCAACTGCCGCTGGCGCTGCCGGTCTTTTTACGTAGCCTGCGGGTAGTAATGGTCCAGACAGTGGGAATGGCCGTCGTCGCCGCGCTGATTGGCGCGGGAGGTTTCGGCGCGCTGGTGTTTCAGGGGCTATTGAGCAGCGCCATTGATTTAGTCCTGTTGGGCGTCATTCCGGTGATTGCGCTGGCGGTAGTGATCGACGCGCTGTTTGATTTATGGATCGCGTTTTTGAAGGGAGCAACCGATGATTGAATTTAACCATGTTAGTAAAACCTTCGGCGATCAACAGGCTGTTAGCGACCTCAATTTGCACTTTAGCGAAGGCAGCTTTTCGGTGTTAATTGGCACCTCCGGTTCGGGAAAATCGACCACGCTGAAGATGATTAACCGGCTGGTAGAGCATGATAGCGGAACGATCCGTTTTGCCGGGGAAGAGATCCGCAGCCTGCCGGTGCTTGAACTGCGCCGTCGCATGGGCTATGCCATTCAGTCTATCGGTCTTTTTCCCCACTGGACGGTGGCGCAAAATATCGCCACCGTACCGCAACTACAAAAGTGGTCGCGTGCGCGGATTAACGATCGTATTGATGAACTGATGGCATTATTGGGTCTGGAAAGCGCGCTGCGCGATCGTTATCCGCATCAGCTTTCCGGCGGGCAACAGCAGCGGGTCGGCGTTGCGCGGGCGCTGGCTGCCGATCCGCAGGTATTGCTGATGGACGAGCCTTTCGGCGCGCTTGATCCGGTAACGCGCGGCGCATTGCAGCAGGAGATGACCCGCATTCATCAGCTACTGGGGCGCACCATCGTACTGGTGACGCACGACATCGACGAGGCGCTACGCCTCGCCGACCATCTGGTGCTGATGGACGGGGGCCACGTTATCCAACAGGGATCGCCGCTTTCTATGCTGACCTCGCCGGAAAATGATTTCGTGCAGGCGTTTTTTGGCCGCAGCGAGCTGGGCGTAAGGCTGCTTTCGTTACGTAGCGTAGGCGATTATGTACGCCGGCATGAACAGCTCAGCGGCGACGCGCTGGTGGAAGAGATGACGTTACGCGATGCGCTATCGATGTTTGTCGCCCGCCGGTGCGACGTCCTGCCGGTGGCGAATCAGCAGGGCGAGCCCTGCGGTACGCTCCATTTCCGCGATCTGCTTTCGGAGACGTCCCCCCGTGAAACGACTGTGTGATCCACTTCTCTGGCTTATTGTTCTGTTCTTGCTTCTGCTGTTTGGATTGCCTTATAGCCAGCCGTTCTTCGCCGCGCTGTTTCCCGATTTGCCGCGCCCGGTCTACCAACAGGAGAGTTTTGTCGCCCTCGCGCTCGCCCATTTCTGGTTGGTGGGCATCTCAAGTCTGTTTGCCGTCGTGGTGGGCGTCGGCGCAGGGATTGCGGTCACGCGAGAAAGTGGGAAGGAGTTTCGTCCCCTGGTGGAGACTATCGCCGCCGTCGGGCAGACCTTTCCGCCGGTCGCGGTACTGGCGATCGCGGTACCCGTCATGGGTTTTGGTCAGCAACCGGCCATTATCGCCTTGATCCTGTATGGGGTGTTGCCCATCCTGCAGGCGACCCTGGCCGGGCTGGGCGCGGTGCCTGCCAGCGTGATGAGCGTTGCCAGCGGTATGGGAATGAGCCGTCGCCAACAGTTGTATCAGGTTGAGCTGCCGCTGGCCGCGCCGGTGATTCTGGCGGGCATCCGAACCTCGGTGATTATCAATATTGGTACGGCGACCATCGCTTCAACGGTGGGAGCCAGTACGTTAGGCACGCCGATCATTATCGGGCTTAGCGGCTTTAATACGGCCTATGTTATCCAGGGGGCGCTGCTGGTGGCGCTGGCGGCGATCATTATCGATCGCCTGTTTGAAAGGCTGACGCGCGCGCTTACCCGGCACGCAAAATAAAACTGTAACCTGCCAGCATCACGCCGCCGATACCGCCAATAGCCATCAGCAGGAAAAGGGCGATCACCCCGATTTTCGCTACGCGCATTATGTACTCCTTATGTTAATAAAAGGAGTATACATTAAAGCGAATTTGTTAGCTGCTGTTTAAACGCCTAGGGGATGAATGTCGCGTCCCTGGGCGCGCCATGCCAGGAGTTGTTGCTGCTGCGCCAGCGTCTGGTTTTCTCCGCACCATACCAGTAACGTCTTGCCGTCAAACAGTTCCGGGCGGAACTGGCTAAGCGAGTGCGCCAGCACGTCGATTCGCCATCCCTGTTGGCTGGCGACCCAACCTTCCAGCCACAGGCGGGTGGTATCATGGATATTCCAGCCGATCACCAACGCATCTTTTCCCTGTTTCTTACGCGCAGACGCCAGGCAGAGCGCAATATAGTTGATCAGGATACCGTCAAGAATGCCGAGCAGCGCCTGAAGGGCGGGTTGTTGGCACTGTAACCGTCGCCGCAGCGGGACGAACAGGTTCGTGGTCAATGTTTGGGCTGGATAATCCTGACCGCGTTCTTTGACCCATAACCGTAAACTGTGCAGATTACTGCTTTGCAGGTAGTGCAGCAGGATCTCCTGCTGTTCGCGCCAGCCGTTAGGTTGTTCGCTACTGTCGCTACTGAGCAGCACTTTGACTTTGCTGACCTGGACGCCGTTATCTATCCAGCGCTTGATTTCGCGGATTCTGTCGATATCGGCATCGTTAAACAGACGATGACCGCCATCCGTTCGCTGTGGTTTTAAAAGTCCATAACGTCTCTGCCACGCGCGCAACGTGACAGGATTGATATCACAAAGCAAAGCCACTTCACCAATTGTGTAAAGCGCCATCGTTTCACCCTTGCTCGCGAGGTCCCGGTTTAACTTTAGACGCTCTTTTAGGAACCAGGAAGTTTTGCCTGTTTTTTATGCATTAAAACGCGAAGTAGCGGGTTGCGGCGCGGCGTTTAAGTGATCGTATTCACGAATTCATATTTTTATGCAACAGTTCAAAGAAAGTTAATCGTACTCAATGTATGTTACGCGCTTTTAATTGAAGTGTGGTTTGCGGGTATGTACGAGTTTAATCTGGTGTTGCTGCTGCTTCAGCAGATGTGCGTGTTTCTGGTCATTGCGTGGCTAATGAGTAAAACGCGCCTGTTCATCCCGCTTATGCAGGTCACGGTTCGTCTGCCGCACAAGCTTCTGTGTTACGTCACGTTTTCTATCTTCTGCATTATGGGCACTTATTTTGGGCTGCATATCGAAGATTCAATTGCCAATACCCGCGCGATTGGCGCGGTGATGGGCGGCCTACTCGGCGGGCCGGTCGTCGGCGGGCTGGTCGGTCTGACCGGTGGGTTACATCGGTATTCTATGGGCGGCATGACGGCGCTGAGCTGTATGATTTCCACCATCGTCGAAGGGCTGCTGGGCGGGTTGGTACACAGCGTTCTCATACGTCGCGGACGCCCGGACAAAGTGTTTAGCCCGCTGACGGCGGGAGCAATTACGTGTGTTGCCGAACTGGTGCAGATGCTGATCATTTTACTGATAGCCAGGCCGTTTGACGATGCCCTGCATCTGGTCAGTAATATTGCCGCGCCGATGATGGTGACGAATACCGTTGGCGCCGCGCTGTTCATGCGTATTTTGCTCGATAAGCGCGCCATGTTCGAAAAATATACTTCGGCATTTTCTGCTACCGCGCTGAAGGTCGCTGCGTCAACGGAGGGGATTCTGCGTCAGGGATTTAACGAAGTGAACAGTATGAAGGTGGCGCAGGTGTTATATCAGGAGCTGGATATTGGCGCCGTCGCCATCACCGATCGCGAAAAACTGCTGGCTTTTACTGGTATTGGCGACGATCACCATCTACCGGGCAAACCCATTTCATCAGGTTATACGCTGAAAGCAATTGAAACCGGAGAGGTGGTTTATGCCGATGGCAACGAAGTGCCGTACCGCTGTTCGCTACACCCGCAGTGTAAACTCGGCTCGACGCTGGTGATCCCGCTGCGTGGCGAAAATCAGCGAGTCATGGGCACCATTAAATTGTACGAAGCGAAAAACCGGCTGTTCAGCTCAATTAACCGCACCCTGGGAGAGGGTATTGCGCAGCTTTTATCCGCGCAGATCCTGGCCGGGCAGTATGAACGGCAGAAGGCGTTGCTGACGCAGTCAGAGATCAAGCTGTTGCACGCGCAGGTGAATCCGCATTTTCTGTTTAACGCGCTCAATACCATTAAAGCGGTGATTCGCCGCGACAGCGAACAGGCCAGCCAACTGGTGCAGTACTTGTCGACCTTTTTTCGCAAAAATTTAAAACGCCCGTCGGAAATCGTCACGCTGGCGGATGAAATTGAACACGTGAACGCTTATCTGCAAATTGAAAAAGCGCGTTTTCAGTCGCGTCTGCAGGTACAGCTTGATGTTCCATCGACGCTTTCACGTCAGAAATTGCCTGCGTTTACATTACAGCCGATTGTTGAGAACGCCATTAAACATGGCACGTCGCAACTGCTTGATACCGGCAACGTCGCTATTCGCGCCCGGCGCGAAGGGCAGCATTTGATGTTAGATATTGAAGATAATGCGGGACTGTATCAGCCTTCCGCCGGCAGTAGCGGGCTGGGGATGAGTCTGGTGGATAAACGTCTGCGCGAACACTTTGGCGATGATTATGGTATTAGCGTGGCCTGCGAGCCGGACTGCTTTACCCGAATTACATTACGACTTCCACTGGAGGAGGACGCATGATTAAAGTGCTGATTGTGGATGATGAGCCGTTAGCGCGGGAAAATCTGCGGATTTTGCTCCAGGGGCAGGATGACATTGAGATTGTGGGAGAGTGCGCGAACGCGGTAGAAGCGATTGGCGCGGTACATAAGCTGCGACCTGATGTGCTGTTTCTGGATATTCAGATGCCGCGTATCAGTGGGCTGGAGATGGTAGGAATGCTTGACCCGGAACACCGCCCGTATATCGTTTTTTTGACCGCGTTTGACGAATACGCCATCAAAGCCTTTGAAGAACACGCTTTTGATTATCTGCTCAAGCCGATAGAGGAGAAACGGCTGGAAAAAACGTTACATCGTCTGCGTCAGGAGCGCAGTAAACAGGATGTTTCGTTGCTGCCGGAAAACCAGCAGGCGCTTAAATTCATTCCCTGTACCGGACACAGCCGGATCTATTTGTTGCAAATGGATGATGTCGCCTTTGTCAGTAGCCGTATGAGCGGCGTTTATGTGACCAGCAGTGAAGGTAAAGAGGGGTTTACCGAGCTGACGCTGCGCACGCTGGAAAGCCGGACGCCGCTACTGCGTTGTCATCGTCAGTTTCTGGTGAATATGGCCCATTTGCAAGAAATTCGGCTGGAGGATAATGGGCAGGCAGAGCTGATTTTACGCAACGGCCTGACGGTGCCGGTAAGCCGTCGCTATCTGAAAAGTTTAAAAGAGGCGATTGGCCTGTAAAAGACTGTTAGAATATCGTTTTGCCATAGAAACGACCGAAGGCCTCATGCTGAGTAACGATATTCTGCGTAGCGTGCGCTACATTTTAAAAGCTAATAATACCGATCTGGCGCGCATCCTGGCGCTGGGTAACGTTGATGCTACGCCGGAGCAGATTGCAATCTGGTTGCGCAAAGAAGAGGAAGAGGGGTTTCAGCGTTGCCCGGATATCGTGTTGTCCTCATTTCTCAATGGCCTCATTTATGAAAAACGCGGCAAAGATGAGGCGGCGCCTGCATTGACGGCGGAACGTCGTATCAACAACAATATTGTGCTGAAAAAGCTGCGTATCGCCTTTTCGCTAAAAACAGATGATATCCTGGCGATACTTACCGGTCAGTTGTTTCGTGTCTCAATGCCAGAGATCACCGCGATGATGCGCGCGCCGGATCATAAGAACTTCCGCGAATGCGGCGATCAGTTTATGCGTTATTTTCTGCGCGGTCTGGCGGCCCGTGAACACGCGGCGAAGTAATTCTGCGGTATTGTTCCCGGCAGCGTCCTGTCTGACCGGGAAAACTCATTATTATACTAATTGATTCTATGATACCCGCTCTCTTCCAACAGTTTCTGCGAGCGAATCATTGACAGATAGTGCGCGGAACAGTTGTCAATTGATGATCCTGGCAATTTACAGAGGTCGCTCATTTTTGCCTGGGTAAAATCAATATTCACATATTCCGTAGCATAGCTATCATAATAGTCGATTCGTTCAGTCAAACCCGGCATACCCTGATAAGCTTCGCTGACTTGACTCAGCATTTTTTGTGCTTCTTCTTTATTATTGGCTTTCAGGGTTTTATAAAGTATTTTATTTTCAGATGCTTGACGTAAAACGATATCCCCTTTGTAGTAATAGGTTAACTTGATTTCAATACCGTTGAGATTACCTACATAGCGTTGTGTTTCCTCTGACTCTTTGTTAGCGGCTATCTTTTTGATAAACGCTGTCATGTTATTTTGCTTTCCCTGGAGAGTATCGTTTTTCTGATCGCAGCCAGTTATGCTAACCGATAGAGAGAGCGCGAATAGTGGCAGCGCCATAAGGCGTAGAATCCGCATAACAATTCCTTGTCGTTAAGTATTGGTGTAGCCAGGAATTCAGGGATTATAGGCTTTGGCGAGGGGACTTACAGCGAGGCTGTCTTTTTTCGGAATTCATAAAGAAAAGACGCTGCCGAAGCAGCGCCCTGAGCGACTTTACCAGTCGATGCAATACATTATGCCTGCCAGTTATTTCGCTTCTTTAAAACCAGCGGCTTCCAGCAGCGTCTGGGTTTGTTTCATGCTGATACCTTTGCTGGTATCGCCGGACACCATTGTCCCAGAGATTCCCTGTAACGCTTTAAAGTCCACTTTTTCCATATCCACAGAGACGTTTTCCTGGGCATAGGTATCTTCATAGGTTAATTTTTCTTCTACTCCGGCGATATTTTTATATTTCGCGCTCAGCGGATCGAGAATTTTGGCGGCATCTTCTTTCGTTTTAGCGCCTACAGTGGCATAGCTGATTTTACTTTCAGACGTCTGCTTAATGATTTTGTCACCTTTATAGGTGTAGGTAATTGAAATTTCTGTCCCCGCCAGGTTTGCGTTAAAGGTCTTTGATTCTTCTTTATCGCCACAGCCAGCAAGAGAGAACACCAGTACGGAAGCCAAAGCCGCGGACAATAACTTGCCAGAAATTTTCATCTAAAACTCCATTTTATATAATGATTGGGTTTTTAAAATAATTTCAATGAATTAATTTAACCCAGTAATAGCAATGTATCAGGGAGGGATAGAATATGACTTTTAGCCGTTATTTAGCAGTCCGGATATGGAGTCTTAGCGCTATTGCTTATTAAGGAAAAAGTTAAAACGCGCGGAGGGGGCGATATGCCAGTCAGGATTAAGCGGTTAAAAAAGCCGGAGCATGCTCCGGCTTGTTGCTTATTTCACCTGCTGGCCAGGCTTCGCGCCCTCATCAGGGCTTAACAGGAAGATATCTTTCCCGCCAGGGCCTGCGGCCATCACCATTCCCTCGGAAACGCCAAAGCGCATTTTGCGCGGCGCGAGGTTGGCGACCATTACCGTCTGGCGGCCAATCAGCGCCTGCGGGTCCGGGTAGGCGGAACGAATGCCGGAGAAGACGTTACGCTTCTCGCCGCCCAGATCCAGCGTCAGACGCAGCAATTTGTCAGAGCCTTCCACAAACTCGGCGTTTTCAATCAATGCTACGCGCAGGTCAATTTTGGCGAAATCGTCAAAGGTGATGGTTTCCTGAATCGGGAAGTCGGCTAACGGGCCGGTAACCGGCGCAGCTGCGGCTTTCACCTCTTCTTTAGACGCTTCAACCAGCGCTTCAACTTGCTTCATGTCGATGCGATTGTAGAGCGCCTTAAAGGTGTTGACCTTGTGACCGAGCAGCGGCTGTTCGATGGCATCCCAGTTCAGTTCGCTGTTCAGGAAGGCTTCAACGCGTTCAGAAAGCGTCGGCAGTACCGGTTTCAGATACGTCATCAGCACGCGGAACAGGTTGATGCCCATCGAGCAAATGGCCTGCAGGTCAGCGTCGCGGCCTTCCTGTTTAGCCACCACCCACGGCGCTTGCTCGTCAACATAACGGTTAGCGACGTCGGCCAGCGCCATAATCTCACGGATAGCTTTGCCGAATTCACGGCTTTCCCATGCTTCGCCAATCACCGCAGCGGCGTCAGTAAAGGTTTTGTACAATTGCGGATCGGCCAGTTCAGCCGCCAGCACGCCGTCGAAACGCTTATTGATAAAACCGGCGTTACGCGAGGCCAGATTGACTACTTTATTGACGATATCGGCATTGACGCGCTGGACAAAGTCTTCCAGGTTCAGGTCGATGTCATCAATGCGTGAAGAAAGCTTCGCGGTGTAGTAGTAGCGCAGGCTGTCGGCGTCAAAGTGTTTCAGCCAGGTGCTGGCCTTAATAAAGGTGCCGCGCGACTTAGACATCTTCGCGCCGTTCACCGTCACGTAACCGTGAACGAACAGGTTGGTCGGCTTACGGAAGTGGCTGCCTTCCAGCATGGCAGGCCAGAACAGGCTGTGGAAATAGACGATGTCTTTGCCGATAAAGTGGTACAGCTCGGCGTCGGAGTCTTTCTTCCAGTATTCTTCAAAGCTGGTTGTGTCGCCGCGCTTATCGCACAGATTTTTGAAGGAACCCATATAGCCAATCGGCGCGTCCAGCCAGACGTAGAAATATTTGCCCGGCGCGTTCGGGATTTCGAAACCAAAATACGGCGCGTCGCGGGAGATATCCCACTGCTGGAGGCCGGATTCAAACCACTCCTGCATTTTGTTCGCCACCTGCTCCTGCAGCGCGCCGCTGCGGGTCCACGCCTGCAGCATTTCGCTGAATGACGGTAGGTCAAAGAAAAAGTGCTCGGAGTCACGCATTACCGGCGTCGCGCCGGACACCACGGATTTCGGCTCGATAAGTTCGGTCGGGCTGTAAGTTGCGCCGCAGACTTCACAGTTATCGCCGTACTGGTCCGCGGATTTACATTTCGGGCAGGTGCCTTTCACAAATCGGTCCGGCAGGAACATGCCTTTTTCCGGATCGTAGAGTTGAGAGATAGTGCGGTTCTTAATAAAACCGTTCTCTTTCAGGCGCGTATAAATCAGCTCGGACAGCTCGCGATTCTCGTCGCTGTGCGTTGAGTGGTAGTTGTCGTAGCTAATATTAAAACCGGCGAAATCGGTCTGGTGCTCCTGGCTCATTTCACCGATCATTTGCTCCGGCGTAATACCAAGCTGCTGCGCTTTCAGCATGATCGGCGTGCCATGAGCGTCATCGGCACAGATGAAGTTAACCTCATGGCCGCGCATTCGCTGGTAACGGACCCAGACATCAGCCTGGATGTGCTCCAGCATATGGCCGAGGTGGATAGAGCCGTTGGCGTACGGCAGCGCGCACGTTACCAGAATTTTCTTCGCGACTTGAGTCATAGTGGGTATTACTTCTTCTGTTGTAAAAAAGGGCTTTGATAGTACCAAAATGGTAATTACTGCGCCAAGCGATAAGGGCATTTATCCGTAAATGAATAATTGTTACCGCTGGAGTAAACTACAAAGTTACAATCGTACTTTTCAGAACTACAAAAGGAGTCGGGATGAACGAACAATCCCAGGCCAAATCACCAGATACCCTGCGAGCGATGGTCGCCGGGACGCTGGCGAATTTTCAGCACCCAACCCTGAAGCATAACCTCACCACGCTTAAGGCGTTGCACCACGTCGCCTGGATGGATGATACGCTGCACGTTGAGCTGGTCATGCCGTTCGTCTGGAACAGCGCGTTTGAGGTCTTAAAAGAGCAATGCAGCGCCGATCTGTTACGTATTACAGGCGCAAAAGCGATCGACTGGAAACTGTCGTACAACATTGCGACGCTGAAACGCGTCAAAAATCAGCCTGGCATTAATGGCGTGAAAAACATCATTGCCGTGAGCTCCGGTAAAGGCGGGGTGGGTAAATCGTCCACGGCGGTAAACCTGGCGCTGGCGTTAGCGGCTGAAGGCGCAAAGGTCGGGGTTCTCGATGCCGATATTTACGGTCCGTCGATCCCAACCATGCTTGGCGCAGAAGATCAGCGCCCGACATCGCCAGACGGTACGCATATGGCGCCGATTATGTCTCACGGCCTGGCGACCAACTCGATCGGCTATCTGGTGACTGACGATAACGCGATGGTATGGCGCGGCCCAATGGCCAGTAAGGCGCTGATGCAGATGTTGCAGGAGACGCTGTGGCCGGATCTGGATTATCTGGTACTGGATATGCCGCCGGGAACCGGGGATATTCAGCTAACGCTGGCGCAGAACATTCCTGTTACCGGCGCGGTGGTGGTGACTACGCCGCAGGATATCGCGCTAATCGACGCCAAAAAAGGTATCGTGATGTTCGAGAAGGTGGAAGTGCCGGTGCTCGGCATTGTGGAAAATATGAGTATGCATATTTGTAGCAACTGCGGCCATCACGAGCCGATCTTCGGCACGGGCGGCGCGCAGAAGCTGGCGGAAAAATACCATACTCAGCTTCTGGGTCAGATGCCGTTGCATATTAGTCTGCGCGAAGATCTCGATCGCGGTACGCCGACGGTGGTTAGCCGTCCGGAGAGCGAATTTACCGCGATCTATCGCGAACTGGCCGATCGCGTTGCGGCACAGCTTTACTGGCAGGGTGAAGTGATTCCGGGAGAAATCGCCTTCCGCGCGGTGTAATCCTCCTGACGTATTCTAAAGAGAATATGGCATTCACTGCATTAATATATATTGATGCAGTGAATGTATTAATAAAATAATAGCCCCCGCATTGTTAATTCCTGCTTAAACAGACAGGTGTTTATCTGAAATAATCGGCAAAAACATTATTTGAATTGATCATACCTATCCTACTGATTTATTTTTTCAATTGGTTTTAAGGTATCGATACGTTCATCCTGCTCATCAGGACGGCCTGCATACTGTTTGACGTTCACCAGAGGAACAATTGCTCACTATGAAAAAATATTTGCTGATGGGAATTATAGTTTCGGCTTATGGGATAAGCGTACCTGTTTTTGCCTCCGACACCGCAACATTAACCATCAGTGGAAAAGTGACCGCGCCAACGTGCAGTACAGAAGTGGTAAACGCACAGTTGCAGCAGCGTTGCGGCAACACTATCCACGTTTCAACGCTGCAAACACCCGCCGCTACGCCGATGAGAGGTGTGACAACGCAGCTATACACGGTGCCTGGTGATAGCACCCGACAGATTGTTGTTAATCATTACGACTAATTCTTATTAATTCCGCAGGCCCATATCATTGACATCAATGATATGGGCTTTTTTATTCGTTGTGTTTATATGTAAGGGCAGTAAATTTCGGAAATTAATAAGTTTACAAAATAATGATAAGCAATGATTATTTGTTGCAATTATATTGCAATCTGTAAATTGTTTTAAATCAACAAAACATCGTGTTTACATTGCGATAACTTCCTGTCTGTGAGAATTTTCTTTGCAAGGGTTAATAACTCTTAACAAATAGAAATTACTTCATTAAGGAAGAGATTATGAAACGTTCACTTATTGCTGCTTCTGTATTGTCTGCTGTATTTATGAGCGCTGGGGCTTTTGCTGCTGATGAAGATATGGGTGAATTAAAAATCAACGGAGAAGTGGTAGGAACATCCTGTACGTTCGAAGGCGCAAATAGCGCGACTATTGAATTATCCCAGGTAGGTGTTGATAGATTGACTGACTTAAACCCTGGCGATATATATACAGGATACACTAGTCCAGAAGCGATTTTAAAAGTAAAATGTTCGAATACAGCTAATCCACGAATTAGTTTTAACCGTTCTCAATTTGTGGATAATATGCAAATCACCAAAAATAATGCTACTAATAATGGCGCGGGCTTCGCTGTTTATCTTGATGGTATTCAGGTGAAACCTGATGAGTCGGGGAATTATACTCTGAATTCAAGTAAGTTTGAAAATGGTGTATATACCCTGAACTTTTCTGCCCGCTATGCCGCCGTTGAAAATACTGTAACACCAGGTTCTGTTGAATCTGTACTGACAATGACGGTATTAACTGATTAACAATCTTTTTTTGGCGGCTAAGCTTTTAGCCGCTTGTATCTCTTTTATAAGGTTATCGGCCATGAAACGGATGATTGCATTATGCCTGGCTTGTGCCGCTATGCCTGCGTGGAGCGGCATTTATATATATGGTACACGTATTATTTATCCGGCGCAGAAAAAAGATATTACCGTACAATTAATGAATGACGGTAAACGAAGCTCACTCATCCAGGCGTGGATTGATAACGGTGATACCAGCCTGCCGCCAGAAAAATTACAGGTTCCATTTATTATGACCCCACCTGTAATTAGAGTCGCGGCAAATTCAGGTCAGCAATTAAAAATAAAAAAACTCGCTAATAACTTGCCTGGCGATCGTGAAAGTCTTTTCTACCTCAATGTACTGGATATTCCACCAAATTCAGACGAGAACAAAGATAAAAACATTATTAAATTTGCGCTACAAAACCGGATAAAGTTGATCTATCGCCCACCGGGGGTACAGAAAGTCGATAAAGCAACATTTTCCCGCTTGCAGTTGCTTCGTGCGCCAGGGAGTATTAGCGTGAAAAATAATTCCGCAAACTGGATCACTATTCCAGAAGTTAAAGCAAAAAGTAAAGTAAATAAAGAAACCTTATTACTGGCTCCATGGTCATCGCAAAGTATCACCACAACGGCAGTTGTAAATAGTTATACCGTGACGCTAATTGATGATTCTGGGAATTATTTAAACGAGACTATCAAAATAGAAAATTAAAAGCGGGGAATTAACCTAAGGATAGATAATGGAAAAGTTAAACGCCATCACGCTGTCACTTTTTGCAGCGTTGCTTACTTCACCCGCCTGGGCTGAAGAAGAAACATTCGATACTAACTTTATGTTCGGTGGGTTGAAAGGTGAAAAGGTGTCCCGTTATCAGATTGATAGCACCAAACCCATGGCTGGCGTTTATGAGATGGACGTTTATGTCAATAAAGAATGGCGTGGAACTTATGAGGTTAATATTCAGGATGACCCCGATAGTACCTGTATTTCTCCGGATCTGATCGCCAGCCTGGGAATTAAATTTACCCCGCAGAGTACAACAGTAGAAAATGAATGTATTGCGCTGAAAACGGTGGTTCATGGAGGTAGTGTTTCTTATGACACTGCCGCTTTTAACCTTTATCTGAGCGTCCCTCAGGCTTATGTGTTGGAATATGAAGCGGGCTATGCGTCTCCAGAGACATGGGACCGTGGAATTAACGCTTTTTATACATCGTATTATGCCAGCGAATATTACAGCCATTATAAAAGCGGCGGTAGTGAGAAAAATACTTACGCAAATTTTGTCAGCGGATTGAATCTGCTTGGATGGCAATTACATTCTAACGCTAATTTTTCCAAAAGTGACAATTCAGCTGGCAAATGGCAGAGCAATACTCTGTATCTGGAACGTGATTTCCCGGCGGTACTGGGGACAATGCGTCTGGGGGAACAGTACACTAGCGGGGATATGTTTGATACGGTGCGCTTTCGCGGGGTGCGCTTCTGGCGTGATATGCAAATGCTGCCGCACTCTAAGCAAAATTTCGCTCCGGTTGTGCGTGGCGTGGCGCAAAGTAACGCCCTGGTGACGGTTGAACAGAATGGCTTCATTGTTTATCAAAAAGAAGTTCCGCCTGGCCCCTTTGTATTTGAAGATCTTCAGCTGGCAGGGGGGGGAGCCGATCTGGACGTGAGCGTTAAAGAGGCTGACGGTACTGTTTCACGGTTTATTGTTCCGTATTCTTCCGTTCCCAATATGGTGCAGCCCGGCGTAGCAAAATATGATTTCGCCGCCGGACGAAGCAGAATTGAAGGAGCCTCTCAGCAAACTGATTTTCTCCAGGGAACCTATCAGTACGGGGTCAATAACCTGCTAACGTTGTATGGCGGAACGATGTTAGCCAGCGATTATCGCTCATTTACCCTTGGCACCGGGTGGAACACGCTGATTGGCGCGGTATCTGTCGACGGTACGTTGTCTCATAGCAAGCAGGATAATGGCGATGTTTTTGATGGGGAAAGCTACCAGATTGCCTGGAATAAATATCTCCCGCAATCAGCCACCCATTTTTCTCTGGCAGCATATCGCTACTCATCACGTGATTATCGCACTTTTAACGATCATGTCTGGGCTAATAACCGGGACAACTATCGTCGCGATGATGACGATATTTATGATATTGCAGATTATTATGAGAATGACTTTGGGCGTAAAAATACTTTCACTCTCAATATTAATCAGACGCTACCCGATGGGTGGGGATATTTTACTGCCAGCGCCCTGTGGCGCGACTATTGGGGGCGTAGCGGTACAGGCAAGGATTATCAGTTAAGCTACAGTAATACCTGGCAGCGGCTCAGTTTTACGCTATCGGCAACCCAGACTTATGACAGCGATAACCGTGAAGATAAGCGCTTTAATATCTATTTATCGATTCCCTTAACATGGGGAGTAAAGGAGAATGGGGGAAATCGTGATATCCATTTATCGAATTCCACCACCTTTGACGATCAAGGTTATGAGGCGAATAACACCAGCCTTAGCGGCACGTTCGGTAATCGCGATCAGTTTAATTATACGACTAACCTCAGCCAGCAGCGACAGGAACACCAAACGACATTCGGGGGATCAGTAACCTGGAACGCCCCGCTGGCGACGGTCGGCGGCAGTTACAGCCAATCCAATCAATATCATCAGGTGGGCGGAAATATTCAGGGAGGGCTGGTTGCATGGGCCGATGGCGTGCATTTAGCCTCTCGCCTTAATGATACTATCGCGATTATTAACGCGCCGTACCTGGAAGGCGCGGCGGTGCAGGGGCGTCCCTATTTACGTACCAATGCAAAAGGTTATGCCGTATTTGAAGCATTGACGCCATACCGGCAAAATTTTATCTCTCTTGATGTCTCCGAGAGTGAAAGTGATGTCGCTCTGCTGGGAAACCGTAAAGTTACAGTGCCTTATCGCGGAGCCGTAGTGGTGGTTGATTTTGAAACAGAGACCAGTAAACCTTTTTATTTCCTGGCGCGGCGCGCAGATGGCGAGCCTTTAACGTTTGGTTATGAAGTGGAAGATGACGAGGGAAATAATGTAGGACTGGTAGGTCAGGGGAGCCGGGTATTTATTCGTACTGAAAAGGTTCCCGTTTCGGTAAAAGTCGCAACAGATAAACAACAGGGTCTTTTCTGTAAGATCACTTTTGATAAACAGATTGATGAAAATAACGTTTATATTTGTCGGTAATCTTTAGGTGACGCCATGAAAAGACTACTATTTTTATTAATAATGATGCAGTTTACGCAGTTGGGTTACGCGGCGTGTAATGCGACCTTAACCAACACGAAGGATTATACGATTCAATCCGATAGCTTAATGCTGGGGGGGGAGGAGTCAGCCATTATTACAAATGGTTTCACTGATGCCAATTGTTCTAATAGTGATGTTGTGACTAAATTAGAGACATCCGATCATATTATTGGTATGGGGCCGAATGATAGTGTTAAGTTAAAATTAAAAGTTGAATGGCAAAGCAGTAGTGCGATAAATATGCGCAACCAAAACGGTGTAATTGAAGCCCCCTATAAGATAACGATTTCAGAAATAAACTCACTGGAGGCGGTGACTGTGTCTGCCAGGGGGGGATACTCGGTTACGATAGATAATATAACGGTGATGTCGGGTGCAAAGAATCAATGGAGCGGTAGCGATTGGGTGGTATTTATTTTAAAATATATTGGCTGTTGGGGGAATAGAGAGTGTGTTGCGAACGTTATCACTGATCTGAATGGGAAAGGCGTTTATAAAGCCAATTTAACGATAAATTACAACCGTAAAGAAACTACCTGCGCCCCCCAGAATCTCACCATCACGCTGGACCCGGTGCCTATGACTAAACTCCGCACTAAAGGAGAGGTTAGTGAATTTTCTAAGCAGGGTGATATTATTCTGGATTGCAAAAATCAGGTACGGAATGCGATGCTGACATCACGGCAAATAGCGGTGAATCTACGTAGTGATTTAGTCTGGGATGAGAATGAAGCAGTCCTGAAACCGGATAACGATAATGGCGTTGGGTTTATCTTAAGAGATTCAAATCGGAGCCTGCTTAAAATAAACAAAGGAGCAGCGATAAACAGTATTTTCAAAACCTATGCCAAAGGCAGTGCAGTGAATTCGGTGGAAGCTATTCCTGTCTTTGCCACATATTATGTTCTTGATCCTGCAAAAGTTAAAGCGGGGCCATTACAATCGAAAGCATTAATCGTGGTATCTTATAATTAATTTTATGCTGTACGCACTCTTTATACAAAGAGTGCGTATATCATTATCGATGATAAAAAATCTCGCCATCATAGGCTTTGATGATTTTTCCATCGGTATCGTTAATCAGTACATACGCGCCGCCCATATAGGTCCAGTGAGTACCGGCATTTGGCGCGGGCAGATTACGTAATTTCCACTGTTTAATATTATACTCATCGGTGCGGTACATCTGCGGAACGGTATCGCCGGGCTTGAAGTGGGTGAAGTCGGCGATAAAACTTTTTAACTCATATTGATCAATGCCCGTTGTCGCGGGGGCGGCCCATGCAAAACTGGTTGCAAGCAACAGCGCGCAAGGCAGCAACTTACTTTTCATACTTTTACCCTCCACATATGCGGGTCAGTTAACATCGTGTGTATCATTTCTGCTGGTGGCGTATCTGACAAGCGCTATTTTGTTATCTCACGCCCCTTTTCGTAAAAAGTGTAAACGAAAGCGTCGTGCAGCAACATATCCGCCAGCAAGTTTGCCAGAACCGAATAGGTTTTGAGAACTATCTGATAACGCTGAAATTATCGTCCGCCGTTGGCTGTAAATTTACATTGTCTGGCGCAGACAGTATGCTTAATAGCGAAACCCCGCTTAACACGGTGGGGCTTGACGACTCGGGGTGCCCTTCTTTGTGAAGGCTGAGAAATACCCGTACCACCTGATCTGGATAATGCCAGCGTAGGGAAGTCTGACACTGCTCGTGTCCCTTCTTCACGCGGGCAGGAGCTGAACCATGCAGCCTGACCTGCACTGCCGCACGCTTGCGGCGCATACGTTAAAACACTTTCGCGCGCTCTCCCCGCTTACGCACTGTATGACGAATGACGTCGTACAAACGTTTACCGCCAATACGTTGCTGGCGCTGGGCGCTTCACCCGCCATGGTGATTGATCCTGTCGAGGCCAGACCGTTTGCCGCCATCGCCAACGCCTTGCTGGTTAATGTCGGAACATTAACCGCCTCACGCGCTGAAGCGATGCGTGCGGCGGTAGAAAGCGCTTATGATGCCAAAACGCCGTGGACGCTTGATCCTGTCGCAGTAGGCGCGCTGGAATTTCGTCGGCGATTTTGCCTGGATCTCTTGTCCCTGCGCCCGGCGGCAATACGCGGCAACGCCTCGGAAATCCTGGCGTTAGCCGGCATGGCGCTGGGCGGACGCGGCGTAGATACCACCGAAGCGGCGTTGGCCGCACTGCCTGCGGCGCAGGCGCTGGCGCGTCAGATAGACTGCATCGTGGTGGTCACCGGCGAGGTAGATTACGTCACTAATGGTCAGCGCACGCTGAGCATTCCCGGCGGCGATCCGTTAATGACTCGCATTGTAGGCACCGGCTGCGCGTTGTCGGCGGTCGTCGCCGCCAGTTGCGCGTTACCGGGCGCCGCGCTGGACAATGTCGCGTCGGCCTGCTGCTGGATGAAACTGGCTGGACAGACCGCGGCAGAGCGTAGCGAAGGACCGGGTAGCTTCATCCCGGCTTTTCTTGATGCGCTCTATCATCTGGATGTGGAGGCGGCCAATGCAACGAATTAACGCGCTGACGATTGCTGGCACCGATCCCAGCGGCGGGGCCGGTATCCAGGCGGATCTTAAGACTTTTTCCGCGCTGGGCGCATATGGCTGTTCGGTCATCACCGCGCTGGTGGCGCAAAATACCTGTGGCGTACAGTCGGTGTACCGGATAGAGCCGGACTTTGTCGCCGCTCAACTTGATTCCGTGCTCAGCGATGTGCGCATTGATACCACGAAAATCGGGATGCTGGCGGAAACCGATATTGTCGAGGCCGTGGCGGAACGACTACAGCGCCATCATGTACGTAATGTGGTGCTGGATACGGTGATGCTGGCGAAAAGCAGCGATCCGTTGCTCTCGCCCTCTGCGATAGAAACATTACGCGTCCGGCTGTTGCCGCAGGTATCGCTGATTACGCCTAATTTGCCGGAAGCCGCAGCGTTGCTGGATGCGCCCCATGCGCGTACGGAACAGGAGATGCTGGCGCAGGGGCGGGCGTTACTGGCGATGGGGTGTGAAGCGGTATTAATGAAAGGCGGGCATTTAGAGGATGCGCAAAGCCCGGACTGGCTCTTTACCCGTGAGGGCGAGCAACGTTTTAGCGCGCCGCGTGTGAACACCAAAAATACGCATGGGACGGGCTGTACGCTGTCGGCGGCGCTGGCGGCGTTACGGCCCCGGCATCGCAGTTGGGGAGAGACGGTAAACGAGGCGAAGGCATGGCTTTCGGCGGCGTTGGCGCAGGCGGACACGCTGGAAGTGGGGAAGGGCATTGGTCCGGTACATCATTTCCACGCGTGGTGGTAGTATACTGCCTACAGACCCGTCGTCAGGAAAGATAAATGGAACAAGCGCATACCCGGCTCATCGCGCAACTGAATGAACGAATTTCAGCGGCGGATAATACGCCGCTATACATGAAATTCGCCCAGACGGTAAAGGATGCCGTGCGCAGCGGTATTCTTGAGCACGGTAATATTTTGCCTGGCGAACGCGATCTCAGCCAGCTTACCGGCGTCTCGCGCATCACGGTACGGAAAGCGATGCAGGCGCTGGAAGAAGAGGGTGTCGTCACGCGCGCCCGTGGCTACGGTACGCAAATCAATAATATCTTTGAATATTCTCTGAAAGAGGCGCGGGGATTTTCTCAGCAGGTTGTCTTGCGCGGCAAAAAACCGGATACGCTATGGGTTAACAAACGCGTGGTAAGTTGTCCGGATGAGATCGCGCAGCACCTGGCGATCCCCGCAGGCAGCGACGTCTTTTTACTCAAACGCATTCGTTATGTTGATGAGGACGCGGTATCGATTGAAGAGTCCTGGGTGCCCGCGCATCTGATTCATGATGTCGACGCGATTGGCATTTCGCTGTATGACTATTTTCGTCGCCAGCACATTTACCCTCAGCGTACCCGATCTCGCGTCAGCGCCCGGATGCCGGATGATGAGTTTCAGTCGCATATTCAAATGGATGGTAAAGTGCCGGTGCTGGTGATTAAGCAGGTGGCGCTCGATCAGCAGCAGCGGCCTATTGAATACAGCATCAGTTATTGTCGTAGCGACCTATACGTTTTTGTGTGCGAGGAGTAGCGCCTCGCGTGTGGGCGCGCAGTCGCCGCCGCGATGCCCGACCACCCAGCTCGCCACCGCATTTCCCAGCAGTACGGCATCCGCGAGCGGCCAGCCTGACGCTAGTCCTGCCAGCACGCCGCCGGCATGGCTGTCGCCCGCGCCGATGGTATCCACCACGGTTGTCGGAAACGCTGGCACAACGCCGGAAGATTGCGCGCTAAAATACCACGCTCCGTCTTTATCGTGGCGCACCACCAGCGGCGCGGAAAAGCGGTTTACCCATGCTTCGCCGAAAGTGCGCGTATCGGTCGCAAGCCCGGCGCGTTCCGCGGCGATGATGCCTTCCTGGCGATTGAGGGAGACGATGGGTCGGCAGGCCATAATGCGCGCCATTGTATCGTCTGTAATATCACCGATTCGTGGGCCAAAATCGATAAAAGGCGTTACATCGTCGACGGTTTCCAGCCACTGGATCAGTGGTTCGCCACAGGACGAGGCCAGTTGATAGCCGGACAGGTAGACAAGACTGCCCCGCGGTGTCCTGAGCTGCGACAGCCAGTCCGCATTCCACTGGTTTTCCACGCCGCTAAAAGACATAAACGTGCGTTCGCCATCCGGTTCGACTAACGCCAGACACCAGCCGTTATCTCCTTCAACCGCGTCAATCACGCTGGATAATCCCTCTTTTGCCAGACGGCGGCGAATCCTCTCCGCCCACACGCCCTGGCCCAGCGGCAGCGCATTGCTGGCGTCAATCCCCAGTCGTTTCAACGCCACGGCAATATTCAGCGCACAGCCGCCGACATTGACGCTCTGTTGTTGCAGTTCAATATCGCCTCCGCGACGCGGCAACGTCCAGGCGTCGGCAATGATATCGATCACTGCCGCGCCGATAACGGTGAGCGGACGCCGGGTATGCAGGGTCGGTAATAATGTCAGCAACCGTGCGCCGTTCATAGTGCCTCCCGCCGTTGACGATAACTCGCCAGCGCAACGGCATAGCGCGCAAAATCCAGCTGATTAACCTCGTCCAGCGTTTGCTTTAACTGGGGGTTAATGGCGCTTACCCCGTGCAACGCGCCGCAAATGGCGGTAGCCATCGCGCCGATAGTGTCGGTATCGCCGCCGAGGTTAGCGCACAGCACGGCACAGCGGTTAGGATCGGTATTCGCCAGTTCCACCATGGCGATAGCGCAGGGAACCGATTCAATGGTGCTGGTTCCCGCGCCGATGATCTGATAGAGCTGTTCGCTGGCAGATTCGACGCCGTCGGCGCGGCGGACAATGTTTAGCGCCAGTTCCAGACGTGCCGATAGCGAGGCGCTAAACGTGGTAATACGCGCTGTCTGCGCCTGATGGGCGACGGCGGGGAGCGAGTCGGCAATACTTTGCCACGTGTCGCCGTTAACCGCTCGCGAGACGGCCCAGGCGACAACCACGGCGCCAGCCACCGCCAGATCGGATTTATGCGTCGGGCTGGAGGCTAACGCTACTTCTGCTATAAAGGCTGTCAGGTTAGTTGGCGGCAACAGGCAGCCCAACGGCGAAACGCGCATGGCCGCGCCGTTAGTCACGCCGTTATTTTCCAGCGCCGCGATGGGTTTGCCGTCGCGAATCGCATTCAGCGCAATTTTTGACGTCGGGCCGAGTACATTTTTATTGAACGCATCAAAGCGTTCCGCCCAGGCGAGGATGTTACGTCCAATAATCTCGGGATCAATACTGCCTTCGCATTCGAGTAGCGCGTCGGCCAGGCAGAGCGCCATTGCGGTATCGTCCGTAAACTCCGCGCGGTTAAAATAGCAGGCGGCATTATTCTCTTTTGGCCCGGGCAGAAAGCGGTCAATCCAGCCGAAATGCGCTTTGACGCGCGTTCTCGGCCACAGCTCAGAGGGCATTCCCATCGCATCCCCTAACGCTTGCCCGTAAAGAGCACCGAGAATACGTTCTGCTTTCATTTTACTTCCCCTTGTGTCAACGCAATATCGCGATCGTCAATAGCAGTGATCTCTTTGTCCGATTCGCGAAAGAAAATCATAAACAGTAGCGCGATGACGGCAATCATCACTGCGCCAAACGTCCACATGCCCGCCCAGTTGAATGTCAGACCGTTAACCGGTTGCGGATAAGCAAACATTTTTTCCATCATCACGCCGCCGAGACGATACCCCAGCAGGCTGCCGAATCCCTGACAGCAGAGGGTGATAAGCCCTTGCGCAGCGGTACGCATATGAACCGGCGCTTTTTTATCGACATAAATGTAGGCGGTGACGTAGTAGAAATCGTAACTTACGCCGTGCAGCAAAATACCGAGGAACAGCAGGGCGTAAGTGAAGTACGTCTCCGCGCCGCCATAGACAAAAAAGCCGTAGCGGATCGCGGCGGTAATAAGACCAAGCAATAATACCTTTTTAATACCAAAGCGCTTAGTGAAAAAGGGCAGCGCCAGCATAAAGAAGATTTCAGAGAACTGGCCGAGCGTCATCCAGCCGGTGGCGTTTTTCATTCCCACTTCTGTCAGATAGCCGTTAGCGAAGATGTAGTAGAAGGCCAGCGGCATTGCAAACAGGAAGGAACAGAAGAAGAAAACGAGAAAGTTTTTATCGCGCAGCAGGACCAGCGCATCCAGCCCCAGCATCACTTTAATATCCATCTTGCCGGTGCTTTTTGGCGGCGTGTCTGGCAGACAGAACGCAAATACGCCCAGCAACGCTGAACTTGCGGCGGTTATGAGCAGTGGAATGTTGGTGGGGGAAATATCGTTATAGCCTAACATTTGCGGCAGGAATCCACAGGCGAGGCCGGAGGCAATCCACCCAATGGTTCCCATAACGCGAATGCGTGGAAAATCGCGTTCAACGTCCGGTACGTTAGCGAAGGCAATGCTGTTTGTCAGCGCGATGGTCGGCATATAGGTCAATGAATAGGCCAGAAGCAGCGGAAAGAATCCGGCGAAGGTGGTTTGCTGCGCCGCGAAATACATCAGTACGGCACCCGCAAACATCAGTACCGCCAGGACTTTTTGCGCCGAGAAAAAACGGTCGGTAACGGAGCCGACCAGAATCGGCGACAGGATCGCCGCAATGGCGGTACAGGCATAAGACCAGCCTATTTCACCGGCGGAAAACCCGCTTTTATTTAGCCATAGCCACAGGGGGACGAACCAGGCGCCCCAGATAAACCACTCCACGAACATCATGAACGACAGTTTAAAGGTCGTTTTCATTTTTGAATCCTTCATGACAGGTAAGGTACGCCACGACAATACCATTTAATAATACCTTTTAAATACCATTGAGCATTAATTTTGACCGATCTAACACTTTTTCGGACGTGAATCGAGTCAGCAGATAGCGCCGAAAAAATGCGCTAAAGTTGGCAAAAATGGTCGGTCAGTACCAGGCTTATTGCGACCCGCAATCTGCGGGGCAGGACTATTCACCTTCCGATACCCTATCGGAACTTACGGGAGCATAGCTATGACTGATATTGCGCAGTTGCTTGGCAAAGACGCCGACAGCCTTTTACAGCATCGTTGTATGACCATTCCGTCCGATCAGCTTTATCTACCCGGCAAGGATTACGTTGACCGGGTGATGATTGACAATAATCGTCCACCAGCCGTTCTGCGTAATATGCAGACGCTCTATAATACTGGTCGCCTGGCGGGAACAGGATACCTTTCGATACTGCCCGTCGATCAGGGGGTGGAGCACTCCGCCGGCGCTTCTTTTGCGGCCAACCCGCGCTACTTTGACCCAAAAAATATTGTTGAATTGGCGATTGAGGCCGGCTGTAACTGCGTGGCCTCTACCTACGGCGTACTGGCCTCGGTTTCACGGCGCTATGCGCACCGTATTCCGTTTTTGGTCAAACTGAATCACAACGAAACATTGAGCTATCCGACAGAGTACGATCAGACCCTGTACGCCAGCGTTGAGCAGGCGTTCAATATGGGCGCCGTGGCGGTAGGCGCGACGATCTATTTCGGTTCGGAACAGTCTCGTCGCCAGATTGAAGAGATCTCCGCCGCTTTTGAGCGTGCGCATGAGCTGGGTATGGTGACCGTATTGTGGGCTTACCTGCGTAATTCTTCCTTTAAAAAAGACGGCGTCGATTACCATGTATCCGCTGACCTGACGGGGCAAGCCAACCATCTGGCCGCTACGATTGGCGCGGATATTGTGAAACAGAAAATGGCCGAGAATAATGGCGGTTATAAAGCGGTCAACTTCGGCTATACCGACGACCGCGTGTACAGCAAACTGACGAGCGATAACCCGATCGATTTGGTACGTTACCAGTTGGCGAACTGCTATATGGGACGCGCCGGGCTTATCAACTCCGGCGGCGCGGACGGCGGCGACACTGATCTCGGCGACGCGGTTCGTACCGCGGTGATCAACAAACGAGCCGGTGGAATGGGGCTAATTCTGGGACGTAAAGCCTTTAAGAAATCGATGGCTGATGGCGTGAAGTTGATTAACGCCGTACAGGATGTCTATCTGGATAGCAAAGTCACCATCGCCTGAGTTTAACGAAGAAAAGCCGGATGTGAGCGCATCCGGCCAGCGACAGGTGTTATTAACGTAGCAACGGGCAGTCTGGCGGCAGCCGACAGCGTAATGCGCCAGGTAGCACCTCAATATGAAATTCTTGTCCGCTGAGTGGTTCGCCATCCAGATTAAACGTGATTTCATGCGGCGCATGAATATCAAACCACGCCGAGGCGCCGTCAATAATATTCGGATTGTCATCTGACTGCGTGAGTGTGGAAAACAGCGCCGGCAGCAGCTCTTCGCCGGTAAAAATCCGTAGCTGTAACAGCCCGTCGTTAATCAGCGCGGTGGGACATAATTGCTGCCCGCCGCCGGCCTGACGACCGTTGCCGATGCCGATCACCAGCGCATCTCCCTGCCAGTGAAAGTTTTCGCCACGTATTTCGCAGCGGTCAGGGGTCAGCGTATCCATTCTCATCAGACCGTGGATAAGATAGGAGACGCCGCCCAACGCGGCCTTGAGTTTTTCCGGCGTTTCAGTGGTAATGCGGGTGCCAAAACCGCCCGTCGCCATATTGATAAAACAGGTTTTATCATTGACCCTGGCCATATCAATTTCCATCGCGTTTCCGGCAATCGCCAGTTTCAGCGCTTTGTCCAGCGCTTCAGGAATACCGGCGCTGGTGGCAAAATCGTTGGCAGTGCCGAGCGGCAAAAGGCCCAGTGCAGGGGCTACGCCGTCGCGGATCTGGATGAGCGCGGTCGACACTTCATTAATGGTACCGTCTCCGCCGCCGGCAATCACCGTTTCAACGCCCAGTCTACGGGCTTCATCAACGTAACGCTGCGCGTCGCCTTTTTCCCAGGTTACCCGAACGTGAATCTGTATACCTTCGTCGCGAAGTAGAGTAATGGCCTCACGTAGCGGCTGGTTATCAGCGCTTTTGCCATTGAGGATCAGTAAGCTGGCGGGAAAGTTAGCCATCCGTTATGCCTTAATAAGTTGAACAACAATCTCCAGAAAGTGTATAGCAGAAATGAAAAAGCGAGGTCAGAACAGGATGAAAATTGAAATGTTGCGCACTTATTGCTTTACCGTTTTTCTTCCTGCTGTACGCAGCGGTAAGTGAAGCATGGTTTAAGGCAAATGGCGACAAGAGAGATGCCGGTATGCGCATTGAGTAGCGCTTGTGAGAGTGCAGGGAAATCACAAGGGGGAGTCAGACGCTTTCCGATATAGCGCCTTTGATAACGAAACGGAGAATTAACAAGACGAACATACGTCAGTTATCAGTATTAATTTCAAACACCATAATATCAGATAAAAACCTGATATTTATTACCAAACATACTTTTTAATAGCATAAAATCGAAATGTTCTTTAGACTCTTTAGCAGAAACACGGCGCACTATTAGAAGCACGCTACTATATATCAAATAAAACCTATTTAGATGATGGCTTAGCGCGGTGTCTTATAGTCGTGCCTGAGGTACCGCTTTTCTCATAAACATAAACAGGCATGTGCATGAAGAGGTTTATATGAATGTCACTTCAGGCGTGAATGCGCAAACGCCATTGCTCCCTCCTTCTGAACGGGGTAATGACGAAAAACCAGTAGCTGAAATCGTTGAGTTTAACGCTTACGGCAATAAACCCAGATGTTTAATGTGCCTGGGAACCACGGCATTGTTTACAGGTGTTTTCAGTGGGGTATGCTCAGGGGCTGTCGCCAGTGTCAGTAGTGGTGCTGCATATACTACCGCTCTGACGGTTTTAGGCGCATCGTTTGGCATGGGGGGAATTGGTATGATGGGAATATGCGCCGGACTATACCTTAGCGCAAATGGCATCAGAACCCGGCCAGCCTGGCCATAAATGAGCAAACACAGCAAGTCATAGGGAAAAGATGAATTCCGACGATGACACGGGGTGTTAAGCGTCCAGACAAGAGGCTTATGACTTATATAGAAACTCTTTAAATAGAGTATGGGGTGTTATGTATTCAAGAGCCGATCGCTTATTAAGACAGTTTTCACTAAAATTAAATGCCGATTCAATTGCCTTTGACGAAAACAGATTATGCTCATTTATTATAGATAACCGTTACCGTATCTTACTAACAAGCACTAATAGCGAGTATATAATGATATACGGTTTTTGCGGAAGACCTCCGGATAATAATAATCTTGCTTTTGAATTTCTCAATGCTAATTTATGGTTTGCAGAGAATAATGGACCACATTTGTGTTATGATAATAACTCACAATCATTATTACTGGCTCTCAACTTCTCACTCAATGAAAGTTCTGTAGAGAAACTTGAATGTGAAATTGAGGTAGTTATTAGATCAATGGAGAATCTGTATCACATTTTACAGGATAAAGGAATAACTCTGGATACCGATTATACGTGACGGTGGGAAGGGTGTTTGGTGATCTGGTGGTAATAGAGGATAATCAACCCCGGCAAAACTTACATGGCCTGATGAAGGTGGACTGAGCGTAGGTGCGATGGTTTGAGTATTACTTTGACATGAAATCAAACCTCTAATCCGGGAAAACATTATTTTAATCCTTGTAAAAGCGGCATTAAAACGTGCCATAACTTTACACGCTTAAATTATCGGTTTTTAACCTTAATTTAATAACCTGGAAACTTTTTGTATAAGTTCGCACAAAGCAGTTCTTGATTTAATTCACTGATTTTAAACGTAAATATCAGAATGCTAAGTCCTGAGTCTGACCGGATGCGGGAGGATTGTGACTTGCTGGCTGGCCATGAATAGTGGAGGTCTGTAAACCTAAGCGCCCATTTGCGCTTTGGTTAGTGTGGTCAATTTTTGGATGTGGCGGAAAGTACCACTTTTTTATTGATTATACGCAAAAAATAAGCCTGCGTAAGGGAGATTACGCAGGCCAAGGAGGTGGTTCCTGGTACAGCTAGCATTTATGGGTTATGTTTTTCAGCGCGTTGAATAATACCCGCATTGAGCGAAGCGGTATGTGATCAATTTCTAAGAATCTTCCCGCCATGAAAAAATAACCGCAATTAACTACTTAGCATGGGGGTTACGCGTTGATTCGCCTGAGAAATTACGCATCAATAGTGCGTAATCCAGCGTAACGTCCTGCGGGACGGGCATCCAGACGGTATAGCCATCGCCAGGCGCCACCGGCATAGCGTCGCCTTTGGCGTTCTCCATCTGTTCCAGGGTGAAATTGATATTTCCCTGCGGTGTCATCAGCTCCAGACTATCGCCAACGGAGAATTTATTTTTCACCGCCACGGCCGCCAGTTGGCCTTTACGCTCGCCGGTGAACTCGCCGACAAATTGCTGGCGTTCGGAAACGGAGTACCCGTACTCGTAATTCTGGTAATCGTCGTGCGTATGGCGACGCAGGAAACCTTCGGTATAGCCGCGATGAGCCAGACCTTCCAACGTTTCCAGCAGCGTAGGGTCGAAGGGTTTACCCGCGGCGGCGTCGTCGATGGCCTTACGGTAGACCTGCGCGGTACGGGCGCAGTAATAAAAGGATTTGGTGCGGCCTTCGATTTTCAGCGAGTGGACGCCCATTTTCGTCAGGCGCTCCACGTGGGCGATAGCGCGCAAATCTTTTGAGTTCATGATATAGGTGCCATGCTCGTCTTCGAACGCGGTCATGTATTCGCCCGGTCTTTGGGCCTCTTCTATCATAAACACTTTATCCGTCGGCGCGCCGATACCGAGCGTCGGCTCAACGTTCTGTACCGGAATCGGTTCGTGCTTATGCACGATGTTGCCGACAACGTCTTCTTTTCCTTCCTGCACGTTATATTCCCAACGGCAGGCATTGGTGCAGGTGCCCTGGTTCGGATCGCGTTTATTGATGTAGCCGGAAAGCAGGCAGCGGCCGGAATAGGCCATGCATAGCGCGCCGTGGACGAAAATTTCTATTTCCATATCCGGCACCTGCTGGCGAATTTCCTCAATCTCTTCCAGCGACAGCTCGCGGGAGAGAATCACACGGGTCAGCCCCATCTGCTGCCAGAATTTTACCGTCGCCCAGTTTACGGCATTAGCCTGTACCGACAGGTGAATCGGCATTGCCGGGAAGTGCTCGCGTACCAGCATAATCAACCCTGGATCGGACATGATCAGCGCATCCGGGCCCATCTCGACGACGGGTTTCAGGTCACGGATAAAGGTTTTGAGCTTGGCGTTATGCGGGGCGATGTTCACCACCACGTAGAATTTTTTTCCGAGCGCGTGGGCTTCGTTGATGCCAAGCTGCAAATTTTCGTGATTGAATTCGTTATTACGCACGCGTAAAGAGTAGCGCGGTTGGCCCGCATAGACGGCATCGGCACCGTAAGCGAAAGCGTAACGCATATTTTTCAGCGTTCCCGCCGGCGAAAGGAGTTCTGGTTTAAACATCATTTTCTCGTTCTGATGACAGGTCAGATCCGCCTCACCTGATGAGGCGGCTGGAGGAGAGTCCTCACTTTAAGGGCGGGCATTGTAGCGCCGTGGGAGAGGGGAGTAAACCACCTTACACCATTGAGTTGACCTGTCCCGGCAGCTCTGAGTTCGGGATGCGGACGGTATACCAGGCGAAACGAAAGCGTTTCCAGAAAGAATCGAAATGCAGGTGGTCCAGGCAGTCCATAACGATTTCATTATCCGGGTAAAGCGTGAAGGCAAAATGCGCCCAGCGTGCGCTTAGCTTCATATTAAACAGCGTTCGATCGTGTTTATTACCGTGCAGGCGCGATAGGGTCACCATAGCGTGTAGCGTGCCTTTGTTGGCCTCTTGTTGCACCAGTTCCAGATGCTTATGCGCCAGCGTAATATCCTTCACTTCAAAAATATTCAGCAGGAACAAGCCCCAGGCCTCTTTATGTCCGAACTGATGCGCCAGCCAGAGATTATCGAGCAGTTCTTTTTCATAAGCGGAACGTTTTTCGGTATCAAGTTCTTGTTTACTCAGACGCTGGTTGCAGATGCCGATGCTGAAATGAATATTTTGCAGGTCATTTTCATAGTCGGTATAGCCTCCGTTATCTATTAATTTGTACGGGGTGCTCTCGCGCAGCGCTAACTGCCGGTGCAAAATCTCCGCCGCGCGCTGAAAATACCCTAACGCGATGGCAGGATCGTAAGGTAGTAGGCCGTTGTTCTCTTTATTATTGTGTTCAAGGCCCAGCAGGTTTAGCGCGGCGGGGATATTTCTTTGCGCGCCCAGCTCTGCCAGCGACACGAAATGTTCCGGGAGCCCGAACCAGTTGAAATTTTTAATCGCCGCCCGCCAGTGATGGTTATATTTAATGTCGGCGACGCTATCGAGCCAGGCGAGGCCTTGCGCCTCATCCTTTTCGAAACCCAATAGCCCGGCGTACTGAACGTAGCCACGACGGATTTTCGGCACTGCGAATTCCGTTTGCTGCGCATTCTGACAGAGAAAATTATACATCCACCAGGTGTCAGGAAAATCGCGCAGGGCGAACTTTATCGTGTCATCAGAGAAATAATTGTTGAGCTTAACTTTTTCTACGATCGAACGCTGAAGGGTTCGCCAGAGCGCGTCATTATCGTCCAGATCGCTATAGCAGACCCGCAGCCACTTCAGCGCGTTGTGGCGGGATTCCTGGATATGCGCTCGCAGGCTAATCTCTTCGGCTTTGGCGATAATGCGTTCCTGTTCTGCCGGGGAGTCAACCTCTTTAATGCGCAGATCGCGGTGACCGTCCCACCAGATTAATAGCTCCAGATGTTCACGTTCTGCGGCAGAAAGGTGATCGCATACGCTTGATTCCAGAAATTCGCGGATTTCCTCGTGAGACCCTCCCCAGCGCGGCATACGAAACGGGATATATTCATCCAGCACGTAAAATGCTGTCGGGAAAATAGCCAGGCAGACGGCGAGCCAGTATTTTTGCCCGGCATCGTCATTGCACTCCGGTAGCACGGACGGGCGCGGCAAATTTGGGCAAACCGCGTCGGCAAACGACAGCCCGGAATGGGCCATCAGCGCGTCCACCTCCTGCGGTGAATGGCGATGATATTCAGCCAGATCTTCCATTAATGGCTGCCCGGCAACATCCGCGCCCACGAGGAACTCAACCAGCCAGTCGGGCTGGCCGAAGACTTTTGAGTTGGTGCTGGTCAGGGCCGCCGCCATCCACTGGCGCGGTTCACAGTCGATAGCATTGAGCGCGGCGATGACCATCCGTTCGTTGCAGGCGGCAGCGCAGATCCACATCGCTCGGGTGGTTTCTCTCGCCCAGCCATAGCTGCGATACAGCCACGCACGGTGATTCCAGTATTGCGCCTCGGCAAGCCAGGCGTGAGTAGAGCGGGGGCGGGCGCGCTGCCAGTTTTTGATCAGCGCTAATCCTTGCGGCCCGGCCTCAACCAGCGTGTCCATATCGTAAAAAGGGTTGTCCATTTGATTCCAGGCGAAGAAATAGCGCTTTTCCGCTTCGCGGCTGGTAAAGCTCTCCGTCAGCGCCTGGTTGTAGCGTTCGTCCAGTTCGTCATAGCGTTCTTCGCGCAGCAGGCCGGAAATATCGGCGATATGCCACTCGCGATGCCCGTCATTGAGGGGATTTTTGTGGTTGCACATCTCAAACATAGCGTTGAGCAGGCGGTCATCCTGTTCCATAAATAGTCCTTTAAATCGGCTCGAAAATTTTGAATTCATTCCACGGCAGTTGTCGCCAGCGGCTGACAGGGTCTTGCAGATAATGGGTGGCTTCCTGTAAATCCCGTCCGGCAAGCGCTGTTGGCGTGTCACGTAGCGTGAGCCATACCCGGCGGGCGCGAACGTAGGCGGTGGCGTAATCCTCCCAGGAATCAAAACAGTCCTGAGCGCGCTGGGCGTTAAGTAATAACACCAGCCAGGCCTGATGTACGTCGCACCAGCCGAGCCCGGCGATACAGCGGGTCAGAAAGGCGGTGCGCATGCAGTCGAAAGCCAGCGCGTCGCGGACCTGGCCCTGGGCCGCCAGATGATGATAAAACGTGCGCGGCGAGCTGCCGATGCCCGCAGGCCAGCGGCGTAAGATATCCTCAACCTTGTGGCGTAACGCCGCGCCGTCGAGGTTCTCGCTCAAGCCCAGCTCTTTTTTTACCTGCTGTGCCAGATAGCGGCGTTTGTCATCGTCAAGTTTGAAGACCAGCTCAACGCCTTTGGTCGGTAGCCCGTTGCGTCGGGCGAGGATATCGGCTAGCGCCAGCGCCCATTGCCGCCGCCGGGTATCGCGACGCAGATCCTTCAGACGATCTTTTTCTTTCTCCTCGGCGATACGGGCCGCAATCAGCGGTTTGTTTTTTTTGTAGTTGCGCCAGCTAAAAAATAGGGCGGCAATAATAAGAACAATCCAGAACATTATTGCACCTCCTTGATGACAGGGAGGTAACGCGTGGTTTGTAGCGTCAGGCTTTCAATTTCGAAAGGTTCGCTACTGGTGTTTTTTCCGGCAAGCGTAGGGTGCCATTCATGCCGTGGAAACAGCATTTCCGCAGCCGTCGCCACGTTAGGATCAACAACCTGAAGGTAGCGCAGCGCCTCTGGGGCGCTGTGCAACAGCAGCCACTGTAAAGCTACCGGGGGAGTGGGGAAGTGCTCCATTAAATGAAAATTGTCATGCAGCACATTGAGCAGAAAATTGAGGTCATGAATATGAGTAATAAATTTCCAACCTGAATATTCCGGCGTTGCTTCATAAACTATTCCCATCTCTTCGCAATCGGCGTGGCGCTCAGGAAGTGGTTGCAGATGGCGTAACAGAGATAAAACATCGTTAGCATATTTCTTAATAGGATGGCGATTTTGCTTACCTTTAATCTGATCAATGCTCAGGCCGTTATTACCAACCACCAGGCTTATTGTGACGTGGGGAATATTATTGCCGTCGCGCAGGCTGAACAGGCGAAGTTTTTGTTGTTCAATTTGTCGGGCGTAGTAATCGCCGTAGCCGCCGGAAAGCGCGCCTTTATTTTCAAAATCTCCGACGCAGTGTTGCATATGCCAGGATTCATACGCCATCTCACTGCGCAGGCCGGGGTTTGTTGCATCAAACTCAACCAGCACGCCGTTATTCACCGTCATCACCGGTTTTAGCGCCTCGCTGTTGGAGGGATACCAACCTTGTTCACGCAGGCGCTGCATTTTTTGATGCTCCGCTTCGCGCATTGCCAGCACGGTAAAGCAGTTGATGCGCTGTAGTTTAGTTTCCAGCCGCGTTCCTTCCTGACGCGAAAGAAATTCCACTAAATCTCTTTCCATTGCCACAAGTTGCGGGTGCTGAACGTTAAGGTAGTAAAAGCGCTCATAGCCACCCAGCTTTGGCGCCAGCCAGGCGGGGATTTCTGTATCAGCGCTAAAATAAACGGCATAATCGGCGACGGATCGCACAGGATAAACATGGGGAAAGTCACCAATGATCCAACGATAAAAATGGTTGCTTAACCAGCGCTGGATATTTTCGCTGTCGCCGCGTTGTTGGCTCCGGGAAAAAATAGACGATTTTACATTTGGCGCATTTATTATATTGCGTGGTTTATAGCGGTGAGATGACGTTTCTGTCATAAAAATCCATGTATAATTAAGTTGGTATTATGTTTATTTATTTTTAGATTCACTTAATGAATTAATGCGCAATAAGTTTAAAAAACTACTCACAGTATATCGGTAAACTAAAAAGAGCGGCCAAATAATTTATTGTCCCCGATCGCGTTCGTCATGGTTTTCGGGATACCGCTTGGCCAAAGAAAAGAGGACAGTGTGTTAATTCCGCCAGAATAGCGTTGGCGGAAAATATCGTTTTACGACCTTGTTATTGTTATGCCAATAATCATTATACCAGGCGACACGCATCCGCTTCCCAGCGATATCCCACCCCGTAGACCGCGCGTATAAATGACTGTTCGGCATCCAGCGATTCCAGTTTACGGCGCAGGTTTTTAATGTGGCTGTCGATAGTACGATCGGTCACCACACGGTAGTCGTCGTAGAGGTGGTTTAACAACTGCTCGCGGGAAAAAACTTTACCCGGTTCAAGCGATAAGGTTTTTAGCAGGCGGAATTCAGCGGGGGTTAAATCCAGCGCTTTACCACACCAGGAGGCCTGAAAGCGGCTTTCATCAATCATTAACGGGCTTTCGGCATCCTGCTGCTGGAGTTCGCGCTGCGGTTTACAGCGGCGCAAAATGGTTTTCACGCGGGCCACGACTTCGCGCGGGCTGTAAGGCTTACAGATATAATCATCGGCGCCGATTTCCAGCCCAAGCAGCCGGTCGATCTCTTCGATTTTGGCCGTGACCATCACAATGGGGATGTCGGAAAAACGGCGAATCTCCCGGCATAGCGTCAGACCATCGGTACCCGGCAGCATCAGATCCAGCAGAATCAGATCCGGCGGCGTTTGACGCACATACGGCAGTACCTTGTCGCCATGATTGATGAGCGTGGGGGCGTAACTCGCCGCGCGTAAGTAGTCAATAAGCAGCTGTCCCAGCTTGGGTTCATCTTCAACAATCAAAATGCGCGGCGTGTTTTCATCAATGGGTAATTCAGTCATACTTCTCTCTGTAAATCGCGATCCAGCGGTAACTCTACTGTAATGCTAACCCCGCCAAAAGGCGAATGAGCGGCGTGAAGATGACCGTTATGCGCGTGTACAATATTGACGCATATCGCCAGCCCCAGTCCAGAACCGCCGCTGGCGCGGTTACGGGACACTTCCGTGCGGTAAAAACGGTCAAAAAGTTTTTGTAACTGTTCATCGCTGACGCCCGGTGCAGAATCGGCAAAGGTCAGGAATAATGATTTGTCGCGTTGTTCGGCGGAAATATGCAGGCCACCGCCGCTGTCGGTGTAACGCAGACTGTTTTCCAGCAGATTATTAAACAGTTGCATCAGGCGATCCGGGTCGCCGAAGACGGTCATGCTATCCGGCAACGCGTAATGTAGCGTTAGCCCCCGGCTGGTAAAGCGTTCTCTGAACGCGCCGCCAGCGACTTCCAACAGGGGAACAAGATCGACGGTCGTTTTTTGGTAAGCCAGCGCGCCCTCGTCAGACAACGAAAGCTGATGCAGGTCGTCAACCAGTTTGGTAAGCGTACCGACTTCCGCCTGTAGGGAGGTAACCGATTCTGGCGTGAACTGGCGAACGCCATCCTGAATGGCTTCCAGTTCGCCGCGCAATACCGCCAGCGGCGTGCGCAGTTCGTGGGAAATATCCGCCATAAAGTCGCGGCGCATCTGCTGATTTTTTTCCAGCGTGCTGGCAAGCTGGTTAAAGTCCTGCGCCAGTTTTCCCAGCTCATCGGCGCTGGTTGGGGTCACGCGCGTGGTAAAATCCCCCGCCGCCAGTCTGTGCGTACCCTCGACCAACCGTTTGACCGGGGCGAGCAGGCCACGCGCCAGCAAAAATGTCGCCAGCGCGGCCAGCAACGTTGATAACGCCACGATCATCCAACTGGCGCGCCGCTGCTGCATATCAAAATTAATATCCGTATTGCGCGTCAGCCGCTCGACAGGAGAGGCGATAATCGCGCCGACTTCGACGTCATTGACCAGAATGGGGCGGCGAGTACCGTCATGCGGCACCGGACCGCGTGGGCCGACCAGCACCCGGCCATTTTGATCGACGACCCAGAACTGGGTGCGCCAACCGTGTGGCGGCATACCGGGGCCGGGTTTATCCCGGTCGTTGTCATGCTCAAATGAACGCAGAATCTGGAAAACGAAGCGATCGTTGTTGCGTAAAAAACGCCAGTTGCCGTGTTGCTGGTACTGGTCGCCCAGCGCATCGCCCAGCATTTGTAGCCGCTGCTCGTTGCCGTGTTTGATATAGTCAATAAATCCGCGTTCAAAACTGACGCGCACGGCCCAATGCATACTGATCAGCAGCACGATGCAGGTGGCGAAAATCGCCAGAAACAGCTTACCGGTGATTCCGGGCCGCCAGACTTTCATTACAGGCTCCTTTTACGCCGTGAAATGACCATGTTTTGCTGTGTATCGTTCGGCACGCGGGCAAAAATTATCGCCGGTAGCGCGATAATAACCGCCATACATAACCAGGTGTACATAAAGACGTGATGTGTGGCGCTACTGTCTATCCCGATATGCTGTTGGCCAAACATACCCAGCAGCATTCCGGCAATAGTGACGCCAATACTCATCGAGAGCTGCATAATCATCGATAATAAGCTATTGCCGCTGCTGGCCAGCGTATCGGGAAGGTCTTTTAGCGTTAAGGTGTTCATGGAAGAAAAGCGCGCCGAGTTCACCATTCCCTGCAAAAGCAGTACCAGCGGCAGGAGATAATACCAGCCGAGCAGCGCGACCGACATAAACAACAGGCTAACCAATGCCAGTCCGAGCGTGGTCGCTACCAGAACCCGACGATAGCCAAAACGGTTAACTATCTGCACCACAATCCGCTTCATTCCCATGCTGCCCAGCACCATGGGGATCATCATCAAACCGGCATGAAACGGTGAAAAACCAAGACCAATTTGCAAAAAGACCGGCGTCATAAACGGCAGCATACCGCTGCCGATACGCCCGGCAAAACTGCCCAGCAACCCCAGTGAAAACGTGGGCGTGCGGAACAATCGCAGGCTGAATAACGCGCC
Source organism: Salmonella sp. SAL04196 (assembly GCF_046550835.1). NCBI lineage: Bacteria > Pseudomonadati > Pseudomonadota > Gammaproteobacteria > Enterobacterales > Enterobacteriaceae > Salmonella > Salmonella sp. SAL04196. The sequence goes on from NZ_JBGDXE010000001.1 coordinate 109,457, forward strand.
TGAGTTTTTTTTGGCATGGAGGAGATAGAGCAGAATGGCTGCCGCGCCGCCCGCAGCAAGTCCGGCTAATGTCCAGGGCGAAATCCCCATGCTTTTACTACCGTCCAGCGCCAGCGTGAGTACCGCCATGCCGATAGCTAACAGCAGGAACCCCGGCAGATCAAAGCGCCGGGTCTCTATGGTGTAGTTTGGCATCAGCATAAAGGTCGCCATAGCGCCGACAATTCCCACCGGGATATTGATCAGAAAGATCCAGTGCCATGAAGCATATTCCACCAGCACCCCGCCCAGCGCGGGGCCGAGTAACGGCCCGATCTGTCCCGGTAGGGTGACGAAGGTCATCGCCGCCATATATTGCGCGCGCGGCACGATTTTCATGACCGTCAGGCGTCCGACTGGCACCATCATCGCGCCGCCTACGCCTTGTAAAACCCGCGCTAATACCAGTTGATTAAGCGTGCCGGAGAGGGCGCAAAACAGCGAACCCAGCGTGAACAGCACAATGGCGGCAAAGAAAATATTACGCACGCCGATTTTATCTGCCAGCCAGCCGCTGGCGGGGAGCATCACGGCGACGGTAAGAACATATGACACCACTACCATGTGCATATGCAGCGGGCTTTCCCCCAGGCTTTTCGCCATGGAGGGCAGCGCAGTGTTGACGATGGTGGTATCCAGCGACTGCATAAAAAAGCCGAATGCCACAATCCAGAGTTGCCAGCGGGTGTTGTCAGGAAGTTCTGTCATATCTCTACTACCGGTTTGCTATTTTTACGCGAAAAACGCAGCCGCAGACGATCGAAAAAGAGGTACACCACCGGCGTGGTATAGAGCGTCAGGAGCTGGCTCATGACCAAACCGCCGACAATGGTTATCCCCAACGGCTGCCGTAATTCCGAACCGTCTCCGCCAGATAACACCAATGGCAGTGCGCCGAACAGCGCCGCCAGCGTGGTCATCATTATTGGACGGAAGCGTAACAAGCAGGCCTGGAAAATGGCTTGTTCCGGCGTCAGGCCGCCGCTTCGTTGCGCTTCAAGCGCAAAATCGACCATCATAATGGCGTTTTTCTTCACAATGCCAATTAATAGCATGATCCCTATCAGGGCGATTAGGCTGAAAGGGGCATTGAAGAGCTCCAGCGCCAGAAGCGCCCCAACGCCCGCCGATGGCAGAGTAGAGAGAATGGTCAGCGGATGGACGTAGCTTTCGTACAGTATCCCCAGCACAATGTAGACGGTAGCGATCGCCGCCACTATCAAAATAAGCTGCGAATTCATGGTCTGCTGGAAGACTTGCGCCGTTCCGGAAAAACTGCCGCGTACCGTCGGGGGGACGCCAAGCTGCGTCATTGTGCGATTAATGGCCTCCGTCGCCTGCGATAACGATGTGCCGGTCGGCAGGTTAAAGGCAATCGTGGACGCCGCGGACAATCCCTGATGGTTCACCGACAGCGGCGCATTGGCGGGCCGCCATTGGGCGAAATAAGAGAGGGGAATCGCTTTTCCGTCACGGTTGATAACGAACATTTTCTCCAGCGCGCTGATATCCTGGCTATAGCGCGGATCGACTTCCATCACCATTTTATACTGGTTCATCGGCTGATAAATGGTGGAAATTTGCCGCTGGCCGAAAGCATTATTTAACAGACTGTTTGCGGCCTGAACATCAATACCCAGCCGTGACATGGTGTCGCGGTCGTAGATAAGGTTCATCTCCGCGCCATTATCCTGCTGGTCGGAGTTTACGTCCGCCAGTTGCGGCAGGGCCGAGAGCGCTTTGCGTATTTTCGGCTCCCACTCGCGCAGCGCCGCCAGGGAGTCAGACAGCAACGTATATTGGTAACTGGCGTTAGCCTGCCGCCCGCCGACGCGAATATCCTGTACCGCCATCAGAAACAGCCTGGCGCCGGGTTCTTTTGCCAGTTTGACCCGCAGTCGATCAATGATTTGCTGCGCCGTCTCTTTGCGTTCGCCGCGCGGCTTCAGCGTAATAAACATCATGCCGCTATTCACCCGCGAGCCGCCGGTAAAACCAGTGACATTATTCACCGCCGGATCGTCGCGAATAATTTTCATAAAATCCTGCAGCTTGCCGCGCATGGCCTGGAAAGAGATGCTCTGGTCAGCCTGAATACCGCCCATCAACACGCCGGTGTCCTGCTCCGGAAAGAATGTTTTAGGGATGGCGATATAAAGCCAGATGTTCAGCGCAATGGTGCCAAGAAAAACCACACCGACAAGACGCGTATGGTTAAGCACCCATTTTAACGACGTGCCGTAACCCTGTTGCAAGGCGACCAGCAAACGGCCAACGCCCCGTTTACGCGGTTGGGTGCGCGGTTTGCTTGATTTAAGCATCCAGCCGCACATCATCGGCGTCAGCGTGAGCGAGACCACCAGCGAAATGCCAATCGCCACCGAGAGGGTAACGGCGAATTCCCGTAATAATCGCCCTGGCAGACCGCCCATTAACAGCAGCGGCAGAAATACCGCCACCAGCGACAGACTCATGGAGATGACCGTAAACCCGACTTCCCGCGTACCCTGTAATGCCGCCTGCAAAGGTTTCATTCCCGCCTCCAGATGGCGGGCGATATTTTCCAGCACCACAATGGCATCATCAACGACAAATCCGGTTGCGATAGTCAGCGCCATCAGCGACAGATTGTTGAGGCTGAAGCCGCACAGATACATGGCGGCGAAGGTGCCGATGAGCGAAACGGGAACGGCGACGGCGGGGATTAGCGTGGCGCGCCCGGAACGCAGGAATAAAAACACCACCAGGATCACCAGCGCGACAGAGATAACCAGCGTCTCTTCTACCTCTTGCAGCGATGCGCGAATCGTCGGCGAACGATCCTGGGCGATTTGTAAATCGATAGCGGCGGGGATCATTGCCCGCAGTTCCGGCAGTTTTGCCCGGATGCCGTCGACCGTCTGAATAATGTTGGCCTCCGGCAGCTTGCGGATCATCAACAAAATAGCGGGTTTAGCGTTCGTCATCCCGGCGTTACGGACATCCTGCACCGAGTCGGTGACGCTGGCGACGTCGCCCAGGCGTACCGCCGCGCCGTTGTTATAGTGAATAATCAGCGGCTGGTATTCGGCGGCGGTTTTCAGTTCGTCGTTGGTCTGGATTTGCCAGCGGTGGACGCTATCTTCAATTGCGCCTTGCGGTCGGCGTACGTTGGCGCTGTCGATCGCTTCGCGGACCTCATCCAGCGAGACGCCCTGGTTAAAGAGCGCCTGCGGGTTTAAGCCTACACGTACTGCGGGCAGGGAGCTGCCGCCGACGTCAACATCGCCGACGCCGTCAATTTGCGCGATGGTTTGCGCCAGTTGGGTAGAGGCGAAATCATACAGTTTGCCCTGTGACCAGCTCTCCGAGGTGAGCGTTAAAATCATAATCGGCGCGTCGGATGGGTTGGCCTTGCGATAAGTCGGGCGGCTGGGCATTCCGCCTGGCAACAAGCTTTGCGCGGCGTTAATGGCGGCCTGCACGTCGCGCGCCGCGCCGTTAATATCACGATCGAAATTAAATTCGAGAATAATGCGCGTACTGCCGAGCGAGCTGCTGGAAGTCATTTCATTGACGCCTGCAATGCGTCCCAAAGAGCGTTCCAACGGCGTCGCCACCGACGAAGCCATGGTTTCCGGCGAGGCGCCCGGCAGCGAGGCGCTAACCATAATCACCGGGAAATCGACCTGCGGCAGCGGGGCGACCGGCAGCAGACGGAAGCCCAGAATGCCGCACAGCGTAATGGCGGCGGCAATCAAAATGGTGGCGACCGGGCGGTAGATGAAAAGGGCGAAAAAGCGCATCTACGCCTCCTCTTTATGGCGCGGAAAGCGACTTTTCACGTACAGCGACAGGCGGTCAAACAGGAGATAAATCACCGGTGTGGTAAACAGAGTTAATACCTGGCTGACCAGTAGGCCGCCCACCATTGCGATCCCCAACGGGCGACGTAATTCCGCGCCAACGCCGGTACTCAACATTAATGGCAATGCCCCGAGCAACGCCGCCAGCGTGGTCATCAGAATCGGTCGAAAACGCAGCAGACAGGCCTGGAAGATAGCGTCGCGCGGACTCATCCCCTGTTCGCGTTCGGCGGCGAGGGCGAAGTCAATCATCATGATGGCGTTTTTCTTCACGATGCCGATCAGCAAAATAATGCCGATAATGGCGATAATATCGAGCTCGCTACCGGCGATGATCAGCGCCAGCAGCGCGCCGACGCCCGCCGTAGGCAGCGTTGAGAGAATCGTGATCGGATGGATAAAACTCTCATACAGCACGCCGAGCACGATATACATCGCCACCACGGCGGCGACAATAAGCCAGACGGTGCTGCCCAGCGCCGCCTGGAAGGCGAGCGTACTGCCCTGAAACTGCGTTGTAATATCCGCTGGCAGGGCGAGCGTTTTTTCCGTATCGAGAATTGCCTGCACCGCATCGCCGAGCGAATAGCCCTCCGGCACGTTAAACGAAAATGTCGTAACCGGGAACTGATCTAAATGATTGATAGAGAGCGGAGCGAAGCGCTGCTCAATGCGGGCAATCGCGCTGAGCGGTACGGTGCCGCCGTCGCGGCTCGTCAGGCGAATCGTCTCCAGCGCCGCCAGTCCCGGCGTGCTGGCGGTATTATGTTCCAGTACGACGCGGTACTGGTTCGCCTGGGTATAAATCGTTGAAATCAGGCGTTGCCCGAACGCGTTGTAGAGCGCGTTATCCACATCCGCCATGCTGATACCCAGACGGCTGGCGCTGTCGCGGTCGACATTCACCCAGGCCGCTAATCCCCGATCTTGCCAGTCGCTGCTTACCTCAGAGAGCTGTGGTAACGACTGTAGCGCGTTCTGCAGTTTTGGCACCCAGTGACTGAGCGCATCGAGCGTCGTGGCCTGCAGGGTAAACTGATACTGCGTGCGGCTGACCTGCGTGTCGATGGTTAAATCCTGCGTCGGCTGGAGATACAGCGCCACGCCGGGAATCGTCGCCACGGCGGTTTGCAGCCGGGAGATCACCTGCTGCACGCGGTCATCACGCGCATCCAGCGGCTTGAGGTTAATTTGCAGGCGCGCGCTATTCAGCGTGGGGTTAGCGCCGTCTACGCCAACAAAAGTCGTCAGACTTTGCACCGCCGGGTCCTGTAATATCCGCTCCGCCACCTGGCGCTGACGTTGCGCCATACTGGCATACGATGACGATTGCGGCGCCTGCAGCGCCCCCTGGATAATGCCGTTATCCTGTACCGGAAAGAACCCTTTCGGGATGACTATCCACAGCATAACGCTGAGCAGGAGCGTGGCGAATGCCACGCTCAATGTAAGCCACGGATGGTTGAGCACTTTCGCTAATCCGCGTCCGTAGCTGGCGATCACGCGGTCAAACATCCGCTCGCAGGCGCGGGAAAAGCGGTTTTGTTTACGCAGAGATTGCTGGCTGAGCATACGCGCGCACATCATGGGCGTGAGCGTCAAAGAGACGACGGCGGAGATTAAAATCGCTACCGCCAACGTCACCGCAAATTCGCGGAACAGTCGACCAACAATATCGCCCATAAAGAGCAACGGGATCAGCACCGCAATCAGTGAAAAGGTGAGGGAAATAATGGTAAAGCCGATTTCGCCCGCGCCTTTGAGCGCCGCCGCCAGCGGTTTTTCTCCTTTTTCGATGTAGCGCGAGATGTTCTCGATCACCACAATCGCATCGTCCACCACGAAACCCGTGGCGATAGTGAGCGCCATCAGCGTCAGGTTATTAATGGAAAAATCCAAAAATACCATCACCGCAAAGGTGCCGATAAGCGACAGCGGTACGGCGATGCCGGGAATAATTGTGGCGGGAATATTGCGTAAAAACAGATAGATAATCATGACGACCAGCGCGATCGCCAGCATCAGTTCAAACTGGGTATCGCGCACGGAAGCACGAATATTGGTGGTGCGATCGGACAGGACCGTGACCTTCACCGATTTCGGCAGGCTTTCGGTAAGCTGGGGCAGCATCTGGCGAATGCTGTCCGCTGTCGCAATGATATTGGCGCCAGGCTGGCGTTGAACGTTCATCACGATAGCCGGCGCTTGATTCGCCCATGCGCCGAGCCAGCTATTTTCCGCCCCCTGTTCGACGGTGGCGACATCGCCCAGCCGTACCGGCGCGCCGTTTTGATACGCGATGATAAGCCTGCGGTATTCGTCGGCAGACTGCATCTGATCGTTAGCAGAAAGCGTCACCGCCCGTTCGGGGCCATCCAGACTGCCTTTCGCCGAGTTGACGTTGGCGCCGGTAATTGCGGTACGGACCGTTTCGCTGGTCAGACCGAGCGCGGCGACAGCCTGAGCATTCAGTTTTACGCGTACCGCAGGGCGCTGCCCGCCGGCAAGCGTCACCAGCCCGACGCCGGAGACCTGCGAGATCTTCTGCGCCACGCGGGTTTCTACCATGTCCTCTACCTGGGTCATCGGCATCGCGTTTGAGGTGACGGCAAGCGTCATAATCGGCGGGTCCGCCGGGTTGACTTTGCTATAAATCGGCGGATTCGGCAGGTCGGAAGGCAATAAATTGGTGGCTGCGTTAATCGCCGCCTGTACTTCCTGCTCGGCAACGTCCAGCGGCAGCGTCAACTGAAACTGTAGCGTTACCACCGATGCGCCGCCGGAGCTTTGCGACGACATCTGCTTAAGTCCCGACATCTGGCCGAACTGGCGCTCAAGCGGCGCGGTGACGGCGGAGGTCATGACATCCGGGCTGGCGCCAGGGTAGAGCGTAACAACCTGAATAGTGGGGTAGTCGACCTCCGGCAAAGCGGCGACGGGCAGGAAGCGATAGCCGATAATCCCGGCGAGTAAAATCGCCGCCATCAGCAGAGTGGTGGCCACGGGGCGCAGAATAAACAGACGCGAAGGGCCGCCCGTGCTGCCCGGAGGTAATACCTGCATCAGGCGCGCGCTCCTTTTTGACCTTCATGGCGGGAAGGGGATTTTTCATCCGCCACGGTGGTCTGCGGCTCAACGACCTCGACTTTTGCGCCTTCCGTCAGCCGATCAATACCATCGGTAACGACGCGATCGCCTGCCGACAAGCCAGCGCTGATCACCACGTTTCGGTTATCCTGAATACCGATTTTTACCCGCTTCTTGCTGACGTTATTTTCGTCGTTCAGCACCCACACAAAGTGGCCCTCATTGCCCATTTGCACCGCCGCGGCAGGCACCACAACGGCATTTTGTTCGGTATCGACCAGCATCCGGGCGTTCACAAATTGATTGGGGAACAGCGTATCGTCCTGATTGGTAAAGCGCGCTTTAATTTTGATCGTTCCCGTCGTGGGATCAATCTGGTTGTCCAGACTGAGCAACACACCTTCGCTCAATTTGTGCGAGTTAGTCCGATCCCAGGCTTCTACGACCAGCGCTTTCCCCGCTTTCTGTGCCTGAACCACGGTCGCGATATCGCTTTCCGGCAGAGTAAAAATGAGATCAATCGGGTGCGTTTGCGTAATGACGACAATACCGGCGGTATCGCTGCTGGAAATCTGGTTGCCGACATCCACCTGTTTCAGACCCACGCGTCCCGAGACCGGGGCTGTGATACGACTCCAGTCGAGCTGTAACTGCGCGCTGGCGACATTGGCTTCATCCGCTTTAATGGTTCCCTGGGTTTCGTTGACCAGCGCCTGTTGCGCATCCAGTTCCTGACGGGAAACCAGATTGGTTTTTGCCAGTTGCTGATAGCGCGCCAGATCACGACGCGCATTCGCCAGCGTAGCGTTATCTTTCGCCAACTGTCCCTGAGCCTGCGCCAGGGCGACCTTAAACTGGCTGGGATCGATTTGCGCCAGCAGATCGCCTGCGTTGACCTGCTGACCTTCCTGAAAGTGCAGGGCGATGAGTTGACCATCCACGCGGCTACGCACCGTAACGGTATTCGCTGCGGTCACGGTACCCAGCCCGCTCAGATAGCGCGGTACGGCTTGCGTGGTCGCGGTCGCGGCCTGTACCGGCGCCAGAGGGCCGTCGCGCATACCGCGGCGACCTGCGGCGGCGGTATGCGGCGCTTGCGCGGCGACGCCCGGCGCGGCGGTCGGGCTTTCGCTACGGCTATGCCAGAACCAGAATGCGGCGGCGGCTACTACAACCCCAATCGCTATTGCCCAGCGGAAAGTATTACTGCCTTTCATCGGTATAAGTTTCTCATCCTGAAACGTTTTGCGGAATGTTGCTCCCTCTATTGTAGTCAGCAGGGAAGGGAGAAAAATGGAGGAATTATGGAACACGGTCGGGATTATTCTGAATGGCGGCCCGCTTTGCGAGGCGCTACGCAACTCTCATCGGTGAAAATCGTTAACGCGCCGGAGTGCGGTAAAGTGGCGGCACGGCAATGAAGGTAAGCCACCGATTTCAGCAGGACGCTGAAACGGGAAAGCCCCTCCCGAGGAAGGGGCCAAAATAAGGAAAGGGTTATGATGAAGGTAGTCATCATACTGGTGATACTCTTAGTGATTAGCCTACCAGCTTACTAAGACACCAGGGGGAGGAGGAATCCTCCCTTACCCTCACTCCTGACGTTAAGCCACATCAAGAATAATGTCAATCCATCAGCTCTGGGCTTGCGAGGCGCTTAGCGGAAAACGACCTCCGCCCAGCGCGCCAGTCCTGCGGTGACGGAGCCGAAATCATCGCCGCCAGCGACGGGTATGCCCGGTAGCTGTTCGGAAAGCGCTTTTTTAATCAATGGCGAACGGGCGCTGCCGCCGGTCAGATAGATGACATCCGGTTTTTCCTGCGCGCTGTCCAGCGCCAGTTGCACCTGTTCCAGAATACGCGCCAGCGGTTGATCCAGCGCCGCTTCCAGTCCTTGCTGGCTGATAGCGACCGCCAGGTCGTCGCTGATAAATGGCAGCCTCGCCGTAACATCCGCCTGGCCGGAAAGGGCGATTTTGCTCTCTTCCGCGCAACGTACCAGGCGGTAACTAAGCCGCTGGCGCCAGACCTTGAGCAGCAACGCGACCTTGTCTGCTTCACGCGCGTTGCGAACCAAATCATTCAACAGACGACCATTCGCGCTACTGTAAAAATCGCTTTGCGCCGGGACGTCGTTAATCGCCACGGCATTCCACCACGGCAGCACCGGCAGGGCGATGCCTTTTTCGGTTTCGCCGCCCATGCCCAGCAAAGGCATCAGATTTTTAAAGGCCAGCGCGATATCCAGATCGTTTCCGCCCACGCGGCAACCGCTGTGCCCCAACAGGCTGTTTTCACGATCGGCGCGCTGACGCCACTGTGGCCCCATTAGTAGCATGGAGCAGTCGGTGGTGCCGCCGCCAATATCCACGACCAGCACACGCTTCTCTTCCCGCAGCGTAGCCTCGTAGTCCAGGCCCGCCGCGACCGGTTCGTACTGGAATACCACCTCCTGAAAACCGGCGCGTTTTGCCGCCCGCTCCAGAATACCCTGCGCCTGGCGGTTCGCGTCATCGCCGCCGAGTCCCTGAAAGTTGATCGGGCGACCGATCACCGCCTGGGTAATGGCCTCCGGCAATTGGCTGTGCGCCGTATGACGAATATGTACCATCATGGCGCAGACCAAATCTTCAAACAGCGCGACCTGCTGCGGTTTCAGGCCGCTGGCGCCTAAAAAGGATTTTGGCGATTTGACAAACCAGACCTCCTGGGGATCGTCAATATAGTGCGCCAGCGACGCCAGACCAAACTGTACGCTTTGCGCGCCAACCTCAATATCTTCCTCGCGGTTGTAGCGTATCGCGCGGCGCAGCAGCGCCTGGGTTTCTTCGTCCGTTGCCGGCACATCATGATGGCGATACAGCCACTCGCTCACCGCCTCGCGCGTCGGCGCGCACAGCATAGACGGCAGTAATGCGCTGTTATTCTCCATTGTCAGCAACTGTGGATGCCCGTCGCGCATAATGGCGACCGAGCAGTTTGCCGTACCGTAATCAAATCCTATAAACACCTTAAAATCCCCATGCCAGTGAAGAAGGGGCGTGACTTTAGCGAAATGTCGTCGCGGCGACAACTGGAATATGAAAGCAAGGCGTTACGTGCGATTAGCGTTTATGCTGAAAGGTCAAATAAAGGAGAAAAGTATGTTTACCCTGAGCTGGCAGCCGCCTTACGACTGGTCGTGGATGTTGGGCTTTCTTGCCGCGCGTGCGGTGGATGGCGTGGAAACGGTAGGCGAGGGCTTTTATGCGCGCAGCCTGGTGGTGGGCGAGCATCGCGGACTGGTCAGCGTGAGGCCCCATCTGCCCACCCACACTGTGCAGGTTAGCGTAAGCGCCGGATTACTTCCCGTCGCGCCGGCGTGTCTGGCGAAGGTTTCGCGTCTGTTTGATCTTGACTGCCAGCCCGCGCAGGTTGCCGCCGTGCTGGGGCCACTGGGCGAGGACAGACCGGGGCTGCGTTTACCGGGATCGGTTGATACGTTTGAACAAGGCGTGCGGGCGATACTGGGGCAACTGGTGAGTGTCGCGATGGCGGCAAGGTTGACGGCGAAAGTGGCGCGCCGCTATGGCGAGGCGTTGCCGGATGCGCCCGATTATGTCTGTTTTCCCGGTCCGGAAACGCTGGCGTTGGCCGATCCGCTGGCGCTTAAAGCTCTGGGGATGCCGCTGCGGCGCGCCGAAGCGCTGATTCATCTGGCGCAGGCGACGCTGGCGGGAAAACTGGCGCTCGCCGCGCCGCCGGATATTGAGCAGAGCGTTAAAAATTTACAAACGTTTCCGGGAATTGGCCGCTGGACGGCGAACTATTTCGCCCTGCGCGGTTGGCAGGCAAAAGATATCTTTTTACCCGATGATTACTTAATTAAGCAGCGCTTCGCCGGGATGACGCCCGCGCAGATCCGTCGCTACGCGGAGCGCTGGAAACCGTGGCGTTCCTACGCGCTACTGCATATCTGGTATACCCACGGCTGGCAACCGTCAATGGATAGCGAAATAGCTGGTATTCAGTAACAAATCCAGTGGTTGCGCTTCGGCGATAGTGTCGCCATAAATTAGATCCACGCCAATACGGGAGAGCGTATCCAGCACCTGTGGGTTTTGTACCGGCCCGGCGAGCGTTTTGATGTCCAGATGCTGGGCGTGTCCCTGGATGATCGAGGTCAGCATTTCATCCATTAAACTCTCATGAACGTTGGCGATAAGGTCGCTATCCAGCAGTAAATAATCAGCGATATGCGGGGTCAGTAAATTAAACAGCTGTAAATCGCGCCCGACATGGCTGAGAATCACCTGGCAGCCGCGTTGCCGCAGTTTTCGCAGAGTCGCAGCGGCGGTCTGCGCCTGCTTAACGATAACGTCAGCCGGGATAATCAGGTGTAATAACCGTGGCGGCAGTGGGCTATGCTCCAGTTGTTCCAGCAGCTCATCAATGAGGGTCGCGCTGTATAATCCTGCGGCGGACAGCGGCAGCGCAACGCTTAATCCCTTGCTGGCGACGGCGGTCGCCGCATGGTGGAAAAACTCATGGAATACCCGTCGGTCAAGCGCGTGATGCAGCGCGGAGTCGGCTAATCCTGCCCGGAACGCGCGCTCTTCCATCACTTCCCCTTCGCTGGTCCACAGCCTGAGTGAGACCAGCCAAAAGCTGGTGGCCTCCGGCGTACGCGGCGGCGCGACGTTTCTGGCAAGCATTAGCAGGTGGTTATTTTTAATCATATGCCACTGTTCTTCCAGCGGCATCATTCCCTTTGAGGAGGTTAATGCGTGCTGCGGTTCGTACACGGTCAGACGGCCGCGACCGCTATTTTTCGCGGCGTAGCAGGCTATATCGGCCTGAGACACGACCTCTGTGAGCTGGCAGTTATGTTCATTTATCATTGTGATCCCGGCGCTGGCGCCGATCCGATGCAGGCGTCCTTCCCACATAAAGTGATATTCATTAACGGCGTTGATAAGCCGCGTCACGATAAAGCGCGCGCTGTCACTATTACAATCCGGCAGCAACAGGCCAAACTCATCGCCACCCAGACGGGCCAGGAGATCGCCGGAGCGAAGCATACTGAGCATCAGTGACGCGAGTTCGCGCAATAAGGCATCGCCGGCGGCATGTCCCGCGCTGTCGTTAACCGCTTTAAAACGGTCCAGATCGATAAACACCAGCGCATGATGTTGAGGCGATTCCTGTATTGTTTGCAGGCGCTGTTGAAGCTGCTTTTCAAAACTGGCGCGGTTGGCAAGATGGGTGAGGGCGTCATGCGTTGCGCTGTAGCTGAGCTGGCGTAACATTTTTCGTGATTCGGTAACGTCCTGGATAACCAGAACCGAACCAATCTTATCGCCGTCAAGCGTACTGAGCGGCGTGATACTGTAATGAATATCGTAGCTACCGCCGTTATGACAATGGAGCACTATCTCCTGTTCCATGTCCGATCGCGACCTGTCGGCGCGATAAATATCCTCCAGCAGCGGCCCCTTATCACCTGACGTAATGCGCAGAACCGTTAATAATGGCGCGCCTAAAGCATCCTCTTGCCGCCAGCCGCTCATCTTCTCGGCGATCGGGTTCATAAAGGTGATATTCATCGCGACATCAATACACACCACCGCTTCTCCGATAGAGTCAAGCGTGATGTGCAACCGTTCTTTTTCCTGAAACAGCGCGTCGTTCGCCTGTGTAATACGCTCCATCAACCGCTGGTTTTCCTGCTCGCTTTGCTTGAGATCGTTAATATCTTCAATCTGAGCAATAAAATAGAGAGGTTTATTGTCTTTATGCCGAACCAGCGAGACGGCCAGCAGCGCCCAGACGACATCGCCGTTGCGGGTGTAGTAGCGTTTTTCCATGGAATAGCTATTGATGTCGCCGCGCACCAGCATGTTTAGCTGTTCAAGGTCGTTATTCAGGTCTTCCGGCCAGGTCAATTGCTGAAATGTCATCGTGCGTAATTCATCCTGGCTATAGCCAAGAAAATGGCTCAGAGATTTATTGACCTGTAGCCACTGACCCTCCGTACCGACCAGCGCCATACCAATGGCGGAATACTCCATCGCGTTGCGAAAGCGGGATTCGCTCTCGGTGATATGTTTGCGTTCCGTGCGAAACGCGTACATCACCATCGTCATCATATTGGCAGGCAGCAGGATCATTAAAAAAGGCAGCCACGGCATATTGACCATCACGTCGGTTTTCGGCGTGGCGAGCAGCGTGGGGTCATTGGCCAGCATGAGCGAGACCACGATAACGGTAGCTAAAAAAATTAAAAACGCCTCCATTCGCGGCAGGCGCACCGCACTCCACATCAACAGGACGATAACGCACGTAAACGGCCACGGAATATAGCGCATAGCGAGCCAGCTTAGCGCCAGCGTAATGACCAGCGTCAATAGCGTTTCCAGCAACAGATGCGGGTCGCGATGACGCAACAGATAGTGTGGTTTAAACAGTAAACCTAACGGCACCAGCGTCAGCGCGCCGATGGCTTCCGATAATACCCAAATCAGAAACGCTTTCGAGGCGACCGCTTCCGGCGCTATTAGCCAAAATAACAGGCCGCCGAGTAGCGGCGGAATCACGGCGCTGCCGATAGCCAGACGAAACCAGTCATTCAAATTTTGTAAGGGGTTGTAGCTGGGGAGCAGTTTTCGCAGCAGTATCGCGCCAGTGGCCGCCTCGATAATATTTATTGCCGTCCAGCTAAAGTTAAGCGAGGCGGCAGGAAATAAAGTCAGTGAGGCGCCGATGCTGCCGAGCGAGCAGGCGACCGCGATCCCAGGCCACAGACGGCCCGCATGGCGGTAAAACGCGACCATCATAATGGAGGTGGGGAACCACAGCGGCGCGAGTTGGGTGCCGACACGCGATAATACGAGCGAAAAGAGCGTAAAGACAAACGCGACCAGGCCTAAACTGACCAGACGCAATAGCGGGTGGGGGACGGTAACGAAAACATGTTGGGATGGTTTACTCATTACCACTCTATCCGAATCGCCGGTAACGTCGCGGAATACCGGACGCGTCAGTTTACTCTGTGATTATGCTAGTATAAACGCGTAATGATTTATACGCTGGCTGAATATAAATTGTGGCTCCCGGCGTATTCCTCCTCCAGACGGGTCGATAAATCCGCTGTCCGCATTAAAACTGAACGCTTTTACGTCGCGACGTCGAATGCGCCGCCAACAAATTCACCGTGGCATAGCGCCGGACTGGTATCGCGCTGCTGAAATCCCTATAATTGCCGCGTTTGGCGTTTCGGCGCCCCCCTTCCTTACATCCAGGTTAATCAGGTCGCTAAATTTATGACTGATCAGTCTCATCAGTGCGTCATTATCGGTATCGCTGGCGCATCGGCTTCCGGCAAGAGTCTTATTGCCAGTACCCTTTACCGCGAATTGCGTGAACAAGTGGGTGACGAACATATTGGCGTTATTCCCGAAGACAGTTATTACAAAGATCAAAGCCATCTGTCGATGGAAGAACGCGTAAAAACCAACTATGACCATCCGAATGCGATGGATCACAGCCTGCTATTTCAGCATCTTCAGGCGCTCAAGCGCGGTTCGGCGATTGAATTACCGGTATACAGTTATGTTGAGCATACCCGTATGCAGGAAACGGTTCGCGTAGAACCGAAGAAAGTGATTATTCTTGAAGGTATTCTGTTACTGACCGACGCGCGTTTGCGTGAAGAGATGAACTTCTCTATTTTTGTCGATACGCCGCTGGATATCTGTTTGATGCGCCGTATCAAACGCGATGTGAACGAGCGTGGTCGCTCAATGGATTCGGTGATGGCGCAATATCAGAAAACGGTGCGTCCGATGTTCCTGCAATTTATTGAGCCTTCCAAACAATATGCGGATATTATCGTGCCGCGCGGCGGTAAAAACCGCATCGCTATTGATATTCTGAAAGCGAAAATCAGCCAGTTCTTTGAATAAATCTGGCGAATTGTGTACCGTTCAGTGATAACCTGGTTAGCCCTTGATGTGCTTGATTTAAGGGCTTGATGCGCGAAAGGAGAAAGTGCCATGCGTTTATGCGACCGAGATATTGAAGCCTGGCTGGATGAAGGCCGTTTGTCTATCACCCCGCGACCTCCCGTAGAGCGCATTAACGGCGCGACGGTCGATGTACGTCTTGGCAATAAATTTCGAACCTTCCGTGGCCATACGGCGGCGTTTATCGACCTGAGCGGGCCGAAAGATGAGGTCAGCGCGGCGCTGGATCGCGTGATGAGCGATGAAATCGTTTTGCCGGACGGCGAGGCATTTTATCTGCATCCGGGCGAGTTGGCGCTGGCCGTCACCTTTGAATCCGTTACCCTGCCGCCGGATTTAGTGGGCTGGCTGGATGGCCGTTCCTCGCTGGCGCGTCTGGGACTGATGGTGCATGTGACGGCGCACCGTATCGATCCCGGCTGGTCGGGCTGCATTGTGCTTGAGTTTTACAACTCCGGGAAGCTGCCGCTGGCGTTGCGTCCGGGTATGCTCATCGGCGCGCTGAGCTTTGAGCCGCTGTCAGGCCCGGCGGCGCGGCCTTATAACCGCCGTCAGGATGCCAAATATCGCGATCAGCAGGGCGCTGTCGCCAGCCGGATTGATAAAGACTGAGCCATTCGGCGCAATACTGCCGGTCCATTGAGGGTAGCATGAGACGATTTCTGACGACGCTGATGATTCTCCTGGTCGTGCTGGTGGCCGGATTCTCTGCGTTGGTATTGTTGGTCAATCCGAATGATTTCCGCGCCTATATGGTGCAGCAGGTTGCCGCGCGTAGTGAATATCAGTTGCAACTGGACGGGCCGCTGCGCTGGCACGTATGGCCGCAACTCAGCATCCTTTCCGGGCGAATGACGCTAACGGCGCGAGGCGCCAGCGAACCGCTGGTGCGGGCTGACAATATGCGCCTGGATGTCGCTTTATGGCCGCTGTTGAGTCATCAGCTTCATGTTAAGCAGGTGATGCTGAAAGGCGGGGTGATTCAACTGACGCCGCAAACGGAAGCGGTACGCAGTGATGATGCGCCGGTCGCGCCGAAAGATAATACCTTGCCGGACGTAGCGGAAGATCGCGGCTGGTCGTTTGATATTCGTAGCCTGCGCGTTGCCGACAGCGTGCTGGTTTTCCAGCATGAAAATAATGATCAGGTCACGGTGCGCGATATTCGTCTGAATATGGAACAAGATGCCGAGCATCGCGGCACGTTTGATTTTTCGGGACGCGTGAACCGCGATCAGCGGGATCTTGCTTTATCGTTCAGCGGAACGGTGGATGCTTCCGATTATCCGCATAATTTAACCGCGGGTATTGAGCAACTGCGCTGGCTATTGCAGGGCGCGGATCTACCGGCGCAGGGGATTGAGGGGCAGGGACAACTGCAGGCGCAGTGGCAGGAGGCGCAAAAACGTCTTTCATTTAACCACTTAAATTTAACGGCGAATGACAGTTCTCTGACCGGGCATGTTCAGGTAACGCTGGCGGAGCAGCCGGAATGGCAAATTGACCTCCAGTCCAGCAAGCTTAATCTGGACAACCTGTTGCCGCATCATAGCACCGTGGCACAGACGGGCGGCGCGGTGTCGCAGGGGCAAAATACGCTCCCCCTGACCAGGCCAGTTATCGCGTCGCGTGTTGGTGCGCCGCCTTATCAGGGGCTGCAAAGCTTTACGGCGGAGATTGCTTTACAGGCGGATTCAGTTCGCTGGCGGGGAATGGACTTTACCCAGGTTTCGACGAAGATGTCTAATCAGGCCGGATTGCTGGATATCACCGAGTTGCAGGGGAAACTGGCCGACGGAGAGATGTCGCTGCCCGGCACGCTTGACGCCCGCACCGCCAGTCCGCGCATCGAATTCCACCCTCGCCTCAACCATGTTGAGATTGGGACTATCCTGAAAGCCTTCAATTATCCGATTAGCCTGACCGGTAAGATGTCGCTGGTTGGCGATTTCTCCGGGGCGGATATTGACGCGGAGGCGTTTCGCCATAGCTGGAAAGGAAAAGCGCATGTTGACATGAGCAATACGCGCCTCGAAGGAATGAATTTCCAACAACTGGTGCAGCAGGCCGTAGAGCGAAGCGGCGGCGACGCGCAGCAGTCGCAGGAAAATATGGACAACGCGACCCGACTGGATCGCTTCACGACCGATCTGACGCTAAATAAGGGCACGCTGACGCTCGACGACATGGTCGGGCAATCTTCTATGCTGGCGTTAACCGGCAGCGGAACGCTGGATCTGGTTAAGCAGAGCTGTGATACGCAATTTAATCTGCGTGTGCTGGGCGGATGGAACGGCAATAGCAACCTGATCACCTTCCTGAAAGAGACGCCGGTGCCGCTGCGCGTCTATGGCAAGTGGCAGGAGCTGAACTATACCCTGCAAGTGGATCAGTTATTGCGCAAGCATTTACAGGATGAGGCGAAGCGTCGGCTCAACGACTGGGCGGATCGCAATAAAGATACCCGTAACGGTAAAGATGTGAAGAAACTGCTGGATAAGCTGTAGTTTTTGGCCAAAGAGGAGTGCCGGATGGCGAGGCTAACGCGCCTCCGGCCTGCCTGGTAAGCAGGCCGGGGCAGGCGAACAGACGTTACATCTCCGGGTCTGGCTCGCCGTTATGGAGCGGAATTAACTGCACTTTCTGCACTCGATGGCTTTCTACCTGCAATGTTTTCAGCAAATAATCACCCACCTGAACCTCTTCACCGGTTTGCGGTATGCGCTGCAAATATTCCATCAATAATCCGGCAATCGTATGGTATTCCCGTTTTTCATCCAGCGGCAGCGGCACGTACTGCACCAAATCCTCCAGCGGCATATGGCCGTTTGCTGTCCAGGAACCGTCCGGGTTCTTCTGAATATCGTGGCGGGCGTCAATTTCCTCGACTTCATTCGGCAGATTACCGGCGATAGTCTCCATGACATCGCTTAATGTCACAATGCCTTCAACCGAGCCAAACTCATCTACGACAAAGGCAAAATGGGTTCTGGCGTTACGGAACTGCTCCAGCGCAGGCAGCAGCGGCAATGTTTCCGGGAAAACCAGCGGTTGGCGAATCAGCGCCCGCAGGTTGAGCGGTTCGCCGCGCAGCGATTGTTGCAACAGATCGATGACGTGGACGACGCCGAGTAAATCTTCCTGTTCATTTTCACCCGTCACGACCAGACGCGTATGCTGGTTCTTTTCCAGCAGAGCGCGGATTTCCGCTTCCGGCGCGTTGAGATCGATATGCTCGATATCATGACGCGACGTCATGATGCTACTTACGGTGCGCTGGTTGAGATTCAGCACCCGCTCAATCATCCTGCGCTCCTGCGGATTAAAAATCTGGCTGTCGTCATGGTCTGCCAGCATCGCGGCGGTTTCCGCATCCAGTTCGGCATCCTCTTTTTTACCGCTAATCAGCCGCATCACGGCCTCCGTTGTGCGCTGGCGCAGCGTATGGTTAGCGGAAAGAAAACGGCGGCGGTTAAAAATAGCCAGTTGGTTGAGCGCCTCGATCATCACCGAGAAGCCGATAGCCGCGTACAGATACCCTTTCGGAATGTGGAAACCAAACCCTTCCGCCACCAGGCTAAAGCCGATCATTAGCAGGAAGCTAAGACACAAAATGACAATGGTGGGATGGTTGTTCACAAATCGGGTCAGTGACTTGCTGGCGAGCAGCATCAGGCTAATGGCGATTATCACTGCCGCCATCATGACCGCCAGGTGATCGACCATCCCCACGGCGGTAATCACGGAGTCGAGAGAAAAGATAGCGTCCAGCACCACGATTTGCGCGACCACCGCCCAGAATTTCGCCCCCTTACGCTGGGTAGGGTTGGCGCTATCTTTCCCTTCCAGCCGTTCATTGAGCTCCATGGTGGCTTTAAAGAGCAGGAAGAAGCCGCCGAACAGCATAATCAGATCGCGGGCGCTGAAGCTTAACGCCTGTACGCTAAAAAGCGGCTTAGTCAAGGTGACCAGCCACGAGATTGACGCCAGCAGCAGCAGGCGCATGATCATCGCCAGTATCAGGCCGGTAATGCGCGCGCGGTCGCGCTGCCCCGGCGGTAGTTTTTCAGCGAGGATGGCAATAAAGACCAGGTTATCAATGCCGAGAACAAGTTCGATAACGATTAACGTTACCAGTCCGGCCCAGATTGACGGATCGGCAATCCATTCCATAGTAAGAGCAATACCTTCTGTAATATGACAATTGTCACAATTCGATCATGGATAATACGGCGGAAAAATGCAATGCCGCAGAGCAATTTATCTTTGTTACGCGGCTATAAAATAACTTTAAAATAGCCGTAATGTTTCTGTCGGAAACTAAATAATGTCAAGAATATATTTAGGAAATATCGCAGGTGGAGTGGAGTAAATAAATATTGTCAACATCAATAAAATCCTAAAATCATCTGTTAATTCATTTAATATTAATCTTAAAAATATAGAATGGCGGGTTTGTTACCTTGCCTGTCATTAGGTTAGCTGCAACAATTCTTGCAGGATTAAGATAGCGCTCTTAAATATCCTGTCACAACATCGAGAAAACTATTAATACGTAACCTTTATTTCGCTGAAGATTTTTATCTGAACGAGGATAAAATCGGAGGGGAATGCGAAAATTTAGAATAATCAGTGTATTGGTAGCTAAGAAGCCAGGGGCGGTAGCGTGCCTGAAAGCCTGAATATAAGCCTTTATTATTCTGTCAATAGCCTGCGGATGAATTGATTTTTTTTCAGAATGATGCCAGTTAATTTTCTCTGCCATTAACTGCAAGGTAAATGTGCACGGACGAAGCCGCTATTTAAATTGCACAGGATAATGACTCTGCCAAAGTGATAAATAATCAATGATGAAATCCAAAATGAAATTGATGCCATTATTGGCGTCGCTCAGCTTGATAAGTGGTTGCACAGTACTTCCGGGCAGCAATATGTCTACGATTGGGAAAGATGTGATCAAACAGCAAGACGCTGACTTTGATCTTGACCGGATGGTCAATGTGTATCCGCTGACGCCACGGTTGGTTGAGCAATTACGCCCGCGGCCCAATGTCGCGCAACCGAATATGTCGCTGGACCAGGAGATCGCCAGCTATCAGTATCGCGTCGGGCCTGGCGATGTGCTGAATGTCACCGTCTGGGATCACCCGGAATTGACCACGCCAGCAGGCCAGTACCGTAGCTCAAGCGATACCGGCAACTGGGTACAGCCGGACGGCACCATGTTTTATCCCTACATTGGCAAGGTTAGCGTCGTCGGTAAAACTTTGTCAGAGATTCGCAGCGATATTACCGGGCGTTTAGCGAAGTACATCGCGGACCCACAGGTGGATGTCAATATCGCCGCTTTCCGCTCGCAAAAAGCGTATATCTCCGGCCAGGTGAATAAATCCGGTCAGCAGGCCATTACTAACGTACCGCTAACCGTCCTGGATGCGATTAACGCTGCGGGCGGCCTGACCGATATGGCGGACTGGCGCAACGTCGTGCTGACGCACAACGGCAAAGAACAGCGCATTTCGCTACAGGCGCTGATGCAAAATGGCGATCTTAGCCAGAACCGCTTGCTCTACCCTGGCGACATTCTGTATGTGCCGCGCAATGACGATCTGAAAGTCTTTGTCATGGGCGAAGTGAAAAAACAGAGCACCCTCAAAATGGATTTCAGCGGTATGACGCTCACCGAAGCATTGGGCAATGCGGAAGGCATCGATCTGACCACCTCCAACGCCAGCGGCATTTTTGTGATTCGTCCGTTGAAAGGCGAGGGGGGACGCGGCGGCAAGATCGCCAATATCTACCAGCTTGATATGTCTGACGCCACGTCATTGGTGATGGCGACGGAATTCCGACTTCAGCCTTACGATGTGGTGTACGTCACGACTGCGCCGGTTGCTCGCTGGAACCGTCTGATCAATCAGTTGCTGCCAACCATTAGCGGTGTCCGTTATATGACGGATACGGCCAGCGACATTCATTCCTGGTAATCGTTATGTTTAACAAAATATTAGTGGTCTGTGTGGGGAATGTTTGCCGTTCCCCGACGGCGGAACGTTTGCTAAAGCGCTTTCATCCCTCGCTGACGGTAGCGTCCGCCGGGTTAGGCGCGCTGGTCGGCAAAGGCGCCGATCCTGCGGCGGCGAGCGTGGCGAGCGCCCACGATCTGTCTTTGGAAAATCACTGCGCAAGGCAAATTTCCGCGCGTCTGTGCCGGGAATATGACCTGATTCTGACGATGGAGAAACGTCACATCGCCGCCCTGTGCGACATTGCGCCGGAAATGCGCGGCAAGGTAATGCTGTTTGGTCACTGGGACAGCGAGCGTGAAATACCGGACCCGTATCGCAAAAGCCGCGATGCGTTTGAGGCGGTGTACACATTACTGGAAAGGTCTGCCCGCCAGTGGGCGCAGGCACTGAATGCAGAGCAGGGAAAACCATGACAGAAAAAGTAAAACAATCTGCGGCGGTTACGGGTAGCGATGAAATCGATATCGGGCGTCTGGTCGGAACGGTGATTGAAGCGCGTTGGTGGGTGTTGGGGACGACGGCCATATTTGCGCTGTGCGCGGTAATTTATACGTTCTTCGCCACGCCCATCTATAGCGCCGATGCGCTGGTACAGATTGAACAAAACGCCGGTAATTCGCTGGTACAGGATATCAACAGCGCATTAGCGAATAAGCCGCCGGCTTCCGATGCGGAAATTCAGCTCATTCGATCGCGCCTGGTGCTGGGGAAGACCGTTGACGATCTGGATCTGGATATTGCCGTCACCAAAAACACCTTTCCGCTGTTCGGCGCCGGGTGGGAGCGGCTGATGGGGCGTCACAATGAAATGGTGAAAGTCACGACATTCACCCGACCAGAGACGATGAGCGGACAGATCTTCACCCTCAAAGTGCTGGGCGACAAACGTTATCAGTTGGTTAGCGACGGCGGATTTAGCGCGCAGGGCGTTGTGGGCCAGCCACTCAATAAAGACGGCGTGACGATGCGGGTAGAGGCGATTGACGCCCGTCCTGATACGGAATTTACGGTGAGTAAATTCTCAACGCTTGGCATGATTAATAACCTGCAAAATAACCTCACCGTAACGGAAACCGGCAAAGATACCGGCGTTCTGAGCCTGACGTTCACGGGAGAGGATCGCGACCAGATCCGCGAAATTCTCAACAGTATTACCCGTAACTATCTGCAACAGGATATTGCGCGGAAATCTGAGGAGGCGGGGAAGAGCCTGGCGTTTCTGGCAAAACAACTGCCGGAAGTCCGCAGCCGTCTGGATGTGGCGGAAAACAAGCTAAACGCTTTCCGCCAGGATAAAGACTCGGTGGATTTACCGCTGGAGGCGAAGGCGGTGCTCGATTCGATGGTTAATATCGACGCCCAGTTGAATGAGTTGACGTTTAAAGAGGCGGAAATTTCCAAGCTCTTTACCAAAGCGCATCCGGCTTACCGCACCCTGCTGGAAAAACGTAAAGCGCTGGAAGATGAAAAAGCCAAACTGAACGGGCGGGTGACGGCAATGCCGAAAACCCAGCAGGAGATTGTGCGTTTGACCCGTGATGTGGAGTCCGGCCAGCAGGTTTATATGCAACTGCTTAATAAACAGCAGGAGCTGAAAATCACCGAAGCCAGCACCGTTGGCGACGTGCGCATCGTTGACCCGGCGATTACCCAGCCGGGCGTGCTGAAGCCGAAAAAGGCGTTGATTATTCTCGGCAGCATTATTCTGGGATTAATGTTATCGATTGTCGGCGTGCTGCTGCGCTCGCTGTTTAATCGCGGTATTGAAAGCCCGCAGGCGCTGGAGGAGCACGGGATCAGCGTCTATGCCAGTATTCCGCTGTCGGAATGGCAAAAAGCGCGCGATAGCGTCAAAACCATTAAAGGAATTAAGCGTTACAAGCAGAGCCAACTGCTGGCGGTGGGCAATCCGACCGATCTGGCGATTGAGGCGATTCGCAGCCTGCGCACCAGCCTGCATTTCGCCATGATGCAGGCGCAAAATAATGTACTCATGCTCACAGGCGTCAGCCCCTCTATCGGCAAAACCTTTGTTTGCGCCAACCTGGCGGCCGTCATCAGCCAGACGCATAAACGGGTATTACTGATCGACTGCGATATGCGCAAGGGCTACACCCATGAACTGCTCGGCACCAATAACGTGGACGGCTTATCTGACATTCTGGCGGGCAAAGGCGAGATAGCCTCCTGCGCGAAACCCACGGCGATCGCTAATTTTGATCTTATTCCGCGCGGTCAGGTACCGCCTAACCCATCAGAACTGCTGATGAGCGAGCGCTTCGGCGAGCTGATCGCCTGGGCAAGCAGCCGCTACGACCTGGTATTAATCGACACGCCGCCGATTCTGGCCGTGACGGACGCCGCGATTGTGGGTCGCCACGTCGGGACGACGCTGATGGTGGCGCGTTATGCCGTCAACACCTTGAAAGAAGTGGAAACCAGTCTGAGCCGTTTTGACCAGAATGGCATTCAGGTCAAAGGCGTCATTCTCAACTCCATTTTCCGCCGGGCGACGGGCTACCAGGATTATGGCTATTACGAGTATGAATACCAGTCAGATTCCAAATAAAAAATAAGGCGTGCCGGATGGCGCGGCCTGTGACTGTAGGCCGGACAAGCGTAGCGCCATGCGGCAAAACTATCTGGGGAATAAGCATGACAACAGACAATCCGCTGATCTCAATTTATATGCCAACCTGGAACAGGCAGCAGTTGGCTATCCGGGCGATTAAATCAGTACTACGTCAGGACTACCGTCACTGGGAGATGATCATCGTGGATGATTGCTCCTCGTCTTATCAGCAGCTACAACAATTTGTTGAGGAGCTGAACGACCCGCGCGTTCGTTATACTCATAACGCCAGGAATACCGGCGCCTGCGCGGTTCGCAACCAAGCCATTATGCAGGCGCAAGGGCACTACATTACCGGTATTGATGATGACGATGAATGGACGCCAAACCGTCTGAGCGTGTTTCTGGCCCATAAACACCAGTTGACTACGCACGCCTTTTTGTATGCCAACGACTATGTGTGCGAGGGCGAGGTCTACTCTCAGCCTGCCAGCCTGCCGCTGTATCCGAAATCCCCTTATTCGCGCCGCTTGTTCTACAAGCGCAATATTATTGGCAATCAGGTTTTTACCTGGGCCTGGCGTTTTAAAGCGTGTTTGTTCGATACCGAACTCAAGGCGGCGCAGGATTACGACATTTTTCTGCGTATGGTGGTGGAGTATGGCGAACCGTGGAAAGTCGAAGAGGCGACGCAAATTTTACATATCAACCACGGCGAGATGCAGATTACCTCTTCGCCGAAAAAGTTCTCCGGTTATTTCCATTTTTATCGTAAGCACAAAGATAAATTCGATCGCGCCAGCAAAAAATACCAGCTTTTTACCCTGTACCAAATTCGCAATAAGCGAATGACCTGGCGCACGTTGCTGAC
The DNA here is from genome assembly GCF_046550835.1 of Salmonella sp. SAL04196. Taxonomy (NCBI): domain Bacteria; kingdom Pseudomonadati; phylum Pseudomonadota; class Gammaproteobacteria; order Enterobacterales; family Enterobacteriaceae; genus Salmonella; species Salmonella sp. SAL04196. The sequence goes on from NZ_JBGDXE010000001.1 coordinate 133,903, forward strand.
GTTGCTCTCCGTGCGTAACAGCAAACGCCTGGCGGCCGGGCTGCGGGGGCGATAACGATGCTGGAAGACTTACGCGCGAATAGCTGGAGCTTACGCCCCTGTTGCATGGTGCTGGCCTACCGTATCGCTCATTTTTGTTCCGTCTGGCGCAAAAAGAATGTGCTGAATAATCTGTGGGCCGCGCCGGTGCTGGTGCTGTATCGCGTGATCACGGAATGCCTGTTCGGGTATGAAATCCAGGCCGCCGCGACCATTGGTCGGCGGTTCACTATCCATCATGGTTACGCGGTAGTGATCAACAAACATGTCGTCGCCGGCGACGATTTTACCATTCGCCACGGCGTCACCATTGGCAATCGCGGCGCGGACAGCCTGGCTTGTCCGGTGATCGGTAACGGCGTTGAGCTGGGGGCGAATGTCATCCTGCTTGGCGATATTACTATCGGTAATCACGTCACGATTGGCGCGGGTAGCGTGGTGCTTGACAGTATTCCGGACCATGCGCTGGTGGTGGGAGAAAAAGCACGGGTGAAGGTCAGCACATGAATATTCTGCAATTTAATGTACGGCTGGCGGAAGGCGGCGCGGCGGGAGTGGCGTTGGATCTCCATCTGCGGGCGCTGCAAAAAGGGCTGACGTCACGTTTTGTCTATGGTTATGGCAAAGGCGGAAAAAAAAGCGTCAGCCACCATCGTTATCCGCAGGTGATAAAACAGACGCCGCGCGGCACGGCAATCGCTAATATCGCGCTGTTTCGTTTCCTGAATCGCGATCTGTTTGGCAATCTCGACAATCTTTACCGCACGGTTATCCAGACATCCGGCCCGCTGGTGCTGCATTTTCATGTTCTCCACAGTTACTGGCTAAACCTGGCGGACATCGTGACGTTTTGCGAAAAAGTCAAAGCGCAAAAACCGGACGTCACTCTGGTCTGGACGCTGCACGATCACTGGAGCGTCACCGGGCGCTGCGCCTTCACCGACGGTTGCGAGGGCTGGAAAAGCGGCTGCCAAAAATGCCCGACCCTAAGCAATTATCCGCCGGTCAGGGTGGATCGGGCGCACCAGCTTATTGACGGCAAACGTCAGCGCTTTCGGGACATGCTGCGGCTGGGCTGCCGGTTTATTTCGCCGAGCCAGCACGTGGCCGAGGCCTTTAACAGCGTTTATGGCGCGGGGCGCTGCCAGATTATTAACAACGGTATCGATCTGGCGACCGAGGCGATTCTCGCGCAGCTATCACCTGTGCCGCTGAATCCGGGCAAACCGCGAATTGCCATTGTGGCGCATGACTTGCGTTACGATGGCAAAACTGACCAGCGTCTGGTACACGACATGATGGCGCTGGGCGAAAAAATTGAACTGCATACCTTTGGTAAATTTTCGCCTTTTACTGGCCAAAACGTTGTTAATCACGGTTTTGAAACCGATAAGCGCAAATTAATGAGCGCGCTCAATAAGATGGATGCGCTGGTCTTTAGCTCGCGGGTCGATAACTATCCGTTGATCTTGTGTGAAGCGCTCTCGATCGGCGTACCGGTGCTCGCTACCCACAGCGAGGCGGCGCAGGAGGTGCTGGCGAAATCCGGCGGCCAGACCTTTGCCGCTACAGATGTACTGCGCCTGGCGCAGCGGCGTAAGCCAGAGATTGCTCAGGCGGTATTTGGCGCCACGCTGGACGCCTTTCGTATGCGTAGCCGCGTCGCGTACAGCGGTCAACAGATGCTGGAGGAGTATGTCTCGTTCTATCAGAATCTGTAGCTACCTGCTGCTGCCGCTGATCTACCTACTGGTCAATGTCAAGATTGCCCAACTGGGGGAAAGCTTTCCCATTACCATCGTCACTTTTTTACCGCTGTTGCTGCTGTTATTTGTGGAACGCATTAGCGTAAAAAAATTGATGATCGCCTTAGGCATCGGCGCGGGGCTTACGGCATTTAACTTCCTGTTCGGCCAGTCGCTGAATGCTGGTAAATATGTCACGTCCACGATGCTGTTTGTCTATATTGTGGTCATTATCGGGATGGTCTGGAGTATCCGATTCAAAACCATTTCCGCGCATAACCACCGAAAGATTTTGCGTTTTTTTTATCTGGTGGTGGGTATGGTGGTCGCGCTCGCCGCGGTGGAGATGGCGCAAATTATCCTTACCGGCGGCAGCAGTATTATGGAAGGAATTTCGAAATATCTCATTTACAGTAATAGCTATGTACTGAACTTCATAAAATTTGGCGGTAAGCGTACCACTGCACTTTATTTTGAACCGGCATTTTTCGCTTTGGCACTAATCTCAATTTGGCTGAGCATCAAACAGTTTGGTATCAAAACACCGAAAAGCGATGCTATGATTCTGGCAGGGATAATATTATCAGGATCATTTTCAGGGGTAATGACCTTTATCCTGTTTTACCTTCTGGAGTGGGCGTTCCAATATTTGAATAAGGATGCGATAAAGAAAAAACTTCCACTGGCGCTGGTCTCATTAACCCTGTTTTTGGTTGGGGTAATTATTGCATTTCCTTATATCGCGACACGACTTGGCGATTTAGGGACGGAAGGCTCATCTTCTTATTATCGTATTGTGGGCCCGTTAGTCATGGTCGGATATTCCTTGACCCATATTGATGGTGTAGTCAGATTTGGCTCACTTTATGAATATGTTGCATCATTCGGAATCTTTAACGGTGCGGATGTCGGGAAAACCATAGACAATGGATTGTATCTGCTGATTATTTATTTTTCCTGGTTCGCAGTGCTAATGACGCTGTGGTATATGGGGAAAGTTTTAAAAATGGCGCTAAATGCGTTTGGCGATAATCGTAATTTTCGGGTGCAGCTCTATCTTTTTACGCCGGTGTCGCTGTTTTTTACCGGCTCAATATTTAGCCCGGAATATGCTTTTTTAATCGTCTGTCCGTTCATTTTGCGCAAGGCGTTAAAAATTTCATAACGGGGTGGTGGCATGTTTTTAAGCGTCGTTACCGTCGCCTTTCGCAATTACGAAGGGGTGGTAAAAACCTGGCGCTCGCTGCGCAATCTGGCGCGCGATCCGGGCCTGTCATTTGAATGGATCGTAGTGGATGGCGGTTCGGAGGACGGCACGCGCGAATTTCTGCAAAAACGTCACGGTGAGTTTAACCTGCGTTTTATCAGTGAAAAGGATCGCGGTATTTATGATGCCATGAACAAAGGCATTGCGCTGGCGCAGGGGCGCTATACCCTGTTTCTTAATTCCGGTGATGCGTTCCATGATGATGCCGCGCTGTTTGTCCGCCAACTGGCGCGACAAAAGGGCGAGGCGATGTATATTGGCGACGCGCTGCTGGATTTCGGCGGCGGGCATAAAATACGCCGGAAGGCTAAACCCGGGTATTATATCTACCATAGTTTGCCAGCCAGCCATCAGGCGATATTTTTCCCGACGGTAGCGTTAAAAAAGTATCCTTATGATCTGCAATATCATGTCTCTTCAGATTATGCGCTGGCGGCCCGTCTCTATAAAGCAGGCTATCCTTTTCGGCGAATTAACGGACTGGTATCTGAATTTTCGATGGGCGGCGTGTCAACCTCGAATAATCTGGAATTATGTCAGGATGCAAAAAATGTACAGCGAAAAATATTACGTGTGCCAGGGTTTTGGGCGCAATTATCCTATTTATTACGTCTGAAAACGACGGGTAAAACAAAAGCGCGGTATAACAAAGTCTAATCACCGGGAGTTATTATGCAGGATCTTAGCGGCTTTACGGTGCCGAAAGGGTTCCGCGGCGCTAATGCGCTAAAAGTACAATTATGGTGGGCGGTACAGGCGACATTATTCGCCGGGTCGCCGCAAATATTGTATCGCTGGCGAGCTTTTTTGCTACGTCTGTTTGGCGCCAAAATTGGAAAGAATGTGGTTATCCGACCGTCAGTAAAAATTACCTATCCGTGGAAATTAACCGTCGGCGATTATGCCTGGGTAGGCGACGACGCTGTGTTATATACGTTGGGTGAAATTAATATTGGCGCACATGCGGTCATTTCACAAAAAGGGTATTTGTGTACCGGTAGCCATGATTATACCAGCGCCCATTTCGATATTAACGCCGCGCCGATTGTTATTGGCGAAAAATGTTGGCTGGCAACCGATGTTTTTGTCGCGCCCGGCGTGACGATAGGTCATGGCACCGTCGTCGGCGCGCGCAGCAGCGTATTTAAATCATTACCGGCAAATGCGATTTGTCGGGGCAATCCCGCAGTGGTAACGCGCCAGCGCGTTCAGAAAGTTACTCCCTAACGGGACTATTTGAGGAAATGAAAATGTCAAAAGTCGCTCTCATTACTGGCGTAACCGGACAGGATGGGTCTTACCTGGCAGAATTTCTGCTGGAAAAAGGGTATGAGGTGCATGGTATCAAGCGCCGCGCGTCATCGTTTAATACCGAGCGCGTGGACCATATTTATCAGGACCCGCACAGCTGCAACCCGAAATTTCATCTGCATTATGGCGACCTGACCGACGCCTCCAACCTGACCCGCATTTTACAGGAAGTGCAGCCGGACGAGGTCTACAACCTGGGCGCGATGAGCCACGTGGCGGTGTCGTTTGAGTCGCCGGAATATACCGCCGATGTGGATGCGATGGGCACGCTGCGCCTGCTGGAGGCGATTCGCTTCCTCGGTCTTGAAAAGAAAACGCGGTTCTACCAGGCCTCCACCTCTGAACTGTACGGTCTGGTGCAGGAAATTCCGCAGAAAGAGACCACGCCGTTCTACCCGCGTTCCCCCTATGCGGTAGCGAAACTGTACGCCTACTGGATCACCGTCAACTACCGTGAATCCTACGGTATTTACGCCTGTAACGGCATTCTGTTTAACCACGAGTCCCCGCGTCGCGGCGAAACCTTCGTCACCCGTAAGATCACCCGCGCCATCGCCAATATCGCCCAGGGACTGGAGTCCTGCCTGTATCTCGGCAACATGGACTCGCTGCGCGACTGGGGTCATGCGAAAGATTACGTGCGAATGCAGTGGATGATGTTACAGCAGGAGCAGCCGGAAGATTTCGTGATTGCCACCGGCGTGCAGTATTCCGTACGCCAGTTTGTGGAGCTGGCGGCGGCGCAACTGGGGATAAAACTGCGCTTTGAAGGCGAAGGCATTAATGAAAAAGGGATCGTGGTATCCGTTACCGGACACGATGCGCCGGGCGTGAAACCGGGCGATGTGATTGTGGCCGTTGATCCGCGTTATTTCCGTCCGGCGGAAGTGGAAACCCTGCTGGGCGACCCGTCCAAAGCGCATGAGAAACTGGGCTGGAAACCGGAAATCACCCTGTCGGAGATGGTCTCCGAAATGGTGGCGAACGATCTGGAGGCCGCGAAAAAACACTCACTGCTGAAATCTCACGGTTACGAGGTGGCCATCGCGCTGGAGTCCTGAGAATGAATAAGCAACGAATTTTTGTGGCGGGCCATCGCGGGATGGTGGGCTCCGCCATTGTACGGCAGCTTGCGCAGCGCGGCGACGTGGAACTGGTGCTGCGCACCCGCGATGAGCTGGATCTGCTCGACGGGCGCGCGGTACAGGCGTTCTTTGCCGGGGCGGGTATCGACCAGGTTTATCTGGCGGCGGCGAAAGTGGGCGGCATTGTCGCCAACAACACGTATCCGGCGGATTTTATTTATGAAAACATGATGATAGAGAGCAACATTATTCACGCCGCGCACCTGCACAACGTGAACAAACTGCTGTTTCTCGGTTCGTCCTGTATCTATCCGAAACTGGCAAGGCAGCCGATGGCGGAAAGCGAGCTGCTGCAGGGAACGCTGGAGCCGACCAACGAGCCGTATGCCATCGCCAAGATCGCCGGGATTAAACTGTGCGAGTCCTACAACCGGCAGTACGGTCGCGACTACCGTTCGGTGATGCCGACCAACCTGTACGGCCCGCATGACAATTTCCATCCGGACAATTCACATGTGATCCCGGCGCTGCTGCGCCGCTTTCATGAGGCTGCGCAGAGCCATGCGCCGGAGGTGGTGGTGTGGGGCAGCGGCACGCCGATGCGCGAATTTCTGCATGTTGACGATATGGCGGCGGCCAGTATTCACGTGATGGAGCTGGCGCGCGAAGTGTGGCAGGAGAACACCGCCCCGATGCTGTCGCACATTAACGTCGGCACTGGCGTGGACTGCACCATCCGCGAACTGGCACAGACCATCGCAAAGGTGGTGGGTTACCAGGGCCGGGTGGTGTTCGACGCCGCGAAGCCGGACGGCACGCCGCGTAAATTGCTCGACGTCACGCGCCTGCATCAGCTTGGCTGGTATCACGAAATTTCACTGGAGGCAGGGCTTGCCGGTACTTACCAGTGGTTCCTTGAGAATCAGCAACGGTTCCGGGGGTGACAATGTTTTTACGTCAGGAAGATTTCGCCGCCGTGGTGCGGACCACGCCCCTCATCTCCCTCGATTTCATTGTGGAAAACGGCCAGGGGGAAATTTTACTGGGCCAGCGTCTCAACCGTCCGGCGCAGGGCTACTGGTTTGTGCCGGGGGGGCGGGTGTGCAAAGACGAAACGCTGGAGGCCGCCTTTGCACGCCTGACGCAGGCGGAACTGGGCGTGCGTCTGCCGCTGGCGGCAGGGACGTTTTATGGCGTCTGGCAGCACTTCTATGACGACAACTTTTCCGGTGAGGATTTTTCAACTCACTACATCGTGCTCGGCTTTCGTCTGCGCGTGACGGAGAGCGATTTACGCCTGCCTGACGCCCAGCATGGCAGTTACCGCTGGCTGACGCCGGAACAGCTTCTGGCAGGCGATAATGTTCATGAGAACAGTCGGGCCTACTTCCTTCCTGACGCGCCGGCGGTGGGCCTATGAAGATCCTGGTCTATGGCATTAACTATTCGCCGGAACTGACCGGTATCGGCAAATATACCGGCGAAATGGTGGCGTGGATGGCGCGGGAAGGCCATGAGGTGCGGGTCATTACTGCGCCGCCGTACTACCCGCAGTGGAAGGTCGGCGAGCGCTATTCCGCCTGGCGCTATCGCCGGGAAGAGGGCGAGGCTACCGTCTGGCGCTGCCCGCTGTATGTGCCGAAACAGCCCTCCACCTTAAAACGGTTGCTTCATCTGGGGAGCTTTGCATTGAGCAGTTTTTTCCCACTGATGGCGCAGCGTCGCTGGAAGCCGGATCGGATTATCGGCGTTGTACCGACGCTCTTTTGTACGCCGGGAATGCGCCTGCTGGCGACACTCTCCGGCGCGCGTACCGTACTGCATATTCAGGATTACGAAGTGGACGCCATGCTCGGCTTAGGAATGGCGGGAAAAGGCAAGCGCGGCAGCGTAGCGCGGTTAGCGACGGCCTTTGAACGCAGCGCGCTGCGTAACGTTGATAATGTTTCGACCATTTCTCGCTCCATGATGAATAAAGCGCGGGAAAAGGGCGTCGCGGCGGAAAAAATCCTCTTTTTTCCGAACTGGTCGGAAGTGGCGCGCTTTCAGGACGTTAATGACGCTGACGTGACGGCTTTGCGTCAGCAGCTTGGCTTGCCAGAGGGCAAAAAAATTGTGCTCTATTCCGGCAATATCGGCGAAAAGCAAGGGCTGGAAAAGGTAATTGACGCCGCGGAACGATTACGCGATCGACCGTTGATTTTTGCGATTGTCGGCCAGGGGGGCGGCAAGGCGCGGCTGGAGAACATGGCCCGCGAACGCAGCCTGCCAAATATTAAATTCCTCCCGCTGCAGCCTTACGACGTCTTACCCGCGCTGCTGAAAATGGGCGACTGCCATCTGGTGGTGCAAAAGCGCGGCGCGGCGGATGCGGTACTGCCCTCCAAGCTGACTAACATTCTGGCGGTTGGCGGTAATGCGGTGATTACCGCTGAGCCGCACACCGAATTAGGACAACTTTGCGCGCGTTATCCGGGCATCGCCGTTTGCGTGGAACCGGAGTCGACCGACGCGCTGGTTAACGGGATTAGCCAGGCGCTCGCCATGCCGAAAAACAACACGACGGCACGTGAATACGCCGAACGCACGCTCAATAAAGAGAACGTGCTACGCCAATTTATTGCAGATATTCGGGGATGATAATGCGTCAGACAAAACTTTACCCGGTTGTGATGGCCGGTGGCTCCGGTAGCCGATTGTGGCCGCTTTCTCGCGTGCTTTATCCAAAACAGTTTCTGTGCCTGAAAGGCGATCTCACCATGCTGCAAACCACCATTTGCCGTCTGAACGGCGTGGAGTGCGAAAGCCCGGTGGTTATCTGCAACGAACAGCACCGTTTTATCGTTGCCGAACAGCTCCGCCAGCTCAATAAGCTGACGGAGAACATTATTCTTGAGCCCGCCGGGCGCAATACCGCGCCGGCGATTGCGCTGGCGGCGCTGGCGGCGACGCGCCAGCATACGGACTGCGATCCGCTGATGCTGGTACTGGCGGCGGATCATGCGATCGCCAATGAAGAGGCCTTCCGCGACGCGGTGCGCGACGCCATGCCCTATGCCGACGCGGGCAAACTGGTGACCTTCGGTATCGTGCCGGATCTGCCGGAAACCGGCTATGGCTATATCCGGCGCGGTGATGTCGTGCCGGGCGCGACGGATGCGGTGGCTTTTGAGGTGGCGCAGTTCGTTGAGAAGCCGGGGCTGGAAACCGCTCAGGCCTACGTCGCCAGCGGCGATTACTACTGGAACAGCGGCATGTTTCTGTTCCGCGCCGGACGCTATCTGGAAGAGCTGAAAAAGTTCCGCCCCGATATTCTGGCCGCCTGTGAACAGGCGATGCGCGGCGTCGATCCGGATCTTGACTTCATTCGTGTGGATGAAGAGGCCTTCCTCGCCTGTCCGGAAGAGTCCATTGACTACGCGGTGATGGAGCGGACGGCGGACGCGGTGGTGATGCCAATGGACGCGGGCTGGAGCGATGTCGGCTCGTGGTCCTCGCTGTGGGAAATCAGCGCCCACACCCCGGAGGGAAACGTCCACCACGGCGACGTCATCAGCCATAAAACGGAAAACAGCTACGTTTACGCCGAATCCGGCCTGGTGACCACCGTCGGCGTGAAGGATCTGGTGGTGGTGCAGACCAAAGACGCCGTGCTGATTGCCGATCGCCACGCGGTGCAGGACGTGAAAAAGGTGGTGGAGAAGATCAAGGCCGACGGACGCCATGAGCACCACATGCACCGCGAGGTTTACCGCCCGTGGGGCAAATACGACTCCATCGACGCGGGCGAGCGCTATCAGGTGAAGCGCATTACCGTCAAGCCGGGGGAAGGACTGTCGGTGCAGATGCACCATCACCGCGCCGAGCACTGGGTGGTGGTGGCGGGGACCGCCAGAGTCACCATCAACGGCGAGGTTAAGCTGCTCGGTGAAAACGAGTCCATCTATATTCCGCTGGGGGCGACTCACTGCCTGGAAAATCCGGGAAAAATACCGCTCGATTTAATTGAAGTGCGTTCCGGCTCGTATCTCGAAGAGGACGACGTGGTGCGGTTCGAGGACCGTTACGGGCGGGTCTGACGCCTGCAATGGTGCCCGGTAAGCGCAACGCGCCATCCGGCAATGAACAACAATAACGATGTTGGCCATTTACGGTCAGGGCTAACTGTTGCCTGAAGAAGGGTAAGAACATGACAAAATTAACCTGTTTCAAGGCCTACGACATTCGCGGCAGGCTGGGCGAAGAGCTCAATGAAGATATCGCGTGGCGGATTGGTCGCGCTTACGGCGAATATTTAAAACCGAAAACCATCGTGCTGGGCGGCGACGTGCGCCTGACCAGCGAGGCGCTGAAGCTGGCGTTGGCGAAAGGGTTACAGGACGCGGGCGTCGACGTGCTGGATATCGGTATGTCCGGCACCGAAGAGATTTACTTCGCCACCTTCCACCTCGGCGTGGACGGCGGTATTGAGGTGACCGCCAGCCATAACCCGATGGACTACAACGGCATGAAGCTGGTACGCGAGGGCGCCCGCCCGATAAGCGGCGACACCGGTCTGCGCGACGTTCAGCGTCTGGCGGAAGCGGGCGACTTCCCGCCGGTGAACGAGGCCGCGCGCGGCAGCTACAGACAAATCAGCCTGCGCGACGCCTACATCGACCACCTGCTCGGCTATATCAGCGTCAACAATCTCACCCCGCTGAAGCTGGTGGTGAATTCCGGCAACGGCGCGGCGGGGCCGGTCATTGACGCCATCGAAGCGCGCCTGAAGGCGCTGGGCGCGCCGGTGGAGTTCATCAAAATCCACAACACCCCGGACGGCACCTTCCCGAACGGCATTCCCAACCCGTTGCTGCCGGAGTGTCGCGACGACACCCGCAAGGCCGTTATTGAGCACGGGGCGGACATGGGCATCGCCTTTGACGGCGACTTCGACCGCTGCTTCCTGTTCGATGAGAAAGGGCAGTTTATCGAGGGGTACTACATCGTCGGGCTGCTGGCGGAAGCGTTTCTGGAAAAACACCCGGGGGCGAAGATTATCCACGACCCGCGCCTGACCTGGAACACGGAGGCAGTGGTGACGGCGGCGGGCGGGACGCCGGTGATGTCAAAAACCGGACATGCCTTTATCAAGGAGCGGATGCGTACGGAGGATGCCATTTATGGCGGGGAAATGAGCGCGCATCACTATTTTCGTGATTTTGCCTACTGCGACAGCGGGATGATCCCGTGGCTGCTGGTGGCGGAGCTGGTGTGCCTGAAGGGGCAGTCGCTGGGTGAGCTGGTCCGCGACCGGATGGCGGCGTTCCCGGCGAGCGGGGAAATCAACAGCAGGCTGGCGGAGCCGGCGGCGGCCATCGCGCGGGTGGAAGCGCACTTCGCGGAAGAGGCGCAGGCAGTGGACCGCACGGACGGTCTCAGCATGTCATTCCCGGACTGGCGTTTCAACCTGCGCTCGTCAAACACCGAGCCGGTGGTGCGCCTGAATGTGGAATCACGCGGCGATATTCCGCTGATGGAAGCGCGAACACGCACTCTGCTGGCGCTGCTGAATCAGTAACGTCAGATCTCCCCTTACCGCCTGCGGGTAAGGGGCCAATCACAGGAACAACGATGACAAATCTAAAAAAGCGCGAACGAGCCAAAACCAATGCATCGTTAATCTCTATGGTGCAACGCTTTTCAGATATCACCATCATGTTTGGCGGGCTGTGGTTCATCTGTGAAGTCAGTGGACTGCCATTCCTGTACATGCACCTGTTGGTGGCGCTGATTACGCTGGTTGTTTTTCAAATGCTGGGCGGGATGACCGATTTTTATCGCTCCTGGCGCGGCGTCAAAATGTCGACAGAGTTAACGCTGTTACTGCAAAACTGGACGCTGAGCCTGATCTTCAGCGCCGGTCTGGTGGCGTTTAATGATGACTTTGACAACCGCCTCGCCACCTGGCTGGCCTGGTATGCGCTGTCCAGCCTGGGCTTAGTGTTATGCCGTTCATTTATTCGTTTCGGCGCGGGCTGGCTACGCAATCGTGGTTATAACACTCGCCGGGTCGCCGTCGCCGGAGATTTGCCTGCGGGCCAGGCGTTGCTGGATAGTTTCCGTAATGAGCCGTGGCTGGGTTTTGAGGTGGTGGGCGTCTATCACGATCCCAAACCGGGCGGCGTCTCTGCTGACTGGGCCGGGAACTTCGAGCAGTTAATTGACGATGCGAAAGCCTCGCGAATTCACAATGTTTATATCGCCATGTCGATGAGCGACGGCGCCATGGTGAAAAAACTGGTGCGCGAGCTGGCCGACACCACCTGCTCGGTGATCCTTATTCCCGATGTGTTCACCTTTAATATTCTCCACTCGCGCGTGGAGGAGATGAGCGGCGTTCCTGTCGTTCCGCTGTATGACACGCCGCTGTCAGGGATTAACCGTCTGCTTAAACGGGCAGAGGATATCGTGCTGGCGTCGCTGATTCTGCTGCTCATCTCACCGGTACTGTGCTGCATTGCGCTGGCGGTCAAATTGAGCTCGCCCGGGCCGGTGATTTTCCGTCAGACGCGCTACGGGATGGACGGCAAGCCGATCAAAGTCTGGAAGTTCCGCTCAATGAAGGTGATGGAGAACGATAAGGTCGTTACCCAGGCGACGCAAAACGATCCGCGCGTCACCCGGGTAGGTAACTTTTTGCGTCGTACCTCGCTGGATGAATTGCCGCAGTTTATCAACGTATTAACTGGCGGGATGTCCATCGTCGGTCCTCGTCCTCACGCGGTGGCGCACAACGAACAGTATCGTCAGTTGATTGAAGGTTACATGCTACGCCACAAGATGAAGCCGGGCATCACCGGCTGGGCGCAAATTAATGGCTGGCGCGGTGAGACCGATACGCTGGAGAAAATGGAAAAACGCGTGGAATTCGACCTGGAATACATCCGCGAATGGAGTATTTGGTTCGATATCAAAATCGTTTTTCTGACGATTTTTAAAGGGTTTGTTAATAAAGCGGCGTATTAAGAACCTGACCCACAAGGCTATTTTACTTGCCATATTGCACCAGGGCAGTGCTCAATCTGGCTGCGCCAATGACGCCTTGTGAACAGGTTCTGGAGAAAAGAATGAGTTTACGACAAAAAACGATCAGCGGCGCTAAATGGTCGGCTATCGCCACGATAGTGATTATCGGTCTGGGGTTAATTCAGATGACGGTGCTGGCGCGGATCATCGACAACCACCAGTTTGGCCTGTTGACCGTCTCGCTGGTGATCATCGCGCTGGCCGACACGATCTCGGACTTTGGCATCGCGAACTCGATTATCCAGCGTAAAACGATTGGGCATCTGGAGCTGACCACGCTCTACTGGCTAAACGTTGGGCTTGGGATTGTGGTATTTGCGGTGGTCTTTTGGCTGAGCGATGCGATTGCCCATGTTTTGCATAACCCGGATCTCGCGCCGTTAATCAAAACGTTGTCGCTGGCGTTTATCGTGATCCCTCACGGGCAGCAGTTCCGCGCGCTGATGCAAAAAGAGCTGGAGTTCAATAAGATCGGCATGATCGAAACGACCTCCGTGCTGGCGGGGTTCACCTTTACGGTGATTAGCGCCCATTACTGGCCGCTGGCGTTAACCGCGATTCTCGGCTATCTGGTGAACAGCGCGGTGCGAACGCTGCTCTTTGGTTACTTTGGCCGCAAGATTTACCGTCCGGGGCTGCATTTTTCGCTGGCATCGGTGTCCACGAACCTGCGTTTTGGCGCGTGGCTGACGGCGGACAGTATCGTCAATTACATCAACACGAATTTATCGACGCTGGTACTGGCGAGAATTCTCGGCGCAAGCGTCGCCGGGGGATATAACCTCGCGTACAACGTGGCGGTTGTGCCGCCGGCGAAGCTTAACCCCATCATTACTCGCGTGCTATTTCCGGCATTCGCCAAAATCCAGGACGATACCGAGAAGCTGCGCGTCAACTTCTATAAGTTGCTTTCCGTGGTGGGAATTATCAATTTTCCCGCGCTGCTGGGTCTGATGGTAGTGGCGAACAATTTTGTGCCGTTAGTGTTTGGCGAGAAGTGGAACAGCATTATCCCGATCCTGCAATTGCTGTGCGTGGTGGGGCTGTTGCGCTCGGTCGGCAACCCGATTGGTTCGCTGCTGATGGCGAAAGCGCGCGTGGATATCAGCTTTAAATTCAACGTCTTTAAAACGTTTCTGTTTATCCCGGCAATTCTCATTGGCGGCCATCTGGCGGGGGCGATTGGCGTGACGCTGGGGTTCCTGGTGGTGCAAATCATCAACACCATTCTGAGCTATTTCGTGATGATTAAGCCGGTACTCGGCTCCAGCTATCGTCAGTATATTCTCAGCTTGTGGCTACCGTTTTATCTCTCATTGCCAACATTTATTACCAGCTACGGCGCAGGAAAGTTGGTCGACGGCTATTTACCGTTGTCGGGGGTATTCGCGCTACAGGTTATGGTCGGTATTTTGAGTTTTATTTTAATGATTATTTTTTCACGCAATGCGCTGGTGATGGAAATTAAAAATCAGCTTGTTGGCAGTGCAAAACTGAAAAAGTTATTACGTGTCGGATGACGGGGATATAAGAGGCTATTTATGAAATTATTAATTTTAGGCAACCACACATGCGGCAACCGTGGTGATAGCGCCATTATGCGCGGTTTGCTTGATGCCATCCGTCAACAGGCGCCAGAGGCGGAGATGGATGTGATGAGCCGTTTCCCGGTGAGTTCCGCCTGGTTGCAGGGGCGCCCGATTATTGCCGACCCGCTGTATCAGTTAAGCCAGAAACAGCAGGCGGCGGCAGGGCTTAACGGTCGGGTGAAAAAAGTATTACGCCGTCGTTTTCAGCATAAAATTTTATTGTCTAAAGTCGCCCAGGAAGGATCGCTGCGTAATTTTGCTATCGCGCCGGAATTTGCCGAATTCGCGCAATTTATTGCGCAGTATGACGCCGTCATTCAGGTGGGCGGTTCAAACTATGTCGACTTATACGGTTTGACTCACTTTGAATATCCGCTGTGCGCGTTTATGGCGAACAAACCAATTTATATGGTGGGACATAGCGTCGGCCCTTTCCAGAACCCTGACTTTAACCAGCTCGCCAATTATGTTTTTGGGCGCACCAGTGCGCTGATCCTGCGTGAAACCGTCAGCCGTGATCTAATGACCGCCGCGCAGATCGATACCCGGAAAGTGGAGCAGGGGGTGGATACTGCCTGGTTAGTCGAACGCCGTCACGACGAGTTTGTCGCCAGTTATGCTGTGCAGCACTGGCTGGACGTCACCGCGCGCCGCAAAACCGTCGCGATTACGTTGCGCGATCTGGAGCCGTTTGATAAACGCCTGGGCACCACTCAGCATGCCTATGAGCAGGCATTTGCCCAGGTCGTGAATCGCCTGATTGCGGACGGTTATCAGGTACTGGCGCTGTCGACCTGCACCAGTATCGATCGCTATAACCGCGATGACCGGATGGTTGCGTTACGGATGGCGAAGTATGTAAACGACTCAGAACATTTCCATATCGCGATGGACGAACTCAATGACGTGGAAATCGGAAAGATCCTCGCCTCCTGCGTACTGACCATCGGGACGCGCCTGCATTCCGCCATTATCTCCATGAATTTTGGCACACCCGCCATCGCCATTAATTATGAACATAAATCCGCCGGGATTATGCAGCAGCTAGGCCTGGCGGAATTGGCCATCGATATCCGTCACTTGCTGAACGGTTCATTACAAAGCGTGGTGGCCGATACGCTCAATCAATTGCCTGCGCTAAAGGCAAAAGTGGCTAACGCCGTTACCGAGGAGCGGGCGAAAGGGTTCACGATGATCAAATCCGTTCTCGACAGAATTCGGGAGGAACAATGAAAGTCAGCTTTTTTCTGCTGAAATTTCCACTCTCATCGGAAACCTTTGTGCTGAATCAGATTACTGCGTTTATTGATATGGGCCATGAGGTGGAGATTGTCGCGTTACAAAAAGGCGATACCCAACATACTCACGCCGCCTGGGAGAAGTATGGCCTGGCGGCGAAAACCCGCTGGTTACAGGATGAGCCTCAGGGACGGCTGGCGAAACTGCGCTACCGGGCATGTAAAACGCTGCCGGGGCTGCATCGGGCGGCGACCTGGAAAGCGCTCAATTTTACCCGCTATGGCGATGAATCACGCAATTTGATCCTTTCCACAATTTGCGCGCAGGTGAGCCAGCCTTTTGTGGCGGATGTGTTCATTGCGCACTTTGGTCCGGCGGGCGTGACGGCGGCCAAACTACGCGAACTGGGCGTGCTTCGCGGCAAAATCGCGACTATTTTCCACGGGATTGATATCTCCAGCCGCGAGGTGCTCAGGCATTACACGCCGGAGTATCAGCAGTTGTTTCGTCGTGGCGATCTGATGCTGCCCATCAGCGATCTGTGGGCCGGTCGCCTGAAAAGTATGGGCTGCCCGCCGGAAAAGATTGCCGTTTCGCGCATGGGCGTCGACATGACGCGTTTTACCCATCGTCCGGTGAAAGCGCCAGGGATGCCGCTGGAGATGATTTCCGTCGCGCGCCTGACCGAGAAAAAAGGCCTGCATGTGGCGATTGAAGCCTGTCGGCAACTGAAAGCGCAGGGCGTGGCGTTTCGCTACCGCATTCTGGGGATTGGCCCGTGGGAACGTCGGCTGCGCACGCTCATCGAGCAGTATCAGCTAGAGGATGTCATTGAGATGCCGGGGTTTAAACCGAGCCATGAAGTGAAGGCGATGCTGGATGACGCCGATGTTTTTTTGCTGCCGTCGATTACCGGTACGGATGGCGATATGGAAGGTATTCCGGTGGCGCTGATGGAGGCGATGGCGGTGGGGATTCCCGTGGTGTCTACCGTGCATAGCGGCATTCCGGAACTGGTGGAGGCCGGCAAATCCGGCTGGCTGGTGCCGGAAAACGATGCGCAGGCGCTGGCGGCCCGACTCGCTGAGTTCAGCCGGATTGACCACGACACGCTGGAGTCGGTGATCACGCGCGCCCGTGAAAAAGTGGCGCAAGATTTTAATCAGCAGGCGATTAATCGCCAGTTAGCCAGCCTGCTACAAACGATATAAACGAGGTGGTATGCCCACGACTAAATTCTCCCGACGTACCCTCCTGACGGCAGGTTCCGCGCTTGCTGTTCTTCCTTTTCTACGCGCCTTGCCGGTACAGGCGCGTGAACCTCGCCAGACCGTCAATATTAAGGATTATCCGGCGGATGACGGTATCGCCTCGTTCAAACAGGCCTTCGCCGACGGGCAGACTGTGGTCGTACCGCCAGGATGGGTGTGTGAAAATATCAATGCGGCGATAACGATTCCGGCGGGAAAAACGCTGCGGGTACAGGGCGCGGTGCGTGGGAATGGCCGGGGACGGTTTATTTTGCAGGACGGGTGTCAGGTGGTGGGGGAGCAGGGCGGCAGTCTGCACAATGTGACGCTGGATGTTCGCGGGTCGGACTGTGTGATTAAAGGCGTGACGATGAGCGGCTTTGGCCCCGTCGCGCAAATTTTCATTGGCGGTAAGGAACCGCAGGTGATGCGTAATCTCATTATCGATGACATCACCGTTACCCACGCCAACTACGCCATTCTCCGCCAGGGATTTCATAACCAAATGGACGGCGCGCGGATTACGCATAGCCGCTTTAGCGATTTGCAGGGGGACGCCATTGAGTGGAATGTCGCGATTCACGACCGCGACATCCTGATTTCCGATCATGTCATCGAACGCATTGATTGTACCAATGGCAAAATCAACTGGGGGATCGGCATCGGGCTGGCGGGTAGCACCTATGACAATAGTTATCCTGAAGACCAGGCAGTAAAAAACTTTGTGGTGGCCAATATTACCGGATCTGATTGCCGACAGCTGGTGCACGTAGAAAATGGCAAACATTTCGTCATTCGCAATGTCAAAGCCAAAAACATCACGCCAGATTTCAGTAAAAAGGCGGGTATTGATAACGCAACGATCGCAATTTATGGCTGTGATAATTTCGTCATTGATAATATTGATATGACAAATAGTGCCGGGATGCTCATCGGCTATGGCGTCGTTAAAGGCAAATACCTGTCAATTCCGCAAAACTTTAAATTAAACGCTATTCGGTTGGATAATCGCCAGGTTGCTTATAAATTACGCGGCATTCAAATTTCCTCCGGCAACACCCCCTCTTTTGTCGCCATCACCAATGTACGGATGACGCGTGCTACGCTGGAACTGCATAATCAACCGCAGCACCTCTTTCTGCGCAATATCAACGTGATGCAAACTTCAGCGATTGGCCCGGCGTTAAAAATGCATTTCGATTTGCGTAAAGATGTCCGTGGTCAATTTATGGCCCGCCAGGACACGCTGCTTTCCCTCGCTAATGTTCATGCCATCAATGAAAACGGGCAGAGTTCCGTGGATATCGACAGGATTAATCACCAAACCGTGAATGTCGAAGCGGTGAATTTTCCGCTGCCGAAGCGGGGAGGGTAAGTACCACTATTTTTACGAAAATTCCTGGGAAAAAGTTGTTCATACTTAATGTTATGGTGCCGACTAAGACGTAATGTAGAGCGTGCCATCATTATCCCTGGCAGCAGAGTAATTCATGCTGGCGAAAACAAGCTAAAGAGCTATAATTCAGCAACCATTTTACAGGTGGAAGAAACAATGATGAATTTGAAAGCAGTTATACCGGTAGCGGGTTTGGGTATGCATATGTTGCCTGCCACCAAGGCAATCCCAAAAGAGATGCTACCGATCGTCGACAAGCCAATGATTCAGTACATTGTCGATGAGATTGTGGCTGCAGGGATCAAAGAAATCGTACTGGTGACTCACGCGTCTAAAAACGCCGTTGAGAACCACTTCGACACCTCTTATGAACTTGAATCACTTCTTGAGCAGCGCGTTAAGCGTCAGCTTTTGGCGGAAGTGCAATCTATCTGCCCACCGGGCGTAACGATTATGAACGTGCGCCAGGCGCAGCCGTTAGGGCTGGGGCACTCTATTCTGTGCGCGCGTCCGGTTGTGGGCGATAACCCTTTCATTGTGGTACTCCCGGATATTATTATTGATGATGCTACCGCCGATCCGCTGCGCTATAACCTTGCGGCGATGGTGGCGCGTTTCAATGAAACGGGTCGCAGCCAGGTGCTGGCGAAACGCATGAAAGGTGATTTATCGGAGTATTCCGTTATCCAGACGAAAGAACCTCTGGATAATGAAGGCAAAGTCAGCCGGATTGTGGAGTTTATCGAAAAACCGGATCAGCCGCAGACGCTGGATTCCGATCTGATGGCGGTGGGCCGTTATGTGCTTTCAGCCGACATCTGGGCGGAACTGGAAAGAACCGAACCGGGCGCCTGGGGCCGCATCCAGCTCACCGATGCCATTGCTGAACTGGCGAAAAAACAGTCGGTTGACGCGATGCTAATGACGGGTGACAGCTATGACTGCGGTAAAAAAATGGGCTACATGCAGGCATTTGTGAAGTACGGGCTGCGCAACCTGAAAGAAGGAGCGAAGTTCCGTAAGAGCATAGAGCAGCTTTTGCATGAATAAGTATTAACAACCGTGATAAATGGTTGGTGATAAACATAATAACGGCAGTGAACATTCGAAGCGGCAAGTTGGCTGAAACGAGTGTTGACTGCCGTTTTAGTTTTGTATAAAGGGCTTAAGTAACAAGGGGTTATCTGGAGCATTTTAATGCTGATTTTATAAGATTAATCCTTGTTTCCGGATGCAATTAATAAGACAATTAGCGTTTAAGTTTTAGTGAGCTTTGCCCTGCTGGGCGAGGTTTGTAACAAGTCGATATGTACGCAGTGCACTGGTAGCTGATGAGCCAGGGGCGGTAGCGTGTGTAACGACTTGAGCAATTAATTTTTATTGGCAAATTAAATACCACATTAAATACGCCTTATGGAATAGAAAAGTGAAGATACTTATTACTGGTGGGGCAGGTTTTATTGGATCAGCTGTTGTCCGCCATATTATTAAGAATACACAGGACACTGTAGTTAATATTGATAAATTAACCTACGCCGGTAATCTTGAATCCCTTTCTGATATTTCTGAAAGTAATCGCTACAATTTTGAACACGCGGATATTTGTGATTCCGCTGAAATAACGCGTATTTTTGAGCAGTACCAGCCGGACGCGGTGATGCATTTGGCTGCGGAAAGTCATGTGGACCGTTCGATTACCGGGCCAGCAGCATTTATTGAAACCAATATCGTCGGCACCTATGTACTTCTTGAAGTTGCGCGTAAATACTGGTCTGCGCTTGGCGAAGATAAAAAAAATAATTTTCGTTTTCATCATATTTCCACTGATGAAGTTTACGGCGATTTACCGCATCCTGATGAAGTTGAAAACAGCGTTACGCTGCCGTTATTTACTGAAACGACGGCATATGCGCCAAGTAGCCCCTATTCTGCGTCAAAAGCATCCAGCGATCATTTAGTCCGTGCCTGGCGGCGTACCTATGGTCTACCAACGATCGTTACCAATTGTTCTAATAACTATGGCCCTTATCACTTCCCTGAAAAACTGATTCCGTTGGTCATTTTGAACGCACTGGAAGGAAAGCCTTTGCCAATTTATGGCAAAGGGGATCAGATTCGCGATTGGCTATATGTAGAAGATCATGCTCGCGCGCTTCATATGGTAGTGACTGAAGGCAAGGCAGGGGAGACTTATAACATTGGTGGACACAATGAGAAGAAAAATCTCGATGTGGTATTTACCATCTGTGATCTGCTGGATGAGATTGTACCCAAAGCGACTTCTTATCGTGAACAAATCACTTATGTCGCGGATCGTCCGGGCCATGATCGTCGTTATGCCATTGATGCAGGTAAAATTAGCCGCGAATTAGGCTGGAAACCGCTGGAGACCTTTGAAAGCGGTATTCGTAAAACAGTGGAATGGTACCTTGCAAATACTCAATGGGTAAACAATGTTAAAAGTGGGGCGTATCAGAGTTGGATAGAACAGAACTATGAAGGACGCCAGTAATGAATATCTTACTTTTTGGTAAGACAGGGCAAGTAGGCTGGGAGTTGCAACGTTCTCTGGCACCAGTGGGGAATCTGATTGCCTTGGATGTCCATTCAAAAGAGTTTTGCGGTGATTTTAGCAATCCGAAAGGCGTTGCCGAAACCGTTCGTAAGCTTCGTCCCGATGTGATTGTTAACGCAGCAGCCCATACTGCAGTAGATAAAGCAGAGTCTGAACCAGAACTGGCGCAGTTACTTAACGCCACCAGTGTGGAAGCCATCGCTAAAGCAGCCAACGAAACTGGCGCATGGGTAGTGCATTATTCAACCGATTATGTATTTCCTGGTACCGGCGATATCCCATGGCAGGAAACGGACGCTACGTCGCCGCTGAATGTCTATGGCAAGACCAAACTGGCGGGAGAAAAGGCCCTGCAGGATAACTGCCCTAAGCATCTTATCTTCCGCACCAGTTGGGTTTATGCAGGTAAGGGCAATAATTTCGCAAAGACAATGCTTCGTCTGGCGAAAGAGCGTCAGACACTTTCAGTCATCAACGATCAGTACGGTGCGCCAACCGGTGCGGAATTACTGGCTGACTGCACGGCTCATGCGATCCGTGTGGCGTTAAAAAAACCAGAAGTCGCAGGTCTTTACCATGTGGTTGCCGGGGGAACCACAACCTGGCATGACTACGCGGCCTTAGTCTTTGACGAGGCGCGCAAAGCAGGGATAACGCTTGCGCTGACTGAGCTTAATGCTGTGCCGACCAGCGCCTACCCGACGCCGGCGAGCAGACCTGGAAATTCGCGTCTCAATACTGAAAAGTTTCAGCGTAATTTTGGCCTTATTCTGCCGCAATGGGAATTAGGAGTTAAGCGCATGCTGACTGAAATGTTTACGACGACAACCATCTGATAAATTTAAATGCCCATCAGGGCATTTTCTATGAATGAGAAATGGAAATGAAAACGCGTAAGGGCATTATTTTAGCGGGGGGCTCCGGCACCCGTCTTTATCCGGTGACCATGGCGGTAAGTAAGCAATTGCTACCAATTTATGATAAACCGATGATTTACTATCCCCTTTCCACGCTTATGCTGGCAGGCATTCGGGATATCCTGATCATCAGTACGCCACAGGACACGCCGCGTTTTCAACAACTGCTGGGAGACGGCAGCCAGTGGGGGCTGAATCTTCAATATAAAGTACAGCCAAGCCCGGATGGCTTAGCACAGGCGTTTATTATTGGTGAAGAGTTCATTGGTAATGATGATTGTGCATTAGTACTGGGTGACAATATCTTCTATGGTCATGATTTACCAAAGTTAATGGAAGCTGCCGTTAATAAAGAAAGTGGTGCTACCGTCTTTGCTTATCATGTAAACGATCCGGAGCGCTACGGTGTGGTTGAGTTTGACCAAAGTGGCACAGCCGTTAGTCTGGAGGAAAAACCGTTACAACCGAAGAGTAATTACGCGGTAACGGGGCTGTATTTTTATGATAATAGCGTGGTGGAGATGGCGAAACATCTTAAGCCTTCCGCTCGCGGTGAGTTAGAAATCACGGATATTAACCGTATCTATATGGATCAGGGAAGATTGTCTGTCGCCATGATGGGGCGCGGTTATGCCTGGCTGGATACAGGGACGCATCAGAGTTTGATAGAGGCCAGTAATTTTATTGCAACCATCGAAGAACGCCAGGGTCTGAAAGTGTCTTGCCCGGAAGAGATCGCATTTCGTAAAAATTTTATAAATGCACAACAGGTTATAGAACTGGCCGGGCCATTATCAAAAAATGATTATGGCAAATATTTGCTGAAGATGGTGAAAGGTTTATAAGTGATGATTGTGATTAAAACAGCAATACCAGATGTCTTGATCTTAGAGCCTAAAGTTTTTGGCGATGAGAGGGGATTCTTTTTTGAAAGTTATAACCAGCAGACCTTTGAAGAGTTGATTGGACGTAAAGTTACATTTGTTCAAGATAATCATTCAAAATCCAAAAAGAACGTACTCAGAGGGCTACATTTTCAGAGAGGAGAAAATGCACAGGGGAAGTTAGTTCGTTGTGCTGTCGGTGAGGTTTTTGATGTTGCGGTCGATATCCGAAAAGAATCGCCTACTTTTGGTCAATGGGTTGGCGTAAATCTATCTGCTGAGAATAAGCGACAGCTTTGGATTCCAGAAGGTTTTGCTCATGGTTTTGTTACTCTTAGTGAGTATGCAGAGTTTCTGTACAAAGCAACTAATTATTACTCACCTTCATCGGAAGGTAGCATTTTATGGAATGATGAGACAATAGGTATTGAATGGCCTTTTTCTCAGCTGCCTGAGCTTTCAGCAAAAGATGCTGCAGCACCTTTACTGCATCAAGCCTTGTTAACAGAGTAAGCATCGTGTCCCATATTATTAAGATTTTTCCATCAAATATTGAATTTTCCGGTAGAGAGGATGAATCAATCCTCGATGCTGCGCTATCGGCTGGCATCCATCTTGAACATAGCTGCAAAGCGGGTGATTGTGGTATCTGTGAGTCCGATTTGTTGGCGGGAGAAGTTGTTGACTCCAAAGGTAATATTTTTGGACAGGGTGATAAAATACTAACCTGCTGCTGTAAACCTAAAACCGCCCTTGAGCTAAATGCGCATTTTTTTCCTGAACTAGCTGGACAGACAAAAAAAATTGTCCCATGCAAGGTAAATAGTGCTGTACTGGTTTCAGGCGATGTTATGACTTTGAAGTTACGCACACCACCAACAGCAAAAATTGGCTTCCTTCCAGGGCAGTATGTCAATTTACATTATAAAGGTGTAACTCGCAGTTATTCTATCGCTAATAGTGATGAGTCGAATGGTATTGAGTTGCATGTAAGGAATGTTCCCAATGGTCAGATGAGTTCGCTCATTTTTGGGGAGTTACAAGAAAATACTCTTATGCGCATTGAAGGGCCTTGCGGAACATTTTTTATTCGCGAAAGTGACAGACCTATAATCTTCCTTGCAGGCGGTACTGGATTCGCTCCAGTTAAATCAATGGTTGAGCATCTCATTCAGGGAAAATGTCGTCGTGAGATCTACATTTACTGGGGAATGCAAGATAGTAAAGATTTTTACTCTGCATTACCGCAGCAGTGGAGTGAACAGCATGAGAACGTTCATTATATCCCTGTTGTTTCTGGTGATGACGCCGAATGGGTGGGAAGAAAGGGATTTGTCCATCATGCCGTGATGGATGATTTTGATTCTCTAGAGTTCTTCGATATATATGCATGTGGTTCACCTGTGATGATCGATGCCAGTAAAAAGGACTTTATGATGAAAAATCTCTCTGTAGAACATTTCTATTCTGATGCATTTACCGCATCTAAATAATATTGAGGATAATTTATGAAAGCGGTCATCCTGGCTGGTGGACTTGGCACCAGACTAAGTGAAGAAACAATTGTAAAACCAAAACCGATGGTAGAAATTGGTGGCAAGCCTATTCTTTGGCACATTATGAAAATGTACTCTGTGCATGGTATCAAGGATTTTATTATCTGCTGTGGTTATAAAGGATATGTGATTAAAGAATATTTTGCGAACTACTTCCTTCACATGTCAGATGTAACATTCCATATGGCTGAAAACCGTATGGAAGTTCACCATAAACGTGTTGAACCATGGAATGTCACATTGGTTGATACGGGTGATTCTTCAATGACTGGTGGTCGTCTGAAACGTGTTGCTGAATACGTAAAAGATGACGAGGCTTTCCTGTTTACTTATGGTGATGGCGTTGCCGACCTTGATATCAAAGCGACTATCGATTTCCATAAGTCTCACGGTAAGAAAGCGACTTTAACAGCTACTTTTCCACCTGGACGCTTTGGTGCATTAGATATCCAAGCTGGTCAGGTCCGGTCATTCCAGGAAAAACCGAAAGGCGATGGGGCAATGATCAATGGTGGTTTCTTTGTGTTGAATCCATCGGTTATCGATCTCATCGATAACGATGCAACAACCTGGGAACAAGAGCCATTAATGACATTGGCACAACAGGGGGAGTTAATGGCTTTTGAACACCCAGGTTTCTGGCAGCCGATGGATACCCTACGTGATAAAGTTTACCTCGAAGGGCTGTGGGAAAAAGGTAAAGCTCCGTGGAAAACCTGGGAGTAAGTAGATGATTGATAAAAATTTTTGGCAAGGTAAACGTGTATTCGTTACCGGCCATACTGGCTTTAAAGGAAGCTGGCTTTCGCTATGGCTGACTGAAATGGGTGCAATTGTAAAAGGCTATGCACTTGATGCGCCAACTGTTCCAAGTTTATTTGAGATAGTGCGTCTTAATGATCTTATGGAATCTCATATTGGCGATATTCGTGATTTTGAAAAGCTGCGCAATTCTATTGCAGAATTTAAGCCAGAAATTGTTTTCCATATGGCAGCCCAGCCTTTAGTGCGCCTATCTTATGAACAGCCAATCGAAACATACTCAACAAATGTTATGGGTACTGTCCATTTGCTTGAAGCAGTTAAGCAAGTAGGTAACATAAAGGCAGTCGTAAATATCACCAGTGATAAGTGCTACGACAATCGTGAGTGGGTGTGGGGCTATCGTGAGAACGAACCCATGGGAGGGTACGATCCATACTCTAATAGTAAAGGTTGTGCAGAATTAGTCGCGTCTGCATTCCGGAACTCATTCTTCAATCCTGCAAATTATGAGCAACATGGCGTTGGTTTGGCGTCTGTGAGGGCTGGTAATGTCATAGGCGGAGGCGATTGGGCTAAAGACCGTTTAATTCCCGATATTCTGCGCTCATTTGAAAATAACCAGCAGGTTATTATTCGAAACCCATATTCTATCCGTCCCTGGCAGCATGTACTGGAGCCTCTTTCTGGTTACATTGTGGTGGCGCAACGCTTATATACAGAAGGTGCTAAGTTTTCTGAAGGATGGAATTTTGGCCCGCGTGATGAAGATGCGAAGACGGTCGAATTTATTGTTGACAAGATGGTCACGCTTTGGGGTGATGATTCAAGCTGGTTACTGGATGGTGAGAATCATCTTCATGAGGCACATTACCTGAAACTGGATTGCTCTAAAGCAAATATGCAATTAGGATGGCATCCGCGTTGGGGATTGACTGAAACACTTGGTCGCATCGTAAAATGGCATAAAGCATGGATTCGCGGCGAAGATATGTTGATTTGTTCAAAGCGTGAAATCAGCGACTATATGTCTGCAACTACTCGTTAAGAAAATAAGTTTAAGGAATCAAAGTAATGACAGCAAATAACCTGCGTGAGCAAATCTCTCAGCTTGTCGCTCAGTATGCGAATGAGGCATTGAGCCCGAAACCTTTTGTTGCAGGTACAAGCGTTGTGCCTCCTTCCGGGAAGGTTATTGGTGCCAAAGAGTTACAATTGATGGTTGAGGCGTCTCTTGATGGATGGCTAACTACTGGTCGTTTCAATGATGCCTTTGAGAAAAAACTTGGGGAATTTATTGGGGTTCCTCATGTTTTAACGACTACATCTGGCTCTTCGGCAAACTTGCTGGCACTGACTGCGCTGACTTCCCCAAAATTAGGCGAGCGTGCTCTCAAACCTGGTGATGAGGTTATTACTGTCGCTGCTGGCTTCCCGACTACAGTTAACCCGGCGATCCAGAATGGTTTAATACCGGTATTCGTGGATGTTGATATCCCGACATATAATATCGATGCCTCTCTCATTGAAGCTGCAGTTACTGAGAAATCAAAAGCGATAATGATCGCTCATACACTCGGTAATGCATTTAACCTGAGTGAAGTTCGTCGGATTGCCGATAAATATAACTTATGGTTGATTGAAGACTGCTGTGATGCCCTTGGGACGACTTATGAAGGCCAGATGGTAGGTACCTTTGGTGACATCGGAACCGTTAGTTTTTATCCGGCTCACCATATCACAATGGGTGAAGGCGGTGCTGTATTCACCAAGTCAGGTGAACTGAAGAAAATTATTGAGTCGTTCCGTGACTGGGGCCGGGATTGTTATTGTGCGCCAGGATGCGATAACACCTGCGGTAAACGTTTTGGTCAGCAATTGGGATCTCTTCCTCAAGGCTATGATCACAAATATACTTATTCCCACCTCGGATATAATCTCAAAATCACGGACATGCAGGCAGCATGTGGTCTGGCTCAGTTGGAGCGCGTAGAAGAGTTTGTAGAGCAGCGTAAAGCTAACTTTTCCTATCTGAAACAGGGCTTGCAATCTTGCACTGAATTCCTCGAATTACCAGAAGCAACAGAGAAATCAGACCCATCGTGGTTTGGCTTCCCTATCACCCTGAAAGAAACTAGCGGTGTTAGCCGTGTCGAACTGGTGAAATTCCTTGATGAAGCAAAAATCGGTACACGTTTACTGTTTGCTGGAAATCTGATTCGCCAACCGTATTTTGCTAATGTGAAATATCGTGTAGTGGGTGAGTTGACAAATACCGACCGTATAATGAATCAAACGTTCTGGATTGGTATTTATCCAGGCTTGACTACAGAGCATTTAGATTATGTAGTTAGCAAGTTTGAAGAGTTCTTTGGTCTGAATTTCTAATTCAATCTATTCTATCTGGTGATTGCGATGACCTTTTTGAAAGAATATGTAATTGTCAGTGGGGCTTCCGGCTTTATTGGTAAGCATTTACTCGAAGCTCTAAAAAAATCGGGGATTTCAGTTGTCGCAATCACTCGAGATGTAATAAAAAATAATAGTAATGCATTAGCTAATGTTAGATGGTGCTGTTGGGATAATATCGAATTATTAGTGGAGGAGTTATCAATTGATTCTGCATTAATTGGTATCATTCATTTGGCAACAGAATATGGGCATAAAACATCATCTCTCATAAATATTGAAGATGCAAATGTTATAAAACCATTAAAGCTTCTTGATTTGGCAATAAAATATCGGGCGGATATCTTTTTAAATACAGATAGTTTTTTTGCCAAGAAAGATTTTAATTATCAACATATGCGGCCTTATATAATTACTAAAAGACACTTTGATGAAATTGGGCATTATTATGCTAATATGCATGACATTTCATTTGTAAACATGCGATTAGAGCATGTATATGGGCCTGGGGATGGTGAAAATAAATTTATTCCATACATTATCGACTGCTTAAATAAAAAACAGAGTTGCGTGAAATGTACAACAGGCGAACAGATAAGAGACTTTATTTTTGTAGATGATGTGGTAAATGCTTATTTAACTATATTAGAAAATAGAAAAGAAGTACCTTCATATACTGAGTATCAAGTTGGAACTGGTGCTGGGGTAAGTTTGAAAGATTTTCTGGTTTATTTGCAAAATACTATGATGCCAGGTTCATCGAGTATATTTGAATTTGGTGCGATAGAGCAAAGAGATAATGAAATAATGTTCTCTGTAGCAAATAATAAAAATTTAAAAGCAATGGGCTGGAAACCAAATTTCGATTATAAAAAAGGAATTGAAGAACTACTGAAACGGTTATGAGATTTTCATGATCTTTTAATAAATAAATCGTTAACAAATTAGTCGCGTTATGTTGTAAAAACTAAGTCGTTTAATTGCATAGTGAAAGTTCAATTGTTAAAAATTCCGAGTCATTTAATTGTTGCAGGTTCATCATGGTTATCCAAAATAATAATTGCCGGGGTGCAGTTAGCAAGTATTTCA
This sequence comes from Salmonella sp. SAL04196, assembly GCF_046550835.1. Taxonomy (NCBI): domain Bacteria; kingdom Pseudomonadati; phylum Pseudomonadota; class Gammaproteobacteria; order Enterobacterales; family Enterobacteriaceae; genus Salmonella; species Salmonella sp. SAL04196. Next base: position 162,084 of record NZ_JBGDXE010000001.1, read on the forward strand.
TATCTTATTTCTATACTAGGTGAAGAGAAATATGCAATCTTTAGTTTGTTAACTGGTTTATTAGTATGGTGTAGCGCTGTTGATTTTGGCATAGGTACAGGACTGCAAAATTATATATCAGAATGCAGAGCCAAAAACAAAAGTTATGATGCATATATTAAATCAGCATTACATCTAAGCTTTATAGCTATTATTTTTTTTATTGCTTTATTTTATATTTTTTCTGGGGTAATTTCCGCTAAATATCTTTCTTCTTTTCATGAGATATTACAGGACAAAACCAGAATGCTCTTTTTTACCTCATGTCTGGTTTTCAGTTCTATTGGAATCGGAGCTATTGCTTATAAAATACTTTTTGCCGAATTGGTCGGGTGGAAAGCTAATCTATTAAACGCATTATCTTATATGATAGGTATGCTCGGCTTGCTATATATATACTATAGGGGGATCTCAGTTGACATAAAATTATCACTAATAGTCCTGTATCTTCCAGTGGGTATGATTTCATTGTGCTATATTGTATATAGATACATAAAGCTTTATCATGTTAAAACAACAAAATCTCATTATATAGAAATTTTACGTAGATCTTCAGGTTTTTTTCTTTTTACTTTATTATCGATAGTGGTGCTTCAAACAGATTATATGGTCATTTCTCAAAGGCTAACTCCTGCTGATATTGTCCAATATACAGTAACGATGAAAATTTTTGGTTTAGTCTTTTTTATTTATACTGCTATTTTGCAAGCATTATGGCCTATATGTGCTGAATTGAGAGTCAAACAGCAATGGAAAAAACTTAACAAAATGATAGGTGTCAATATTTTGCTTGGCTCACTATATGTTGTTGGATGTACAATATTTATTTATTTATTTAAAGAACAGATATTTTCAGTAATAGCCAAAGATATTAATTATCAAGTTTCTATTTTATCTTTTATGTTAATTGGCATATATTTCTGTATTCGCGTTTGGTGTGACACTTATGCAATGTTATTGCAAAGTATGAATTATTTAAAAATACTTTGGATATTAGTACCACTACAAGCAATAATTGGTGGAATAGCACAATGGTATTTTTCTAGTACGCTTGGAATCAGTGGAGTGCTGCTTGGCTTGATTATATCTTTTGCTTTAACTGTTTTTTGGGGGCTTCCACTAACTTACTTAATTAAGGCAAATAAGGGATAATCATATGCTTATATCATTTTGTATTCCAACTTATAATAGAAAAGAATATCTTGAAGAGTTGTTGAATAGTATAAATAATCAGGAAAAATTTAATTTAGATATTGAGATATGTATATCAGATAATGCCTCTACTGATGGTACAGAGGAAATGATTGATGTTTGGAGGAACAATTATAATTTCCCAATAATATATCGGCGTAATAGCGTTAACCTTGGGCCAGATAGGAATTTTCTTGCTTCAGTATCCCTTGCGAATGGGGATTATTGTTGGATATTTGGCAGTGATGATGCTCTTGCGAAAGACTCGTTAGCGATATTACAAACTTATCTCGATTCTCAAGCAGATATATATTTATGTGACAGAAAAGAGACCGGGTGTGATTTAGTTGAGATTAGAAATCCTCATCGTTCCTGGCTCAGAACAGATGATGAGCTTTATGTGTTTAATAATAATTTAGATAGGGAAATCTATCTCAGTAGATGCTTATCTATTGGTGGTGTATTTAGCTATCTAAGTTCTTTAATAGTAAAAAAAGAACGATGGGATGCCATTGATTTTGATGCGTCCTATATTGGCACTTCCTATCCTCATGTATTTATCATGATGAGCGTATTTAATACGCCTGGGTGCCTTTTGCATTATATATCAAAACCACTCGTAATATGCCGAGGAGATAATGATAGTTTCGAGAAGAAAGGAAAGGCCAGGCGAATATTAATTGATTTTATTGCATATTTAAAATTAGCTAATGATTTTTACAGTAAAAATATATCTTTAAAACGAGCATTTGAAAATGTTTTGCTAAAAGAGAGACCATGGTTATATACAACTTTGGCTATGGCATGTTATGGCAATAGTGATGAAAAAAGAGATTTATCTGAATTTTATGCAAAGCTAGGTTGTAATAAAAATATGATCAATACTGTACTTCGATTTGGGAAACTAGCATATGCAGTGAAAAATATTACCGTGCTTAAGAATTTTACTAAACGGATAATTAAGTAGTAGTAAGTTATTATATTGAGATTAAATGTAGATTTAACCTTTCTGGATTCAGCTAGATTTACGTTACTGACTTTTCTTTTTAATGAAAAATCATATTTGATATATATAAATAAATTTGGATAGCTTAACTACTTAGATGTTTTTTCGGGGAATGTTAGTATAATAATATATTTTCCTTATGATTATTTTGTGGCGTTTTACTGCCGGTATTACATTAACTCTATTATTAAGAATTACACCTAGTGTAAACTTCGTAATATTATTTATCCTTATGATTATTGCTTTAAAGATGCGTATGGAAAAACGGAGAGCTATTCAATGATCGTAAACCTATCACGTTTAGGTAAAAGTGGTACGGGAATGTGGCAATACTCGATTAAATTTTTAACGGCACTGCGAGAAATAGCTGATGTTGACGCAATAATCTGTAGCAAGGTACACGCTGATTATTTTGAAAAGCTCGGTTATGCAGTAGTTACTGTTCCGAATATTGTTAGCAACACATCAAAAACATCGCGACTTAGACCATTAGTATGGTATGTATATAGTTACTGGCTTGCGCTGAGGGTTTTAATTAAGTTTGGTAATAAAAAATTGGTGTGTACTACGCATCACACTATCCCCTTACTGAGAAACCAAACGATAACCGTACATGATATAAGACCTTTTTATTATCCAGATAGTTTTATTCAGAAAGTGTATTTTCGCTTTTTATTAAAAATGTCCGTTAAGCGATGTAAGCATATTTTAACGGTATCTTATACCGTTAAAGATAGCATTGCTAAAACTTATAATGTAGATAGTGAGAAAATATCAGTAATTTATAACAGCGTTAATAAATCTGATTTTATACAAAAAAAAGAAAAAGAGAATTACTTTTTAGCTGTTGGAGCAAGTTGGCCACATAAAAATATTCATTCATTCATAAAAAATAAAAAAGTTTGGTCTGACTCTTATAATTTAATTATTGTATGTGGTCGTACTGACTATGCAATGTCTCTCCAACAAATGGTCGTTGATCTGAAACTAACAGATAAAGTGACTTTTTTACATGAAGTCTCATTTAATGAATTAAAAGTTTTATATTCTAAAGCCTACGCGCTTGTTTATCCATCTATTGATGAGGGTTTTGGTATACCTCCTATTGAAGCGATGGCATCAAATACTCCAGTTATAGTGTCCGATATACCAGTATTTCATGAAGTGTTAACCAATGGTGCATTATATGTGAATCCGGATGATGAAAAAAGCTGGCAGAGTGCAATTAAAAATATAGAGCAGTTGCCTGATGCAATTTCTCGATTTAACAACTATGTCGCACGGTATGACTTTGATAATATGAAGCAGATGGTTGGCAATTGGTTGGCGGAATCAAAATAAATGAAAATAACATTAATTATTCCCACATATAATGCAGGGTCGCTTTGGCCTAATGTTCTGGATGCGATTAAGCAGCAAACTATATATCCGGATAAATTGATTGTTATAGACTCAGGTTCTAAAGATGAAACGGTTCCGTTAGCCTCAGACCTGAAAAATATATCAATATTTAATATTGACTCTAAAGATTTTAATCATGGAGGAACCAGGAATTTAGCAGTTGCAAAAACTCTGGACGCTGATGTTATAATTTTTCTAACGCAAGATGCAATTCTTGCGGATTCGGATGCAATTAAAAATTTAGTTTATTATTTTTCAGATCCATTGATAGCAGCGGTTTGTGGTAGACAACTTCCTCATAAAGATGCTAATCCTCTTGCAGTGCATGCCAGAAAATTTAATTATAGTTCAAAATCTATTGTTAAAAGTAAGGCAGATATAGAAAAATTGGGTATTAAAACTGTATTTATGTCCAATTCTTTTGCTGCCTATCGGCGTTCCGTTTTTGAAGAGTTAAGTGGGTTTCCTGAACATACAATTCTTGCCGAGGATATGTTTATGGCGGCTAAGATGATTCAGGCGGGTTATAAGGTCGCCTACTGCGCTGAAGCGGTGGTAAGACACTCCCATAATTATACCCCGCGAGAAGAGTTTCAACGATATTTTGATACTGGTGTATTTCATGCTTGTTCTCCGTGGATTCAGCGTGACTTTGGCGGAGCCGGTGGTGAGGGTTTCCGCTTCGTAAAATCAGAGATTCAATTCCTGCTTAAAAATGCACCGTTCTGGATTCCAAGAGCGTTATTAACAACTTTTGCTAAATTCCTGGGTTACAAATTAGGCAAGCATTGGCAATCTTTACCGTTGTCTACATGTCGCTATTTTAGCATGTACAAGAGTTATTGGAATAATATCCAGTGTTCTTCGTCAAAAGAGATAAAATAAATGTCTGTTCTTCCCGTAATTATGGCTGGCGGCACAGGTAGCCGTTTATGGCCGCTTTCACGCGAATATCATCCGAAGCAGTTTCTAAGCGTTGAAGGTAAACTATCAATGCTGCAAAATACTATAAAGCGATTAGCTTCACTTTCTACAGAAGAACCCGTTGTCATTTGCAATGACAGACACCGTTTCTTAGTCGCTGAACAACTCCGTGAAATTGACAAGTTAGCAAATAATATTATTCTCGAGCCGGTAGGCCGTAATACTGCACCAGCGATCGCTCTTGCCGCGTTTTGTGCGCTCCAGAATGCTGATAATGTTGATCCTCTTTTGTTGGTTCTTGCTGCAGATCATGTGATCCAGGATGATATAGCTTTTACGAAAGCTGTCAGACGTGCTGAAGAATACGCCGCAAATGGTAAGCTTGTAACTTTTGGTATTGTTCCAACGCATGCTGAAACAGGTTATGGATATATTCGTCGGGGTGAGTTGATAGGAAATGACGCTTATGCAGTGGCTGAATTTGTGGAGAAACCGGATATCGATACCGCCGGTGACTATTTCAAATCAGGGAAATATTACTGGAATAGCGGTATGTTTTTATTTCGTGCAAGCTCTTATTTAAACGAATTAAAGTATTTATCACCTGAAATTTATAAAGCTTGTGAAAAGGCGGTAGGTCATATAAATCCCGATCTTGATTTTATTCGTATTGATAAAGAAGAGTTTATGTCATGCCCGAGTGATTCTATCGATTATGCAGTTATGGAGCACACACAGCATGCCGTGGTGATACCAATGAGCGCTGGCTGGTCGGATGTGGGATCCTGGTCCTCACTTTGGGATATATCGAATAAAGATCATCAGAGAAATGTTTTAAAAGGAGATATCTTCGCACATGCTTGTAATGATAATTACATTTATTCCGAAGATATGTTTATAAGTGCGATTGGTGTAAGCAATCTTGTCATTGTTCAAACAACAGACGCTTTACTGGTGGCTAATAAAGATACAGTACAAGATGTTAAAAAAATTGTCGATTATTTAAAACGGAATGATAGGAACGAATATAAACAACATCAAGAAGTTTTCCGCCCCTGGGGAAAATATAATGTGATTGATAGCGGCAAAAATTACCTCGTTAGATGTATCACTGTTAAGCCGGGTGAGAAATTTGTGGCGCAGATGCATCACCACCGGGCTGAGCATTGGATAGTATTATCCGGGACTGCTCGTGTTACAAAGGGTGAGCAGATTTATATGGTTTCTGAAAATGAATCAACATTTATTCCTCCGGATACTATTCACGCGCTGGAAAATCCCGGAATGATCCCCCTGAAGTTAATTGAGATTCAATCAGGTACCTATCTTGGTGAGGATGATATTATTCGTTTAGAACAACGTTCTGGATTTTCGAAGGAGTGGACTAATGAACGTAGTTAATAATAGCCGTGATGTTATTCATTCATCAGGTATTGTGTTTGGAACGAGTGGGGCTCGCGGTCTTGTAAAAGATTTTACACCTCAGGTATGTGCTGCTTTTACGGTTTCATTTGTTGCCGTTATGCAGGAACATTTTTCCTTTGATACCGTAGCATTGGCAATAGATAATCGTCCAAGTAGTTATGGGATGGCTCAGGCGTGTGCTGCTGCATTGGCGGATAAAGGCGTTAACTGTATTTTTTATGGAGTGGTACCAACCCCAGCTTTGGCCTTTCAGTCTATGTCTGACAATATGCCTGCGATAATGGTTACGGGAAGTCATATTCCATTCGAGCGGAACGGCCTCAAGTTCTATCGTCCCGATGGTGAAATCACGAAACATGATGAGGCTGCGATCCTTAGTGTTGAAGATACGTGTAGCCATTTAGAGCTTAAAGAACTCATAGTTTCAGAAATGGCTGCTGTTAATTATATATCTCGTTATACATCTTTATTTTCTACTCCATTCCTGAAAAATAAGCGTATTGGTATTTACGAACATTCAAGCGCTGGGCGTGATCTTTATAAGCCTTTATTTATTGCATTGGGGGCTGAAGTTATTAGCTTGGGTAGAAGCGATAACTTTGTACCTATAGATACAGAGGCTGTAAGCAAAGAGGATCGGGAAAAAGCACGCTCATGGGCTAAAGAGTTCGATTTAGATGCCATATTCTCAACAGATGGGGATGGTGATCGCCCTCTTATTGCTGATGAGGCAGGCGAGTGGTTGAGAGGCGATGTATTAGGTCTATTATGTTCACTTGCATTGGATGCAGAAGCCGCCGCTATTCCTGTTAGTTGTAATAGCATAATTTCTTCTGGCCGCTTTTTTAAACATGTTAAGCTTACGAAAATTGGATCGCCTTATGTTATCGAAGCTTTTAATGAATTATCGCGGAGTTATAGTCGTATTGTCGGCTTTGAAGCCAATGGTGGTTTTTTATTAGGAAGCGACATCTGTATTAACGAGCAGAATCTTCATGCCTTACCAACTCGTGATGCTGTATTACCAGCAATAATGCTGCTTTACAAAAGTAGGAATACCAGCATTAGCGCTTTAGTCAATGAACTCCCAACTCGTTACACCCATTCTGACAGATTGCAGGGGATTACGACTGATAAAAGTCAATCCTTAATTAGTATGGGCAGAGAAAATCTGAGCAACCTCTTAAGCTATATTGGCTTGGAGAATGAAGGTGCAATTTCTACAGATATGACAGATGGTATGCGAATTACCTTACGTGATGGATGTATTGTGCATTTGCGCGCTTCTGGTAATGCACCTGAGTTACGCTGCTATGCAGAAGCTAATTTATTAAATAGAGCTCAGGAACTTGTAAATACAACGCTTGCTAGTATTAAAAAACGATGCTTGCCGTAAAAGAATTGAATGTTATTTACTTAATATGCCTATTTTATTTACATTATGCACGGTCAGAGGGTGAGGATTAAATGGATAATATTGATAATAAGTATAATCCACAGCTATGTAAAATTTTTTTGGCTATATCGGATTTGATTTTTTTTAATTTAGCCTTATGGTTTTCATTAGGATGTGTCTATTTTATTTTTGATCAAGTACAGCGATTTATTCCTCAAGACCAATTAGATACAAGAGTTATTACACATTTTATTTTGTCAGTAGTATGTGTCGGTTGGTTTTGGATTCGTTTGCGACATTATACATACCGCAAGCCATTTTGGTATGAGTTAAAAGAAATTTTTCGTACGATCGTTATTTTTGCTATATTTGATTTGGCTCTGATAGCGTTTACAAAATGGCAGTTTTCACGCTATGTCTGGGTGTTTTGTTGGACTTTTGCTATAATCCTGGTGCCTTTTTTTCGCGCACTTACAAAGCATTTATTGAACAAGCTAGGTATCTGGAAGAAAAAAACTATCATCCTGGGGAGCGGACAGAATGCTCGTGGTGCATATTCTGCGCTGCAAAGTGAGGAGATGATGGGGTTTGATGTTATCGCTTTTTTTGATACGGATGCGTCAGATGCTGAAATAAATATGTTGCCGGTGATAAAGGATACTGAGATTATTTGGGATTTAAATCGTACAGGTGATGTCCATTATATCCTTGCTTATGAATACACCGAGTTGGAGAAAACACATTTTTGGCTACGTGAACTTTCAAAACATCATTGTCGTTCTGTTACTGTAGTCCCCTCGTTTAGAGGATTGCCATTATATAATACTGATATGTCTTTTATCTTTAGCCATGAAGTTATGTTATTAAGGATACAAAATAACTTGGCTAAAAGGTCGTCCCGTTTTCTCAAACGGACATTTGATATTGTTTGTTCAATAATGATTCTTATAATTGCATCACCACTTATGATTTATCTGTGGTATAAAGTTACTCGAGATGGTGGTCCGGCTATTTATGGTCATCAGCGAGTAGGTCGGCATGGAAAACTTTTTCCATGCTACAAATTTCGTTCTATGGTTATGAATTCTCAAGAGGTACTAAAAGAACTTTTGGCTAACGATCCTATTGCCAGGGCTGAATGGGAAAAAGATTTTAAACTGAAAAATGATCCTCGAATCACAGCTGTAGGTCGATTTATACGTAAAACTAGCCTTGATGAGTTGCCACAACTTTTTAATGTACTAAAAGGTGATATGAGCCTGGTTGGGCCACGACCTATCGTTTCGGATGAACTGGAGCGTTATTGTGATGATGTTGATTATTATTTGATGGCAAAGCCGGGCATGACAGGTCTATGGCAAGTGAGTGGGCGTAATGATGTTGATTATGACACCCGTGTTTATTTTGATTCCTGGTATGTTAAAAACTGGACGCTTTGGAATGATATTGCCATTCTGTTTAAAACAGCGAAAGTTGTTTTACGGCGAGATGGTGCGTATTAAGCTTAACGAGAAGTACTGAATAATAATTGTATAAAATAGCCTGCGTAAAATCTGAACACATCAATCGCTACCTTAATATCATACCTTTGAGTTAACATACTATTCACCTTTAACCTGCCATGACCGTTTGTGGCAGGGTTTCCACACCTGACAGGAGTATGTAATGTCCAAGCAACAGATCGGCGTCGTCGGTATGGCAGTGATGGGGCGCAATCTCGCGCTCAACATCGAAAGCCGTGGTTATACCGTATCCGTTTTCAACCGCTCCCGTGAAAAGACCGAAGAAGTGATTGCCGAGAATCCCGGCAAAAAGCTGGTGCCTTATTACACGGTGAAAGAGTTTGTTGAATCCCTCGAAACGCCTCGTCGTATCCTGTTAATGGTGAAAGCGGGCGCAGGTACTGATGCTGCTATCGATTCGCTGAAACCGTATCTGGAAAAAGGCGATATCATTATTGATGGCGGTAACACCTTCTTCCAGGACACAATCCGTCGCAATCGCGAGCTGTCTGCGGAAGGTTTTAACTTTATCGGTACCGGTGTTTCCGGTGGTGAAGAGGGCGCGCTGAAAGGGCCATCTATCATGCCTGGCGGTCAGAAAGATGCCTATGAACTGGTGGCGCCGATCCTGACGAAGATTGCTGCTGTGGCGGAAGATGGCGAACCGTGCGTGACCTATATCGGCGCCGATGGTGCGGGTCACTACGTCAAGATGGTCCACAATGGTATTGAATATGGCGATATGCAGCTTATCGCTGAAGCTTACTCCCTGCTGAAAGGCGGCCTGAACCTCAGCAATGAAGAGTTGGCGAACACTTTTACTGAGTGGAATAACGGCGAGCTGAGCAGTTATCTGATCGACATCACTAAAGACATCTTCACTAAAAAAGATGAAGACGGTAATTACCTGGTGGATGTCATTCTTGATGAAGCCGCCAACAAAGGGACCGGTAAATGGACCAGCCAGAGCGCGCTGGATCTGGGCGAACCGCTGTCGCTGATTACCGAATCTGTCTTTGCGCGTTACATCTCTTCGTTGAAAGCGCAACGTGTTGCCGCATCTAAAGTGCTCTCCGGGCCGAAAGCGCAACCGGCAGGCGACAAAGCGGAATTTATCGAGAAAGTGCGTCGCGCGCTGTATCTTGGCAAGATCGTCTCCTATGCGCAGGGCTTCTCGCAGCTACGCGCCGCGTCTGATGAATATCACTGGGATCTCAACTACGGCGAGATTGCTAAGATTTTCCGTGCGGGTTGTATCATTCGCGCTCAGTTCCTGCAGAAAATCACCGATGCTTACGCAGAAAACGCTGGTATTGCCAATTTGCTGTTAGCGCCTTACTTCAAGAAAATTGCTGATGAGTACCAGCAGGCGCTGCGTGATGTCGTGGCTTACGCGGTGCAGAACGGCATTCCAGTGCCGACATTCTCTGCGGCAGTTGCCTACTATGACAGCTATCGCGCCGCAGTACTGCCAGCTAACTTAATTCAGGCGCAGCGTGACTACTTTGGTGCGCACACCTATAAACGTACTGATAAAGAAGGTGTTTTCCATACCGAATGGTTGGAATAATTTCTGCAAAAATGTTTAAGCCCGGTTTAATACCGGGCTTTTTTTATCTCTATTCTTATTGATTTATCGCTTTTACTTAATATTAACTTAATAATCTGTGTTTATCGTAATGAAGATAATCTGAATTGTTTTCGTCTGCGTTGCACTTTATATACTCAGGCGTTAAAACTTTAATATCTTATCAGGATGCGAAATACATCATGATTCATAATTAAGTTAATTCTGAGAGCGAATAATGAAAATCACGATATCCGGGACGGGTTATGTTGGCTTGTCTAATGGTTTGCTTATTGCACAACATCATGATGTGGTGGCGTTAGACATTGTTCCTTCCCGTGTTGAACTGTTAAATGATCGGATATCTCCGATTGTTGATAAAGAAATTCAGCAATTTTTAAAGGAAGATAACATCAGATTCAGGGCAACGCTGGATAAGTTTGATGCGTACCAGAATGCAGATTACGTCATCATTGCTACGCCTACGGATTACGATCCCAAAACCAACTATTTTAATACGTCCAGTGTGGAATCGGTCATTCAGGATGTGATCAGCATCAACCCCGCAGCCGTGATGATTATTAAGTCTACGGTGCCGGTTGGCTTCACGGCGGCAATGCGTCAGAAGTTTGCGACAGAAAATATCATTTTCTCTCCGGAGTTTTTACGTGAAGGTAAAGCCCTTTACGATAACCTTTATCCCTCCCGTATCGTGATTGGGGAACAGTCTGAGCGCGCCAGAGAATTTGCCGCATTACTCCAGGAAGGCGCTATTAAACAGGAGATTCCGACGCTGTTTACGGACTCCACTGAAGCGGAAGCCATTAAACTTTTCGCCAATACTTATCTCGCTATGCGAGTCGCTTATTTTAATGAATTAGACAGCTATGCTGAAACGTTAGGATTAAATACCCGACAAATTATTGAAGGGGTGTGCCTCGATCCGCGTATTGGCAATCATTATAATAATCCCTCTTTTGGTTATGGCGGATATTGTTTGCCAAAAGATACCAAACAGTTGCTGGCTAATTATCAGTCGGTGCCTAATAATATTATCTCCGCTATCGTTGAAGCAAACCGTACGCGTAAAGATTTTATTGCCGACGCTATCCTCGCCAGAAAGCCTAAAGTGGTGGGCATTTATCGCCTGATTATGAAGAGTGGCTCCGATAACTTCCGCGCCTCATCGATTCAGGGGATTATGAAGCGCATTAAAGCGAAAGGCGTAGAGGTCATCATCTATGAGCCGGTAATGGAAGAAGATACTTTCTTTAACTCACGTCTTGAACGTGATTTGCACTGCTTTAAACAGCAGGCGGATGTCATTATTTCCAACAGGATGGCGGCAGAGCTTTTGGATGTTGCTGAAAAAGTGTATACCCGCGATCTTTTCGGTAGTGATTAATAAGGCAATCGGGGCTGATGAGTCCCGATGATTTATTGACCAAATGGAAATAATGTCTGATTTTTATCATTAATCCTATGGCATATATTTGCTTTATGACTACACTGTCTCCAGCTTCATCCTTTTTTTAGTTAGGGTATCTATGACAGTGGATAGTAATACGTCTTCCGGGCGTGGGAACGATCCGGAACAGATTGATTTGATTGAGTTATTGCTACAGTTATGGCGTGGGAAGATGACCATTATTGTAGCCGTTGTTATCGCCATTTTGCTGGCCGTAGGCTACCTGATGATAGCCAAAGAAAAATGGACATCCACGGCGATTATTACCCAACCTGATGCCGCGCAGGTTGCCACCTATACCAACGCGCTCAACGTCTTGTATGGCGGGAATGCTCCCAAAATCTCTGAAGTGCAGGCGAATTTTATAAGCCGCTTTAGCTCTGCGTTTTCCGCATTATCGGAAGCGCTGGATAATCAGAAAGAGCGGGAAAAGCTCACCATTGAACAGTCGGTAAAGGGGCAGGCGCTGCCACTCTCGGTTTCTTATGTGAGTACTACCGCTGAAGGGGCGCAGCGTCGGCTGGCGGAATATATCCAACAGGTGGATGAAGAGGTCGCTAAGGAACTGGAAGTTGACCTGAAAGATAACATCACGCTGCAAACCAAAACGTTGCAGGAGTCTCTTGAGACGCAGGAAGTTGTGGCGCAGGAACAAAAAGATCTGCGTATTAAGCAAATCGAAGAAGCGTTGCGTTATGCGGATGAGGCCAAAATCACGCAGCCGCAGATTCAGCAAACCCAGGATGTTACCCAGGACACGATGTTCCTGCTGGGCAGCGATGCGCTGAAATCGATGATACAGAACGAAGCGACGCGTCCACTGGTCTTTTCTCCGGCCTATTACCAGACGAAGCAGACACTGCTGGACATTAAAAATCTGAAAGTGACTGCCGATACGGTGCACGTCTATCGTTATGTGATGAAGCCGACGCTGCCGGTCCGTCGCGATAGCCCGAAAAAAGCCATTACCCTCGTGCTGGCAGTGTTGCTGGGCGGGATGATCGGCGCCGGGATTGTGCTAGGGCGCAATGCGCTACGTAGCTATAAGCCAAAAGCCTTGTAAGCTTCTTTGCCGGATGGTGGGTTGGCTTCGAAAGGTTAAATTTCTCACTAAAAAACCGGGCATTGCCCGGTTTTTTTATGCTTATTGATGACGCTTACGAAGATTGTCGATCACGGTGGTGAGGTTGAGATCCTGATCCTGCAACAGCACCAGCAGGTGGTACATCAAATCAGACGCTTCATTGGTTAATTCAAAACGATCATTGACGGTGGCCGCCAGCGCGGTTTCTACACCTTCTTCGCCAACTTTTTGCGCAATACGTTTAGTACCGCTGGCGTACAGTTTCGCCGTGTAAGAGCTGGCCGGATCGGCGGTTTTGCGCTCTGCCAGTAGCTGCTCCAGTTGATACAGGAATAACCACTGATGGCTGGCGTCGCCAAAGCAACTGCTGGTACCTTTGTGGCAGGTCGGCCCGACAGGGTTTGCCAGCACCAGCAGTGTATCGTTGTCGCAATCTGGCGCAATGCTGACGACATTCAGCACATGGCCTGAGGTTTCGCCTTTGGTCCATAAACGCTGTTTCGTGCGTGAGAAGAACGTGACATGGCCGGATTCAATGGTTTTGTCCAGCGCTTGTGGGTTCATATAGCCCAGCATCAATACTTCGCCGGATACCGCATGTTGCACGATGGCTGGCATCAGGCCATCGGTTTTTTCCCAGTCCAGCTCGCGGCGTTGTTGCTCTGTTAACATATCCTGATCTCCACGCCCTGGCCTGCCAGGTACGCTTTTAATTCGCCAATATTGATGATTTGCTTATGAAAAACGGAGGCGGCAAGCGCGCCGTCGACATCGGCATCACGGAATGCCTCAAGAAAGTGTTCCATCGTGCCCGCGCCGCCGGAGGCGATCAGCGGCACGCGGCAAACGTCACGGACTTTTTTCAACTGCGTCAGATCGTAACCGTTACGCACACCGTCCTGGTTCATCATATTCAGGACGATTTCCCCCGCGCCGCGCTGTTGTACCTCTTGCACCCAATCCAGCGTCTCCCACTGCGTCACGCGGGTACGGTTTTCATCGCCGGTATACTGGTTAACATGATATTTCCCCGTGGCGTCGTCAAACCAGGTATCAATCCCGACGACAATGCACTGTACGCCAAAACGGTCAGCCAGACGGGTAATCAGCGTTGGGTCAGCCAGCGCCGGGGAGTTGATAGAGATCTTATCCGCCCCGAAAGAAAGAATTTTGGCGGCGTCGTCAATTGACCGGATACCGCCCGCTACACAAAACGGAATGTCGATCACCTCGGCAACGCGCGCCACCCAGCTTTTATCGACTACGCGGCCATCGCTGGAGGCGGTAATGTCATAGAACACCAGTTCGTCCGCGCCTTCGTCGGCATAGCGTTTGGCCAGCGGAACGATATCGCCAATGATCTCATGGTTGCGAAACTGTACGCCTTTCACCACCTGACCATCACGAACATCCAGACACGGAATTATACGTTTTGCCAGCATTGGATGGCCTCCTTAACGGTAAATTTCCCTTCTAACAGCGCGCGCCCGACAATCACGCCGCGCACGCCGGTGCCGCGCAGGGCGGCAATATCATCGATATCGCCAATACCGCCGGAGGATTGAAAGGCGATCTGCGGATATCTGGCGCATACTTCTTCGTACAGCGACACGTTAGAGCCCGCCAGCGTGCCGTCGCGAGAAATATCGGTACACAGTACATGTTTCAGGCCGACAGGGAGATAGGTCTCCACCAGTTGTTCCAGCGAGACGCCGGAATTTTCCTGCCAGCCGCTAACCGCCACCTGCTTGGTGCCGTGTTCGTCTATGCGAACGTCCAGCGCCAGCACCAGCGCCTGCGCGCCAAAACGTTCAAACCAGCCTTTCACCACGTCAGGGGATTTCACCGCCGTTGAACCGATGACCACACGGGCAACGCCAGCTTTCAGTAATGCCGCAACGTCTTCTTCGGTACGCACGCCGCCGCCGACCTGAACAGGCACGTTCACGCCCGCGACCAGGGTTTTAATCAGCGGTATCTGTCGCTTCGCCGGATCTTTAGCGCCGGTCAGATCTACCAGATGCAGCACCCCGGCGCCCTGGGCGGCGTAATCCTGCAAACGGGGCAGGGGATCGTTACCGTAATCCCGCTGGCGGGCGTAGTCGCCCTGATGGAGACGCACCACGGTGCCGTCAATTAAATCTAATGCCGGAATAATCATTACATCTCCAGGAAGTTTTTCAGCAACTGAGCGCCCGCCGCGCCAGAACGTTCCGGGTGGAACTGTACGCCGAAGAAATTATCTTTCTGTACCGCCGCGGTGAATGGCTCGCCGTAATTGCACTGGGCGATAGTCCACGGGTTGACCGGCATCGCGTAGCTGTGAACAAAGTAAAAATAGGCGCCATCTTCGATGCCCTGAAACAGTCGGTTGCCCGCCTGCGGATACACACGATTCCAGCCCATGTGCGGCAGCGGCAGACCAAAGTCGGTCATTTTCGGCACGTCTTGTTCGATAATGTTCAGCAGATCCACGCCGCGCGTCTCTTCGCTGCGACGACCCAGCAGTTGCATCCCTAAGCAGATACCCAGTACCGGCTGAGTACACGCTTTAATTAAGTCGATCAGTTCACGTTCGCGCAGTTGATCCATAGCGGCCTGCGCCGTGCCGACGCCGGGTAGAAAGAGTTTGTCAGCGCGTAATACGATTTCCGCTTCGCGGCTGACCACCGGGGTATAACCGTGGCGCGCCACGGCGGATTTTACCGAGCTTAAATTGGCGCAGCCGGTGTCAAGGATGACGACGTTCATCACAGCACTCCTTTCGAGGACGGTAATGTATCGCCCTCCACGCGAATAGCCTGGCGTAGCGTTCGACCAAAGGCTTTAAACAAACTTTCGACACGGTGGTGATCGTTCTTACCCTTAGTCTTGAGATGCAGAGTGACGCCCATCGTGTAAGAGAGTGAGCGGAAAAAGTGTTCAATCATCTCTGTGCTCAAATCGCCCACACGCTGGTAGGTAAATTCAGCTTTATATTCCAGATGCGGACGACCGGAAATATCCAGCGCGCAGCGCGCCAGACATTCATCCATCGGCAGTACAAAGCCAAAACGGCAGATACCGCGCTTGTCGCCGAGTGCCAGTTTTAATGCCTCACCGAGCGCCAGTCCGGTATCTTCTACCGTGTGGTGATCGTCGATATAGAGATCGCCCTTAACGGTAATCTCCATGCGAAAGCCGCCGTGGGTGGCGATTTGATCGAGCATATGGTCAAAGAAGCCGACGCCGGTATTAATCTTGCTGTTGCCTTCGCGATCCAGCCAGACGCTGACATCAATCTGTGTCTCTTTGGTGTTGCGGACCACATGCGCATAGCGATCGCGTTTCGTTAGCTGTTCGCCAATCATCGTCCAGTTCAGCGTTTCACGGTGATAGCGTAAACCAGTAATGCCCATATTATCAGCGAGCTGGATATCGGTCGCACGATCGCCGATCACATAGCTGTTGGCGCTATCCATCGCTTGTTCCGCAAGATAACGCTCCACCAGCTTCACTTTGGGCTTGCGGCACTCGCAATCGTCTGCGGGCAGGTGAGGGCAGATCAGCACCTCATCAAAGCATACGCCCTGAGAAGTGAAAATCTGCATCATCAGATTGTGCGGTCCGTCGAAGTCCGCCTGCGGGAAGCTTTGCGTGCCAAGTCCATCCTGGTTAGTGATCATCACCAGCTTAAAACCGGCTTTTTGCAGCTTCAGCAATACGGGAATCACCTCTGGCTCAAAGGCCAGTTTATCAAAGCGGTCTACCTGAAAATCGCTTGGCGGTTCGGAAATCAAGGTTCCGTCCCGGTCGATGAAAAGATACTTCTGACTCATACTGGCTCCGCACGTAAGGCGTCAATGACGCGCTGGTTTTCCTGGCGGGTGCCGACCGTAATCCGCAGGCAGCCGCTTAAAGAAGGTTGTTTATTCTGATCGCGTAAGATAATGCCCTGATCCCATAAGGATTTAAACACGCTGCTGGAGGCAGTAAATCGCGCCAGAATATAGTTGGTTTCAGAGTCAAAGACGTGTTCTACGCAGGCGGTCTGTTGCAGGGCATTCACCAGATACTGACGTTCCTGCACTGTCTGCGCCACGCGATCGCGCATTGCGTTTATTCCCTGCGGGCTCAGCGCCTGGGCGGCGATATCCGCCACTGGCGTAGAAAGCGGATAAGGGGCGATCACTTTTAACAGCAGGTTGATCACCTCTTCATTAGCCAGAGTAAAGCCGCAGCGCAGACCCGCCAGCGCAAAAGCTTTCGACAATGTGCGCAGGATAACCAGATGAGGATATTCAACCAGCCAGCCTGTCAGCGTGGCCTGTGGGCAAAACTCAATATAAGCTTCGTCGGCGACGACTATCGCTTTACCGCGTGTCAACTCCAGCAGCGTGCGCAGATCCTGCGGGTTGATAAGTTGCCCGGTAGGATTATTGGGGCTACAAACGAACACCACTTTTGCGCCGTCAAGGTTGTCGGAAATCCCCTGTAGATCCAGCTGCCAGTTTTCAAGCGCGGGAACCGTCCGGCGCTCTACGCCAATAGTTTCGGCGCTGACGCTGTACATTCCGTAAGTGGGCGGACAGTAGAGAATGGCGTCTTTCCCCGGTTCGCAGAAGGCGCGGATCACCAGCTCGATCCCTTCATCCGCGCCGCGGCTGACCAGCACCTGCTCCGGCTTTACGCCAGCATATTGCGCGTAGTTTTCAATCACGGCCTTTGGCTGGCATTCCGGGTAGCGGTTAAGCGTTTGTTGGGTGAGCTGAAACTCCACCGCTGTCGGGAATTCATTCGCGTTCAGCCAGACATCGCCGTTACCGCCCAGACGGCGGGCGGACTGATACGGTACCAGGTTGCGGACATTTTCACGGGCTAAGTCAGCGACGCTGAGAGTGTTTTCAGTGCTCATGCTTGCTCCTTGAGGGCGTTTACGCGCAGGGTCACGGCATTTTTATGGGCGGTCAGACGTTCTGCCGCCGCCAATGTTTCAATGGTTGATGCCAGAGTGGAAAAGCCCGCTTTCGACAGTTCCTGAACGGTCATCCGTTTCTGGAAATCCGCTAACCCAAGGCTGGAACAGGTAGCAGTATAGCCATAGGTCGGTAAAACATGGTTGGTTCCGGAAGCGTAATCACCGGCGGATTCCGGCGACCAGTCGCCGAGAAATACCGAGCCTGCGCTGGTAATCGCATCCACCAAATCGCGCGCATTGCGCGTCTGGATAATTAAGTGTTCCGGCCCATACTGATTAGAGATGGCGACGCACTGCGCTAAATCTTTGGTCACAATCAGACGACTGGCGCTCAGGGCCTGCCGGGCGGTGTCCGCGCGCGGCAGTTCCGCCAGTTGACGTTCTACCGCCTCCGCCACCTTGCGGGCAATGTCAGCATCAGGCGTCAGCAGGATCACCTGCGAATCCGGACCGTGTTCTGCCTGGGAGAGTAGGTCAGACGCGACGAAATCCGGTGTTGCGCCGCTGTCGGCGATCACCAGTACTTCAGACGGCCCGGCAGGCATATCGATAGCCGCGCCGTCGAGGCGTTGGCTGACCTGACGCTTGGCTTCGGTTACAAAGGCGTTGCCGGGGCCAAAAATTTTATCCACTTTCGGTACGGACTCGCTGCCGAAGGCCAGAGCGGCAATCGCCTGCGCGCCGCCGACGTTAAAGATTTCCTGCACGCCACACAGTTGCGCCGCATAGAGGATTTCATCAGCGATGGGCGGCGGCGAGCACAGAACTACGTTCTGACATCCCGCAATGCGCGCCGGCGTCGCCAGCATCAGCACCGTTGAGAAGAGCGGAGCCGAGCCGCCGGGAATATACAGACCGACAGACGTGACGGGACGCGTAACCTGCTGGCAACGCACGCCTGGCTGGGTTTCCACATCTACAGGCGGTAGCGTCTGCGCGGAATGGAACGTTTCAATATTTTTGACGGCAGCGGCCATCGCCTGTTTTAATTCGTCGCTCAGACGCGCGCCGGCGGCGGCGATCTCTTCAGGGGTGACGCGTAGCGCTGTCACTTCTGTTTTATCAAATTTAGCGCTGTATTCACGCAGGGCATCGTCACCGCGCGTTTTTACATTATCCAGAATATCGCTGACCGTCCGGGTAATACTGTCAGAGGCGGAAATCGCCGGACGCGTCAGCAGCGCACGCTGCTGTTCAGGGCTACAGCTGTTCCAGTCAATCAGGGTATTGAAGCTCATGGTCTTTACTCCATCACAGGGTTCCGCCTTATCCGGCCTACTGAACCCAAAATATCAACGCATTACGTAGGCCTGATAAGCGCAGCGCCATCAGGCGTCAGATCACTCCATCATCTTCTCGATCGGCAGTACCAGAATCGAGCTGGCGCCAAGCGCTTTCAGTTTCTCCATGGTTTCCCAGAACAGCGTTTCGCTGCTGACCATGTGCATCGCCACGCGCTGTTGCTCGCCCGCCAGCGGCAGAATTGTCGGCCTTTCGGCGCCTGGCAGCAGGGCGATAACCTCTTCCAGGCGTTCACTTGGCGCGTGCATCATGATGTATTTCGATTCGCGCGCCTGAATCACGCCCTGAATACGGGTCAGCAATTTATCGATCAGCTCTTGCTTGCTCTGTGCCATCTCACCGTCGCGCTGAATCAGACAGGCTTTAGAGCGGTAGATAACTTCGACTTCACGCAGGCCGTTAGCTTCAAGCGTCGCGCCGGTAGAGACCAAATCGCAGATAGCGTCGGCCAGCCCCGCGCGCGGCGCGACTTCGACAGAACCATTTAACAGACACGATTTAAAAGAGACGCCTTTCTGGTCGAGGTAGCGTTTGAGGAGGTGCGGATAAGAGGTAGCGATACGTTTACCGTCCAGCGCGGCCGGGCCGTCCCAGGCTTCGTCAACCGGCGTTGCCAGCGATAAACGGCAGCCGCCGAAGTCAAGACGGCGCAGGGTAAAATAGCGCGGATCTTCGCCCTGCGCGCGGCGGTTGAGTAGCTCTTCTTCCAGCACGTTCTCGCCGATAATGCCGAGATCGACCACGCCATCCATCACCAGACCCGGAATGTCATCATCACGCACGCGCAGGATATCAATCGGCATGTTTTCCGCCATCGCAATCAGGCGCTGAGTGTGTAAATTAATTTTTATGCCGCAGCGGGCCAGCAATTCTCGTGAATCATCGCTTAAACGGCCTGATTTCTGAATAGCTATGCGTAAGCGGGTGTTGTCTAACATTCTGCGTTCCTCTTTATCCTGTCTGAACCGGTCTGTATCGCGCGCCAAAAAAAAGCCCCCGGAAGATGATCTTCCGGGGGCTTTCTCATGCGTTCATGCACCACTGGAAGATCTGAATGTCTTCCAGCACACATCGCCTGAAAGACTAGTCAGGATGATGGTGATGATGGTGGTGTTTAAATTGAACGCGTGTCATAAAAATTCCGATGAATGCTTATTCATTTGATACCTTTTAACCTAAACCACTTTTACGCCTTAAAGCAAGCGCTTTTTTCATTTCGCATTTATAGTATGAATTGTCAGTCACGGCGGGCTGGCGTAGCCTTATGTATAAGGCGTTAAAGTCAGGAGAAAATGGATGAAAAAGGTCGCAATTGTCGGTTTAGGTTGGTTAGGCATGCCGCTGGCAATGTCGCTGGCAGCGAGAGGCTGGCAGGTTACCGGCAGCAAAACCACCCTTGACGGGGTGGAAGCGGCCCGTATGAGTGGAATTGAAAGCTATCCGCTGCGTCTGGAGCCGGAGCTGGTCTGTGAGGCGGACGATCTTGACGCTCTGCTGGATGTCGATGCGCTGGTGATAACACTGCCCGCGCGCCGTAGCGGTCCGGGAGAGGATTTTTATCTGCAGGCGATGCAGGAACTGGTCGACAGCGCGCTGGCTTATCGTATCCCGCGTATTATTTTTACCAGTTCGACGTCTGTTTACGGCGATGCGCAAGGCGTGGTGAAAGAGAATACGCCGCGTAATCCGGTCACGGCCAGCGGGCGTACCCTGAAGGAACTGGAAGATTGGCTGCATAATCTGCCGGGCACGTCAGTGGATATTCTGCGGCTGGCGGGGTTGGTCGGGCCTGGACGCCACCCCGGACGTTTCTTTGCTGGAAAAACCGCGCCGGATGGTCAACACGGGGTCAATCTGGTGCATCTTGAAGACGTGGTTGGCGCAATTACCCTCTTGCTACAGGCACCAAAAGGAGGGCACATCTATAATATATGTGCGCCGGCGCATCCAGCCCGCAACG
The DNA here is from genome assembly GCF_046550835.1 of Salmonella sp. SAL04196. Lineage (NCBI taxonomy): Bacteria > Pseudomonadati > Pseudomonadota > Gammaproteobacteria > Enterobacterales > Enterobacteriaceae > Salmonella > Salmonella sp. SAL04196. The sequence goes on from NZ_JBGDXE010000001.1 coordinate 183,306, forward strand.
TGTTTTATCCGCAAATGACGCGTTTGCTGGGAATGGCGCCGCCGCATTTTCGTGACGCACCGGACAACGGCAAAGGGAAGATTATCGACGGTAGCCGGATTTGTAATGAGCTGGGATTTGAATATCAATATCCCGATCCGCTGGTGATGCCGATGGAGTGAGTCGCTGTCCAGCAGGTGGTCGCCATATAGCGCAAGGGGACGAGTATGAAACCACTGCTGGACGTTCTGGTTATTCTTGATGCGTTAGAAAAAGAAGGCAGCTTCGCGGCGGCGTCGGCAAAATTATTTAAAACGCCGTCCGCCCTCAGTTATACCGTTCATAAGCTGGAAAACGATCTTAATATCCAACTGCTCGACCGTAGCGGGCATCGCGCGCGATTTACGCGAACCGGTAAGATGCTACTGGAAAAAGGCCGTGAAGTGCTGCACACCGTTCGCGAGCTGGAAAAGCAGGCGATTAAACTGCATGAAGGCTGGGAGAACGAACTGGTCATCGGTGTGGATGATACCTTTCCCTTTTCTCTTCTGGCCCCGCTTATCGACGCTTTTTATCAACGCCACAGCGTGACGCGCCTTAAATTTGTTAATGGCGTTCTCGGCGGTTCATGGGAGACGCTGACGCAGGGAAGGGCGGATATCATCGTTGGCGCCATGCGCGCGCCGCCGCCTGACACCGGCTTTGGCTTTGCAAGACTGGGCGATCTTGAACTGGTGTTTGCTGTCGCCCCGCATCATCCGCTGGTTCATGAAGAGGAACCGCTTAGCCGCCAGACGATCAAACGTTTTCGCGCGATTGTGGTTGGCGATAGCGTCCATTCCTCGCGATCAATAGGGTCTGAACTGCTCGACGCTCAGGAAGCGATTACCGTGTTTGATTTTAAAACCAAGCTGGAGCTGCAAATTAGCGGCCTGGGATGCGGCTATTTACCGCGTTATCTGGCGCAGCGATTTTTGGAAAGCGGCGCGCTTATAGAGAAGAAAGTTGTGGCGCAAATCGTCTATGAACCGGTGTGGGTTGGCTGGAATGAACAGACCGCCGGGCTGGCCAGCGGCTGGTGGCGGGATGAAATTTTAGCAAATAATGCTATTGTTGGGGTGTATGCAAAATCGCCGGTTTAAAAATCAATCGCTTATGAAAAATAATTTTTTGAACGCGCTCGCATTCTCTTGTCATTTCACTTCAATTTAGGGCAGAATACGCCGCTTGCAAAAAATGACACTAACCGACGTTTTAATACGCGTCGGTTATTTTTTTGCTTCAAACACATCATTCAATACCAAGAGGCCGGGCTTCGTACCGGATAGATACTTACTTAAAAATCGACAGTTGTTGTCGCTGAGGAATCCAGAAAATGGGGCAATTTTTTGCTTACGCGACGGCATTCGCCGTAAAGGAGAATGACCATGTCGCATAACGTTACTCCAAACACCTCTCGCGTGGAATTACGTAAAACGCTTACGTTAGTTCCGGTTGTAATGATGGGTCTTGCCTATATGCAGCCGATGACGCTGTTCGATACATTTGGTATCGTTTCAGGCCTCACTGACGGTCACGTACCGACGGCGTATGCATTCGCGTTAATCGCGATTCTGTTTACGGCGTTGAGCTACGGGAAACTGGTGCGTCGCTACCCTTCCGCGGGTTCGGCGTACACCTATGCCCAGAAATCCATCAGCCCGACCGTTGGCTTTATGGTGGGTTGGTCTTCTCTGCTCGATTATCTGTTCGCGCCGATGATCAACATTCTGTTGGCGAAAATTTATTTTGAAGCGCTGGTGCCCTCCATTCCGTCATGGGTGTTTGTCGTGGCGCTGGTGGCCTTTATGACGGCCTTTAACCTGCGCAGCCTCAAATCGGTCGCTAACTTCAACACCGTGATTGTAGTGCTACAGGTGGTGCTGATTGCGGTCATTCTGGGCATGGTGGTTTATGGCGTATTTGAAGGCGAAGGCGCCGGTACGCTGGCGAGCACCCGTCCGTTCTGGTCCGGCGATGCGCACGTTATCCCGATGATTACGGGAGCGACGATCCTGTGCTTCTCCTTTACCGGCTTTGACGGCATCAGTAACCTGTCGGAAGAGACCAAAGATGCTGAACGCGTGATCCCGCGTGCGATTTTCCTGACCGCGCTGATTGGCGGCCTGATCTTCATCTTTGCAACCTATTTCCTGCAATTGTACTTCCCGGATATCTCTCGCTTTAAAGATCCGGATGCGTCTCAGCCGGAAATCATGCTGTACGTGGCGGGTAAAACCTTCCAGGTTGGTGCGCTGATCTTCTCTACTATCACCGTGCTGGCTTCCGGTATGGCGGCGCATGCAGGCGTAGCGCGCCTGATGTACGTAATGGGGCGTGACGGCGTATTCCCGAAAAGCTTCTTCGGTTACGTTCATCCGAAATGGCGTACGCCAGCGATGAACATCATCCTGGTCGGGGCGATCGCGCTGCTGGCGATTAATTTTGACCTGGTGATGGCGACGGCGCTGATTAACTTTGGTGCGCTGGTCGCGTTTACCTTTGTTAACCTGTCGGTGATTTCGCAGTTCTGGATCCGTGAGAAGCGTAATAAAACGTTGAAAGATCACTTCCAGTATCTGTTCCTGCCGATGTGCGGCGCGCTCACGGTTGGTGCGTTGTGGGTTAACCTGGAAGAGAGCTCAATGGTACTGGGCCTGATCTGGGCGGGTATCGGGCTGATTTATCTGGCGTGCGTAACTAAAAGCTTCCGCAACCCGGTTCCACAGTACGAAGACGTCGCGTAATCGCGCGTATTATCGGCAATAGTAAAACCGGAGGCAGTGCCTCCGGTTTTTTGTTTGTCATCCAGCATGTTTACCGGATGGCGGCGTCACTATTTATCCGCTCTGGATTAACAATGCCCGTCAGGCATTGGTCAATTACACAATCTCAGTTGCGTACTGCCACAGTGATTTCAGCAACCCCAGCTTCGTTTTATCTTCCGCATACTGCTGAGAAAGCATCTGCAATTCGTTGGCATACTGTTGTAAAAACTCCGGCGTCAGCACCTGACGGCGATGCTCCAGCCAGCGCTGCTGCTCTGCGTCATCCAGCGTACCGGGAAAATTGCGTGCGCGGTAATTAAACAGCAGCTTCTCAATGCGCTTATCGACAAAGGTAATATCCAGCGCGGGCAGGTTACGCGGCTCGGTTTCGAGTACGATTTTCATGGCTGCGCGATCGGCATCGCTGAAAAAACCATCATAGAGCTGGGCATCAACGTTATCCGAGGCGGCAAAAGGTTCGGCTTCGGCGAAAATCGCCACCACTTTGTCGCGGACCTGCGGGTTTTCACGCAACACTTTCAGGTTATCCAGGCAGTGCTGGCGGTTAATTCCCAGCCGGTCGGCATCCTCCGGGCGCAAGGTATTCGCCTGCGCCAGTACCGGACATTTATTGATATGCACCAGCTTTACCGGCACTGCGGCGTGATCGCCAAGATCGGTTTTGGCCGTATAAAGCCGCTCGCGAAGGGTGTCGCTGTCCAGCTCAAGAAGAGGAGAAATATCGCCTGCTAAATCGACCATGATCACCGCGTTACGGTTTTCAGGATGCCACGCCAGCGGCGCGACCCAGCTTGTATTACCGCGCCACGCGCCAAACATGCCGGAGACATGTACCAGCGGCTTCATTTGCGGAACGTCAATCAGCGCCGCCAGTTTATGTTTACTGCGGTGGCTATAAAGATAATCAAACAGCCGCGGCTGGCGTGTTTTCACCAGTTGCGCCATCGCAATAGTGGCGTAGACATCCGCCATCGCATCATGCGCGTTGCTGTGTTCGATCCCGTTCGCCTGGGTTAAATGTTCCAGACGAAAGCTGGGCAGGCCGTCGTCGTTTTCCGGCCAGTTAATTCCCTCCGGGCGCAGCGCATAACAGGCGCGCATGACATCCAATAGATCCCAACGTGAATTATCATGCTGCCAGCTCCAGGCATAGGGATCGTAAAAGTTGCGATAAAAAATATTGCGCGTGACTTCATCATCAAAGCGCACATTGTTGTAGCCCACAACGCAGGTTTTAGGAACGGTAAACAGCGCATGAATGCGTCTGGCGAAAGCGGCTTCGTTTTCTCCTTTCTCACGCGCTTCCTGCGGCGTGATGCCGGTAATCAGCACTGCGCCGGGCTGCGGTAGATAATCATCGGCGGGTTTGCAATAAAACACCTCCGGCTCGCCAATAACGTTGAAGTCGTTATCCGTACGGAGCGCGGCGAATTGCGCAGGTCTGTCGAGGGCCGGATGCGTACCGAAGGTTTCGTAATCGTGGAAGAGGAATGTGCTCTGTATGCTGTCGTTTTTAACTGTCACTTGATGTACACGCCTGATGTTATATGTATATGAAATATTTTATTCTTTTATTTTGTCGTTGATGGATTGTATTTGTACACCAATTGATATTGTTGCTAATGTTCGTACATGCGATGGTGAGTACAAAATACTAAAATGACCATCAGCGACACTAAGCTACGCTCCCTCTATGGTAAACCATATTCCGGTTCATCTGAAATTACTGATTCCGATTTAGTACTGTATGGAATTTAGGCCAGGGTCAATCTGGCCGGGATCTCAAAAAATGCATGGACTAAAACGGGTCTATTTACAGAGGGACACAACGCTGTGTCCCTTAATTCCATGCGGGTTAAGGCTGGACTACGCCCAGGCCAGTGGCAGGATGGATGACAGAACACTCGGGAAATATTTTCTGGCATGACGTTGCATACTATCCGCCACAACGCTGGTACAGGTAAAGGCGCCATGGAGGCCGTGAAAACGGTCGGACCAGTCGGTAAACTGTTCGCTGGACGGGAAGATCGCCGGAGACAGCTCCCAGGCTTTCTGCATCAGCGCCTCCGCATAGCCTCTCAGGGCCGGCGGAGAGTCATGCTCAGTGCCGAAAATGGCGCTGGAGGAATAGCGTGCGAATGCGGTACTGAGACAGAACAGGGTTTCCGCCTGCTTCTGTGGGGTGGCGTCAGTCAGGTGATAAGCACTGAGGATGTGCTGGTAGTGTGCCGGGCTGAGTTTGCCTTCAGGAAGCAGGGGGTCAAAAATGGTGTTCAGACGCGACACTGAGGCATCATCAATCAACTTCACGGTGGAATGTTTCTGGTTCGTGGCGGCAATAAACTGCTGGTTCAGCTCCCCGTGCTCTTCAGTGCTGAGGATGATATCAATCAGTTCCCCAAAGCGTCGCTGCACGGCCTGCTGATTAAATGCGGCGAGAAACACCGGAAAGTCATGACGGAATAACTCTACCGGAGAGATTTGCGCGGTGGAAACGTTCTCTCCGGCTCGCAGCAGGTAAAAGTTGTCCCATGCAGTGTCAGGAGTAGGGTTTAGCATTGTTAACAGCGTGTCAGTGGAGAGCATCATCGCCGTGTCTGAATCTTGGGAGGAAAGCAGCAGGAAATTATCTGCCGCGCGGGTTGTCCAGTCCGGGCTGCCGTCATAATTGCCGAAGAGCCCATTATGGATGTGGGGAGACACCGCCGGGTGAGCAAGATACTGTTCATAAAGCGCTGCAGCTTTCTGGCGGATGCCATCAGTGCAGTCCACGCCTGTCATACAGTGTAAAATCACCTGATTAAAGAGTCCGCTGTGAGTGGTCATGGCGGCGCTGTTCCTGTCAAACGAATCCAGCAACACAGGCAGTATGCGCTGCTGATAATATGTGTCAGGAGCCGGCAGGGGAACGTCATTATAGGTCTGGCACTGGTGGGCAAAAAAACGTTCCTGAACAGGCCTGATCCACTCGCTGATAAGCGCACTTTGCGTATAGGGGGGGTGGGCCAGTACGCTCACCAGCGAGCTTTCAACTGGCCGGATACGTGCCTCTGTTAAGCGGCCACTCCGAAATGACTTTACCAGATCTTCCATTGCCCGGACTTTTTCCTGTCTGTATTTATCGGGCAGGTTGTTAATGGTCATCAGAATACTTTTACCATTATTATGTTCATGATTTAAAAATCCATCCACAGCGTTCTCAGTCCAAAGGAGTGGCATTTGCAGCCAGATATCACCTAGACGAATAAAATTTCCGCCCCCTGACACTGACGGAGGTGATGAATTATCCGGTTCATTTAAAATAACGTCGGAGAGGTTGGCTTTGTGAGGTATAAGCGTATTTTTTAAGGTTGTATTAATAAAAGAGGGCTGTTGTTGTGTAGTAATTGAATACAGTAAAGACACTTCATTCATGTCTGAATTACTAAATTTCGTATTACTGCAGACTACATCATTCAGTGTCGAATAAGTGAATCGGCATTCGTCAAAATGTAAATGAGATATATCAGAATAAGTAAATTTTGAATTTGAAAAGTTGAACCCCTTGATAATATCGCCGTCTCGCTTCATGAAGTTGGGGGGCAATATTTTGCTGAATTTAATATTACGGAAATCTGCGTTTGAAAAATCGCGATCTGCGGTCGTAAGGGGTTCTCCGGCTTGCTGTCGTAAAACTGCATCCGTGAGTTTCTTAGCCCAGTCGGCAGGTGATGACGGGGAAGACGTAGCCTGAAGTGAGAGGGAGGGGGATACTGGTGGTGTTCTACCTTCAGAAACCGTTGGCCTGTTATTGGCTGATACAGAGACTCCACCGGGGAGCGGGGCCGCACCTGTCACTCTGTAATTATAATCACGTGATTGATTTGCTATATGCTTACGCATGAATGCTGCAGTCATTTTTGAGGCATCTTCTTCTGAAATATTTTTCTTACCTGTATTATTTGTATCTTTAATATTTTTAACAGTAATCAATGTTTTGTTTAAGGTGTTTTTATCTTTCGGCTGAAAGAAGCCTTTTATTTTTTGTGGTAACGTGAACTCAATCGGTGAGTCCTTTCCTGTTTTAAATTTTTCATTTAAAGATGTATGCGTGTTTTTAACACTGGTTATTTTTGAGGCGAGCCCGTTTTTCGTATGTTCACGAATAGAGGTAATTAATTTTTTAACCTGGTTAGGAATAGTAGAAAAATTAATTGTGCCTGATGATATTTTCATTAGAATTCCTTATCAACATCATTATGGAAAAACGGTCTGGATTTTTAACGCCTTAGAAGTAAGTTTCATATGTCGGTATGGCGATGGAGATCACAATTCACCATGTTATCTGGCAGGTTTCTTTCAGAAAGTGTCCATCCTGCCATCATGTCACCGTATTGTGGGATGCTGACGTATCTGAGGAAAAATCCATGCATAAGAGAGCGGGTCGGGTAACGAAGCCTATAAGTGCGCAAAAGTAAATCCGCTTTGATGCTCAATCAGCGTTTTTTCGCCGGCATTCGGGATATCGTCGGCGGACGGTCCGGCGCGTATGAGAAAGAACTGCGAAAAGCCGCGCGAAATCGCTTTTCAGGAACTAATCGTTTTTTTTAAAATATTATTACGTGTTATTGGAGTTGTATCATTTTTATAATTAACAGTGAGTTGTTTGATAATTCTGCTGATTATTTAATGACAGTCCATGTGCGTGTTCAGAAAATATAAAATTTTTATAAAACAAAAGGTTTTATCGTGTCGGCATCTTCATTTTAACAACTATTTCAAATTGTGATTGAAGCCGACATTTCATAATACAAATTAAATATAATCTTCAGCTATATCTAATAACAGGAGGTTATATGAGCATTAGTCGTCGTTCTTTTTTGCAGGGGGTAGGCATCGGCTGCTCTGCCTGCGCGCTGGGCGCTTTTCCGCCCGGGGCGCTGGCGCGCAACCCGATTGCCGGCATTAACGGTAAAACCACGCTAACGCCAAGCTTGTGCGAAATGTGTTCCTTTCGTTGCCCTATTCAGGCGCAGGTAGTCAATAACAAGACCGTTTTTATCCAGGGCAATCCTTCTGCGCCGCAGCAGGGGACGCGCATATGCGCCAGGGGCGGGAGCGGCGTCAGCCTGGTCAATGACCCGCAACGGATTGTAAAACCTATGAAACGCACCGGGCCACGCGGCGACGGTGAATGGCAGGTGATTAGCTGGCAACAGGCTTACCAGGAAATCGCGGCGAAAATGAATGCCATCAAAGCGCAGCATGGCCCCGAGACCGTGGCTTTCTCTTCCAAATCGGGCTCGCTCTCCAGCCATCTTTTCCATCTGGCTACGGCCTTTGGTTCGCCTAATACCTTTACTCACGCCTCAACATGCCCTGCCGGGAAAGCCATTGCGGCAAAAGTGATGATGGGCGGCGATCTGGCGATGGATATCGCTAACACGCGCTATCTGGTTTCGTTTGGCCACAATTTGTATGAAGGGATTGAAGTTGCCGATACCCATGAGTTAATGACCGCGCAGGAGAAGGGGGCCAAAATGGTGAGCTTCGATCCGCGTTTGTCGATATTTTCCAGCAAGGCGGATGAGTGGCACGCTATTCGTCCCGGGGGGGATTTAGCGGTTCTGCTGGCGATGTGCCACGTCATGATTGATGAACAACTCTACGATGCGTCTTTTGTTGAGCGTTATACCAGCGGATTTGAACAGTTAGCACAGGCGGTAAAAGAGACGACGCCGGAATGGGCCGCCGCGCAGGCCGATGTCCCAGCCGACGTTATTGTCCGGGTGACACGCGAACTGGCCGCCTGCGCGCCTCACGCTATTGTCAGTCCTGGTCATCGCGCGACGTTCTCGCAGGAAGAGATCGATATGCGGCGTATGATTTTTACGCTTAATGTACTGCTCGGTAATATTGAGCGCGAAGGCGGGCTATATCAGAAAAAAAACGCGTCGGTTTACAACAAACTGGCCGGAGAAAAGGTCGCGCCAACGCTGGCGAAACTCAACATTAAAAATATGCCGAAACCGACGGCGCAACGAATCGATTTGGTCGCACCGCAGTTTAAATATATCGCCGCTGGCGGCGGCGTGGTGCAAAGCATTATGGACGCGGTGTTAACCCAGAAGCCTTACCCGATAAAGGCGTGGATTATGTCGCGGCATAATCCTTTCCAGACCGTCACCTGTCGTTCGGACCTGGTAAAAACCGTTGAGCAACTGGATCTGGTGGTCAGCTGCGATGTCTATTTGAGCGAGAGCGCGGCATATGCCGACTATCTGCTGCCGGAATGCACCTATCTCGAACGGGACGAAGAGGTATCGGATATGTCGGGACTGCACCCGGCTTACGCTCTGCGCCAACAGGTCGTAGAGCCGATTGGCGAGGCGCGTCCGAGTTGGCAAATCTGGAAAGAGCTTGGCGAGCTGTTGGGATTAGGGCAGTACTATCCGTGGCAGGATATGCAGACGCGCCAACTCTATCAGTTGAACGGCGACCATGCCTTAGCGAAGGAACTCCGACAGAAAGGGTATCTCGAATGGGGCGTTCCGCTGCTATTACGCGAACCAGAATCCGTTCGCCAGTTTACGGCGCGTTACCCCGGCGCTATCGCGACGGACAGCGACAACACCTATGGCGAACAGCTTCGCTTCAAATCGCCCTCCGGCAAAATCGAACTTTATTCCGCAACCCTGGAGGAATTGCTCCCAGGCTACGGCGTTCCGCGCGTTCGTGACTTTGCGCTTAAAAAAGAGAATGAGCTTTACTTCATTCAGGGCAAAGTGGCTGTGCATACCAATGGCGCGACGCAGTACGTACCTTTACTCAGCGAGCTAATGTGGGATAACGCGGTCTGGGTCCATCCGCAAACGGCGCAAGAAAAAGGCATTAAGACCGGAGATGAGATCTGGCTGGAAAATGCTACGGGTAAAGAGAAAGGTAAGGCGCTGGTGACGCCCGGAATCCGCCCGGACACGCTTTTTGTCTATATGGGATTTGGCGCTAAAGCTGGGGCCAAAACGGCGGCGACGACACACGGTATCCACTGTGGCAATTTACTGCCGCACGTGACGAGTCCGGTATCCGGTACGGTAGTGCATACCGCAGGCGTGACGCTGAGCCGGGCATGAGGGAGGAGGGAACCATGAATCATTTAACGAATCAGTACGTCATGCTGCATGATGAAAAACGTTGTATCGGCTGCCAGGCGTGTACCGTTGCCTGCAAAGTGCTTAATGACGTACCGGAGGGATTTAGCCGCGTACAGGTACAAATTCGCGCCCCTGAACAGGCATCCAACGCACTAACCCATTTTCAATTTGTCCGCGTCTCCTGTCAGCACTGTGAAAATGCGCCATGTGTCAGCGTTTGTCCTACCGGAGCGTCATATCGTGATGAAAACGGGATCGTGCAGGTGGATAAATCGCGCTGTATTGGCTGCGATTATTGTGTTGCCGCGTGTCCTTTCCATGTGCGCTATTTGAATCCGCAAACCGGTGTCGCCGACAAGTGTAACTTCTGTGCCGACACGCGGTTGGCGGCTGGCCAGTCTCCGGCGTGCGTATCCGTTTGCCCAACGGACGCGCTGAAATTCGGCAGACTGGATGAGAGCGAGATCCAGCGCTGGGTCGGTCAGAAAGAGGTCTATCGCCAGCAGGAGGCGCGTAGCGGCGCGGTCAGTCTGTACCGTCGTAAAGAAGTCCATCAGGAGGGTAAAGCATGAATACTATCTGGGGAGCGGAACTACATTATGCGCCAGATTATTGGCCGCTGTGGTTAATTTACGCAGGCGTCGTGGTGCTGCTCATGCTTGTTGGGCTGGTTATCCATGCGTTATTGCGCCGGATGCTGGCGCCAAAAACGGCGGGCGGCGAAGAGCATCGTGACTATCTCTACTCGCTGGCGATTCGCCGTTGGCATTGGGGAAATGCGTTACTGTTTGTTTTATTACTGTTAAGCGGTTTATTTGGTCATTTTTCTCTCGGCCCTGTAGCGCTAATGGTACAAGTGCATACCTGGTGTGGTTTTGCCTTACTGGCTTTCTGGGTCGGGTTTGTGCTGATCAACCTCACCACAGGTAACGGGCGTCACTATCGGGTAAATTTTTCCGGACTGGTAACGCGCTGCATACGCCAGACGCGTTTTTACCTTTTTGGCATTATGAAAGGGGAAGCGCATCCGTTCGCGGCAACAGAGCAGAATAAGTTCAATCCACTGCAACAACTGGCATATCTGGCGATTATGTACGCGCTGGTACCGCTGTTAATCATCACCGGTTTGCTGTGTCTCTATCCGCAGGTTGCGGGTCTGGGCCCTGTGATGCTGGTGCTGCATATGGCGCTTGCTATCATCGGCTTACTGTTTATTTGCGCGCATCTCTATCTGTGTACTCTTGGCGACACGCCGGGACAAATTTTCCGTAGCATGGTTGACGGCTATCATCGTCATCGTACCGCGCCGCGCGGGGATAAGTCCGCCGTCTGAGCGTATCCATAAAATGAAGTCAGCAAGAAAATGTGCCTTGTGTCACATTTTCTTGCAATTTATCCATGTTTGTTTAACTGAACTTCCGTAAAAAGAACGGCAAATAGAGACCATCCTGAGGACATGCTGTTGAAACGCCGTTTGTTTATTGCCGCTTCTTTATTCGCGATGCACCTTTCTCCTGCGCTTGCGGCCGATGCCGTAAGTTTTGCTCCCCAACCGCCAGCCATTGATGCAGGCGCCTGGGTGTTGATGGATTACACTACGGGACAGGTTCTTACCGCCGGTAATGAACACCAGCAACGTAATCCTGCCAGCCTTACCAAGCTAATGACGGGCTACGTCGTCGATCGCGCCATCGATAGTCATCGTATCAGCCCTGACGATATCGTCACCGTTGGGCGCGACGCCTGGGCGAAGGATAATCCGGTGTTTGTCGGCTCCTCGTTGATGTTTTTAAAAGAAGGGGATCGCGTGTCGGTGCGTGATTTAAGCCGTGGCTTAATCGTGGATTCCGGTAACGATGCCTGTGTGGCGCTGGCGGATTATATCGCGGGCGGGCAGCCGCAGTTTGTGGCGATGATGAACAGCTATGTGAAAAAACTCAATTTGCAGGATACCCATTTTGAAACCGTCCACGGTCTGGATGCGCCGGGACAACATAGCTCCGCGTATGATCTGGCCGTACTCTCCCGGGCGATTATTCACGGCGAACCTGAATTTTATCACATGTACAGCGAGAAAAGCCTGACCTGGAACGGCATCACGCAGCAGAACCGCAACGGCTTGTTGTGGGATAAGACCATGCATATTGATGGGCTTAAAACCGGACACACATCGGGGGCGGGATATAATCTTATCGCATCGGCGGTGGACGGGCAGCGTCGACTTATCGCTGTTGTGATGGGAGCGAAAAGTTCGAAAGGCCGTGAAGAACAGGCGCGAAAACTGTTGCAGTGGGGCCTGCAAAACTTTGCGACGGTGCAGATTTTGCACAGCGGTAAAAAAGTGGGCAGCGAGCGAATCTGGTATGGAGACAAAGAAAAGATTGCGCTGGGTACGGAACAGGATTTCTGGATGGCGCTGCCTAAAGCGGAAATTCCGCATATCAAAGCAAAATATGTGCTGGATAGAAAAGAGCTGGAGGCGCCAATCGCCGCTCATCAACAGGTAGGTGAAATAGAGCTCTACGATCGGGATAAACTGATCGCTCAGTGGCCGCTGGTCACTCTGGAATCGGTGGGTAAAGGCGGTATGTTCTCTCGTCTGAGCGACTATTTTCAGCATAAAGCGTAAGCCGTTGTCACATACCGTTCACCGTCATCTGAGGTGTCAAAAGGGCGGGATTGCGAGGTTGCTCACAAAATGATCACGCTGTCCTTGTGACCGTAAAATGCTGTAATTATACTGTACATTCATACAGTATGGTAAAGTGACGGAGGCAGCATGGATTACGAAATCAGGCAGGAACAAAAACGCAAGATAGCCGGTTTCCACATGGTCGGTCCATGGGAACACACCGTGAAGCAGGGTTTTGAACAACTGATGACGTGGGTGGATCGACAGCGGATCGTGCCAGTTGAATGGATTGCCGTCTATTACGACAATCCAGATGTCGTACCTGCAGAAAAACTCCGCTGCGATACCGTGGTGTCCGTGGCAGAGAATTTCATCCTGCCGGACAATAGTGAAGGCGTAATCGTGACCGCCATTGAAGGCGGCGAATATGCCACTGCTGTCGCGCGAGTGGAAGACCGTGACTTTGCGAAGCCGTGGGAACGGTTTTTTGACGTCCTGGAGCAGGATAGCGCTTATCAGATAGCCTCTGCGCCCTGTTTTGAAACCTATCTGAATAACGGTATGGAAGATGGATACTGGGATATTGAAATGTATATTCCGGTACAGCGGAAGTGATCGACTGGTTTCTTGGCTGAAAAGAGCGGACGGATAATGTGTTCCGTCCGCCAGTGCGCTATTTTTGCTATAAAGCAGGTACAATGCATTTTTTGCCATTCCCGTAAGGAGCGCAAGCGTGCGTGCCGATAAGTCATTAAGCCCTTTTGAAATACGGTTGTACCGTCATTATCGCATCGTGCACGGCATACGTATCGCCCTGGCGTTCATTCTTACCTTTCTGCTGGTTCGTCTGTTTTCTATTCCCGAGGGCACATGGCCGCTAATCACGTTAGTGGTGATTATGGGGCCCATCTCATTCTGGGGAAATGTAGTGCCTCGTGCTTTTGAGCGCATAGGCGGTACGATCCTGGGCGCGGCGTTAGGGCTGGTGGCGCTACGCCTGGAGCTCTTTTCCTTACCGTTGATGCTGGTGTGGTGTGCGATAGCGATGTTTTTGTGCGGCTGGCTGGCATTAGGGAAAAAACCGTATCAGGCGCTACTGATAGGCATAACGCTCGCCGTTGTTGTCGGCGCTCCCGCTGGTGATATGAATACGGCATTATGGCGTGGCGGGGATGTGATTTTGGGGGCGCTACTGGCAATGTTGTTTACCGGCATCTGGCCCCAGCGCGCCTTTTTGCACTGGCGCATCCAACTGGCGCATTGCGTCACGGCGTATAATCGGGTGTATCAGGCAGCGCTGTCGCCGAATTTGCTGGAGCGCCCCCGGTTGGATAAACATTTGCAACGGTTGCTGAACGATGTCGTCAAAATGCGCGGGCTGATAACGCCCGCCAGTAAAGAAACCCGGATACAAAAATCTATTTTCGAGGCCATTCAGACCATCAACCGCAATCTGGTTTGTATGCTTGAATTACAAATCAACGCCCACTGGGCGACGCGCGCCAGCCATTTTGTGATGCTTAACGCGCACACATTGCGTGAAACCCAGCAGATGACGCAGCAAACCTTGTTAACGATCGCCCACGCGTTGTTTGAAGGCAACCCGCAGCCGGTACTGGCAAACACCGGTAAACTGAATGATATTGCTGCCGAGTTGCGGCAGCTAATGAACGAGCAGCAGGGCGACGCGGTGGCTGAAACCCCCATCCACGGCTATGTTTGGCTAAGTATGGAAACGGCCCGACAGTTGGAACTGCTTTCGCATTTGATCTGCCGGGCTTTGCGCAAATAAAAAGCAGATGGGGTGAATGAATTTGTTGCTGCTTCGATTCAGCAAAGATTAAGAGTATGATACTAATATAAGGATAAAATGAGTGCTACTGGCAACGATTTTATCTCCGAACCTTCAGGTTTCCCCAGACGGCGACGTAACGGTGTTTCCTCTGGCGGCTTGAAGTATGACGGGGATAAACGTAATGTTTATCCACTAGCAGTTGCTTAACGAATCCGAATCTCACATTATCAGGGGTGTAAAAATGGAAACAACCAAGCCTTCTTTCCAGGACGTGCTGGAGTTTGTTCGTCTGTTCCGTCGCAAAAATAAACTGCAACGTGAAATTCAGGACATTGAGAAGAAGATCCGTGACAACCAGAAGCGTGTGCTGCTGCTGGACAACCTGAGCGACTACATCAAGCCAGGTATGAGCGTTGAGGCGATTCAGGGTATCATCGCCAGTATGAAAAGCGACTATGAAGATCGTGTTGATGACTACATCATTAAAAATGCCGAAATCTCCAAAGAGCGTCGCGACATTTCCAAAAAGCTGAAAGCGATGGGCGAAATGAAACACGCCGATGTAAAAGCCGAATAATGCGCTACGGCAGTGGGAGCGTATATCAGGCTCTCACTGCAGTTTGACCCCGCCTGTGACCATCTTGAGTAAATGTTGTTTTGGCCAGTGTCGGGTAAGTTTTTTCTCTGCCAGCTTACCTTTCAGACGCGCAATATCATGACGTTTCCGGTCCAGCATCAGACCCACCACGCTACCGCTATGCGCCACGTTCAATCCGTATAAATCACACTCTTCGACCAGCGACAGCAGGGCGGTAAAGCCCGGCTTAGGTAACAGCGTCTGGCTGGCGATTGCGCTAAGCGTAGCCGCCTCACCCAGTCGGAGCGGATTTTGCGTTATACAGGCTTCCTGCACCAGATTCCAGGCCTGCTGCAAGGTTGCTGAACTTGCTATTAATTTCTGCTGGCGAGGGAGACGGTGGTAATCTTGCGTGCGCAGTGTGACCGGGCTTTCCAGTACCAGCAAATCGATTGGCGGCGGTGGCTCGCAGGCGATTTGCGTGGCTGCATTATTATGATCAAACAGCGTTAACTGATGAAAAACGGTGCTATCAGTGGGTTCGATTGAGACGCAAAGCTGTGCAAGGGTGGTTTCATCCAGCGAATGGCCAAGATGATGCGCCGTTGCCACCGCCGTAGCGGCGATATCTGCGGTACTGCTGGCCATGCCTTTGGCAACGGGAATTGACGAACGCACATCGACGCGAATCTCGTTACTCCAGTGCGCAGGATACTGCCAGTGCGCCAAAACGCGCTCCACCATCGCCCGCGACAATGGACGCTCGTTTACCAGCGGCGGCGCAGCCGTGACTGCTACGGTGCTGTACCAGTCAACAGGGCAGGAGACCAGTTTCTCACTGCCCAGAATCCATCCCTGGATAAGTTCCCCGCATGAGGCGGGGCATTGCGCAACAGCCACGTTATCACCTTTCAGGTACAAATAGTGTGCGCGCATAGTGTCATGGTAAAAGCGTTATTACCATGACTTGCCGCAATGCGTCGTATAACCCTCTCAGGCTGGTACACAAAGCCCTTCCGTGGCCGGTAGCGCAATGCGCATAACGTCTTGTGCGATCATTAACTCTTCGTTGGTGTTGATGACGGCGACTTTCACCAGGGCGTTCTCCGTCTGGATAAATGTCGCATTACGTTGATTTTTCTCTTCATCAACGGCTAAGCCCAAAAATTGCAAATTATGGCACACCGCCGATCTGGCGCGCGCTGAGTTCTCGCCAATGCCCCCAGTGAATACCAGCGCATCCAGTCCTCCCATTTGCATAATATAGCTGCCGATGGTGGCGCGAATGCGTTCGGCAAACAGAGTGAGAGCGAGTTTAGCCTGCCGGTTACCGGTATTGGCTGCCTGTTCGACATCGCGGTAATCAGACGACACGCCAGAAACGCCCAGCAAGCCTGACTCATTATTTAATAACTGATTCAACTGTTGCGGCGTTTTGTTTTCGCGCTGGGCTATCCACGGCAGAATAGAGGGATCAATATCTCCGCTACGAGTGCCCATCATCACGCCTGACTGCGGCGTAAAGCCCATCGACGTATTGACCGAACGCCCGTTCTTGATAGCGCAAATGCTGCTACCGTTTCCAAGATGACAACAAATCACCCGTAATGCGCTGAGTGGTACGCCCAGCTTTTCAGCCAGAACGCCGCTGACATACTTATGGCTGGTGCCATGAAAGCCATAACGGCGAATCCCCAGTTCAGCGTAATAATGCCAGGGAAGCGGGTAAATATAGGCGGGTTCATCCAGCGTCTGGTGAAATGCCGTATCAAACACGGCTACGGAAGGGGCATCAGGCAACAGTTGACGAAAAACGTGAATACCCAACGCGTTTACCGGGTTGTGAAGCGGAGCCAGTTCGGCAAGACGTTCGATTTGCGCTAACGTTTCATCCGTGACCAGCGTCGAGTCTTTAAAAAACTCACCGCCGTGCGCCACTCGATGGCCCACCCCGTCAATGTCCCGCAGACTGTTAATGATTTGATAACCCAGCAGCTTTTCCAGAAGCAGCGTTACCGCATCGCGATGATCGGCAACGGGGACGGTTTCCTGCCATTTTTGGCTGTGCGTCTTAATTGTCACCTGCGCATCCGCCATACCGATACGCTCAATCAGCCCCTGGCAGAGCATGTCGCCCTGCGGCATCTCCAGCAGCTGGAATTTTAACGATGAGCTGCCGGCGTTAATGGCCATTATTTTGTAAGACATAAAGGTTCCTTCGAATTCAGAAAATCCAGCACGGCGTCGAGACCCGAGTTATTCAGCGCGCTGGTAATAAAAATCTGCCGGGCGCCAGCCTGCGTAAGCCATTGTGCGATAAGCGAAATACGCTGCGGGTCAGCGAGATCGGCTTTGGTGACAAGGCCAATCGTCGGGCGGTTCATCGGGGCGGTAAAACCCGGAGAAAAGGGCGACCACTGGGCGTCGGCATTCAGCACCAGCGCGATGACGTCGGCCTCGCAGGCGCTGGTTAGCAGGGCGCTATACAGGCAGCGGTTCTCCAGATATTCGCCCGGCGTATCGATAGCCATCGGAGACCATTCAATGGCCTGAGTTTTCTTATAATGGAGCGCTTCGCCGCGCAGGCTTTGGGTCAGCGAGGTTTTCCCGCATTGGCTGGGGCCGATAAACATCAAACGCTTCATGACGTTACGTCCGGGTGATCGAACAGGTGGTGAACTGCATCATTTCGCCCAGCGTGCGCGTTACCTGCTTGAGGGCATACTCGACGGCGGAAACGTCGCCGGTCAGCACTACGGCACCGGTAAAGCGATCGAGAAAACCAATTTCCACCGCGCCGGATTTAGTGGCGATATCGCAGGCGATAATCGATGCTTCGCTCGGCGTGATGGTAAGGATGCCAATCGCGGAAACCGCATCCGGCAGGCCCAGCTTCTTAAAGAGATCTTTCCCCGGATTGGCAATCAGGTGCGCGAGGGTGACCTGTTTCCCGGGAACGTACTCCTGAATCATGCGATCCGTTGTTGGCTGTCTTTCCATTATCCCTCCACCATCTGTCGCCACATGGCTTCATGCGGGCGCGGGATCACCGAGCGGTAAACCAGCAACCCTTTTTCGCCCGCGCTTTCGCTGGCAACCGTCACGGCGTTGTTGACATCAGAAACGTCGCCCGCCACCACCATGTAGCATTTACCGCCGATGCCGAAGGCCATATGCACCCGCACCAGGGTGACGTTTGAGCCTTTCACCGCCCGGTCTGCGGCGCTAATGCAGGCCGCTACGCTCCAGGTTTCGACGATACCTACCGCCTGGCGCTTATCGACGCTGTTCAGGCCGCTGATGGCCGGAAGTACGCTGGGATGAATATTTGCCAGCACCAGGCTGTCGACGAGCATTTCGCCGGCCTGGGACGTACCGGTTTCAATGGCCTGCTGGATAGCGCCGATATCGCCGCCGAGCATCAGCAAAAACTTCCCCGGACAGATGGTTTTACTGACCAGCAGATTAACGTTGGCGCTTTTCAGCATCGCATCGCCGAGTTCCATCCCTTTGGCGATGCTGGTGAGTTCTAAAATTCCTATAGCCTGAGACATGGTTAACCTCTTACAACCGTGATGGCCTGTTCGCTGATGGCCGAAACAATGCCGTCGATGCTGGCGTGAATGGGGGTGCCGAGCGCGCCAGGCGGGACATCGGCAACGCACTGTCCGCGCGTCACGCGCTCGCCGACGGCAACAGTCGGTACTGCGCTGGCACCAATATGCTGGCGCAGCTGCAAAGTGACTTTTTCTACTGACGGCTCTTCTTCCACCAGCGGTGCCTCCTGGTACCAGGGACTTAGTCCCAGTTTGGCGATCAGCCGCTTCACCGGCACCAGGCGATATTTCGCCATCTCGTCGGCCGGGTTCAGCGGCCCTACGTAGCGCTGGTTTTGCGCCCGCAGCTCGCGTTTTAACATGCGGTTGATGCGCATCGGCGAGATCCCCACCGGGCAGGCCACGCTTTCGCAAACGTTGCATTCCGAGCAGGTAAGGGCGCTCAGCAGCAGCTGCGGCGTGGCGGCCTGGTGAAAGTTCAACGCCCGCACCAGCAGGTGCGGGGAGAGTTCGTGGCCGATCAGATGCCGTGGGCAGAGATCGGTACACAGTCGGCACTGCTCGCAGACGGTGCGCGCGACGGAAAGCACCGTGCGCTCGTCCTGCATTC
Organism: Salmonella sp. SAL04196; assembly: GCF_046550835.1. NCBI lineage: Bacteria > Pseudomonadati > Pseudomonadota > Gammaproteobacteria > Enterobacterales > Enterobacteriaceae > Salmonella > Salmonella sp. SAL04196. The sequence goes on from NZ_JBGDXE010000001.1 coordinate 202,417, forward strand.
TCCGCTGGATAAGCGGATGGCTTTTGGGGAGCACCAGCAGGCCGCCGGTAGTTTTCGTCACCGGGTTATCAAGAGAGGTAATCAGGCCACCCATCATCGGGCCGCCGTTAATAAAACCAGGGTCGTCGACCGTTGCGCCGCCCGCCAGCGCCAGCACTTCATGCAGTGACATGCCGACAGGAACGGTAACGGTCAACGGTCTGGCGACCGCGCCGTTTACGGTCAACGTGCGACGAGTGACCGGAAACTGCTGCTCGACCGCCCGGGCAATATTCAGCACCGTTTGCACGTTATTGACGACCACGCCGACGCTGGCCGGTAGCGCAGCCGGGGCGACCCGGCGGCCGGTTGCCATCCAGATAGTCAGCACCTCATCGCCCGCAGGATAAACATCCGGCAGGATATGCAGGCGGATACCGGCTGGCAGCTGCGGGGTGAGCGCGTCGATGGCCCGGCGGTATTTTTCTTTCAGGGCTATCACCCCTTCGCGCGCGCCGGTTGCCGTCATCGCGTACTGCACGCCGCGAACAAGACGCGCGGCCTGCTGCCACATCAGTTGCTGGTCAACTTTGAGCATCGGTTCACACTCGGCGGCGTTCACCAGAAAAATCTCTACCTGCGCCTGTAGTTTGACGTGAGCGGGAAAACCTGCGCCGCCCGCGCCGACAACGCCCGCTGCGCGGACGCGCTCGCGAATTTCATCAGCGCTATAAGACATTTCAACGACGTTGACGGCGGTACTCATAGCAGTTCCTCCAGCAGTTCACGAATTTCCTCGGCATTGGCCGGGCGCGGGTTAGTGCGCAGCGTAACGTCAGCCAGCGCAGCCTGCACCATCGCCGGAATGCGTGCGGAAAAGTCGGATCTTCCTTCTTTAAGCGCAACGGCCAGTGAGGGAAGGGCGCAGCGTTGCTTAAGCAGTTCGATTTGCTGAATCAGCGCATTGATTGCCGCGATATCATTGGCTTCTGCCGGGCAAAAACCGCAGGCTTTGGCCATCCGCGCGTAGCGTTTGGCGGCGCGTGGAACTCCGGCGTTAAAACGGATCACCGCCGTGAGCAGCAGCGCATTGGCCAGCCCGTGCGGCAGATGAAACTGTCCGCCAAGCTGGTGGGCTATCGCGTGGTTAAGCCCCAGCCCCGCCTGGCTGAAGGCCATCCCGGCGAGCGTTGAGGCATTGTGCATTTTCCCGCGCGTCGCCACGCAGTCGCCTTTTTCCACCGCCGTGGGCAGATACTGGAACACCAGTTTGGCAGCCTTTTCCGCTAGCGCGTCGGTAAAGTCGCTGGCGTGTGGTGACACCCAGGCCTCCAGGGCGTGGGTCAGCACGTCCATGCCGGTGTTGGCGGTAATCTGCGGCGGTACGCTGACCACCAGCTCCGGGTCGAGGATCGCCATATCCGGATACAGCGCATTGTTGAACAGCGGGTACTTGATGCCTTTATCCGGGTCGCTAATTACGCAGGCGCTGGTCACTTCCGAACCGGTGCCGCTGGTGGTCGGGATCGCCACGCAGGTTTCGATGTTGATCCCGCTCTGCTGGCTAAACCAGACAATCGCTTTCGCCGCGTCCATTGCCGAGCCGCCGCCAAAACCGATCACCACCTGCGGTTGCAGAGCCTGCATTTGCGCAATGCCCTGAACCACTGTGTGGATGGTGGGGTCCGGCGTTATCTCGCTAAAGACGCTGATGCGGTTATCTGCGGGCAGCGCGTTACGCAGGGTATCCAGCAGCGGAGAGCGAGCCAGAAAGCCATCGCAGATTATCCAGATGTGCTTATTGGTAAAGCGCTTGAGCACCGCCAGGCTGCCCTGACCGCTGTACAACCGCGTTTGTAGTGAGAAGGTATTCATCGCGACCTCGGTTAGCGAATAGAAAAGCCGTTGGTCAGTACGCAGCGCCGGGAGCGGGCAAAAGTACGCGCTGACGTGGTCCCTTCACCGGTTGGCGTGGCAATAGTAAAGGTGGTAAAGCCTTCGCCGCCGACGCCGATCCCGGCATAAGAGGGGCCGTTTTTGACGAATATCGAGGTTTGCAGCGTGCGGGCCGCGAGGTTCAGGCGCGACACGTTCTGCGAGTGCATAATGGCGGTATGATGCAGCCCCTCTTCAACCTTCAGGGCCAGCGCCAGCGCGCTATCGAAATCGCTGACTTTTACCACCGGCAGCATCGGCATCAGCTGTTCGCTGGTGACCCACGGATCGTCGGCGTTGACAACGGCAATCAGCAGACGCGGCGCTTTTGCAGGGACAGCGATCCCGGCGGCTTCCAGCATGGCCGATGGGCTCTTGCCGACCAGTTTTTTATTCGCCTGGCCTTCAGGCAGGCAGACGGCGCGGAGTTTGTCGGTATCGGCAGGGCTTAGCAGCAGCGCACCGAAGGTTTGCATTTGCTGCACCAGACGTTCGGCGACGCTCTCCACTACGATCAGGCTCTTCTCGGCAATGCAGGGCAGGTTGTAATCGAATGAAGCGCCGTTGATGATATCTTCCGCCGCTTTCACCAGGTCCGCTGTTTCATCGACGATGCAGGGCGGGTTACCCGCGCCAGCGCCAATCACCTTCTTACCGCTCTTCATGCCCATTGCCACAATGCCGGGGCCGCCGGTAATAGCCAGTACCGCGATTCGCAGGTGGGCCATCATCTGCTGGGTCGCTTCGAAGGTGGGTTCAGCTACAGTCACCACCAGATTGCGGATGCCGCAGCAGCGGAAGGCAATCTCTTCAATCAGGCTAATCAGCTTCAGAGAGACCTTTTTCGCGCCCGGATGCGGGCTAAAGTAGATACTGTTGCCCGCCGCCAACATGCTGATGCTGTTATTGATGATGGTTTCCGTCGGGTTGGTGCTTGGGGCGACTGAACCGATGACGCCAAACGGCGAGTATTCAAAGAGTACCATGCCGCCGTCACCGGTCAGCGCGGTGGTGGTGAGATCTTCTACGCCCGGCGTGTTGTCCAGCGCAGCCTTGTTTTTGAGGAATTTATCTTCTTTGTTGCCCATTCCCGTTTCATTGGCGCTCTCCTCTGCCAGAGCAGCCAGCAGCGGCGTCAGTTCCTGACGCATCGCGCTGATGATAGCGCTGCGGGTTTTCAGCGGACACTGCTGATAACGTAAGAACGCCTGATGCGCGGCATCGATGGCCTCGCTCACGGACTGGAAAATCCCTTTGCCCTGAGGCTGGGCCGGTGTTTGCGCTGGCGTGGTTAATTGCTCGCTAAGAATGGTGCGAATCAGGGTTTCGAGTTCAGAAGTATTCATTGATGTGTTCCCACGTTAATAGCCGCGATGGCGGTCTGTGCTATGTCCATGTCCTGCTCAACGCTGCCGCCGCTGATGCCAAGACCCCCAATTAATATGCCGTCGCGCCACAGGGCGTAACCGCCGCCAAAGGTGACCACTTTTCCCTGTAAATGACTTTCCAGACCGTAAAGCGCGGCGCCCGGCTGAACGATATCGCTCAGCTCATGGGTCGCCGTTTTCATCGCCACTGCGGTCCAGGCCTTTTTCGGCGCCAGCTCGCTGCTGACCAGCAGGGCGTCCGGCATCCGCCAGGTCACAGTTTCCGTGCCGTGCGCGTCAACGATGCTGACGACTACCGGAACCTGCAGTTGCTGCGCGCGTTCAACGGCGGCGCGGGTGAGCTGGTGCAGATCGTGGAATGAGAGGGCCACTGGCGTCGTCTCCTTGCTGTGGGGCGGCTGGCAGGCAGCCAGATAGCGCTTGCTAACTTCACGGATGATGTTGGCCTGGTGCGCATCGCTATCTTCCGCGCGGGCCAGGGCGTACAGGCAGTCCGATAAGCGGTTGATATAGCGCATCAGCACCTGACGTACGTTGACTTCCGCCGCCAGCTCAACCAGCCGGCGTTCGGCGCGGCGCGCCAGCGTGCGGGCAAAATGTAATCGGCTCGCGGCTTCGCAGCGTCCGGGTAAAATAAAGCTGTGCAGCGGTTCGACGCGGGCCATTGCCCGATCGATAGCGGCTTCCAGGGCCGAAATCTCTTCGCTGCTGATGTAGCGCTGTTTGGGCGACGGGTGCTCGCTGTCGCTGGCCAGCTCTGCGCTAAACCAAAAAAGTTGCTGCTGGATGGCCTCGAGTAAGGTGCGGTGATTTTCATCCGCAGCGGCGCAGGCGCACAGGCTCAGCGCGGCGTTCAGCTCATCCAGCGTGCCGTAGGCTTCAACCCGCGGGTGGGTTTTGCTCACCCGCTGGCCGGTAAACAGTGATGTGGTGCCAGCGTCACCTGTTCGGGTATAAATCGCCATAACCGCCCCTTAACGCGAAAGCGTATCTACAATGCCGACAACGGCGAGGTCGATGGCCTCATTTGGCCCGGAAAAAACGTGCCTGGCGCTGGAGCCGCCGCTGAGCAAAACCAGTTCGCCGACGCCCGCGCCGACGGAGTCCACGGCCACTTCATCGCCGGAGGTGGGCGAGGCGGGGAGTTCGCCATCGGCGCTGACCCGACGCACCAGCAGCAGCTTTTTCCCAATCAAAGAAGGTGATTTTTGCGTGGAGACAACCGCGCCCGTGACTCGTGCCAGATGCATGATTTACTCCTGCTTAATTAATTGAATATTCCGCGCATTGGCCGCGTCACGCGCCATGGCGGTCACGATGCATTTGCGGTGGACAACCACACGCCCCCGGCTTAGCAGCGCGACATCGCGATAGCTCAGCACCGAACCCGCATGCAGAACCAGCGGCAGTCCGTGCTCGTCGGTGAATACCAGCGGCAGACGAGCCAGTTTTTTTACCGGGATAACCGGCAGCAACTGGCTGTGCAGGCTGAGCTGTACGCGGATGCCAAACGCCAGCGCGTCGTGAATTTTCCGGGCTGCGGCATCGTCGGTTTCTGCATCCGCAAGCTCACCCAGCAGCGGCAGGTCGACGAGCAGGATGCGCAGCGACGCGTGCTGACAGAACAGTGCTGGACAGTCGGCATCGCGAAGTTGCGTAACGCTCAGCGTCGCCGTGCTCTGGGCACGGCGCTGCAGCCGGGAGACAATCTCCTCGACAATGCGCTGCAGGGTTTCGCCGTTCATCGCGGGCCTACCAGCCGGGCAAAGGCCTGCGGGTTATCGGCACCAGCGGCGTTGGCTTCATCGGTATCAATGTGCATTTCGAGGCGCATGTCCGGTGAAACGCGAATCGCCACGTTGTTGAAAATCAGCCCGCGATCGTCGCCTTCAATCGCCACTGAAACCATATCGCCGTGGGAAACCTTCAGGATCAACGCATCAAGCGGCGACATATGGATATGTCGCTGCGCGACGATAACCCCGGAAGGTAGCTCCAGTTCGGCAAAGGGGCTGACCAGGCGGATGCCCGGCGTCCCCTTCAGGTTGCCGGACATTCTCAGCGGCGCGGCAATCCCCAGCGTTCTCGCATCGGTACGCGAAATTTCCACCTGGCTTACCGAGCGCAGCGGGCCGAGCAGGCGCACATTTTTTAGCTGTCCTTTCGGCCCTACCAGGGTGACGGTTTGCTCCGCAGCGTATTGTCCCGGCTGCAGCAGCGCTTTTTTCTCGCTGATGGGATGGCCGGGAAACAGCCGCTCATAATCCTGTGCGGACAGGTGGATATGACGGTTTGAGACGCCCAGCGGGATAGGCCACTGGCGCATCTCATCAAGAACTTTACTGACCGTTGATTGCAGAAGCTCTTTATCCATTACGCTTCACCTCGCTTACCGGGATGAATGCAAAGCGTGCGAGGTTCGCCCTTCTGGCGAGGACATTTTGGATCCAGACACAGGTTGCAACTGACCAGTTCTGATTCCTGCGGGGCCTCTTCTGCTGGCGCTTCAGAAACGACATCAGCTATCTCTGACTCTTCAGGCTCAGGTTCAATGACGGAGGGTGGGGGTGTTTCTGCGAGCAGGATCCCTTCTCCGGGCCTGGCGATAACCTTGTGGGCCACCAGGCCATTCCGCTGTTCGGCGAAATGCGCACCGGTGGTGATAGCCGCCTGAACGGAGGCCACATCACCGGTAATTTTAATCACCATCCAGCCTGAACCATTGGTCTTTTCGAGGGCGAGCAGCGTGATAGAAGCGGATTTCGCCATGATATCGGCGCAGCTGATAGCCAGTGCCAGACCACAAACTTCAAGTAATCCCAGTGATTGCTTCACGCGGTGCTCCTTATTCGCCATCGATTAGGCTGATTTCGGTAAAATGGCCTCAACATCGCTGTGCGGACGCGGGATAACGTGGCAGGATTTCACTTCACCCACGACGCTTGCCGCCGCGCTGCCTGCATCTACGGCTGCTTTAACCGCGCCGACATCGCCGCGAACCATGACGGTAACCAGGCCAGAACCAATTTTTTCGTAGCCCACCAGCTGTACGTTGGCGGATTTAACCATTGCATCGGCGGCTTCAATGGCGCCGACCAGCCCTTTTGTTTCAACCAGTCCCAGTGCGTTATTCATACTGCAGTTCTCCTGTTGCTTAGCTATTCAGATCCCGGAAAGGGATCCCTTTGACCAGCCGTGCCGCGTTATTACCGGTATTGCGATGGGCCTGACTGTCCTGATGATGCATCAGCGTAAAAAGCGGCGCCGATGCGGGTAAATTCTTGTAATGTACGACCAGCGTATGGCGATCGCAGGCAATGCCGACCAGCAGCGGCGAGCTGCGCGCCGCCTGCCAGGCGCTGTCAACGACCTCTCCTGCCGGATGATGCTGAAGCAGGAAAGGGATGCCTTCCTCTTCAATGCCCAGCAGCACTTCGTGCCAAAGGCTGGCGCAGTCGCTGATAACGGTAATGACGATGGCCGGGGCGCTGTGATTACTGTCCATGTGCAAACTCCTTATGCCAGGAGAGAATCAGGCCGGTGGCCACCGCGTTTCTTGGGCCTTCGCTGCCGCGAATATTTCCTCGCCCGGCGACCAGGCGGTAGTGCGCCAGCGCATCGGTGACCAGCTGCGGAACTTCGAAATCCAGCGACGAGCCGCCGACCAGCACCACGAACGGAATATCGCGAATGTTGCCGGTTGGACTGACCTGACGCAGCGCGCGCAGGGCGTTGGTGACAAAGACGCGCTCTTTGGCGCTGCGGCGAATGGCGCGCACTTTTTCCAGCGCTAAGTCGCCGGGAAGCGGCACCAGTTCGTCCGGTTTCACCACGCAGACGCGGGCGAACACCGCAGGAGGCAGCGGCGTCGGGAAGAACTGGACGCTGCCGTCCTCGTGGCGTAAGTGGAACAGGCTTTCGACCTTAGCCAGCGGGTATTTTTTGATCTCTTCCGCCAGATAGCGGTCTTCCAGCCCCAGTTCGCGGGCAATAATCATCGTGACCATGTCGCCTGCCCCGGCGAGATGGGTGGCGATGATTTCACCTTTAGGGTTGATGATGGAGGCATCGGTGGAACCCGCGCCGAGGTCGAGGATCGCCAGCGGTCGGGTGGTGCCCGGTGTGGTCAGCGCGCCCAGAATGGCGGCTTCAGCCTCAGCGCCGCCGATCTGCACGTCGATATTAAGCTTCTGCTCAATTTCACGGGCAATCATCGCCATCTGCAGACGGTCTGATTTCACCATCGAGGCGATGCCGACGGCCTGCTCCAGCGAGAACTCCCCGGCCAGACCGCCGGTGACGCTCACCGGAACCGAGGTGTCAACGGCCAGAAGATCCTGAATGAAAATCTCGCTGCTGGGTTTATTGGTTAGCTCGGCCATGGTCTGGCGCACGTGCTCCAGCATGCCGCCGATATTGGTCCCGGCCTCGCCGGTGACGTTGTCGAGCTTGCCGCAGCCGTCCACCGCTTTCATGATAGCTTCGGCACCGGCGGCAACATCCACGCGCACGGTACGACCCTGCGCCTGCAGCTCCAGGTTACCGGCGGGTATCGCACGAGCTTTGACGTCGCCGGATGGCGTTTTAACCACCACGGCGGAACGGTTGCCGATCAGCGCGCGCGCCATCGGAACGATGTTTTTCGTCTCATCGGCGTTGAGATTAAATACGGTGGCGATGCCGTAAGGGTTAGAGAGGGTTTCGATAACCTTTCCCGGCACGGCGACTTCAATCGCCGCCAGCATCCCCAGCGGAATACGGTCGATGTACAGAACTTCGTCAACGATCGGCAGCGATTTTTCCAGCCGGTTACTGACCAGTACGCCATCGTCGCGCTGCAAAATGACGCCGGTAATCTGGTATCCGGCGCGCATTGAGGCGTTGATAACATTGGCGATATCGGCAAAATCAAAGGCTGACGATACCACCAGAATATAGGGCGAGTCCGCCGGGCGGGTTAACAGCTCCTCCGGCGTAATCGTGATACCCACACCAAGGCCTACTCCCCCCGGCGTTTTTGGGTTATGGCCGATCATTGTCGATTCGGTGATGATGGTTTCGGTAATGGTTTCCATCGCCACATCGCCAATCACCGGCGTGGCTTCGTTAATGCGGATGAGCGAAATATCGCTGACATTGATCCCCGCGCGCTTTGCGACGAGGGCGAGCGCTTCCTGAATGCCGAACACGTTACGCAACGTGCCTTTGATCCCGGTGGTTTCCGCCAGCGCGCTGTGGGTGATTGTCAGCGCGCCAGCCTCATTCAGAGTCGCCAGGGCGACTTCCGTCGATGAGTTGCCGATATCAATGCCAGCTATATATCGCATCACATACCCCTGTAATTAATCGTCGCCTTTGAGTTTTTTACGCTCAACGTACAGCCCTGCCGCTTCACGAACGAAAGCTGCGCAAATCTTTGCCTGATAACGGTTTTCGAGATCGTCGGCGATAGCGAGCAGCTCTTCTTTCGTTGAACGATACGGACGAAGGGCGTTGTAGATTTCAAGAATGCGATCGTCCGGTACCGCGGTCAGTTCGGCGGCGCGTTCGAAGTTCATCGCCAGCCGGTCGCGGCCCGCATCTTTGGCGATAGACGCCTGTAAGCGCAGGGTTTCCGGGGTAATACGCATATCCTGAGCGGTGACTTTATTGCTCAGCACGTTTTCCAGCGTAAAGTCGTCCAGCGTTTTATTGGTGGCGGTTTTCACCCATTCCGGGTGTTTGTTCGCCAGCGGGTAGTCGCTGACCTTTGCGCTGCGGGACGTGCCGCCTGCCGCAGGAGCCGCTGCTGGCGCATCGCCCTGCAGGCTGTTCATGCGGCTCAATACGTCCCGGACCATCGATTCAATTGCGTCGGTATTCATGGAGTTATCCTTTATCAAAGCGCCACGCGCAGTTCCTGCGGGTTTTTGCCCGTCACGACGTACTTGGTCTCTTTAATGTGCAAAATGGCCGACTTTGCCTGGTACTTCGGGCGTGCCATCTGGTCATTGAGCGTAGGGACCGGCTGCGGTGATTCTCGTTTCGCATAGCGGGCGGCGTTTTTACCAATCTGACGGTAGGTTTCCAGCGTCAGCAGCGGTGCCTGCGGGAACAGCTCCAGGTTGGAGAGCGGCGGTAGCCCCTGCTGGTGGATAACCGTAGTACCTTTCGACTGGATGCCGATGGAGATGCCGGAGCCGCTCAGGCGGTTACCTTCAACGGCGACGAACGCCACGTCGGAAGATTTAAAGCAGCGAATCACGCGCGCCTTGATGCCTTCTTCTTCAATACCGGCAATGACTTCGCGCAGAATGCTCTTATGCGGTAAGCCCACGATATTGACGGTTTGCGCCAGGCCAAATGCCGGGCCGACGGCGATAATGACTTCGTCCTGCTGAGTGCCCTGGCGCGCTTCGCCCACTTCGGTCAGAAAGCCGTCGCCCGCAGGCGCAGCGGTCTGTGGCGCTGTGGATGCCGCAGGCGCATTAAACGAGACGGGTTTATCGCTGCCCTTCATGTCGCGGAGCACGTCTTCAATTATCTGGCGCAGCAATTTTTCATTAATTTCCATTTCTCACCCCTTAATCAATCTCGTTGGGATCAAGAGCGCCAGGGATATTTTTAATCTCTTCCCAGCGTTCTCCCTGCAGGCGATAACCTGTTGCCGGACCGGCATAGTCATTGACGTCATTAACCGCAGAGAGCACTTGTCCGTCGCCGACGATAATGGCGGAGGTGTGCAAATAGTCGCCGGTTAGCTTGGCTTTCTGGATGTTGAGCATGTCCTGGGCCACGTCGGTAAACCCGCCCTGCGCCAGCGCTTTAACGACTTCCAGACCGTTGCGGTTTTTATTGATGATTTCCTGGGCGAACTTGATGTCTTCGACGATGTTACGCTCCGGCATATCTTTCGAACCGTGGGCATAGGTCGCGGCTTCAACTTCTTCATCGGTAATCGGCGGTAGTCCCATTCCGGCAAACACGGCCTGCAGCGCGCGGGCGGCTTTGTTACGGATGGCGATAACGTCCTCTTCGCGAACCGGGCGCAGACCGCCGTCCACTTTCAGGTCACGCTGGATAACGTTGTAGTCGTCAAAGTCTTCCGCATCTTCGTTGGAACCGGCGAACATGTTGTCGTAGTTCGGCACCGCGGAATAACCAGAGGAGATAAAGTCGGTACCCGGCAGAAACTGCATCAGCAGGCGCGCGGTACGACGCATATCGGAGTGGGTGAAGGTCTGGTCGTTACTGGAGGCGCATTCCAGATCCAGCGACGAGCAGATCAGGTTTTCCGCCAGCACGGCACGAATGCCTGACGGCACGGCAGACGGTACGCCGATGCAGCTTACTGAGCCGTTTTGCAGCCCCTGAACGCCCGCGGCTTTGGTGATATAGATGCAGCGCGCTTCCAGATACAGCATGGATTTGCCTTCGGCGTAGCCCATCTGCACTTCGGAGCCGGAGCCGGAGGTGAAGCGCATTTTCAGGCCGCGAGAGGCGTAGGAAGAGGCTAAGAAGCCTTTCGACCATGGCGTATCGTCACCGTCGGTGAAGACCGGCTCGGTGCCGTAAACGGAGATGGTTTCAGCGTAGCAGGTGTGGCCCAGCATGCCGAGCTTCAGCTCGGTGGCTTCTTCCAGCGAGCACTGCGTCAGTACACCCGGACGACCAACCTGAGAACCGACCAACAGCGCGATGGCGTTGAACGGCGCGTAGCGTGCTACCGCAACCGTGGTTTCTTGTTCGTCAAACCCGCGCCATGCGCCTTCGGCGGCATCGGCGGCAATTTGCACCGGGTTATCCTTGACGTTGGTGACGTGCGCCTGCTGAGATGGAGTGCGGCGGGCGCGCATTTTCTGCATCGCCATCATCATCTCAACCACGTTCATATGCGAAACCACTTCAACAATTTTCGCCGGGGTCATGGCGGTGGTCAGCGGAACGATTTCGCTGCGCTTGACGTTCGGATCGCACAGCATATTGGCAAGCTTGACCGAATCCATCGCCATCACTTCTTCGGCGCGGTTCAGGTTGATGCCGTAGCGAGCGATAAAGTGGTCGATCAGGTCGAATTCGCTAACCGGTTTTCCGTCCAGCTCGGTCACCGCGCCGTTAACGATTTTAATCGACGGTTTTGGATCGTTCGGGCTTTCCATCGCGATAAAGCCTTCTTCGATCCACTCCTTAACGAAGCCGTCCTGATTCACAGGGCGTTTCGCCAGTGCTTCAAATCTTTTCGATCTCATGAATCAGCCTCGTGGGTATCAGATGTAGGACGGGCGATCGTTTTTCGGTTCAGAACCGAGGGTCGCAAGGACGGTTTTGCCGATTTCGCGGGCGGAGGTCACCGCCTGACGGACCGCGCCGGAGTCGCCGGAAATCACCAGAATGGCTTCGTTACTAAAGCTGGTGCCGTGCGCCGGAGAGCTGTACGCCACGACTTCAACGTTGGCTGACTTCAGGGCGGTATCGGCCATCAGTACGCCGACGGAAGCCGGAGCGCCGACAATGACGCCGCAGGCACGGCCAATCGGCGCGCCGAACGCTTTTTCCAGCGCGTAGCTGGCGCGAGCGGTGTACTGCAGCTCGATATGCCCGGCTTCGTTGCCGTAAACATCACCGAAGGTACGGTCCAGCTCTTTCAGCGCGACTTCGATACCGCGCTTGACGTCGGAAACGTCGTTGCCGCCTAAAATAATCAGCGAACCGTGGCCCGCGCCGCCTTTGGTATCGCGCGGCAGCTCAATGCTGACTACTTCGGTATTGGTGGCTTTCACCGCTTCGTCCGCCGCCATAATGTGCGGGCCTGCGCCGGTGCGGGCGCCGAGAATGCCGATGGAGCGATAGCGCTTCTCAAGCTTCATCGCATCCAGCAGGGCGGTATCGACGTTAGCGATAACCAGGCCAAGGGTATCGCCAATGGCGGTCCCGACAAATTCCGTTAAACTGCAGCTTTTTTCTGCCATAGCCGTCTCTCGTATAGGTTGGGGTTGACCAGGGATGGCCTGTTGTTCCGGCGTTGCCACACGGGCAATCACCTGCGCCATGATCTGTTCCACCAGCTCATTGCTGCTCATTGGCTAATTCCCTTCGGTAAGATTTTTTCTACATCGGTGTGAGGGCGTGGGATGACGTGTACGGCTTTCACTTCACCCACGTTGCGTGCGGCTGCGGCACCTGCATCGGTGGCCGCTTTGACCGCGCCAACATCGCCGCGCACGATGACGGTTACCAGCCCGGAGCCAATCTTTTCATAGCCCACTAACATCACATTGGCTGACTTAACCATTGCATCAGCGGCCTCTATGGCTGCGGTTAAGCCTTTGGTTTCTACCATTCCTAGTGCTTCTTGTTGCATAAAGACCTCGCATGGAGTGTTCCGATAGTGGGGACTATAAGAAGATGCGAGGAAAAAGAATGGCTGACTTGCTGTTGAGCATCAGAAAATAATGGGAAAACAATATGACTAAATTGTCTTTTGCTTTTATAACTTATTGATAAATTACATTTAATTTATTATTGTCTATATGATTATTTTGTTTTTATTATTTCATTTTTACATTTTTGTTAGTGACGAGAGTATTTTTATTTGATATGGCGAAAGACGCAAAATGTGATGTTTATTCGAAATTGATAAGTTGGCTTGTGCAATATTTTATTATTTCAACAGGCGTATTTTATAGCTCAAATTTCCCGTGTGATGGGCTGATAAAAATATCGGAAAAGCAAAATTTTGCTATCGCAACACGATTTTTCCGGAAGGCAGGCCCGCAGGTTGCCAACAATTTACAGGTGGCACTTTTTATAGTGAGGTTAGCTGTACTCTACCGCCAGCCGAAACTTGCGCTGGCCAGGACACGAACTTTGCTCAGAAGGTGTCACATGAATGATTCTCTAAAGGCGCAATGTGGTGCGGAATTTTTAGGCACCGGACTCTTTTTGTTTTTTGGTATCGGTTGTTTGAGCGCGCTCAAAGTCGCAGGCGCCAGCCTCGGATTATGGGAGATTTGCATTATTTGGGGGCTTGGAATTTCACTGGCCGTTTACCTTACGGCCGGGATCTCCGGCGGACATCTTAACCCTGCGGTGACGATTGCGCTGTGGCTGTTTGCCTGCTTCCCCAAACAGAAAGTATTGCCTTATATTATTGCCCAGTTTGCCGGCGCTTTTGGCGGCGCTCTGCTGGCGTATGTGCTTTATAGTAGTCTTTTTACTGAATTTGAGACTGCGCATCATATGGTGCGCGGTAGCGTCGAAAGTTTGCAATTAGCCAGCATTTTCAGTACCTATCCGGCCGCAGCGCTAAATGTATGGCAGGCTGCGTTGGTGGAAGTGGTCATTACCTCGATTCTGATGGGCATGATCATGGCATTGACGGATGATGGCAATGGCATTCCTAAAGGGCCGCTTGCACCTTTGCTTATTGGGATACTGGTTGCCGTTATCGGCGCGTCTACTGGACCTCTTACCGGTTTTGCAATGAATCCGGCGCGTGATTTCGGTCCCAAACTGTTCACATGGTTAGCGGGGTGGGGGAACATGGCGATGAGCGGTGGGCGAGAGATCCCTTATTTTATCGTGCCGATTGTCGCGCCTGTTATCGGCGCCTGTGCCGGAGCAGCCATATATCGCTATTTTATTGGTAAGAATTTACCTTGTAACCGCTGTGAACTGTAAGAAAATGCGAACCAGATTCACAGCAATGATGTATCGTAAAAACAGGTGAGATAATTTCGTGATCTGCTTTCACGAACTGATCAAAACGTCTCCCAGCAATGGGAGACTTTTGATATTGTCATTGTACTTTTTATCAGGGCCAGGATAATGCTAATAAAAAGTGAATGTAAATAATGTGTTTTGTTTATAACAATAAATTAACTGAGGGGTTTTATCATGATTTCTGCGAGCGCTCTGAACTCAGAACTCATTAATAAAATCGCACAGGATTTTGCACAAGCCACCGGTCTGGCGGTTGTGGTTGTCAATATTCATGGTGATGAAATATCTGAGCTATTCAATTTCACGCCGTTTTGTCAGTTGATGCGGCAGCATCCCCAGCATAGTACACGTTGTCGTATGAGCGATCGCTGCGGGGGACTGGAGGCATCGAAGTCCGATCAACCCTGTATTTATCGTTGTCATGCCGGTCTAACGGATTTTTCTATTCCGCTGGTAATCGCAGGGCATTTAGTTGGCTTTGTTTTATGCGGGCAGGTTCGTTTAAGTAATGACGTGGAGCTGGTAAACATTCTTAATGTCGACGATCGCTGGCAGGCTGACCCTGAGCTCTTGAATGAATTTCGGAATGTGCCAGAGATGGACTATTCACGCGTTATCGCTTCCGCCGATCTCCTTAAACTGATTGTTGAGAATTGCCTGAAAAAACAGCTCAATTTCGTGGTTATCAAAGACAATCCGCAGCAATCGGCGGCAAATAAAGCCGCTCGTGGTCCCACTCCGCATGACAGTAAAATGAAAAAAGCGCTTCGCTATATTGATGCGCATTTGTCCGACGATCTTCGTCTTGAGGATGTCGCCTCACATGTCTATCTCAGCCCCTATTACTTCAGTAAGCTATTCAAGAAATATCAGGGAATCGGATTTAATGCGTGGGTGAACCGCCAGAGAATGGTTAGCGCCAGAGAATTGCTTTGCCATAGTGACTGGAGTATTGCCAGTATTGCGCGTAATTTAGGCTTTTCGCAAACCAGCTATTTTTGTAAAGTCTTCCGCCAGACCTATCAGGTTACGCCGCAGGCTTATCGCCAGCAGATAAATGAGAATTCTCATCCTCCATCGTTATGAATAGCAATATTTTGCTATTGCCGATTTTTGATAGTGTTTTGTATCTTAATCATTTCAGAAAGAAAATTTATCTGGTGTAACAATAAATTGTCATAGCGCAACAAAATAATAAAATTTAGGGCATAAACTGCACCAGTTTTTATTTTTGTGATGAAGTACAGTGTCAGGAAAGATAACTTTTATTACGCTTTGTCGACACGTTTTATCGTCAATATACCGGTAAGGATGAGTAGATTAACGTCAGATGAGCAACCGCTCAGGCTATTGCTCACAGAAATGTAAAACGTAACACATTATTAATTACCGTTATGGGTGTGCCGTACAGCCATAACGTAAACCAACAGGTTTGCCACATTTGTGGTAGGGAAGGGGGTGAAAATCCCCCGCAGCCCCCGCTGCTGTGATGCTGACGACCCCGTAAAGACCACTGATCGCAAGATTGGGAAGGACGGGCGAGGAGGACGCTAAGCCAGAAGACCTGCCTGTCGGTGATAACCAACAACTTCGGTGGGAAGTGGGTTGCGAAGACGCGTACAGTCGAAAGACTGAACATGCGCGTACCTGTATACCCCTACCACCCTGAACAGGATCAGGGTAATGGCGGCAAGGCATCACGCATTTATTCTTGCAGGCACAGGAAGCGGTTGCGGCAAAACCACGGTGACGCTTGGTTTGTTGAGGCTGCTGCAAAAACGCGCGCTGCGCGTACAGCCGTTTAAAGTTGGGCCAGATTACCTTGATACCGGCTGGCATACCGCTATCTGTGGCGTGGCGTCCCGTAATCTTGACAGTTTCATGCTTCCTCCTCCTGTTCTCAACGCCTTATTTTGCGAACAAATGCGGCAGGCGGATATCGCTGTCATTGAAGGCGTCATGGGGCTGTATGACGGCTATGGCGTCGACCCCAATTACTGCAGCACAGCCGCGATGGCCAAACAGCTTGGTTGCCCGGTCATCCTACTGGTGGACGGCAAGGCTGTTTCAACGTCGCTTGCGGCTACCGTTATGGGATTTCAGCACTTCGACCCGACCCTCAACCTCGCGGGCGTGATTGTGAATCGCGTCACTAGCGACGCCCACTATCAGCTCCTCAAAAATGCCATTGAACATTATTGCTCACTGCCGGTACTGGGGTATGTCCCTCCTTGCGACGGCATCGCATTACCTGAACGCCACCTGGGGTTGATTACTGCCAGAGAATCCCTCGTCAATCAGCAATCATGGCATGATTTTGCCGCCACGCTGGAACAAACAGTGGATGTGGATGCGTTACTCTCGCTGAGCGTGTTATCAGCGCTTCCGACGGGAATGTGGTCTGAGCGCCCCGATAACACAGCGGGGGCAGGGCTGACGCTTGCTCTGGCGGATGATGAGGCCTTTAACTTTTATTACCCCGATAACATCGATTTGCTGGAGCGTGCCGGCGTTAACATTGTGCGTTTTAGCCCACTGCATGACCGCGTATTGCCTGATTGTCAGATGATCTGGCTGGGCGGTGGATATCCCGAATTATACGCCGCAGAGCTGGCGGCAAATACGGCGATGTTAAAACATTTGCGGGCGGCGCATCAGCGCGGCGTGGCGATTTACGCGGAGTGTGGCGGTCTGATGTATTTGGGGAGCACTCTGGAGGATAGCGGCGGGGAAATTCATCAGATGGCGAATATTATCCCCGGTCACAGCAAAATGGGTAAGCGACTTACCCGCTTTGGTTACTGTGAGGCGCAGGCTATGCAGCCAACGCTATTGGCGGTGCCTGGTGAGATAGTGCGCGGCCATGAATTTCACTACTCAGATTTTATCCCCGAAACACCCGCCGTTATGGCCTGTCGTAAGGTTCGCGATGGTCGCGTGTTACAGGAATGGACCGGCGGCTGGCAGACAGGCAACACGTTTGCCAGCTATCTGCACGTCCATTTCGCCCAGCGTCCGGAAATGTTGCAGCACTGGCTGGCGGCGGCGAGGCGCATATTATGACGATCCTTGCCTGGTGTATCGCCTGGGTGCTGGATTTTATCATCGGCGACCCTCAAAACTGGCCCCATCCGGTACGCTGGATAGGCCGTTTAATCACGTTTGTGCAGCGTATTGTGCGTCGCTATTGTCCCGGCGATAAAGCGCTGCGGATTGGCGGCGGCGTAATGTGGGTTGTGGTTGTCGGGGCGACCTGGGGCGTGGCATGGGGCGTACTGGCGCTGGCGCAGCGGATTCACCCCTGGTTTGGCTGGAGCGTCGAAGTCTGGATGATCTTTACCACGCTGGCCGGACGCTCTCTGGCCCGCGCCGCGCAGGAGGTTGAGCGACCGTTGCGGGAGAACGACCTTGCGGAAAGCCGAATAAAACTCTCCTGGATCGTCGGGCGCGATACGTCGCAACTTCAGCCAGCGCAGATCAATCGCGCCGTGGTGGAAACGGTTGCAGAAAACACCGTTGACGGCATTATCGCGCCGCTCTTTTTCCTCTTTCTCGGCGGCGCGCCGCTGGCGATGGCCTACAAAGCCGTCAATACCCTGGATTCAATGGTGGGCTACAAACATGAAAAATACTGGGCGATTGGTATGGTCAGCGCCCGTATGGACGACGTAGCGAACTATCTTCCCGCCCGCCTGAGCTGGCTGTTGCTGGGCATTGCGGCAGGACTGTGTCGCCTGAGTGGTTGGCGGGCGCTGCGTATTGGCTGGCGTGACCGTTATAACCACAGTAGCCCAAATTGCGCCTGGTCGGAAGCGTGTGTGGCCGGCGCCTTAGGTATCCAGCTCGGCGGCCCAAATAACTACTTTGGCGAGCGTGTGGACAAGCCCTGGATCGGCGACGCGCAGCGCGATATTTCCGTGGACGATATTTCCCGAACGATTCGATTGATGTGGGTCGCTTCAACCCTGGCGCTGGCGCTGTTTATTGTAGCGCGGTGCGGGTTATCTGGCGTGGCCTGAGGACGACAGTATGCATTATATCCAGCAGCCCCAAACCATTGAGGCCAACAGTTTCACCATTATTAGCGACATTATTCGCGAAACGCGTCCTGATTACCGTTTCGCCAGTCCGCTCCATGAGGCCATTATCAAGCGGGTTATTCATACCACCGCCGATTTCGACTGGCTGGACATTTTGTGGTTCTCTGCCGATGCGCTGGAGCAGCTTTGTGATGCGCTACGCCAACCGTGCATTATTTATACCGATACCACGATGGCGCTGTCCGGCATTAATAAAAGATTACTGGCGACGTTTGGCGGCGAGTGTCGCTGTTATATCAGCGATCCGCGCGTGGTGCGCGCCGCAAAAACGCAGGGGATTACCCGTTCAATGGCCGCCGTCGATATCGCTATCGCCGAGGAGGAGAAAAACAAGCTCTTTGTTTTCGGTAATGCGCCGACGGCCCTGTTCCGTTTGCTTGAACATAACGTGACGGTGAGCGGCGTGGTGGGCGTACCGGTAGGCTTTGTCGGCGCGGCGGAGTCCAAAGAGGCACTCACCCATAGCCATTTCCCCGCGGTTGCCGCGTTAGGGCGTAAAGGCGGCAGTAACGTGGCTGCCGCTATCGTCAATGCGCTGCTCTATCACCTCCGGGAGGCCTGATGAGCGAGCTTTCTTTTGACGCGCCGGTCTGGCACCACGGTAAAGCGTTACGTAAAGGATATACCACCGGTTCCTGCGCGACGGCGGCGGCAAAAGTCGCCGCGCTGATGGTATTGCGTCAACATCTGATTCATCAGGTCTCCATCGTCACGCCGTCGGGCGTCACGCTATGCCTGAACGTGGAGTCGCCGCACATTGAAGGCCAGCAGGCGATAGCCGCAATTCGTAAAGATGGCGGCGATGATGTGGATGCCACGCACGGAATGCTGATTTTTGCCCGCGTTACGCTCAACGACAGCGGTGAGATTACGCTCACTGGCGGCGAAGGTATTGGTACGGTAACGCGTAAAGGGGTTGGGCTGCCGCTCGGGAGTGCCGCCATCAATCGTACGCCGCGTCATACCATTGAATCTGCGGTGCGCGAAGCGATAGGCCCGGCGCGTGGGGCCGATGTGGAGATTTTTGCCCCGGAAGGTGAAGCGCGGGCGCAAAAAACGTATAACTCGCGGCTTGGCATTCTTGGCGGCATTTCCATTATTGGCACTACCGGCATTGTGACGCCGATGTCGGAAGAAAGCTGGAAACGCTCGCTATCGCTGGAACTGGAGATCAAACGGGCGTCAGGATTAACGCGGGTGATACTCGTGCCGGGCAACCACGGCGAACGGTTTGTTCGCGAACAAATGGGCGTCGACACACAGGCGGTCGTCACCATGAGCAATTTTGTCGGCTACATGATTGAAGAGGCGGTACGGCTGGGATTTTGCCAGATAGTGCTGGTGGGGCATCCTGGAAAATTGATCAAAATCGCCGCCGGGATCTTTCATACCCATAGCCATATTGCCGATGCGCGCATGGAAACGCTGGTCGCGCATTTAGCTTTACTGGGCGCGCCGCTGGAGTTACTCACCCTGGTCAGCGATTGCGATACCACTGAAGCGGCAATGGAGCACATTGAAGCATATGGCTTCGGGCATATCTATAACCATCTTGCCAGGCGTATTTGTTTGCGAGTCATGCAGATGCTGCGTTTTACCAAAACGCCGCCTGTCTGCGACGCCATCCTGTTTTCTTTTGATAACCATATTCTCGGCAGTAATCGTCCCGTCGACGAGATTGCTAAGGAGCTGCAATGCTAACGGTCGTGGGAATGGGGCCCGCTGGACGGCATTTGATGACGCCTGCGGCGCTGGAAGCGATAGACCACGCCGATGCGCTGGCAGGCGGTAAACGGCATTTGGCGCAGTTTCCGGCGTTTGGCGGCGAACGATTTACGCTGGGCGCGGATATTGGCGCGTTGTTGTCATGGATTGCCGCCCGTCGGGATAAAGGGATCGTGGTGCTGGCCTCCGGCGATCCGCTGTTTTATGGCATCGGTACACGCCTGGTGGCGCATTTTGGTATCGAACAGGTTCGCATTATCCCTGGCATCAGCGCCGTACAGTATCTGTGCGCACAGGCTGGAATTGATATGAATGACATGTGGTTGACCAGTAGCCACGGTCGTTGCGTCAGCTTCGATCAGTTAGCGAACCATCGCAAAGTGGCGATGGTCACGGATGCCCGCTGCGGGCCGCGAGAAATCGCGCGGGAACTGGTCGCGCGGGGCAAAGGGCATCGCTTAATGGTGATTGGTGAAAATCTGGCGATGGAAAATGAGCGGATCCACTGGCTACCCGTCAGTGCGGTCAACGCCGACTATGAAATGAATGCAGTGGTGATCCTGGATGAAAGATGAGCTTTTTCTGCGCGGCGAGAACGTGCCAATGACCAAAGAGGCGGTACGGGCGCTGGCACTGTCGAAACTTGAGCTCCACCGCGCCAGTCACCTGATTGATGTCGGGGCGGGAACGGGAAGCGTCTCAATTGAAGCGGCGCTGCAATTTCCTTCGTTGCAGGTGACGGCTATCGAGCGTAATCCTGCCGCGCTACGGCTGCTTGATGAAAATCGTCAGCGCTTTGCCTGCGGCAATATCGATATTCTCCCCGGCGAAGCGCCAATGACCATAACCGGGAAAGCCGATGCGGTGTTTATGGGCGGCAGCGGCGGGCATCTGACGGCGCTGATTGACTGGGCGATGGGCCATCTGCATCCCGGTGGCCGTCTGGTGATGACCTTTATCTTGCAGGAAAACCTTCATAGCGCGCTGGCGCATCTTGCGCACATCGGCGCATGTCGAATGGACTGTGTACAGCTTCAGCTTTCATCGTTAACGCCGCTGGGGGCGGGACACTATTTCAAACCGAACAATCCTGTTTTTGTTATCGCCTGTCAGAAGGAAGAAAACCATGTCAGAGACATTTGATCCACGCTGTGTATGGTTCGTCGGCGCCGGGCCGGGCGATCGCGAGCTGATCACGCTTAAAGGCTACCGCCTGCTGCAACAGGCGCAGGTAGTTATCTATGCCGGTTCGCTGATCAATACCGAACTGCTGGATTACTGCTCCGCGCAGGCAGAACGCTACGACAGCGCCGAACTGCATCTTGAGCAGATTATCGAGCTGATGGCTGCGGGCGTGAAAGCGGGAAAAACGGTGGTGCGGTTGCAAACGGGCGATGTCTCGCTGTACGGCTCCGTGCGTGAGCAAGGCGAAGAGTTAACCCGCCGTGGTATCGACTGGCAGGTAGTGCCTGGCGTCAGCGCGTTTCTCGGCGCTGCGGCGGAGCTGGGTGTGGAATATACCGTACCGGAGGTATCGCAGAGTCTCATTATTACCCGTCTGGAAGGGCGCACGCCAGTACCGGCGCGCGAACAACTGGAGGCGTTCGCCAGTCACCAGACGTCGATGGCGATTTATCTTTCCGTTCAGCGTATTCACCGGGTGGCGGAACGTCTCATTGCCGGCGGTTATCCGGCAACTACGCCTGTCGTGGTCATCTATAAGGCTACCTGGCCGGAAAGCCAGACCGTTCGCGGCACGTTAGCGGATATTAGCGACAAAGTACGTGATGCTGGCATCCGTAAGACGGCGCTAATCCTGGTCGGGAATTTTCTGGGTAAGGAGTATCACTACTCAAGACTCTATGCAGCGGACTTTAGCCATGAATACCGTAAAGCCTGAATCCATTGCGTTGTTTTGCCTGACGCCCGGCGGCGTGGCGCTGGCAAAGAGACTCGCCGCGATGCTGCCGTTAACCTGCTTTACCAGTGAAAAACTGCGGGAAGAGGGATTTATTCCCTTCGATGGCGGATTCGCTAATACCGCCCGGCAGGCTTTTACCACTTATACCGCGCTTATTTTTATCGGCGCGACCGGCATTGCCGTTCGTGTCCTGGCGCCGTTAGTGAACGACAAGTTCAGCGATCCGGCGGTGGTCGTCATTGATGAACGTGGTCAGCATGTCATTAGCCTGCTTTCCGGTCATGCGGGAGGGGCCAATGCCTTGACGCGCTACCTGGCAGGAATGTTAGGCGCCGATCCGGTGATTACCACGGCAACGGATGTCAATGAGATGTCCGCGTTGGACACCTTAGCTTTCCAGCTTAACGCCCGTATGACCGATCTTCGAACGGCGGTAAAAACCGTTAACCAGATGTTGGTCAGTCATCAACGGGTGGGGTTATGGTGGGATGCCGAACTAACGGAAGAGATCGGCCAGTGCGATATTCGCGGTTTTATCCCTGTTGATGATTTGCAGCGGTTGCCTGAGCTGGATGCGCTTATCTGCGTCTCTTTGCGTAATGACCTCCCTGAGCTTCCCGTACTGCACTGGAAACTGGTGCCCCAGCGTGTGGTGGCGGGAATTGGCTGTCGCCGCAATACGCCATTTCCCCTGTTAGCGACATTACTGGCGCGCCAGCTTGAAGCGCAGAAACTCGATCCGCTGGCGTTAAAAGCGATTGGCAGCGTCACGCTCAAAAAAGGGGAGCCGGGGCTTATTCAGCTCGCCTCCTGCTGCCGCGTGCCTTTTAAAACCTTTACCGCCGAAGCGTTGCGCGAATTCGAACACCATTTTCCCGGTTCTGGCTTCGTCAGAAAAACGGTGGGCGTTGGCAGCGTATCCGGCCCGGCTGCGTGGTTATTAAGCCAGGGACAATTGTTAGGCGAGACCCTGCGAGAACAGGGCGTCACTATTACTTTAGGAGTTGCACACTGATGTTGAGCGTAATTGGTATTGGCCCCGGTTCGCAGGCAATGATGACGATGGAGGCGATTGAGGCGCTTCAGGCGGCGGAAATCGTCGTGGGCTACAAAACCTATACCCATCTGGTTAAAGCATTTACCGGCGATAAACAGGTGATCAAGACCGGCATGTGTAAGGAAATTGAACGCTGCCAGGCGGCTATTGAACTGGCGCAGGCCGGGCATAACGTCGCGCTCATCAGCAGCGGGGATGCGGGAATTTACGGCATGGCGGGTCTGGTGCTGGAACTGGTCGGCAAGCAAAAACTGGACGTCGAGGTGCGGCTCATTCCTGGCATGACCGCCAGCATCGCCGCCGCCTCTTTACTGGGCGCGCCGCTGATGCATGACTTCTGCCATATCAGCCTCAGCGACCTGCTGACCCCGTGGCCGGTAATTGAAAAACGCATCGTTGCCGCCGGAGAGGCAGACTTTGTTATCTGTTTTTACAACCCGCGCAGCCGCGGGCGCGAAGGGCATCTGGCGCGCGCGTTTGACCTGCTTGCCGCCAGTAAAAGCGCGCAAACGCCGGTTGGCGTGGTGAAATCCGCCGGACGTAAGAAAGAGGAAAAATGGCTGACTACGCTCGGCGATATGGATTTTGAACCGGTAGATATGACCAGTCTGGTCATCGTCGGTAATAAAACGACCTATGTTCAGGATGGGCTGATGATAACGCCGCGAGGTTACACGCTGTGAATGAGGGGGAAGTGCTGGTGGTGGGCGGCACCAGCGATGCGCGCGCGTTATGCCGACAACTGGATGCGGCGAACGTCGCATACACCTTATCCGTGGCGACGCCAGCCGGAAAAGCGCTGGCTGGCGACATTAAAGGACAGGTGCGCTGTGGTCGTCTGGAGTACGGGCAGATGGTCGCCTGGCTAAAAGAAAACCGTACTCGCTGGGTAATAGATGCATCGCATCCTTATGCAGAAATGGTCAGCCATAACCTCCTTCGCGCCTGTGAAACGGCAGGCGTGTTGTTAAGTCGTTATCAGCGTCCGGAGCAGCTTAGCAATCTGACGCATCCGCTTCTCTATACGGCGCGCAGTATTGCCGATGCCTGCGAGATAGCGAGGCGTTTTGGTTCGCGCGTGTTACTGACGACCGGCAGTAAAGATCTGGCCGTCTGGCGTGCCGGGCTGGCGGAAAAAACGTTGCTGGCGCGCGTACTGCCCGTGGCGGAGGTGATTCAACGCTGCAGCGAACTGGGGTTCGGCGTTGGAGAAATTTTCGCTCTGTGTGGGCCGTTCAGCGCTGATTTTAACGCCGCGTTTTACCACCAGTGCCGGGCCGACGTAGTCATTACCAAAGCGTCCGGCGCGGAGGGGGGATATCAGGAAAAAGTTCAGCCCTGTCTGGATGCGGGCATTCCCTGCATCGTTATTGCGCGCCCGACGCCGCTTGTGACGGGTGATGAGTTACTGGAAAGCCAGGCCGCCTTTGCGCAGCGTTTATCGCGCTGGCTGGCCGCAGCTAAGGAGTAAAAATGAAAAAAGCGCTTCTGGTAGTCAGTTTTGGCACCAGCTATCACGACACCTGTGAAAAAAACATTGTGGCGTGCGAACGTGATCTGGCGGCGTCCTGTCCCGATCGCGACCTGTTTCGCGCCTTCACTTCCGGAATGATCATTCGCAAGCTTCGCCAGCGTGACGGTATCGACATCGATACGCCATTACAGGCTTTGCAAAAGCTTGCCGCACAGGGATATCAGGACGTGGCGATTCAGTCGTTGCACATTATTAACGGCGACGAATATGAAAAAATTGTCCGTGAAGTACAAACCTTGCGCCCGTTATTCACTCGCCTGACGCTGGGCGTGCCGCTGCTGAGCAGCCATAACGATTATGTGCAGCTAATGCAGGCGTTGCGACAACAGATGCCATCGCTCAGACAAACGGAGAAAGTCGTTTTTATGGGCCACGGCGCCAGCCATCACGCATTCGCAGCTTATGCCTGTCTCGATCATATGATGACCGTGCAGCGCTTTCCGGCGCGCGTCGGCGCCGTAGAAAGCTACCCGGAGGTCGACATCCTGATCGACAGCCTGCGTGACGAAGGCGTCACCGGCGTACATTTGATGCCATTAATGCTGGTGGCGGGCGATCACGCCATTAATGATATGGCTTCAGACGACGGCGACTCATGGAAAATGCGCTTTAACGCGGCGGGCATTCCGGCGACGCCGTGGCTGAGCGGGCTGGGAGAAAACCCGGCTATCCGGGCGATGTTTGTCGCGCATTTGCACCAGGCGCTGAACCTGGCGGTAGAGGAGGCGGCATGAACGGTAAATTATACGCATTAAGTACCGGGCCAGGCGCGCCCGACCTGATAACCGTCCGCGCAGCGCGGATTCTTGGCTCGCTGGACATTCTGTATGCGCCCGCCGGTCGTAAGGGGGGCGATAGTCTGGCGCTGTCGATTGTGCGCGACTATCTCGGCGAGCAGACGGAAGTACGTTGTTGCCATTTCCCTATGAGCGCTGACGGCGCCGAGAAAGAAGCGGTCTGGAACGAGGTTGCCGCCGCGCTTACCGTAGAGGTGGAAGCGGGTAAACAGGTCGGTTTTATTACCCTGGGCGATGCGATGCTATTCAGTACCTGGATTTTTTTACTCCAGCGAATCGGCTGCCCGGAGTGGCTGGAGATTGTCCCCGGCGTCACGTCCTTCGCCGCGATAGCCGCCCGCGCGAAAATGCCGCTTGCCATAGAACGGCAATCGCTGGCGGTTATTTCTTGTACCGCGCCGGAAGCGGAAATAGCCCAGGCGCTACAACAGCATGATAGCCTGGTGCTGATGAAAGTGTATGGCCGATTCGCCCGTATTAAAGCGTTGCTGGCGCAGGCTGGCCTGCTGGAATGCGCCTTAATGATGTCCGAGGCCACGCTGCCCGGCGAGCAGTGCTGGCGCCATCTCCACGAGGTCAACGATGATCGACCGTTGCCCTATTTTTCGACCATTCTGGTCAATAAACAGTGGGAGTATGCAGAATGAAACTTGAACAGCAGCTTAGACAGTTGTCTTTCAGTGGACTGGCTGCAGCGCTATTGCTGATGGTTGTCCCGCAACAGGCGTTTGCGATGCATATCATGGAGGGTTTTTTACCGCCAGTGTGGGCGCTGGCCTGGTGGTTACTGTTTTTACCCTGCTTGTGGTATGGGCTGGTGCGCTTACGGCGTATTGTGCAGGAGGATAATCATCAGAAGGTGCTGCTGGCGCTGTGCGGCGCGTTTATTTTTGTCCTGTCCGCGCTCAAAATTCCGTCGGTAACGGGGAGTTGTTCACATCCGACCGGCGTTGGTCTGGCGGTTATCTTGTTCGGGCCCGGGGTGGTGGCGATTCTCGGCGCGGTTGTGCTGTTGTTTCAGGCGCTATTGCTGGCGCACGGCGGCCTGACGACGCTTGGCGCAAATGGAATGTCGATGGCGGTGATTGGCCCGGTTGTCGGTTATCTGGTGTGGAAAATGGCCTGCCGTGCCGGACTGCGCCGCGATGTCGCCGTTTTTCTGTGCGCGATGCTGGCGGATTTGGCGACCTATTTTGTGACTTCAGTCCAGCTTGGCGTTGCGTTTCCCGATCCCCATGCCGGAGCGACAGGGTCTGTTGTGAAGTTTATGGGGATTTTCTGCCTCACACAGATTCCTGTCGCCATTGCCGAAGGTTTATTAACCGTCATGATTTATGATCAGTTAACCAAACGGCAAGTGATTACCGTACAAGGACATTAAAATGAAAAAAACGTTGATGTTGTTAGCGATGGTGGTGGCGCTGGTGATTCTGCCGTTTTTTATTAATCATGGCGGTGAATATGGCGGTTCAGACGGCGAAGCGGAAAGCCAGATTCAGGCTATTGCGCCGCAGTATAAACCCTGGTTTCAGCCGTTATATGAACCCGCCAGCGGTGAAATTGAAAGCCTGCTGTTTACCCTTCAGGGCTCTCTTGGCGCGGCGGTGATTTTTTATATCCTGGGGTATTGCAAAGGTAAACAACGCCGTGATGACCGGGCTTGATCGACTCAGCTATCAAAGCCGCTGGGCACACGTTGCGCCGCAGCGCAAGTTTTTGCTGTGGCTGGCGATGATGATACTGGCGTTTGCTCTGCCGCCTGTAGGGCAGGGCATTGAGCTGCTGATCATTGCCGGATTGAGCTGTTGGCTATTGCGCATATCCCTCTGGCGCTGGTGTCGATGGATGGCGATACCTTTTGGATTTTTGTTGGTCGGCGTGATAACGATTATCTTCAGCATCAGCCGCGAGCCGCAAATGCTGCTGGCTGGCATATCTGTCGGGCCATACTGGATCGGGATTACCCGTGCGGGCGTGGTTACGGCGAATGAAACGTTCTGGCGTAGCCTGACGGCGCTGTCCGCGACGTTGTGGCTGGTGATGAACCTACCGTTTCCGCAGTTAATTAGCTTGCTTAAGCGCGCGCATATTCCACGCCTGCTTACTGAGCAAATCCTGTTAACGTGGCGCTTTCTCTTTATTCTTCTGGATGAGGCGGCGGCAATTCGTCGCGCGCAAACGCTGCGTTTTGGTTATTGCAGCCTGCCGAACGGCTATCGATCTCTGGCAATGCTGACTGGACTCCTGTTTACGCGGGTGTTAATGCGTTATCAGCAAATGACCACCACGCTGGATATCAAACTGTATCAGGGTGATTTTCACCTGTAAGGACTATTATGCTTGCCACTTCAGACCTGTGGTTTCGTTATCAGGATGAGCCGGTACTTAAAGGGTTAAATCTGGATTTTTCGCTTTCGCCTGTTACCGGTTTGGTGGGTGCGAACGGCTGTGGGAAGTCTACGCTTTTTATGAACCTGAGCGGCCTGTTGCGTCCGCAAAAAGGGGCCGTGTTGTGGCAGGGAAAACCGCTGGATTACAGCAAGCGCGGACTACTGGCGCTGCGCCAGCAAGTTGCGACGGTTTTTCAGGACCCTGAACAGCAGATTTTTTATACTGATATCGATAGCGATATTGCGTTTAGTTTACGTAATTTGGGGGTGCCGGAAGCGGAAATCACGCGCCGCGTCGACGAGGCGCTAACGCTGGTTGACGCCCAACATTTTCGCCATCAGCCCATTCAGTGTTTGAGTCATGGGCAAAAAAAACGTGTGGCTATCGCCGGAGCGCTGGTGCTACAGGCGCGCTATCTATTGCTGGATGAACCCACTGCTGGTCTCGATCCCGCAGGGCGCACTCAGATGCTTGCTATCATCAGGCGGATTGTGGCGCAGGGCAATCATGTCATTATCTCCAGCCATGATATCGATCTTATTTATGAAATTAGCGATGCCGTATACGTGTTACGTCAGGGCCAGGTCCTGACGCATGGCGCGCCTGGCGAGGTTTTCGCGTGTACGGAAGCGATGGAACAAGCGGGGCTAACCCAGCCCTGGCTGGTCAAACTTCATACTCAACTGGGACTGCCGCTGTGTAAAACAGAAACGGAGTTTTTTCATCGAATGCAAAAGTGCGCATTCAGGGAGGCGTCATGACACAGGCAGTTATGTTGCAGGGGACGGCATCCGACGTCGGCAAAAGTGTGCTGGCGGCGGGTTTATGCCGCATTTTTTATCAGGATGGTCTGCGTACCGCGCCGTTTAAATCGCAAAATATGGCGCTTAATTCTGGTATTACGCCGGATGGCAAAGAGATGGGGCGGGCGCAGATTTTTCAGGCGGAAGCCGCGGGGATCACGCCAGATGTGCGTATGAATCCGGTGCTGCTCAAACCGACCAGCGATCGCCAGGCGCAGGTCGTGCTGATGGGGAAAGTGGCGACCAATATGGATGCGGTTAGTTACCATGACTATAAACCGCGTTTGCGTGAGCAAATCCTTGCGGTCTATAACAGCCTGGCGCAGGAATATGACGTTATTGTGCTGGAAGGCGCCGGAAGCCCGGCGGAAATCAATCTGCGCGATCGTGATATCGTCAATATGGGAATGGCGGAAATGGCCCAGTGTCCGGTTATTCTGGTGGCGGATATCGACCGGGGCGGCGTATTCGCCGCTATTTATGGCACGCTGGCGCTGTTGCATAAACAGGAGCGTGACAGAGTAAAGGGCGTCATTATCAACAAATTCCGCGGCGACGTGGCACTACTCTATTCCGGTATCGAACAAATCGAATCGCTTACCGGCGTCCCGGTCCTGGGCGTGATGCCGTGGCTGGATGTGGATCTGGAAGATGAGGATGGCGTCGCGCTGCAAAACGATAAATATCGCGGTAACGCCCCCCGTGATATCACTATTGCCATTGTGCAACTGCCACATATTTCTAACTTTACGGATTTTAACGCTCTGGCGGCGCAGCCGGATGTGCGCATACGCTATATTCGCCGCCCGGAAGCATTGACTGACGTTGATCTGGTGATCCTGCCGGGCAGTAAGAATACGCTGAGCGACCTCGCCTGGCTGCGCGAAAGCGGGATGGCGGATGCGGTATTGCAGACACATCGGCAGGGCGTGCCGGTGATGGGAATTTGCGGCGGCTACCAGATGCTGGGCGACACCATTGTGGATGAGGTGGAGTCGGGGCTGGGTACGCAGCCGGGCCTGGGGCTGCTTAATACGATCACTCGCTTTGCACAGGATAAAACCACGACGCAGGTTAACGCGACAATGTCAGACGAGCTGCCCGGCTGGCTGGCTGCCGCAGCGGGGCTACCGGTACGCGGTTATGAAATTCACATGGGGGAAACGGTGCTGCAGGAAGGATGCTGTACGGCCATGACGTTACAGAAAAATGGATGCTCTGTGGCGGATGGTGCGGTCACCGCCGACGGACTGGCGTTTGGCACTTACCTTCACGGCCTGTTTGACAGCGATGCGTTTACCCGTGCGGTGGTCAATGGGTTACGGGCACGAAAAGGGCTTGCGCCGTGGGAAACGACTTTTTGTTATGCGGAGCATAAAGCGCGGCAATTTGATCTGCTGGCGGAAGCGATGCGGCAACATATTGATATTGATAAAATTTATACCATCATGCAACAACATCAGGAGCCGGTATGATGATTCTGGTGACGGGCGGGGCGCGTAGTGGTAAAAGCCGTCATGCTGAAACCTTAATTGGCGATGCGCCGCAGGTACTGTATATCGCCACCTCGCACATTCTTGATGACGAGATGGCGGCGAGAATTCAGCATCATAAAGATGACAGGCCGGCACACTGGCGGACCGCAGAATGCTGGCGGCATCTTGATACGTTGATTACCGCGGATCTTGCCCCTGACGACGCGATTTTACTGGAATGTATTACCACCATGGTGACGAATCTGCTGTTTGCGCTGGGAGGAGAAAACGATCCCGAACAGTGGGATTACGCGGCGATGGAGCGCGCCATTGACGATGAAATTCAGATTTTAATTGCAGCCTGCCAGCGCTGCCCGGCGAAAGTGGTACTGGTGACAAATGAGGTGGGAATGGGGATCGTCCCGGAAAATCGTTTGGCGCGCCATTTTCGTGATATTGCCGGTCGGGTCAACCAACGACTGGCGGCAGCGGCGGATGAGGTCTGGCTGGTGGTCTCAGGTATTGGAGTCAAAATTAAATGAGTAAGCTGTTTTGGGCCATGCTCGCTTTTATTAGCCGCTTGCCCGTGCCATCACGCTGGTCGCAGGGACTGGATTTCGAGCAGTATTCGCGTGGGATCGTGATGTTTCCCTTTATCGGGTTGATTCTGGGGGGCGTAAGCGGCCTGATTTTCATCCTCCTGCAATCCTGGTGCGGTATTCCGCTAGCGGCGTTGTTCTGTATTCTGGCGCTGGCGCTGCTGACCGGTGGTTTTCACCTGGATGGGCTGGCCGATACCTGCGATGGTATTTTTTCCGCGCGCCGCCGTGAGCGAATGCTGGAGATTATGCGCGATAGTCGTCTGGGAACCCATGGCGGGTTGGCGCTTATTTTTGTGCTACTGGCAAAAATTCTGGTGGTCAGCGAACTGGCGTTACGTGGAACGCCAATGTTGGCGGCGTTGGCGGCGGCCTGTGCGGCCGGACGCGGCAGCGCCGTTTTATTGATGTACCGTCATCGCTACGCCCGTGAAGAGGGGCTTGGCAATGTATTTATCGGTAAAGTCAGCGGACGGCAAACCAGCATTACTCTGGGATTGGCGGTAATCGTCGCCACGGTATTACTGCCTGGTATGCAAGGACTGGCCGCAATGGTGGTCACACTCGCGGCGATTTTCATCCTTGGCCAGTTGCTTAAACGTACGCTTGGCGGTCAAACCGGCGATACGCTGGGCGCGGCGATCGAACTTGGCGAACTGATCTTTCTGCTGGCTCTGTTATGAGCCGATTATTACGGACGAGACATCTTATGCAGACACTACACGCTTTACTCCGTGACATTCCTGCGCCGGACGCCGAGGCGATGGCGCATGCGCAGCAACATATTGACGGCCTGCTCAAACCGCCGGGCAGCCTGGGCAGACTGGAAGCCTTAGCCGTTCAGCTCGCGGGAATGCCGGGGCTTAACGGTACGCCGCAGGTAGGTGAAAAGGCGATGCTGGTGATGTGCGCCGACCATGGCGTCTGGGATGAAGGCGTAGCGGTTTCGCCCAAAATCGTGACGGCGATTCAGGCGGCGAATATGACGCGGGGAACAACCGGCGTATGCGTGCTTGCCGCTCAGGCCGGTGCGAAGGTGCATGTCATTGATGTTGGTATTGATGCTGAACCTATTCCTGGCGTAGTTGATATGCGCGTCGCGCGCGGCTGCGGAAATATTGCCGTTGGCCCGGCGATGAGTCGCTCGCAGGCTGAGGCGCTTTTGCTGGAGGTTTCCCGCTACACCTGCGACCTGGCGCAACGCGGCGTGACCTTATTTGGCGTAGGGGAGCTGGGAATGGCGAACACCACGCCAGCCGCCGCGATGGTCAGCGTTTTTACAGGAAGTGATGCAAAAGAGGTGGTGGGGATTGGCGCGAATCTTCCGCCTTCCCGCATCGATAATAAAGTGGACGTCGTGCGGCGGGCGATTGCGATTAATCAGCCCAATCCGCGCGATGGCATTGATGTGTTGTCGAAGGTGGGTGGTTTCGATCTGGTCGGGATGACCGGCGTGATGCTTGGTGCGGCAAGGTGTGGCTTACCCGTATTGCTGGATGGCTTTCTTTCCTACTCGGCAGCGCTGGCGGCCTGTCAGATTGCGCCTGCGGTGAGACCTTATCTGATCCCGTCGCACTTTTCGGCGGAAAAGGGTGCCCGCATCGCGCTCGCGCATTTGTCTATGGAACCCTATTTGCATATGGCGATGCGGTTAGGTGAAGGAAGCGGCGCGGCGCTGGCGATGCCGATCGTGGAAGCCGCGTGCGCCATGTTCCACAATATGGGGGAGTTAGCGGCCAGTAATATTGTCCTGCCGGAGGGGAACGCAAACGCAACATAACCCGGGCGCACAACACCAGCCATGTGAGAAAAAAGCTATACTTAACGCACACCTGCCGCGACAAAGGAAGGGATATAATGCGTCGTACCACACCTTTTTTTCCGTTTTTCGTCTTGTTGGTAAGCCATTTCTCGCTGGCTATAAGCTATCCGTTGCCGCCCGAAGGCAGTCGTCTGGTAGGACAGCCTGTCACAATCGCTGTACCGCAGAACAATACTCAGCCCTTAGAGTCATTTGCCGCCCGCTACGGTCAGGGACTGAGTAATATGCTTGAAGCGAATCCCGGCGTGGATGTGTTTTTACCTCAGTCTGGTTCCACACTGGTAGTGCCGCAGCAGTTGATTCTGCCTGACACCGTTCGTGAAGGTATTGTGGTAAACGTCGCCGAGATGCGCCTTTATTATTATCCCGCAGGCACGAATACGGTTGAGGTGCTACCCATTGGTATTGGTCAGGCTGGCCGTGAAACGCCGCGCAACTGGGTAACTGCGGTTGAACGCAAACAAGATGGCCCGGTTTGGGTGCCAACGGCTAATACGCGTCGGGAATATGCTAAAGAGGGAAAAACGCTGCCCGCGATGGTGCCTGCGGGGCCGGATAACCCTATGGGGCTATACGCAATATATATCGGCAGGTTATATGCCATCCATGGCACTAACGCTAACTTTGGCATTGGCCTTCGCGTCAGTCAGGGCTGTATCCGTTTACGCAATGACGATATTAAATATTTATTCGACCATGTTCCTGTAGGAACCCGCGTTCAGATTATCGACAGGCCCGTTAAATTTTCGGTAGAGCCGGATGGCAGCCGTTGGCTGGAGGTACACGAACCGCTTTCTCGCAACCGTGCTGAATTTGAGTCAGACAAAAAAGTTCCATTGCCCGTTACGCCAGTGCTGCGCACGTTTATCAAAGGGGCTGACGTTGATACTTCGCGGGTTAATGAGGTGCTGGAGCGCCGTTCCGGAATGCCGGTCAACATTAGCGCGGGCAGGTCTGGCCTTTAAATATCCTGCCACATTGCTGGTTTTCATGGGCTGGAGTATCTGTATTAGTAGTGAGTGTCATGGCAGGGGCTTCATTTTCTCAACGAACCGTGAGGCCCCCGATTAAGTCCCCAAAAACTATGGGTGTCAAAAAACCCGGCAAACCTTATCAGGTCAACCGGGTAAAGATAAGTTCTTGTTTTTTAAACGTCTCCGGACTCACCAGGATGTCCCGAAACTAAAATCTGGCTCCTCTGACTGGACTCGAACCAGTGACATACGGATTAACAGTCCGCCGTTCTACCGACTGAACTACAGAGGAATCGTGTGGGGTCGTATATTAGCGGCGGAAAAATTTTTGTCAAACCCCATTTAACCCCTTACAGATTCGATTGCGGGTTATCTCATCACTTTGTTGCATTTGCAGACATTTTTTCTGCAAAAAGCTTTGCAGCCTTACGATTTCTCGCTCATTATTGAAATGTGGTTTCAACTCTCTTCTTTAAGGTCCATTTTGAACGTCTCCACTGCCTTACGCCAGGTTGTCGTCCGTACGCCCTGGTATGCCAAACGCAAGAGTTACAAGGTGTTGTTCTGGCGTGAAATCACCCCACTTGCTATCCCCATTTTTCTGGAAAATACCTGTGTTTTGCTAATGGGCGTGCTCAGTACTTTTCTCGTCAGTTGGCTGGGCAAGGAAGCAATGGCGGGCGTGGGGCTTGCCGACAGTTTTAATATGGTAATTATGGCTTTTTTTGCGGCTATCGATCTTGGTACTACGGTGGTGGTCGCCTTTAGCCTCGGCAAGCGCGACAGGCGACGGGCAAGGGCGGCGGCGCGCCAGTCGCTGGTGATTATGACGCTATTTGCCGTTGTGCTGGCAGTGGTCATTCATTATTTCGGCAGTGAAATTATTAATATTGTCGCAGGCGAGGCGACGCCAGAAGTAAAGGGGCTGGCGTTAACGTACCTTGAACTGACGGTGCTGAGTTATCCGGCTGCGGCAATTGCGCTAATCGGTAGCGGCGCGCTGCGTGGGGCAGGGAATACGAAAATCCCGTTGATGATTAACGGCGGGATGAACATTCTCAATATTATCATCAGCAGCATCCTGATTTACGGGGCTTTCTCCTGGCAAGGGCTGGGTTTTGCCGGCGCGGGGCTGGGATTAACCATTTCGCGCTACATCGGCGCGGTAGCGATTATTTGGGTGCTGATGATTGGTTTTAATCCGGCGCTGCGCATTCCGCTGAAAAGCTATCTGAAGCCGCTGAATTTCGGCATTATCTGGGAAGTGATGGGTATCGGTATTCCGGCGAGCATTGAGTCAGTGCTGTTCAACGGTGGCAAGCTACTGACACAAATGTTTGTCGCCGGAATGGGCACTAACGTTATTGCGGGTAACTTTATTGCCTTTTCCGTGGCGGCGCTTATCAACCTGCCGGGTAACGCCCTTGGTTCGGCGTCGACTATTATCACTGGTAAGCGTCTTGGTACCGGGCAAATTGGTCAGGCAGAGCGTCAACTGCGCCATGTATTCTGGATGTCAACTATCGTACTTACGGCAATTGCCTGGGGGACAGCGCCGTTCGCGGGTCTGTTTGCCTCATTTTATACCCAGGAGCAGGACGTAAAAGAGGTAGTGAAAGTTCTGCTCTGGCTTAATGCTGCCTTTATGCCAATTTGGGCGGCCGCGTGGGTGTTGCCGTCGGGTTTTAAAGGCGCGCGCGATGTGCGATTTGCGATGTGGGTATCGATGCTGGGGATGTGGGGCTGTCGCGTTGTGGCAGGGTATACGCTTGGTATTGTGCTGGGTATGGGGGTTGTAGGGGTTTGGCTGGGGATGTTTCTTGACTGGGCCGTGCGCGGCGCGCTGTTTTACTGGCGTCTGGTAAGCGGGCGCTGGCTGTGGAGATACCCGCGCGTAAAGAGGGAGTAAGCGCTTTTTGCTGTGAAAATCATCAGGAAACGGTGAATTTTAACCGAAGTGTGGAATAAAACAGCAAACGAACTTTTTTTGTGAAAACAGGCTTTGACAAGCCAGGGGCACCTCGTTAATATTCGCCCCGTTCACACGATTCCTCTGTAGTTCAGTCGGTAGAACGGCGGACTGTTAATCCGTATGTCACTGGTTCGAGTCCAGTCAGAGGAGCCAGATTTTAGTTTCGGGACATCCTGGTGAGTCCGGAGACGTTTAAAAAACAAGAAATTATCTTTACCCGGTTGACCTGAGAAGGTTTGCCGGGTTTTTTGACATCCATAGTTTTTGGGGCTTAATCGGGGCCTCACGGTTCGTTGGAAAAATGGAGCCCCCGCCGATGGCATTAACCGATACCGCTATCCGCAAGATCAAACCCGTATCAGTATGCTGACATATAGATGTGTTCGGTTCAAACGGAGCGATCACACAAGCTTGCCAGGTGATGCCCCTGGTGGGAATCGCGACTGTCTCTTTCATCTGATTTCAGATATTTTCCGTGATCTTGATCCGTTCTTTCCCAAGAGATTGATTTCTTTCATTCGAAACAAGGCTGTACAATAAGTAAACCAAAATAGCAGCTATAGAGTTTCTAATGGATACAGTAGAAGAACTAAATGGAACATACTTCTATGCAGGAAAATCCAATCTGAATGCTGCCGAACTTCTGTTTATGATTTTTTGTGAGAATACCGCAAGCCAGTTTGGGATTGGTGTTGCAGATTTCGGGGCCGTTGTTGCTCTGGTATCAGGTCGCAATAATCTCTGGACAAGGGCGAAACCCGCTGGAGCGACTAAAGGCACATCATACGCGTCCAGGACTGCACGTGCAGTGTTTAAAAAGTCAAAATTTCCCTTTGGAATATCCCTTCCGACATGGTTAGGGCGGTTACACCCCGTGGACAGCCAGACGTGTTATGGTTCGTAACATTGCGCCGTTTGTTGGACGTTCCATTCCTTTGATCGGGGAAATTATCCTTGCCGCAGATGTGTCACAAATAACATATCGCACTATACGCGACTACAATACCATTGCTCGGGGCAATGATAAGTTATGGTAGACAATATTGAACAGCAAGTTTACGAGCTTGTACGGCCTTATGTTGGCACATATCTGTTCAACATTAAGCAAGTGGAATTAACACCAGAGATTGACCTTGATACTGATCTGAGCATTGATGAACTTGAAGCCGAAGATCTCATGAATAAATTCTTCGAGAAACTCAATGTCGAGCGAGGTAACTTCAGAATAGAAACCTATTTTCCTAATCACCCTTTTTCATGGCATCCGTTCAAGAAAACGGAGCCTGTACCCGTCCCAGATTTCACTATCAGCATGCTGATCGAGTCAGCAAAAGCCGGGAAATGGTTATATGACTAATTGTAATGAACTTAACAAATGGCTGTACCAGTACCCTTCTTTTTGAGCGATGATGGTGGCGCTAAGATAGTTCTCTTTTCTTTTTAAAGGGTTCATGTTTACTGCCGCCGCCCTTACGCTAACCCTTTTAGTTTCTTCCTTTGCTGTCATACTATCGAATGACGTGCCTCACCAGTGAACGCTAAGGAGAATAATATGGAAAATAAAGGCACAAACCTGACGCCCGAGCAGGCGCTGGATCGCCTGGAGGAGCTGTACGAGCAGTCGGTTAACGCGCTCCGTGAAGCCATCGCTGACTATGTTGATAACGGCACGCTGCCCGATCCCCATGCCAGGCTTAACGGACTGTTTGTTTATCCTTCGCTGTCTGTAAGCTGGGATGGCGCGACACCGAACCCGCCTAAAACACGCGCTTTTGGACGCTTTACTCATCCCGGCTGTTATACCACTACCGTTACGCGGCCTGCGCTATTTCGCGCTTATCTTCTGGAACAGCTTAACCTCGTTTATCATGATTATGGCGCGCATATTGCGGTGGAGGCCTCGCACCATGAGATCCCGTATCCTTACGTGATTGACGGCTCAGCTCTGACGCTGGATCGTTCTATGAGCGCCGGGCTAACGCGCCATTTTCCTACCACAGAACTGGCGCAGATTGGCGATGAGACGGCAGACGGTCTGTTCCACCCCGGCGAATTCTATCCGTTATCGCACTTCGACGCGCGTCGTGTTGACTTCTCGTTGGCCCGGTTACGGCACTATACCGGTACGCCGGTTGAACATTTTCAGCCCTTCGTTTTGTTTACCAACTACACCCGCTATGTCGATGAGTTTGTGCGCTGGGGATGCAGCCAAATTCTTGATCCTGACAGCCCCTATATCGCGCTTTCCTGTGCCGGCGGAATTTGGATCACGGCAGAAACGGAAGCGCCGGAAGAGGCTATTTCCGATCTGGCCTGGAAGAAGCATCAGATGCCCGCCTGGCACCTGGTAACGGCAGATGGGCAGGGGATTACGCTGGTAAATATTGGTGTCGGCCCTTCAAATGCTAAAACGATTTGCGACCATTTGGCCGTGTTGCGGCCTGACGTCTGGCTTATGATTGGGCACTGTGGAGGGTTACGAGAAAGTCAGGCGATTGGCGATTATGTGCTGGCCCATGCCTACTTACGCGATGATCATGTGCTGGATGCTGTTCTGCCGCCTGATATTCCTATTCCAAGCATTGCGGAAGTACAGCGTGCGCTGTACGACGCTACCAAAGCGGTTAGCGGAATGCCCGGCGAAGAGGTGAAACAGCGACTGCGCACGGGAACAGTCGTCACCACGGATGATCGTAACTGGGAGCTTCGTTATTCCGCATCGGCGCTGCGATTCAACCTTAGCCGCGCGGTTGCGATTGATATGGAGAGCGCGACGATTGCAGCCCAGGGCTATCGCTTTCGTGTGCCTTACGGCACGTTGCTTTGTGTTTCTGACAAACCTTTACACGGTGAAATTAAACTGCCCGGGCAGGCAAACCGGTTTTATGAGGGGGCTATTTCAGAACATTTGCAAATTGGTATTCGTGCTATTGATTTGCTACGCGCAGAAGGTGATCGTTTGCACTCACGTAAATTACGCACGTTTAATGAGCCACCGTTTCGCTAACGAAATGAGCTGTCGCCTGCTGTTGGACAGGAGCGGAAGAGGCGTATTTATATGATATGGAAAGTGGCTGAATGAAGCCTTAGCGGGAGGCGATTCCGCATCCCGCTAAGGCCTTATTGTGCCGCGAGCTTCATCACCATCGCCGGAGACCTGTCGCCGATAATCACGTCTACGCCAGGAAACGCGCCGGAAGGCGAAAACATTGCGCCACACTTCACGCTCCTTGAGCGCCTGACCCACAAGCCCGGATTGACAAGCAGATACAATCGTGTGAATCGATCAGTTTAAAGGGGTTATCAAAAGGCTTGATACTGCGGATTTTCGTGTCGGACAGGAATATAGGGTGGTCACGCCATTATCGAACTGAAATGGCCCCAAATCAGACCACTAATTTCGCCGGATACGCAGGAAAAACCAGACACACATCGGGAAAGATTTTCACGCTAACTTATTGGAACCTAACTGAATAGTGACTTATAAGTACGCCTGAAAACAGGAATTTGGCTCCTCTGACTGGACTCGAACCAGTGACATACGGATTAACAGTCCGCCGTTCTACCGACTGAACTACAGAGGAATCGTGTGAACGGGGCGCATAGTAACGATGTGTGATCGGCTTGTCAAAGGGGGAAATAAGATTACGCGTTTGTTTGCTGACAAAAACAACAAAGCGTTGAAGTTTTGATCTAATCCCTGCTTTGCCCCGGCATGGCGCAACTTTGTCTGTAATTACACAAGTCAAATTTTCCTGAAGGATTTTTTCATCAGCCTGTTTTTTTGCGTTCGGGTCAATCCCCTGAGCCAGCTACCTTTTAGCCTCGTCACGGCATTATCTGGCATCGGCAAGCGATACAGCAGGGTAAACCCCAATGGAAAACACCTCCTGATTGCCATAATAGCGGTAGCCCAACAGCCAGTATTTCGAACCGATAGAGGCCAAACCCGTCAGTGAGCTTGACAGCCTTTTCCGCTGGTCTGGCATTTTTTACTTTGGTATCAGTCAGTGACATGACGGTTCCCTCGGCGTACCGATAAAACGCAAATCGAACCAGCTTTACCAGCAAAAGGGTATGGTTTCGAATGATTTTTAGTGAACGAGGGTGAGCCTGAAGAAGGAGATAACCAGTTGATATAAATGCAGAAAGCAGACGTCAGTGAACGTCTGCTTCCCTAAATTTGGCTCCTCTGACTGGACTCGAACCAGTGACATACGGATTAACAGTCCGCCGTTCTACCGACTGAACTACAGAGGAATTGTTTCAACGAGGCGCATAATACTGGGCCCGCTATAACGTGTCAACAGTAAAATTAACGCGCCAATTCAATTGGTTAATTAACCCACAAAGTGAGGAATTAATGTTCGGATTCCTCGCCGTAGTCGCCTTCGGCAGCGTTTACCCGTAAGCGCTGAGAAGGATCCTGGCGATAGAACTGGCAAAAACGCTGCCATAGCGCCGGGAAACGTGGAGCAAACAGTTCTGGCGCGCTGAAAAAATACTCTGACAACACGGCAAAACATTCTGCAGGGTCGGTGGCGGCATAGGCATCTATACTGGCAGCGCTTTCGCCAACAAGATCGATTTCATCCTGAATATTATTCATTGCCGCGTGGAGATCGTGTTCCCAGCCAGCCACATCGCGCAACGGGATGAAAGGGATGCCGCTGGCGCGATCGCCATTACGCATATCCAGTTTGTGCGCGACTTCATGAATAATGAGGTTGAAACCTGAAGCATCGAACGAGTCCTGGATATCCAGCCAGTTCAGAATGATGGGCCCTTGTTGCCAGCTTTGCCCCGACTGTACGACACGCTGGCTGTGCACCAGACCTATGTCATCTTCCCATTCATCATCTACCACAAAGGGCGCGGGATAAATGAGCACTTCATGAAAACCATCAAGCCACTCAATACCGAGCTCCAGGATCGGTAAGCAAAAAATTAACGCAATACGTGCACTTTTTAACGAGTCGAGCTCAAATCCCTGTAGCGCTACCAGTCTTTTCTGCTGCAAAAAACGTTCGGCTAGCGCAATAAGCCGAGCCTGTTCTTGCGCGGTGAGGTTTACCAGAAGAGGTATAGCCAGCGCATCATCCCACGGCCAGTCTTCGTTCTGGGTTATTTCTTGTGCTTTCCAGGGCCACTTAATCATCGTTTTGCTCGTAAACTCGTCACTTGAACAAAATTACCCGAATAGGGTCTGTTAAAATGCCAAATTACCTGGCATCATTGCAATATACGGAGAGATGCCGGAGCGGCTGAACGGACCGGTCTCGAAAACCGGAGTAGGGGCAACTCTACCGGGGGTTCAAATCCCCCTCTCTCCGCCACAATTCAAACACTTAGCTCGTCTTCTTTCAGCGATCAGTCTCACACTTAGAATACACTTAGAATATTCTGTTAGAATATTACGTGAAAAACGTATCGCCATCTTATGCTTTTTCTGCCAGAAGAGGGGCCAGGGATAGTGTGATTTTTACTTTTCGATCATAAGTCAACTCCTGGTTTTCTGCCCCCGCTCTTTCGCCGTACCCCATCTGGATTAATATTGATGTCACTAGCGGCGATTTAACGCCGTCGTCCTCGGTAATCGTCGCCCCCGGCCTGTTGCCCGAAATGTTCCCCTGTAGACATGGGCGCAGGGCGAAAGATTAATTGCTGTCAGGGAAACGCGCTGGCGCGTGGCGATAATTTACGCTGCGGGGCTGTCGACGCTGTACAGAAAATGTGGCCTCCAGACTGGCTTAAATATGCGCACATGACAATACAACCAGAAAATTTACAAAACCCATAATTTGAACTGAGAGAGAAACTTACAAACGAAACGACGAAGATTTAAACAGCCGTAGCGATTCCGGTATCTTGCGCGCATGTTCAAATAATACTACTGTATATAAAAACAGTATTCGAGGTATGGATTATGGAATTTTTCAGACCTACAGAGTTGCGCGAAATTATTCCTCTCCCATTTTTCAGTTACTTAGTGCCGTGTGGATTCCCCAGCCCCGCAGCGGACTACATTGAGCAGCGTATCGATCTTAATGAGTTGCTCGTTTCTCATCCCAGCTCAACATATTTTGTCAAAGCCACGGGTGATTCAATGATTGAAGCAGGCATCAGCGACGGCGACCTGCTGGTGGTGGATAGCTCACGGAACGCTGACCACGGTGACATTGTAATTGCGGCAATTGAAGGAGAGTTCACCGTAAAACGGTTGCAGTTGCGCCCGACAGTGCAGCTAATCCCCATGAACGGCGCCTATCGACCTATACCTGTCGGCAGTGAAGACACGCTCGACATATTTGGGGTGGTGACCTTTATCATTAAAGCGGTCAGTTGATTATGTTCGCGCTCTGCGATGTTAATAGCTTTTACGCCTCCTGCGAAACGGTCTTTCGTCCTGATTTATGTGGCCGACCGGTGGTGGTGTTATCAAACAATGATGGCTGCGTTATCGCGTGTAGCGCTGAGGCGAAACAGCTCGGTATCGCACCAGGTGAGCCATACTTCAAACAGAAAGAACGCTTCCGGCGATCCGGTGTTGTTTGCTTCAGCAGTAATTACGAGCTTTACGCTGATATGTCGAACCGGGTAATGACCACACTCGAGGAGATGGTGCCGCGGGTAGAAATTTACAGCATTGATGAGGCTTTTTGTGATCTGACGGGGGTACGAAACTGCCGGGATCTGACAGATTTCGGGCACGAGATAAGAGCGACGGTCTTGAAGCGCACGCACCTGACTGTCGGTGTAGGCATTGCCCAGACGAAAACCCTTGCCAAGCTGGCTAATCATGCTGCGAAAAAGTGGCAGCGCCAGACCGGCGGGGTGGTTGACCTATCGAACATCGATCGCCAGCGTCGGCTGCTAGCCCTGATACCCGTAGAGGATGTCTGGGGTGTCGGCAGGCGTATCAGTAAGAAGCTCAATGCCCTGGGCATCAAGACTGCTCTCGATCTCTCTGAACAAAGTATCTGGATCATCAGGAAACACTTCAATGTCGTGCTGGAGCGTACCGTGAGAGAGCTTCGCGGAGAGCCATGTCTGGAGCTTGAAGAGTTTGCGCCGGCAAAGCAGGAAATCGTTTGTAGCCGCTCTTTCGGCGAGCGGGTCACAGACTATGAAGAAATGCGCCAGGCTATTTACAGCTACGCTGCGCGCGCGGCAGAAAAACTCCGCGGCGAGCACCAGTACTGCCGTTTCATCTCAACATTCGTCAAAACATCACCCTTTGCCCTGAACGAGCCCTACTACGGTAACAGCGCCGCGGTGACGCTTCTCACCCCCACGCAGGATTCACGCGACATTATCAATGCGGCTGTGAAGTGCCTGGATAAAATCTGGCGCGACGGCCATCGCTACCAGAAAGCGGGGGTGATGCTGGGTGACTTCTTCAGTCAGGGCGTAGCGCAACTCAACCTTTTCGACGATAACGCGCCGCGCGCCGGTAGTGAGAAGCTGATGGAAGTACTGGACCATCTTAACGCAAAAGCCGGGAAGGGGACGCTGTACTTCGCCGGGCAGGGGATGTCGCAACAGTGGGCTATGAAGCGAGAAATGCTTTCGCCTCGGTACACCACAAGATACTCTGATCTACTGCGTGTTAAGTAACTTGTGCGATCAATGCCTGAGATGGTTGCCAAATCATCCCCGTTCTCTAACCGGTTTTGGTCGCACAAGATCACAGGAACCTCTCACGATGAGGCGCATGTATCCTGGTTTACGACATAAGTAAATGTGGCGCGTTTATTGCCAGGTAGGCGTTGTGAGACGTCACTTATTTACGCCAGGTTTCAGCCGTAGCGACAGGCATGGATAAAAAGAGTATGGCAATCAGCGTGATAATGATAAAAAACAATTAATATTTTTTTAACAAAACTAAAGCTTGCTATGTGCAGTTAACCATGCGTTAATGGTTGTGCGGTTTGATACAAACTTATCTGAAGTAGTGA
Organism: Salmonella sp. SAL04196; assembly: GCF_046550835.1. Lineage (NCBI taxonomy): Bacteria > Pseudomonadati > Pseudomonadota > Gammaproteobacteria > Enterobacterales > Enterobacteriaceae > Salmonella > Salmonella sp. SAL04196. The sequence goes on from NZ_JBGDXE010000001.1 coordinate 245,548, forward strand.
TTGTAATATTTCTCATCATTTGTTCCTCTTGAGATCTCCTTTAGGTTTTTTTCTCTCTGATAATTTTCTTCAGGCCATTTTGCCCAAGGGCTCATTCAAAAGGTAACAATATTATGACGACGAAAATCACTGGTTTAGTAAAATGGTTTAACCCTGAAAAGGGCTTTGGTTTCATTACGCCTAAAGATGGCAGCAAAGATGTGTTTGTGCATTTTTCCGCCATTCAAAGTAATGAATTCCGCACTCTGAATGAAAATCAGGAAGTGGAGTTTTCAGTAGAGCAGGGACCAAAAGGTCCATCAGCGGTCAACGTTGTGGCGCTTTAAGGCAACTGATATTACTAATAAAATTCACTTCCGGTGTCCATGTTGCCATGGTTCACAATACAGAACATCGACATTCGATGTTACTGAGCAAAACCCGTTTGGCGCGAAATGTATTTTTTGTAAGTCAACCATGATCACTTTTGATAATGTTGGATTATACATTCGCTCAGGACAGGTTCCGCCAGATTTTAGAAAATAATTCATATTAGCTCCGTACAGGAGCTTTTTTTATGCCCGGATGATTATCATCTATAGACGCTGACATCCATCATCTATAGTGGCATTTACCTTTCCCCAAAGGTGTTATTTCTCTTGCAGACAGCGCCTGAAAAGAGCGACGTTGTCTTCATCTATCCGATGAAGCCAGGTCACCTGTCTTTGCGCCGTTATCCGTTATTTAATTCTTGCCCTATAATAACAAGCCCGCGCTAAGCACGGGCTTGAATAACATAAAGCGTCTTAGAACTGGTAGACCAGACCAACACCTACGATATCATCAGTTGCAATACCGTTGTTTGCGTAGAAGTCATCATCTTCGTCCAGCAGGTTGATTTTATAATCAACGTAGGTGGACATATTTTTGTTGAAGTAGTAAGTCATACCGACGTCAACATATTTAACCAGATCTTTGTTGGTGTAACGCCAGTTGCCACGATGGACTTCCTGACCGCCTAAATCTTTGCCCTTAGACTGCAAGTAGGCGATGGACGGACGCAGACCGAAATCGAACTGATACTGCGCAACCACTTCAAAGTTCTGAGTTTTGTTAGCAATACCGCCATTATCTTCGCCATTGCCGCCGCCATAATAGGTCATGTTGCGGGTTTCAGCGTACATCGCCGCCAGGTAAACATTGTAGGCGTCATATTTGGCACCTACAGTCCAGGCTTCAGCGGTTTCACCACCAGCATAGTTGTTGCGCTCATTCATGCCGTCGCCATAACCACGAGCAACCTGATTGTCCGTACGGTCAGAGGAAGAGTAGGCCGCACCCAGGCTTAACCCGAAGTCAAAGTCGTAGGAGGCAGACATACCGAAACCGTCGCCGTTTTCACGGGCCAGTTTGCGGCTGCCGCCGTTACCTGTACCTTCACCAGCACCGCCATTTTCATTATTACCCTGGTACTGCAACGCGAAGTTCAGGCCTTCCACCAGACCGAAGAAGTCGGTATTACGGTAGGTAGCAACGCCGTTGGTTCTGCCCAGCATATAGACATCGGTCTGGGTATAAGTATCACCGCCGAATTCCGGCAGCGCATCGGTCCAGGCTTCAATGTCGTAGATAACACCATAGTTACGGCCATAATCGAAAGAACCGTACTCGCCGAATTTCAGACCGGCAAAGCCCAGACGAGTCCAGGAGTTTGCACCTTCGCCTTCGGTGGTGTTTACCTTAATGTTGTATTCCCACTGACCATAGCCGGTCAGCATATCGTTAATCTGCGTTTCGCCTTTAAAGCCAAAACGGGCGTAGGACTGGTCGCCGTCGTCGCCTGCATTGTCAGAGAAGTAACGCAGACCATCAACTTTGCCGTACAGGTCGAGTTTGTTGCCATTTTTATTATAAACTTCAGCCGCATTTGCTGCGCCTGCCACTAATAACGCCGGGACAAGCAGTGCCAGAACTTTTCTGTTCATTATGTATTCCCTTATGATAATAATTTATATGAATATGTAGCCACTTCAACAAAACTACAAATTGATACTATTCTATGAAGTTCATGGAATTTAAAAAATAACATGTAACAAAGGTATTTAAAATATTTCAATTTGTTTCTGTTTGGTTTTTTATAATACAGACTATATAAGTAACTAAGAATATATATTCTATAATTATCATTTTTTATCAATGGGTTATGTGTTTTGATTTGATGTTTTTTGGCGTGAATATAATTTGTTTTTTATATGTATTTCATGATTTGATTATGAAAAAGCATAAAAAAAACCGGCATAAATGCCGGTAATGTGGGTAATGATAAAATAAATGATAAAAGGCTAATAACCGAATCATTCTGACATTTAATGCTAATAAAATAAAACGCTATCGCGGTGCGTAAAAATAAGTTGTTCTGGTTATGGGTTATTCTGCATCAGAGTGCGATTCAATCACCATTCCCTTATTTAACAGCAGGTTCAGCGCCAGGCGTAACATTAACTGAGAATAAACTATTTGTGGAATGAATAACCAAAACAGGTGGATAAGGTATTCTATGGTCGAAATGTGACTAATGTCACATTATAATGTAATTAATGTCATATGACTTACATCACAAAAGCGGAGTAAAGTTTGAGTACCAGGGAGGACAACGCCACCCGTAGCATGGGTGGCAAATTAGCGTTATGGGTTTTTTATACCTTTTGCGGCTACTTCATCTGGGCGATGGCGCGTTGCGTGTGGCTGATGTCCGCCATACAAACCGAGCCGGTTCTCGGCCCAATCAGCACTCCTGGCAGCGCAACGGAAAAATGGCTTAACGCGCTTTCGCTGGGCGTCGTCTGGCTTATTCTGGGGAGTATTGCCTGGTATACCCGGCCTCGCAAAAACAGGGCTTATCCCGCCGACACTAAGCCAGAAACGCGCAAGTAAGCAGGGATGTAAAGTGGTGGCGGATATGTCAGGATAGCGAACCCTGTGCTCAGGCATGTAATAAAAATGGTCTGCTATAAAGAGAGGGCGTATGGACTCAGGATACTGGCAATCGCAGTTTGAAGACTGGCTACGTCACCACCATCAGGAACAGGATGCCGCCCATGACATCTTCCATTTTCGTCGTGTTTGGGCAACCGCGCAAACGCTGGGGGAAAACAGTCCTGTCGACTGGCTGGTGGTGCTATCGGCATGTTATTTCCATGACATCGTCAGCCTGGCGAAAAATCATCCGCAGCGGCATCGTTCTTCCATTCTGGCGGCGGCAGAAACCCGGCGTATTTTTCTGCGGGATTTTCCTGACTTTCCGGCAGAAAAACTGGCGGGCATTTGTCATGCTATCGAAGCGCATAGCTTCAGCGCAAAAATTGCGCCTACCACGCCAGAGGCAAAAATCGTGCAGGATGCAGACAGGCTGGAGGCGTTGGGCGCCATTGGTCTGGCGCGGGTCTTCGCGGTCTCCGGCGCGCTGGGCGTCGCGCTGTTTGATGCCGACGATCCCTTTGCCGACAGACGGCCTCTTAACGATAAGCAATTCGCGCTCGACCATTTTCAAACCAAACTGCTGAAACTGCCGCTGACGATGCAGACCGAACGGGGCAAGTACCTGGCGCAGCGTAATGCGGATTTTCTGGTGTCGTACATGGCGAAACTGAGCGCTGAGCTGAAAGGCGACTATGAAACACGGGATGAGGCGGTCATCCAGATGTTTGCTACGCATCAGTAACCCCTGCCGCTGAAACGTAAACCGCGTCATTTTATGTTAGTCTGTCGGCAATTATTTTTGGCCGGTTAAATGTATGCAGGAAAATATTTCAGTAACACACGCCCGGAACCTCATCGCCGACGACGCCGGAAGCGAGATCCAGGCGATGCTGAGTCAATTGCTGGAAATCTATGATGTTAAAACGCTGGTGGCGCACCTTAACGGCCTGGGCGAGCAGCACTGGAGCCCGGCCATCTTCAAGCGCGTAATGATGAACGCGGCATGGCATCGCTTGAGCGACAATGAACTCACCTGTCTTAAAACAGGGTTGCCGACGCCGCCAGCGCATCATCCGCATTACGCCTTTCGTTTTATCGATCTCTTCGCGGGCATCGGCGGCATTCGCCGCGGATTTGAAGCGATAGGCGGACAGTGCGTGTTTACCAGCGAATGGAATAAGCACGCGGTACGGACATATAAAGCGAACTATTTTTGCGATCCGCTGCAACATCGCTTTAATGAAGATATCCGCGATATCACGTTGAGCCACCGGGAAGGGGTCAGCGATGATGAGGCGGCGGAACACATTCGCCAGCATATTCCGCAACATGATGTCCTGCTGGCGGGCTTTCCCTGTCAGCCATTTTCTCTGGCGGGCGTTTCCAAGAAAAATGCGCTGGGCCGCGCCCACGGCTTTGCCTGCGAGACTCAGGGGACGTTATTTTTTGATGTCGTAAGAATTATCGACGCTCGCCGCCCCGCGCTGTTTGTGCTGGAAAATGTGAAAAACCTTAAAAGTCACGACCAGGGCAACACCTTCCGCATTATTATGCAAACGCTCGATGAACTGGGATATGACGTGGCGGATGCCGCTGACAATGGCCCGGACGATCCGAAAATTATCGACGGGCAGCACTTTCTTCCTCAGCATCGGGAACGTATTGTGTTGGTGGGATTCCGCCGCGATTTAAACCTGAAAACCGATTTTACGTTACGCAATATCGCCCGCTGTTATCCACTGCGCCGTCCGACGCTGGCAGAACTGCTGGAGCCCGTCGTCGAAGCCAAATATATCCTGACGCCGGTGCTGTGGAAATATTTATATCGCTACGCGAAAAAGCACCAGGCGCGGGGAAACGGTTTTGGCTATGGCATGGTTTATCCTGACAATCCGGAAAGTGTGGCGCGCACGTTATCTGCTCGTTACTACAAAGATGGCGCCGAAATTCTGATCGATCGTGGTTGGGATATGGCGAAAGGCGAAGTGGATTTCGACGATGCTGGCAACCAACAACATCGTCCCCGCCGACTCACGCCGAGAGAGTGCGCGCGTTTAATGGGATTTGAGGCGCCGCAAACGTACCAGTTCAGGATACCTGTCTCGGATACGCAGGCCTATCGCCAGTTTGGCAATTCCGTGGTGGTGCCGGTATTTGCCGCGGTAGCAAAGCTGCTGGAACCCAAAATTCACCAGGCGGTGACGCTGCGTCAGAGAGAGACGGTAGATGGCGGACGTTCACGATAAAGCCACGCGCAGTAAAAATATGCGCGCGATAGCGACCCGCGATACGGCTATTGAAAAACGTCTTGCCGGCCTGCTAAGCGCGCAGGGGATTACGTTTCATACTCAGGACGCGACATTACCAGGCAAGCCGGACTTTGTGGTGAATGACTATGATTGTGTGATTTTTACTCACGGCTGCTTTTGGCATCATCACCACTGTTATCTGTTCAAAGTACCGGCCACGCGAACGGCTTTCTGGCTGGAAAAAATCGGTAAGAACGTTGAGCGCGATGAGCGCGATATTCAGCGTTTACAGGCGCTTGGCTGGCGGGTGCTGATCGTCTGGGAGTGCGCCTTGCGCGGACGAGCGAAATTGAGCGACGCGGCGTTGGCGGAGCGCCTGGAAGAGTGGATCTGCGGCGGCGGCGCCAGCGCGCAGATCGACACCCAGGGGATTCATCTACTGGCGTGAATCTTCCGTTTTACACGGCGTGACCACCGCCTTGACAGGAAACAGGTACTTACCCAGAGTCACCAGCACTACGGCAAACACAATCACACCCAGCGCGGCCCATTCAACGGGCGATAACCTCTCGCCGCCCAGGCCAGTGCCAAGCAACACGGCGACAACCGGATTCACATAGGCGTAGCTGGTCGCCAGCGCCGGACTGACGTTGCGAATCAGGTACATATAGGCATTAATGGCGATAATAGAACCGAACAACGCCAGGTAGCCGACGGCCATAAACCCCGATAAGCCAGGCAGCGTGGCGAGCTTTTCGCCGGAAAGAAATGCCGCGCAAAGCAATACCACGCCCGCCGCCAGCATTTCAATCGCGCCCGCCATCATGCCCACAGGGAGGGCGATGCGCGAGCCGTAAACGGAACCAAATGCCCAGCTCATCGAACCTATCAGGATCAAAATCGCGCCCCACGGATTGCCGCTTAAATTGCCGCCGCTGTTCAGCAGAATAATCCCGGCAAGTCCAATGGCAATCCCCACCCATTCTAATTTGCGCGTTTTAATACCAAAAAAGTAGCTAAAGCACAGCGTAAATAGCGGGACAGTGGCGACCACGACGGCAGCAATGCCTGATGGCACGTTTTGATGCTCCGCCACCGTCACCAGACCGTTACCCACCGCCAGCAGCAGTAGACCAATCAGCGCGGCGTTGATGGTCTGGCGCAGCGGCGGAAGTTTTTCGCCGCGCAGCAGCAAAAACGCCATGAGCAACATCCCCGCCGAGAGAAAACGTACGCCTGCCATCATCAGCGGCGGCCAGCTTTCAACGCCTATGCGGATAACAAAATAGGTAGACCCCCAAATGATGTACAAGGCAAAAAGCGCGCCAAAAAGAGGTAATAACTGCCGGAAACGCATAATCACTCACGGTGAAATAAAAAGGGTGAATATAGTAAACGTCAAAATTATTATGCTGGCGAGCATTATAATTGTCCTTTTGGAATAAAAAGGCGTTGACCCGCGCCGCCGGTTTCGGCATTGCGCGTTTTGCTACATACTTAACGTCTTAGAAGAAAAGACCGAGGAAATCATTTTGGCAGGAAGTAGCTTACTGACATTACTCGACGATATCGCCACGCTGCTGGACGATATTTCGATAATGGGCAAATTGGCCGCGAAAAAAACCGCGGGCGTACTGGGGGACGACCTGTCGCTCAATGCACAGCAGGTGACCGGCGTTCGTGCTAATCGCGAGCTGCCAGTGGTATGGAGCGTGGCGAAAGGATCATTAATCAACAAGGTTATTCTGGTGCCGTTGGCGCTGCTGATAAGCGCATTTATCCCGTGGGCCATTACGCCTTTATTAATGTTAGGCGGCGCGTTTCTCTGCTTTGAAGGGGTAGAAAAAGTCCTGCATACCTTTGAGGCGCGAAAACACAAAGAAGACCCGGCGGAGCGGCAAAAACGTCTTGAGGCGCTGGCTGCACAAGATCCTTTGGCCTTTGAAAAAGATAAAGTAAAAGGGGCGATCCGTACCGATTTCATTCTGTCCGCTGAAATTGTGGCAATTACCCTGGGGATTGTCGCGCAGGCGCCGCTGCTTAATCAGGTGTTGGTACTGGCGGGGATTGCGTTGATTGTGACCATTGGCGTGTATGGCCTGGTGGGTATTATTGTCAAACTGGATGATATGGGGTACTGGCTGGCGGAAAAGCGTAGCGTGCTGGCGCAGGGCGTCGGTAAAGGATTGCTGATTATCGCGCCCTGGTTAATGAAAGCATTATCCATTGTCGGTACGCTGGCGATGTTTCTGGTTGGCGGCGGGATTGTCGTACACGGTATTGCGCCGCTACACCATGCCATTGAACATTTTGCGCAGCAGCAGGGAGCTTTCATGGCGCATACGATCCCTGCGGGGCTGAATCTGGTGCTCGGCTTTATTATCGGCGCCATTGTGGTGGCGCTGGTGAAAGGTGTGGCGAAAATTCGCGGTGTTTCGCACTGATTTTCTACAATGAATTATGCAAAATTGCCCATCCTCGTCTAAGGTGAAAACGTTTCATCTGATACAGGAGGCAGGTATGGTCTTTTCTGTCAGTGAGGAAGTTACCGTGAAAGATGGTGGACCCCGGATGATCGTCACCGGTTATTCCAGCGGAATGGTAGAGTGTCGCTGGTATGATGGTTTTGGCGTAAAGCGGGAGGCATTCCATGAGAATGAGCTCGTGCCAGGCAAGGAAAGGCGCGTGCGGGACGAAGCCCGATGACAAAACGCCCGGTTAATGCCGGGCGTTTTGCTGTGGAGAAAAAGAGTCGTCGCGCTGCGACATGCTGCTACCTGGTTATGCCAGGATTGAGTGGTATCCCTTGATGAGGTCTGGCTACCGTAAGCCATCAGGGGGCGTTGTATCAATAACCAGGAGTTACCAGGGTGCCGCACGAAACACTGTTAGATAATCAAGGCTGGTTTAAAAAGCTGGCGCGGCGTTTTGGTCCCGGTCATGTCGTCAACACCTGCTTTCTGATCGTAATGCTGTTCTCGACGCTACTTACCTGGCGGGAAGTGATGATACTGAAAGACGCGTATGTCGCCAGTCAGCGCAATCATCTGGGGAGCGTCGCGAATGTCCTTGACCGCCAACTGCAATTCAACATGGACAGGTTGATCTTTTTACGCAACGGTATGCATGAAGCGCTGGTGGCGCCGCTGGCTTTTTCCGCATTGCAAAGCGCGGTGACGCAGTTTGAGCAACGACGCGTCAGACATTTCTGGCAACTGGAGCTGGATAAGCGGCGGACATTGCCGTTATATGGCGTTTCCGATCAATTTGTCGCCCGGACGACGCTTCTTTCGCGGGAGAGTCGTGACCTGGCAAATGAATTGACCGCCACGCTGGAGTTAGGGTATCTGGCGCGTCTGGCGCGCTCATCCGCCATGCTGACGCTGGAGACGATGTATGTTTCTCGCTCAGGGTTTTACCTCTCAACTCTCCCTACGGCGTACGGTAGCGATATTGTCTCCCGTTACTATCAGTACGTGACCCAGCCCTGGTTTATCGAGCAAAGCCAACGGCGTAACCCACAGCGCGGCGTGCGGTGGTTTACCTCCGCACAGCCCTATGTTGCTGACGAGCAGAAAAAAGTGACAGCCAGTCTACCGCTGGATCACGATAATTACTGGTATGGCGTACTGGCAATGGATATTCCCGTCGCGTCATTACAGCGGTTCCTGCGCGATGCGGCCGAAAAGGATATTGAAGGGGAATATCAGCTATACGATAACCATCTCCGTTTGTTGACGGACTCCGCGCCGGAACAACAAACCGCGAATACGTTAAATGACCGTGAGCGCGCCTTACTGGCGCGTGAAATAGAAAAAGATACCCTGGGCGGGCTGCGTTTAGGAACGCATTATGTAAGCTGGGAGCGGCTGGATCATTTTGATGGCGTCCTGCTGCGCGTGCATACATTACGTGAAGGCATACAAGGGAATTTTGGCAGTATTAGTATCGCGCTGACGCTGTTATGGGTGCTTTTTACGGCGATGCTGTTGATCTCCTGGGGCGTTATTCGACATATGGTCAAAAACATGTTTGTTCTGCAAAATTCGCTGCAATGGCAGGCATGGCACGATCCGCTGACCCGGCTATATAACCGTGGCGCGCTGTTTGAAAAAGCGTCCAGGCTGGCAAAGCGCTACCGGGAAGCCCGCCAGCCATTTTCTGTGATACAGCTGGATTTAGATTATTTTAAAAGCGTTAACGATCGCTTTGGTCATCAGGCAGGCGATCGCGTGTTGTCCCATGCCGCTGGGCTCATTGGCAGCACCATTCGAGCGCACGACATCGCCGGACGGGTAGGGGGCGAAGAGTTTTGTATCGTGCTGCCCGGCGCGACGAAAGCGCAGGCGCTGCAGATTGCCGAACGCATACGCCAGCGCATTAATGACAAAGAGATTCTGGTGACGAAAAGCACGACGCTTCGTATCAGCGCGTCAATGGGGATCAGTAGCGCGGAGGAATACGGCGACTATGATTTTGAGCAGTTGCAGTCGCTGGCCGACAAACGGCTTTATTACGCCAAACAGTCCGGACGTAACCGTATTTGCGCCAGCGACGCGACTCAGGAGCGGGAAAAGAAATAGTCCATTCCTTCGCGCCAGCCATCCGGCCCTTCGTTCTGGCTACGGTAGACGCGCTGAGGATCGTCGTTACGCAAATGTACGCCCTCCCGGTTTAGCCCTTTAACGACAACCGCATAATCCATCACATCCAGTAAGGGCGCATCATTGGGGCCGTCTCCTAGCCCCAACGTCAGAGGGCGCGTGCGCCACTGCCGACGATATGCTTCTATCAGCCAGTTGGCAGCCTGATCTTTACCGGCGGAGGCGTCCAGCACATGCCAGAAACGGGCGCCATGGACAAATTGCAGTCCCAGGTCATTTAAATGGGCGACAAACTGCGCCATGCGTTCATCGCTATCGCGCCAGATCAGCGACACCGACGCTTCATGCAGACGGGTTAGGGCAGACTGTGCCCGGTTTAGGCCCGTCCATTCGCTTATCACCTGATCGTCAACGTCATCAAACGTGGTGAACTTAAACTGTTCCTTTTCACGCAATTTATGCAGGACGAGGCGGATTTCGTTGTGAGAAATACCGGCTATCAGGCGGGGATAGTTGGGATGGTCTTCCCAATGAACGTCCAGTTGGATCACTGCGCCGTTTTCCGCAATCAGCGGCTGTCCCTGTAGATTTAACGTCGTCTGGAGCTGGAGCATTTCAGCCGCGGTTTTACTGCTACAGAGGATCACGGGCACGCCACTTTCATGCAGGCGTGTAAGCCAGGGAGCCGCGGGCTGCCACTCAAAAGTGTGGCTGTTCAGCAATGTGCCGTCCAGATCGGTAAAAATCAGCAAGGGGTCATGGATTGAGAGCATTTTTTCCTCATTTTCCGTTGCAACGGCGGGCTTATTTCCAGGAAAAGTCCTAAAGCACACCCGAAAGAAGTCGAACGCTAACTGGAACCGATCCCGTCGCTTCCAGGCAGCACATGCGTTGTCACACTTTTGCTACCGAACTATTAGCGTGCTTAATCATTCATGTAAAAAATATTTACTTGTCATGCAAAAAAATTGCAGATAAGGTAAATCTCACATCAGATTTCCTGGTGTAACGAATTTTCAAGTGCTTCTTGCATAAGCAAGTTTGATCCCGACCCGTAGGGCCGGGATTTTTTTCGGCCATTTTTAACGGTTTACTTCTGTTACACTAAAATCATGAATATCCAGCTCGAATGCTTCAGCTAATTCATGCCATGTATGATATTCCCGTCCGTCTACGCTCACCCGCTCAGGATCTTCCTGGCTACGGTGAACCTCGCTTTCGCTGATTTCATTGATGGCCGCCAGTAGCGCATCTACATCGACGCTCACTTCGCGCTTGGCCGTATCACTGTACTCTTTTGCCGTTTTCATCTTCACTACCTCACGGGTTCCTGACAGCCTAAGTATAGACCGTTGAGAAAACCAGCAAACACGCCGGCAAGGCGCTGTCAGACGCAGAAAATTGTTCTACACTGGCACAAAGCGACAGGAGGAAAATGATGAAGGTGAATGATCGGGTAACCGTTAAAACGGACGGCGGTCCCCGCCGACCGGGCGTGGTACTGGCAGTGGAAGAATTTAGTGAAGGCACAATGTACCTGGTTTCGCTGGAGGATTACCCGCTCGGCATCTGGTTCTTCAATGAGTCAGGTCACCAGGATGGTATTTTTGTCGAGAAGGCGGAGCAGGACTAATTGAGCCGGACTGGAGGTACATTGCCAGTCCGGATGTCTCAGCGCATGTTAACAAAAATGCCGTTAGTGACGTTATCTGTCAGCCGCACTACGTGATAGATCACTTGTTTATTATGCGTTTTTATCTTTCTTTTTATATTCCCCTTATGGGAGGATACTGTTTTTGCTTTAATATTCATTCTGTCAGAAATCTGAATGGTTCCCTGACCTTCCATCCACATTCGCAACATGCTGGATTCAGTTCGACTTAACGACAATGTTGGTAAATTTATGGTTCCTGAAATACCCGACTCTTTTTTCAGAATATCGCCAAGAATGGTATCCAGCGAGTCAGGTTTAATCGATTTCGAGCTAATCAATAAGTTTTTTCTTACTAATAAATATTCATCAAAATGCACATTAGCAATTGCCATAAAAACAATAAATAACGTGTCAGGATGTTGATTAATGATTTGCTTTATTTGTTGACTGTCTGAAGGCGTATGAATGAAACAGTCCTCATTAATAAACACCACCGAAGGCTGATGCGCGCCACAAGCGATAGCGAGTTCGTCAACGGTTTCGATGTCGTTGATTTCCCTTTTTTTCACCCCTCTGCTGACCAGATACCCGCTTAACCCTAGCCGGGTGTAACTGCATAAATCCATAATAATCGTTGACATGGCATACCCTCACTCAATGCGTAACGATAATTCCCCTTACCTGAATAACTCACCATAATCAGACGGAACACGAATAGTCACCTTAGACAACGCTTACGCGGTTTTTCAGGCGAACTTACTATCCCGTAAAGTTACATATAATTTGCCAGGAATCATCTTAAAGTAAAGTGAATGTTGCGTTATGTGAGTGAAGTAAAAACAAATAAGGGGCAGCGGATATATCCTGGTAAATGTTTTTTAAAATTTATTTTCGGATAAACCTTAGTAAAACAGGATAAAAATTATGGGTTATTATTTATCGGCATCTCGCTAACAATATCAGCAAGCAAATTGAAAATTTCGCTGAATAAATGTTCGCAAAACGGCGCAATTAATGGCATTAGCGCGGCCATCAGCATAATGCCGACGGTGAGGGTAAGCGGGAAACCGATAACAAATATCGAGAGCTGCGGCGCCATGCGGTTTAATAGCCCCAGCGCCAGGTTGAGCGTAAGCAGGAGGGTAATGACCGGCAATGCCAGCATCAGTCCGTTTAAGAAAATGAGTCCTCCGGCCCTGGCGAGCGCCATAAATGCATTACTGTTCACCGGGTTACTACCGATGGGCAGAGTATGGAAGGTATCGACCAGCAGCGAAATAAGCCACAAATGGCCATTAAAGGTGAGAAACAGTAGCATGGCGAGCATATCCATAATACGCGCCAGAACCGGCATATTCAGGTGGCTGCCCGGGTCGACGAAGGTGGCAAAGGAAAGCCCCATTTGCAGACCGATAAACTCACCTGCGGTACGCACCGCCGCAAAGGCGAATTGCATGGTAAATCCCAGCGCAATACCGATCAGAATTTGTTGCATCGCCAGCCATAAGGCGGCAATAGAAAAAAGCGGCGTATCGTTTGCCGGTAGCGACGGCGCGATAACAAGGGTAATCATTATTCCCAACCCCAGTTTTACCCGCTTGGGAATAGCGCGCTCGCTGAGAATTGGCGCCGTTGAAATCAGCGCCAGTACGCGCAGCAAAGGCCAGAAATAGAGATGCAGCCAGTATAGCCATTGCTCGCTTGTAACCTGTATCATCGTTCTGTTTATCCGATGATATAAGGTAAATTGCTGAACAGAGTGCGCACGTAATCCAGCAGCAGGTTGAGCATCCACGGGCCGGCAACGATAATTGCGATGAATACCGCGACGATTTTAGGGATAAACGACAGCGTCATTTCATTAATCTGAGTCGCGGCCTGCAAGATGCTGATAATGAGGCCGGTAATCAGCGCGACGAGTAACAGCGGCGCAGCCAGGGCGAGAGCGACTTTCATCGCCTCGGTGCCCATCATCATGACGGATTCAGGAGTCATTTTGCGCCTCTAACTGTAAAAGCTTTGGGCCAGCGACCCCACAAGCAATTGCCAACCATCGACCAGCACAAACAGCATCAGCTTAAACGGTAGGGCGATTGTCGCTGGCGGCACCATCATCATCCCTAACGCCATCAATACGCTGGCGATCACCAGGTCGATAATCAAAAAAGGGATGAAAATCGTAAAACCGATCTGAAACGCCGTCTTTAATTCGCTGGTGACATAAGCGGGCAGGAGGATACGCATCGGTACTGCTTCCGGTCCCTGTAACGGACCGCTATTGGCCAGACGGGCAAACAGCGCCAGATCGGCTTCGCGGGTTTGGCGCAGCATGAACGCGCGTAACGGTTGCGCGCCTTTATCCAGCGCTTCCTGCATAGAAATTTTCTGCTCGCTAAACGGCTGGTAAGCATCCACGTAAATCTTGTCAATGACGGGCGACATAATAAAAAAGGTCAAAAACAACGCCAGTCCGAGTAACACCTGATTTGGCGGTGCCGAGGGCGTGCCCAGCGCGTTACGCAACAGGCCAAAAACAATGATGATACGCGTGAAGCTCGTCATCATCAGTAAAATCGCCGGCAGAAACGTCAGCGAGGTGATGAAAACCAGCGTCTGGACGGATAATGACCAGCTTTGGCCTCCGCCCGCTAATGGTTGGCTGATAAGCCCCGGCAGTTGCGCAGCGGCGGCGGGACTAAAAAGCCACAGACCCGCCAGAGAAAGGAATAACAAACGGCGCATCAGGATCTCCCGGAACGCTTGAGTAAGCTCTTCATCATGTTCTGGAAATCCGCCGGTGGGGCAACGGGCGCTTCCGTGTCATTCTCCGCGGGCGGCAGGGTGTGCAGCAGGTTGATCTGAGAGGCGGTCACGCCCAGTACCAGGCGCGCATTTTCGACCTCGACAATCACCACGCGTTCGCGCGGGCCAAGCGAGGCGCTGGCTGACACCTTGAGTCCCCGGACGCTATTTCCTTTTGGTGCGAATCCCATACGCTTAATCACCCAGGCCGCCGCCAGAATGAGCGCAATAATGCCAATTAATGCGCCGCTCACCTGCATGAGCGGCGATCCGGCTGGCGCGGTGGGCTGAGAAACCGTGGCCTCTGTCTTCATCATTAACGACTCAAACGACGCATACGCTCGGATGGCGTAATAATATCGGTGATACGTACGCCGTATTTATCCGCCACGACGACCACTTCACCCTGGGCAATCAGGTAGCCATTAATCAGGATATCCAGCGGCTCGCCCGCCAGCCCGTCCAGCGCGACGACCGACCCCTGCGTCAGTCGCAGCAGTTCTTTAATGGTCATTCGCGTGCGGCCCAGCTCTACGGTCAGTTTGACCGGGATATCCATAATCAGATCGATATCCTGCATAGCACCGCTGACATCGCCGCCGCCAAGCTGTTGGAAAACCGCGTCGGCGGCGCTTTTATTGGTGGTCGCTTTTTGCTCGTTTAACGCGTCAGCCCACAGATCATCCAATGCGCCAGTATTCTCATCGGACGGATTATTCATGTCACTCATTTGGGCTGTTCCTCATTCAGCGAATTCAAAATTGGGTTGATCAAATGTTCTACGCGTAGCGCATACTGTCCGTTTACGGTGCCATATTGGCTGGTGAGTACCGGAACGCCGTCCACATGAGCAATAATGCGGTCGGGTTTTTCAATCGGCAGTACATCGCCGGGTTTCAGCTTCAAAATCTGGGAAAGACGTAACGGAATATCGGCAAAATTGGCTACCAGCTCCAGTTCAGAGTGCTGAACCTGGCGCACCAGGTTATCACGCCAGTTCTGATCTTCATGGCGCGAGTTTTCCAGCGGCGGATTCACCAACAGCTCACGCAGCGGCTCGATCATGCTAAATGGCAGACAGATGTTAAATTCACCGGTCAGATTGCCGATCTCCACATGAAACGGCGTATTGACGACGATATCGTTCGGCGAGGTGGTGATATTGGTAAATTTCACCTGCATTTCGGAACGCACATACTCCACTTCCAGCGGATTAATGGCTTTCCATGCGTCGCTATAGCCTTCCAGCGCCAGTTTCAGCATACGGTTGATGACACGCTGTTCCGTATGGGTAAACTCGCGGCCCTCGACTTTGGTCGGAAAACGGCCGTCGCCGCCGAACAGGTTATCGACGGCAATAAACACCAGACTCGGCGAGAACACCACCAGCCCGGTACCGCGTAGCGGCTTCAGGTGGATCAGGTTCAGGTTGGTCGGTACCGGCAGGTTACGCGCAAATTCGTGATACGGCTGAATACGTATGGCGCCCACGGTAATATCCGGGCTGCGGCGCAGCAGGTTAAATAATCCCATCCGGAACTGGCGTGCGAAACGCTCGTTAATAATCTCCAGCGCCTGCAAGCGTTCACGCACGACGCGACGCTGGGTATTGGGATCGTAAGGGCGAATATCGCTATCGCTTGCGATACCGGGAGTGGGTTCGTCTTTGGTGTCGCTGTCGCCGTTCAACAGCGCATCGATTTCAGCCTGAGAAAGAATACTATCGCCCATATCGTTACCGCAGAATAAAAGCTGTATAAAGCACGTCAGTGACGACCTGTTTTGGTTGTCCGGCAACGAGCGGCGCGGCCAGCGTCTCTTTAATGGCGGCAATCAGTTTTTGTTTGCCAGCTTCTGTTGAGAGCTCGGCGGCATTCTGGCGGGAAAACAACAACAGCAGACGGCTGCGCACTTCCGGCAGATATTCATTTAATCGCGCGCGCGTCGCTTCGTCTTTCAGACGCAGGGTCACGCCGATATACAACACGCGATCCGCATCGCCCAGATTGACGGTAAACGTATCCAGCGCAAAAAATACCGGCGCAGGCGGCGGAGCCGGTTCTGCTTTAGCGTTCGTGGTCGGTTGCTGCTGCATACGCCAGTAGCTATAACCGGCGGTCGCGCAGGCGGCGAGGGTAATCAACACCAGCAAAGGTATCCAAATCGAGCGTTTGCTCTTTTTGTTAATCGCGGAGTCAGTCATCTGATACGGGCTTCCTGTTTCGGTACTGCTTATTGGCTGATTATCCCGTGTCCTGTCCACGACAAAGCGTGGAAAAGACGCGGATAATCATGCTACCTCTGGCGTTAGGCGAAGATATCCACTGCGCCATTGCCGCGCGCGGCGGCCTGAAGTGAGGCCGGCGCCGCTAACGCTATGTCATCTTCAGCGCCAAACGCGTCCGTGTGTTGGGCGCGGGCAGACTGCTGTTGCGACGAAGACTGCTGCTGTCCGGCAAAGCTTTCGCTACTGATACTGCTTTGTCCCAACTGAATGCCGCTTTCCGCCAACTGAGTGCGCAACATGGGCAGGGCGGCTTCCAGCGCGGCGCGGACATGGCTGTGCGGCGATACCATCTGGAGCTGCGCCTGATTGTCATCCAGCTTGAGCGAAATATGCACCTGACCTAACTCTTCCGGATGCAATCGAAGCTGCGCGCTTTGCTGTCCCTGACGCGTAAATAACATGACCTGCTGACTGAACGTTTGCTGCCATTCATGGCTGCCTAACGGCGCGCTGAGTACCGGGGCTGAGGCGACAGGTAGCGGTTGCGGTTGCGCCGTGGCGCTGCTGAGCGTCGGCATTGCCGCGCCATGCGTTACTGGCGCGGACGGGCTATCCACCTCCACTTTCGCGCTGGTTGCGGCGGCAGCGACCACCAGCGGCGTCAGTGCTGGACCCGTGGCGCGATCGTCGCTGGCGCGCGCAAGCGACGCCTCGGTTTTCCCTTTTTCATGCTCGCTAAAAGAGAGCGTATGTGTCTCTTCCTGCGGCGCCGATGGCATGTCGCCGCGCAACAGTGACGGCAAGGCGATGTGATTTTCAGCCGGCGTCTCTCCGGCGACAGGCGTCGCGACAGATTGTCCGGGCAGCATGGCGAATAAGGCGCTCAGACTGGCAAGATCCTCATCGCTCAGCGCGGGCGTTTTCTCATCATGCTGCGCCGTTTTACTCAATGCGGCCAGAGCGCTGGTTTTCAACGATGGCGTTAGCGTAGACAGTAGATGCTGCGCTTGTGTCAGATCGGTAAGCGTTTCATCCGTCGCATTCGCTTTTTGCGCCAGCAGGTCGGCAAGCTTCACCGCCTGGCCCGGCTCGCCATGTTGGGTCAGTAACTCTTTCGATAATTTGCCGCCTGCCGCCTGTAAATCGGCCAGCGTGATGCGGGCGTCTTTGCCCTGTGCGCCGTCTGCGCCTAACGCGCCCGCCAGGAGCGCCAGAAAGTCCTCGGCTGAACCGGTGGTTTTTCCTGACGTCAGACCCGCGGTCATGTCGGTATCGGTGGTGATCAGTTGGGGCAGGGTGATCATTCGGGTTTCCTCATTGCTGCACGCTGAGCAAATTCATCCATCTTTTTCTGATCCATGCGGTTTTCAGCTAACAGCGCTGCCGCGGTTTGTCGGTCCTGTAAGGTTTGCCAGGCCTGAAGTCGCTGCTTTTTCTCACGCCAGCTCTTCAGCGCCAGGTCGACTTTTTGCGTCCACTGCGTAAGCTGGAGGCGATGCTGCTCTATCGCCTTTTCCAGTGTCTGAATAAACTGCTGATAGTTGATCCAGCGATTACTGGCGATGCCGTTGCCCATATCGGTGTTCAAATTACTGCGATACTCATTCTGATAATCGATCAGCATTTTGAGCTGTTCTTCCGCCTGTTGGCAGCCGCGACGCATTTCGCCCAGTAAACGCGCCGCGTCATCTACCTCTTTTTCGGCCAGATCTTTGAGTGTTTCCAGAGCGCCATGTTGTGCCATGATCGTCGCCCTCCTGCTTTATCACACCGTCGGGAAAATTAAATCGAGCGCCTGCAGAGAGTCCTCCCAGTCGGCCCGTTCAAAAATGCCTTGCTGTAAAAACGCTTCCAGTTGCGGCCATAAGGTAATGGCTTTATCGAGCATCGGATCGCTACCTTTGGCATAAGCGCCGACGCTGACCAGATCGCGGTTACGCTGGAAACTGGAAAGCAACTGTTTAAATAGCCGTACCCGCGCATAGTGCTGCTCGGTAATGAGCGCGGTCATCGCCCGGCTGATTGACGCCTCGATATCAATGGCCGGATAGTGCCCGGCCTCCGCCAGACGGCGGGACAAGACAATGTGCCCGTCGAGGATTGCGCGTGCCGAGTCGGCAATGGGATCTTGTTGGTCGTCCCCCTCGGTCAACACGGTATAAAACGCGGTGATAGAGCCACCGCCGTGGATGCCATTACCGGCACGCTCGACCAGCGCCGGCAGCTTTGCGAACACCGAAGGCGGATAACCTTTGGTGGCTGGCGGTTCGCCGATTGCCAGCGCAATTTCACGCTGCGCCATCGCATAGCGCGTCAGCGAATCCATAATCAGCAACACATGCTGTCCGCGATCGCGAAAGTCTTCGGCGATGCGGGTGGCATAGGCGGCGCCCTGCATTCGCAGCAGCGGCGAGACATCCGCCGGGGCGGCAATCACCACCGAACGCGCGCGACCGTCGGGGCCGAGAATATTTTCGATAAAATCTTTAACTTCGCGGCCACGTTCGCCGATAAGTCCCACGACAATCACGTCCGCCCGCGTGTAGCGCGCCATCATGCCAAGCAGAACCGACTTACCGACGCCGGAACCGGCAAAGAGTCCCATACGCTGACCGCGCCCTACGGTTAACAACGCGTTGATAGCGCGTACGCCGGTATCCAACACATGTTCGATTGGCGTTCGCTGTAGCGGGTTAAACGGCGGCGTGATTAACGCGCCAGTTTCCAGCGTATCCGGCGCAGGCAGTCCGTCGAGCGGTTTACCGCCGCCATCCAGCACCCGACCAAGCAGGGCCGGGCCGAGCGGTAACTGTTTGCCGCTTTGCAGACCGTCGCCATGCCCGTTACGGGCGTAAACGCGGGCACCGGGCAGAATGCCTTCGACCTCTTCCAGCGGCATTAAAAACAGACGCTGGCCGTTAAAACCGACGACTTCCGATTCCACCTCTTTGGTTTCAGGACCGTCCTGGCGCTCAATAATGCAGGTGGCGCCCAGCGGAAGCTGGAGACCGGTGGCCTCCAGTACCAGGCCAGTGGCGCGGGTTAAACGTCCATAACGACGCACCGCCGGCAATAACGCCATTTTTGCTTCAAAGTTGTCGAGCGCGGTAAGCCAGCGGGTCAGACGCGTGGTCATCAGAGCACTCCCGGCGCCGCCAGGCGACACAACTCTTGCCAGCGAGTAGCGACGCTGGCGTCCAGATCGCCCTCATCGGCGGAGACTTTACATCCGCCGTGATGCAACGTTGGATCGCCGCGCAACCGCCATCCGTGAAGACTGAGCGTGGCGCCCAGCATCTCTTCCACCCGCTGTAAGTCGTCCGGATGCACGCGCAACTGCGGCTTGCCGCTAAAGAGCGGCTCTTGCTGCAACAGTTGTTGGATCTGTTTAATCAGCGCCGAGTTGTCCACCGCCGGCGTTTGGCCGATGACCTGACGTGCGGCCTCCAGGGCCATTTGCATCAGCCGTGAGGCGATAACGCTATCGAGCGCGTCAAGCGTGTTCTGAAACTCGCTCACTAACTGCTGCATACGGGCATGAATCGGCGCCTGCTGCGTCTGCGCCTGAGCTTGTCCTTGCTCCAGCCCCTGCGCTAACCCTTCCTGGTATCCCTGCGCGTGTCCTTTTTGCCGTCCCTCCGCCAGTCCGGCGTTATAACCTTGTTCATGGGCCTGTATTTTTAACTGCGCCAGCTCCTGCTCCAGCTGCTGTTCGGCAGTGAGTTCGGGCTCCGGCGTATCGTCTGTCAAGATCACGTTATCAGCCTCAACCGGCATAAATGTTTCTGGCGGCGGGGCGAGATCGTCGGGGGTCCAGACTTGCCACGGCAATTCATTAGACATAGGTATCCTCGCCGCTGCCAATCACCATTTCGCCGGTTTCCGCCAGACGACGCACAATAAGCAGAATCGCTTTCTGCTCGTTTTCCACCTGAGACAGACGAACCGGGCCACGGTTGGCAAGGTCGTCGCGCAGGATATCGGCGGCGCGCTGGGACATATTGCGCAGGAACTTCTCGCGTAATGGCGGTTCGGCGCCTTTCAGAGCGATCAGCAGCGATTCGGAATCCACTTCCTGCAACAGACGCTGGATACTGCGATCGTCCACATCCACCAGATTTTCGAACAGGAACATCTCGTCGATGATTTTCTGCGCCAGTTCGCCGTCGAATTCGCGCACAGCGGTAATAACCGCTTCTTCCTGCTGCGTTTTCATCAGGTTGATAATTTCCGCCGCGGTTCTTACGCCGCCCATTTTGCTGCGTTTCAGGTTCTGACCGTCGAGCAGGCCATTCAGCACTTCGGTCAACTCCGCCAGTGCCGCCGGCTGTACGCCGCCAAATGTCGCGATACGCAGCATCACATCATGACGCAGACGTTCGTCAAACAGCGCCAGAATATCGGCGGCCTGACTGCGTTTGAGGTGGACCAGAATGGTGGCGATAATCTGCGGGTGTTCATCGCGAATCAGGTCGGCGGCGCTCTGCGGTTCCATAAAGTTGAGCGTTTCGATACCGCTGGTGGTATCGCGTGTTTCCAGAATATCTTCCAGCAGGCTGGAGGCGCGTTCTTCGCCCAGCGCTTTAACCAGTACGGAGCGCAGGTATTCGTTGGCGTTAATATTCAGCGCGGCGAACTGCTCCGCTTCTTGCTCAAACTCTGATAGTACGTCCGTCAGTTGTTTGTTGGAGATCTGACGCACGTTAGCCATCGCCGTACTTAGCGCCTGCACTTCGCGGGTGGAGAGGTGTTTAAACACCTCTGCCGCCCGGTCTTCGCCAATGGTCATCAACAAAATGACGCTTTTATCGGTACCGCTAAGATTACTCATGATCGTTACTCATCCACTGGCGAATGACCAGCGCCACCACGCGCGGATCGTTGTCTGACATTTCGCGAATACGCTGGCTCATCACCTCAGCGCCCAGACGCTGGTTAGCCCGGCGTTGCTGGAGCTGCTCGTCTTTGCTAAGGCGTACTTCCACGGCTTCTTCGGTTTCCTGACGAACCTGCGCCTGTTCCTGCGCCGCTTTCGCTTCTTCAACACGGCGCGTCAACTGCGGACGTACCGCTTTGCGCCACAGAATCCAGGCCACCACCAGTACCAGCAACCAGCGACCTGCCGCGAGCAACTGATCGATAAAGGACTGCTGTTGCCAGAAGGGCAGTTCGCCGCCGGTGTTATCCACTGCGCTAAACGGTGAATTCACCACGTTTAGCGTATCGCCGCGTTTATCAGAAAAACCCATCGCTTCACGGGTTAAATCCTCGATCTGTTTCATCTGATCGGCGGTCAATGGCAGCGGTTTGCCATCTGCCAGCGTTTTGTAATTCACCACGACGGCCACGGAGAGACGCTCAATATCGCCCACATTCATTTTGGTGTGACGAATGGTGCGGTCCACTTCGTAGTTACTGGTTTCATTACGCTGTGTATTGCGCGGGCCAGCGCTGTTACTGTTAGTACTGGTGCTGGTTTGTGGCGTATTTTGCGCGTTTTGTTGATTGGTCGGCGGCGTGGCGATCGGCGCCTCGTTAGGCGGCGCTGGTTGGTTCGACAGCGCGCCAGGCACGCCGCCGGGATAGCCCGCGCCTACCTGTTCGCTAATATTCAACTGACGTGAACGCAGGGTGGCCTTCGACGCATCGCCGTTCGGGCTGTAGTGCTCTTCCGTCTGTTCTTTATTGGCAAAATCCAACTGGGCGGTTACCTGAGCGTGAACATTACCGTTCCCGACGATAGGCGACAGAATGGCTTCGATACGGCGTTGGATGCGGCTTTCCACATCATTAGCAAATTTTAATTGCGCGTCATTAAGGTCGCGACCGCTGGTATTGGATTGCGTGAGCAGATGACCGGATTGATCGACCAGAGTGACGTTTCCTGGCGGCAAACCGGCGACAGCGCTGGAAACCAGATGTACCACGGCGCTAATTTGTCCTTCATCCAGCGCCCGTCCCGGTTCCAGTGTGACGGTGACGGAGGCGGAAGGGGATTTTTGTTCCCGCACAAATAGCGACGGCTTTGGCATCGCCAGGTGAACGCGGGCGCTTTTTACCGGACCCAGCGTCTCGATCGTCCGGGCCAGTTCACCTTCCAGCGCGCGCTGATAATTCACCTGCTCGCTGAACTGACTGATACCGAATTTTTCCTGATCAAGCAGTTCAAAGCCTACCGCGCCGCCTTTAGGCAGCCCCTGCTGCGCCAGACGCAGACGCAGTTCATGCACTTTGTCGGCGGGCACTTCAATCGCGCCGCTGCCATTGGCAAAGCGATAGGGGATATTCATCTGGGTCAACTGCGCGACGATCGCGCCGCCGTCCTGATCGGAAAGGTTGCTAAATAGCGTGCGGTAATCGGGCGTTTTGGCCCACAGCACCATCGCAACGATGATCGCCACGGCAGCGGAACCCGCTACAATTAACGGAATTCGGGGATTCGCGCGTAGGCGATTAAGCCACTCGAGAGGTTTAGGTTGGGTTGCAGTCGATGCAGTCGCACTCATCTCGCACCTCGTGACTGATCGTGGACGGCGTTTTTTGCAAAGTGGAACAAGACTCACTCCCGGGTCAGCAAACTCGAAAAATTGACGGTCTCATTATTTGTGGTTTCGAATTTTTCTATGCGCTAAAAACCGAGGTTTTTTATCGTTATTTAACGCCTTTATCTTATTGACAAACTGGTAATCTCTGCTGCGTAAAAAATCATCCAGGGGAATAGCATGGCAGCAATACAGGGGATTGAAGGGGTTATTAGCCAGTTGCAGGCGACGGCGATGGCCGCGCGCGGGCAAGACACGCACTCGCAGTCGACGGTGAGTTTTGCCGGCCAGCTACATGCTGCGCTGGATCGTATTAGCGACAGACAGACGACGGCGCGCGTTCAGGCGGAAAAATTCACTCTGGGTGAGCCGGGCATTGCGCTTAATGACGTGATGGCTGATATGCAAAAAGCGTCCGTCTCCATGCAAATGGGGATTCAGGTGCGCAATAAGCTGGTCGCCGCGTATCAGGAAGTCATGTCCATGCAGGTTTAAGCCAGGGCTGAAAACCCATCCGCAACGAACTCCCGGGCGCTTACCTAGGTCAGCGGCGGGGGACGCGACGCCCATGCAACCAGTGCGTGATTATGTGGGCTTGTTTTTTGCGAGGCGCGCTCATTTTATTGATAAGCGGGTTGCACATTGTTGCAGGGACTTATTAAAAATAGGGTACGCCTGTTTACTGACGCCATTCATTCCTACTATTCGTTCTGAGGCTATTGTCATTGAGTTTGCAATCCAGAATGTTCCTGCAATATATGCGCCGTTGCGATAATACACGGTAAATTCTTTACTAATGCCTGGAATATCTGTTTCATGGAGATCCAGTATATACCCATACGGGGACAGATTATCAGCGAGACAGTGGGCAATGGCGCTCGGATGTGCATTGACCACTGTGACGGGTGAGTAACGGGCAGCGGCAAGACAGACGACTCCAATAATGGAGATGAAAATAATTTTTATCATTTTTTTGGCTTCTGCTGTGCATAAATAAATCATCACCTGATAATGTCAGTGAGTAAAAATATAAATACCTGATAGTCTTTTATGACGTAGAGGGAAAATAATAATTATTTTATGTTTTGCTTAAAATAGTCATGGGTTTTTCATCGACTCAGACAAAATTAAAACGGTATACGTTATATAATAGATTTATGCCACGGCGCACAAGACGACCTTGTCTGATTTCTTTTATGCGTTTTAGATTTTTGCCGGTTACGCCGTAAAAGGTCTCCCGCCGTAACGTACAGCGGGAGCATGCGTTTATTTTTGAATCAGATAACGAATTGTCGGGCCATCCTGCTGGATATCCAGCACCGTATAGCCGTGATTGCGCGCATCCAGTGGAATATTATTAATGGACTGCGGACAGTCGCTCACCACCTCCAGGATCTCCCCTTTTTTTAGCTGCGGCATCGCTTCCAGAGTGGCGACCGCCGGGTACGGACAAGGTTCGCCAACCATATCCAGACGGTAATCAGGGACGATATTTTTCATACAGATTCCTTAGCAGGCGTCAGCCCCGCACGGCGGAAAAAACGTTTTTCCCAGCCGATAATTAACATCAGCGCGGCAAATAATAACAGGTAGGTGACCAGCAGACCGCCCAGCGGACCAAAGGTATTCAGCAGGTTAACTTTATCCCAACTGGTCGCCAGCGCGGGCGCGAAATCATCCCAGTAGTAAGCCAGGATGGTCGAACCGATGACATTGCCGAGGCCCACCCACCAGTAATGCACCTGGCCTTCTACGGCGCGGTACATCCAGCCGGTTTCGCAGCCGCCCGCCAGCACGATGCCAAAACCGAACAGCAGTCCGCCAATGACCGCATTCGGGCCAGCCCACATAATTTTAGGTGCAACGCCCAACTGCACGTAGCTGAAAATACCAATGGCGCTGACCGCCATGCCGAAAATAATCGCTTTCGCCATATGGGCGCGTCCGGAGATCCACAGATCGCGAAAGGCCGAGGTAAAGCAGATTTGCGCGCGCTCGATCAGCAGCCCAAACCCGACGCCGAACAGCATCGCCAGCCCCAGTTTCGGCTGATGCATTGCCGTTAATAACGCCCAGCCAATCATGCCGATAAAGACCAGCATACCGAGCCTGAAACGCCGTCTTGCCTGATCCGGTTTCTGCGTCAGTGGTGAAGCCGCGGAGACCTTCTGCATTTTCACCGGTATGCGAAATATCGGCAGCAACGTAAAGCGGGCGCCGAACCAGGAGCCGATAGCGGTCGCCAGCGCAAAGAACCACGCGTGTAGGGAGAACTGCGGGATCCCGGTAAAAAAGGCGGCCAGGTTACACCCCATCGCCAGACGCGCGCCGAAGCCAGCGATCATGCCTCCGACCACCGCCTGTACGATACGGATTCGGCTGCGCGGCATACGCAGTTTTACGTTGTTGGCCCACAGCGCCGCGGCGAAACAGCCGCCGAACATGCCGAGGATCATCATGCCGTCGATACGCGTCAGCGGCGTACCTTCCAGATGAATCAGCTTGTAGTAGCCCCACTGTTCGGCATGAACGCCAAAAAGCTGCAAAATTTGCCCGCCCCAGCGGGTAAATTCGCCCGTCACGGCCCAGAACGTGCCGGTGATGCCAAAATAGTAGGTAGAGAGAATACCGGCTGCGATCACCGCAGGGGCCGGCGCCCAGAATTTAATTAACCAGGTTTGCTTGAAGTGTTGCCATGACATGTGTTTAGCCTCTGAACTCAGAAGGTGTGAAACAAGAAGTGCGCATACTACACCGATCACAGAATTTGCCTACACCTAATAAGCGGTAATACCGACTGGATCAAATTGCGGTCAGCGCCTGGAAAGGCTGGCGGCGTCAGGGCTTTAATGCCACAATTCCTCTTTCTTCTGATGCAGGATGAATGATGAAAAAAGTAGCGATCGTTGGAGCATTGCTGGTTCTGGCCGGATGCGCCGAGGTGGAAAACTATAATGATGTGGTGAAAACGCCCGCGCCGGCCGGTCTGGAAGGGTACTGGCAGTCAAAAGGCCCGCAACGTAAGCTGGTGAGCCCTGAAGCTATCGCCAGCCTGGTAGTGACTAAAGAAGGCGATACGCTGGACTGCCGCCAGTGGCAGCGCGTTATTGCTCTGCCGGGCAAGCTGACCATGCTCTCCGATGACTTAACCAATGTTACGGTTAAGCGTGAGCTCTATGAAATTGAGCGCGACGGGAATACTCTGGAATATGATGGCATGACGCTGCAACGGGTCGCTCGTCCGACGCCGGAGTGTGCCGCCGCGTTAGAAAAAACGCCGCTGCCGTAATTTCGCTTCCCGGCAGCGCTCTGCCGCCGGGAACGCTCATCACACGTCCTCAATGACCCACACGCTGACGCTGCCTGCGTTGCAGAAGAACGTCGCTTCGCCTTGATCATTAGTTACAACATGCTCACTGCGGTTTCCCAGAAAATCACGCCAGGTCTTGTTAGCGTAATTGTCGCCGAGCAGGAGGGTTTTTTCACCGTCGTCGCCATTGGAAAGTACAACCACACAGCCCGAATTCTCTTCAGTACCGCTGCGACTAAAGGCGATACAGTTAGGATGATCGAAAAAGAGAGTTTGTATACCGTGCGCAAAACGCTGACGAGCGAGGATCAGCCGATCCAGTTGGTTAATCACCGGCATGTCGACCCGACAGGTCTCGCCATTTTCGCCGCTATCCTCATAGCTGGCGCCGTATAAATCGGGATAAAACACCGACGGCACGCCGTTTTCACGCAGCAGGATCAGCGCATAGGCCAATGGTTTGAACCAGGGTTCTACTGGCGCTTCCAGCGCCTGTAACGGTTGTGTATCGTGGTTAGCGACCAGCGTCACCGCATGAAAAGGGTCGGCTTCTACCAGCGTGCCGGTGAAAATGTGGCGCATGTCATACTCCGCGCCCTGGCGCGAGGCCTCGTGAAATTTCATTTGCAACGGCGCGTCGAACAGCATGGTTTTCCCGTCGACCTGATCGATGTACGTTTGCAGTTTATCCACTTCATGCGACCAGTATTCTGCGACAATAAACAGCGGTTTTGGTGCAACCGCCTGTACATGCTCAATCCATTCTTTATAAAACCAGGCGGGTATATGTTTTACCGCGTCCAGGCGAAAGCCGTCACAGTGGGTTTGTTCCATGACCCAACGAGCCCAATATTTAATCTCTTCCGTAACCGCGTGATTGCGAAAATCGATATTTTCCCCCATCAGATAGTCAAAATTACCCATCTCATCATCAACCTGATCGTTCCAGCCATCGCCGGTATAGTCATTGACGATCTTAAAAATGCCGTCTTCGTCGGGATTCTCGATGTGATCAATGCCGCTGAAACAGTGATAGTCCCAAATAAAGTTGGAATACTGGCCCGCGCGGGCAGGGAAGGTGTAGCGCGTCCAGCCTTCGCATTCAATGATGTTGTCATCGATTTGCGTGCGGTCATCCTGATTCACGCGCTGAACGCGAATACGTTCTTTTTCGTCTGCCCCCATTTTGTGATTCACGACGACGTCGAGCAGCACCGCAATACTATTTTTTTTGAGCGCGTCTATCGCCGTCAGTAACTGGCGTTTATCGCCGTACTTTGTCGCGATAGTTCCTTTTTGGTCAAATTCGCCGAGGTCAAACAGGTCGTAGGTATCATAGCCTACGGAATAGCCGCCGGAGGCGCCTTTACAGGCAGGCGGTAGCCAGACCATATTGATACCGATATCATTCAGCCCATCAGCACGTTCCGCCAGCTCAGACCAGAGTTTACCGCCGTCGGGATAATACCAGTGGAAGTACTGCAATAACGTGGGGTTTTTCATCTTCCGTGCTCCAGAAGTCGTTTAGCCGACCTCTGGAGTATGGAAGAATTTTCATACGAGACGGGAAAATATTATGAGGCGCCAGGCGCGTCTGGCACGAGTAACATACCGGAAAGACGGCCATAAGCGTTGTTGAGTGATTTTTGGCGGGTGGATTGTCCGATCAAACTACTGAGTTCATCCAGTCGCTGTTGCAGCAGCCCTTTCAGGAGCTGTTCATTATCCAGCGTTTGTTTGATGTATCCGGCGACCATATCCTGAATACTTCGCGTAATGCCCGGTGGAGTTTGCTTTTCCATCACCGTTTCAATACTTTGCAGATAGGAGACCTCTTGTTGCAGTAAGAGATCCCATTCACCTCGCTGCGCAAGTTCAAGCAGCGATTGACTGAGCAGCGCAATACGCTGCCAACGGTTGATAAACTCCACGGTTGAGGTCATTAACGAGACTCCTGGAAAGATGCTTTCGGTGAAATCTGTTTCCAGGCTTCTGCAATATTGCTGAGTAACCCTTCCACTTCTTCGATGGCCTGAGCGTCGTTACGCAAATTAGCCTGCAGTAAACGGCGAATCATATAGTCGTATAGCTCGGAAAGATTCGTCGCAATCTCACCGCCTTTTTCCTGATCGAGGCCGGCTTTCAGACCGTTATCGATAATATTAATGGCTTTGCTTAACGCTTCACCTTTCGCGACAACATCGCCTTGTTCTAAAAACAGGCGAGCGCGCACCAGAGCGCTATTCGCGCCATCAAACAACATTTCAATCAACTGATGCGGGCTGGCGCTCATCACGGCGCTTTCCACGCTGACTTGCGCATAAGCTTTGATACCGCTCGCGGTGTACATGGTGACCTCTGTTATCAGGACTTGTTCATAGCTGTAAATTGCTGGGTCAAATAACTACTGGTGTTATTCAGTTTACTCATCATGGTATCCAGTTGGGTAAACTGGGCCTTGTAACGGGCAACGGTTTCATCGATGCTGTTGCTAACGGACAGGTACTGTTTTGTCAGGCTTTTCAGCGTGGCGTTAACGTTGTCCTGCGCATTATCAATAATGCCGTCATCCGCCAGATAACTTTTCACTTCGGTGGCAATTTTGGTGGTGATACCTGTTTCTTTACCATCGCCTACCAGCAGCTCACGCGCTGCGGCTGTGTTATCTTTCAGTACCTTGGTCAGCTTATCATCATCAATCTTCAGTTTGCCGGAAGTCCCATCCTGGGTGATGCCAATTTCCGCCATTGTTTTGAACGCAGAATTACTGCCGCTATTGGCGAATTGTGCCCGAATCCCGGTCTGGATAGTACGAACCACACTATCGCCTAACAGCGCGCCGTTTTTATCGCTGGCTTCTTCGCCCGGCTCAACGGCGGTATATTTGGTTAACGAGCTAAAGGTATCCACCAGCGAGTTATAGGCATCCACCCAGGATTTAATCGCCTCTTTCGCCTTGGTATCATCTTTCGTTACCGTCACGGTCGCGTCGGTCACTTTCTTGGTCAGGGTGAGTGTAATTCCCTGAGGGGCGTCGGTTACGGTATTGCTCTGACGCTCAATGTCGATGCCGTTTACGTTCAGCTTCGCGTTTTCTGCTTTCACCAGCTCTTGCATATTGCCGGTATTGGTGGTGCTGTCATAAGCGAGTAGATCGTTAAGTTTTGTATCGCCTTCCACCGTGATCTTCATCGTATTGTCAGTACCGCTATTGGCGGTAAGCACCAACTGGAATTCGTTCTCTTTGACCTTAACGATACTGGCGGCGATACCGCTGTCGGCGTCATTGATGGCGTCACGGATCGCCTCCATGGAGGTGTCGCCTTTATCCAGCTTAATTTCCAGCGGCTCTTTACGTCCCGGCTGTTCAATTTTAATTGTCCGGGACGTGACCGACGTATCGCCCAACTGCTCTTTGGTGGTCGCGAAGGTGGTTTTTGTCGCCAGCGACTGTGCGGCGGCAAGCTGGGTTACGCTAATCTTATAAGTCCCTGCGGCAGCGCCAGCGGTAGTACTGACTTTGAGATCCTCCGTCGTGCTGGACGCCACGGTAGACTTAAATAAATCCGCTTTATTTAACGCGGTATTTGCTGTCTGGAATTTTTCTAATGCGCTTTTCAATGTGCCATAGGCGGTTAGCTTTGCCGAATTCGCGCTCTGCTGTTTGGTAATTGGCGTTAAGCGTCCTTTTTCGTTCTTTGTCAGGTCTGTCAACAACTGGTCTAACGGTAAGTTTGATCCCACACCTAATGATGAAATTGAAGCCATGCCTTCTTCCTTTTTGATTGCAAACAGTAGTTAAGCGCGTTATCGGCAATCTGGAGGCAAAGTTTAATGATAATTTTGCAAAAATAATGCGCGGAATAATGATGCATAAAGCGGCTATTTCGCCGCCTAAGAAAAAGATCGGGGGAAGTGAAAAATTTTCTAAAGTTCGAAATTCAGGTGCCGATACAAGGGTTACGGTGAGAAACCGTGGGCAACAGCCCAATAACATCAAGTTGTAATTGATAAGGAAAAGATCATGGCACAAGTCATTAATACAAACAGCCTGTCGCTGTTGACCCAGAATAACCTGAACAAATCCCAGTCTGCTCTGGGCACCGCTATCGAGCGTCTGTCTTCCGGTCTGCGTATCAACAGCGCGAAAGACGATGCGGCAGGTCAGGCGATTGCTAACCGTTTCACCGCGAACATCAAAGGTCTGACTCAGGCTTCCCGTAACGCTAACGACGGTATTTCTATTGCGCAGACCACTGAAGGCGCGCTGAACGAAATCAACAACAACCTGCAGCGTGTGCGTGAACTGGCGGTTCAGTCTGCTAACAGCACCAACTCCCAGTCTGACCTCGACTCCATCCAGGCTGAAATCACCCAGCGCCTGAACGAAATCGACCGTGTATCCGGCCAGACTCAGTTCAACGGCGTGAAAGTCCTGGCGCAGGACAACACCCTGACCATCCAGGTTGGTGCCAACGACGGTGAAACTATCGATATCGATCTGAAGCAGATCAACTCTCAGACCCTGGGTCTGGATACGCTGAATGTGCAGAAAAAATATGATGTGAAGAGCGAAGCAGTTAAAAGCGGCGGTGGGGCAACACTCAATACCACTGGTCTTAATGATGCAGCTCTTAAAACGGGTGTTGGTGGTGCAACAAACGGTACTGCTGCAATTAAGGATGGTAAAGTCTTCTTCGATGCAACTGATAATAAATATTTTATTGAAGTAGAAGGTTTAACCGCTGGCGACGCTACTAAAAATGGTGTTTATGAAGTTAGTGTTGCAGATGATGGCACTGTTACAATGCCGACAACCACGAAAGTGACAGGAGGCATGCCAGCCACGGCGACGGCAGTAACCGAAACGCAGCCAAAACCTGTAGCTCTCAGTACAGCAGTTAAAGATCAGTTGACCGACAGTGGTATTAGTGCTGCTGATGCTGCAAAAGGCCAATTAGTTACGATGTCTTATACGGATAAAAACGGTAAGACTATTGATGGCGGTTTCGGTGTTAAAGTTGGGGCTAATATTTATGCTGCAACAAAAAATAAAGATGGATCGTTCAGCATTAACACCACTGAATATACCGATAAAGGCGGCAACACTAAAACTGCACTGAACCAACTGGGTGGCGCAGACGGTAAAACTGAAGTCGTTTCTATCGACGGTAAAACCTATAATGCCAGCAAAGCTGCTGGTCACAACTTCAAAGCACAGCCAGAGCTGGCTGAAGCGGCTGCTACAACCACCGAAAACCCGCTGGCTAAAATTGATGCCGCGCTGGCGCAGGTTGATGCGCTGCGTTCTGACCTGGGTGCGGTACAGAACCGTTTCAACTCCGCTATCACCAACCTGGGCAATACCGTAAATAACCTGTCTTCTGCCCGTAGCCGTATCGAAGATTCCGACTACGCGACCGAAGTTTCCAACATGTCTCGCGCGCAGATCCTGCAGCAGGCCGGTACCTCCGTTCTGGCGCAGGCGAACCAGGTTCCGCAAAACGTCCTCTCTTTACTGCGTTAATCCGGCGATTGATTCACCGACACGTGGTACACAATCAAGGCAGCGAAAGCTGCCTTTTTTAATTCCGGAGCCTGTGTAATGAAAGAAATCACCGTCACTGAACCTGCCTTTGTCACCCGCTTTTCCTGTTCTGGCTCGGCCTGCCGCGACCACTGTTGTAAGGGCTGGAAAATCACGCTGGATAAGACGACGGTTAAAAAGTATCTCGCCAGTAAAGACGCGACGATTCGTACCATCGCGCAAGATAATATTATTCTGCTGAAAAAGAACAACAGCCACTGGGGCGAAATTAAGCTGCCTTCGGCGCTGGGGAATTGTCCCTATCTGGATGAGGACCGTCTGTGCCGGGTACAAAAAACGTTAGGCGCAAAGGCATTAAGTCATACCTGTTCCTCTTTCCCGCGGGCGCACCATACCTATAAAAATGAGGTACGTAACTCCCTGAGTCTTGCCTGCCCGGAGGTGACGTCCCGCATTTTAAACGATCCTGACGCGATGGCGCTCGGCGAAAAAACTATCATTCAGCAGACATTCAATACTGCGCCGTTATTCCCAGCGCAGCAAAAGTTACTCAATCTGTTTTGCCTGAGTCTGATCAACCATGCCAACAGCAGTACGGAAGCCGCGCTCTATGCGTTGATTAAATTTGTCATGTATACGCAGAAATTTGCCAAAATAGATGATGCCGCGCTGGGCGAACTGGAACAGGTGTATGCCGCGTTACTTGAACAGTTGCAGACCGGCGTGCTGGCGCAGGAGTTAATGAATATCGCGCCGGACAGCAAGGTAAAAACCTCGCTGGTATTGCAGATGCAGGACTATTTCCGCTCGCTCCCGCTTAGTCGTGGCAGTGTTATCCTCGATCACTATATCCAGTGCCTTCTGCGGGTGCTGACGGCGGAAGAGGGCGTCTCAATGGAGCAGAAGGTTAGCGATATTGAGTCCTCATTAGCGCGCTGTTTACAGGCGGATGAGCAGCAGAAGAACTGGGCCTTCAGAAATTTAATTCTCTATAAAATTTGGGAAAATAATTTCCCCAACCAGCCGAATGTCGACCCGTTACGCGCGCTGTATATTATCGTGGCGGAATATGCGTTTATTAAGCTATTAACGGCAGCCAGCGTGCATGAGCGCGGGCGGCTTGAGTGGGATGACGTTACTAATATTGTGTATAGCTTTCACTCCCGCAGCCAGCATAACAGCGAGGTGGCGGCGAATTTTCATCGCCATATAGAAACGGTGCGTACTGGCGACGATCTGTCGATGATTCATCTTCTGACATAGTTTTGTTCGGGGTGGGCTTTTGCGCATCCCGTTTATCCTATCTGGCTGATTTTATTCTGCTCTTTTAGCCGCTAAAAAGGCGCTACAGGTTACATAAGTGAAATAACCCTTCTTTTATAGCCTTATTCCTTCGATAGAACCCTCTGTAGAAACGGATAATCATGCCGATAACTCATTTAACGCAGGGCTGTTTATCGTGAATTCACTGTATACCGCTGAAGGTGTAATGGATAAACACTCGCTGTGGCAGCGTTATGTACCGCTGGTGCGTCACGAAGCATTGCGCCTGCAGGTGCGATTGCCGGCGAGCGTGGAACTGGA
This sequence comes from Salmonella sp. SAL04196, assembly GCF_046550835.1. NCBI lineage: Bacteria > Pseudomonadati > Pseudomonadota > Gammaproteobacteria > Enterobacterales > Enterobacteriaceae > Salmonella > Salmonella sp. SAL04196. The sequence goes on from NZ_JBGDXE010000001.1 coordinate 279,026, forward strand.
CGATCTGCTACAAGCGGGCGGCATCGGGTTATTAAATGCGGTCGACCGATATGACGCTTTGCAAGGAACGGCATTTACCACTTACGCAGTGCAGCGTATTCGTGGGGCGATGCTGGATGAATTACGCAGCCGCGATTGGGTGCCGCGTAGCGTCCGGCGTAATGCCCGCGAAGTGGCGCAGGCGATGGGACAACTGGAGCAGGAACTGGGGCGTAATGCGACGGAAACCGAAGTGGCGGAACGTCTTGGCATCCCTGTTGCGGAGTATCGTCAGATGTTGCTCGATACCAACAACAGCCAACTTTTCTCTTACGATGAGTGGCGGGAAGAGCATGGCGATAGCATCGAACTGGTGACTGAAGAACATCAACAGGAAAACCCGTTACATCAACTGCTGGAGGGCGACCTGCGACAGCGGGTAATGGATGCGATTGAATCGCTGCCGGAACGCGAGCAACTGGTGTTAACGCTGTATTACCAGGAAGAGCTCAATCTCAAAGAGATTGGCGCGGTACTGGAAGTCGGCGAATCGCGGGTCAGCCAGTTGCATAGTCAGGCCATCAAACGATTACGCACCAAACTGGGTAAGTTATAGGTCGCGCATGGTCGCACCCGAAAAGTGCCGCACAACGTATAGACTACCAGGAGTTCTCATGACGGTGCAGCAACCTAAAAGGCGGCCCTTGAGCCGCTATCTTAAAGACTTTAAACACAGCCAGACGCATTGCGCGCATTGTCACAAATTGCTTGACCGCATTACGCTGGTTCGCCGTGGCAAGATCGTTAATAAAATCGCTATTTCACAGCTGGATATGCTACTTGACGACGCTGCCTGGCAGCGGGAGCAGAAGGAGTGGGTGGCGCTGTGTCGCTTTTGCGGCGATTTGCACTGCAAAAAGCAGAGTGATTTTTTCGATATTATCGGTTTCAAGCAGTATTTGTTTGAACAAACCGAGATGAGCCATGGCACGGTGCGGGAATATGTCGTGCGTTTACGACGTCTTGGCAATTACCTCAGCGAGCAAAACATTTCCCACGATCTGCTGCAGGACGGTTTTCTCGATGAAAGCCTGGCGCCATGGTTGCCGCAAACCAGCACCAATAATTACCGTATCGCACTACGTAAATACCAGCAATATAAAGCGCATCAGCAGATTGCGCCCAGACAGAAATCCCCCTTTACCGCCAGTTCTGATATATATTAAAAAAGCATAAGATGTAGCAGAGTCGTGTTGGTGAAACGTGGCAAACCTTCTACATTAGGCTGAGTCCCCCAAAGGTTCGCGAGACGTGACGATGCGCCATGGCGGGACACAGTCTATGGTCATTAACGGCAATATTCGGGGTTACTATGAAATTAGCACTGCTGGGACGTCAGGCACTGATGGGAGTAATGGCTGTAGCGCTGGTGGCGGGAATGAGCGCGAAGAGCTTTGCCGATGAGGGTTTGCTGAACAAAGTTAAAGAACGCGGCACGCTGCTGGTAGGGCTGGAAGGTACCTATCCGCCGTTTAGTTTTCAGGGCGAAGACGGCAAATTAACCGGTTTTGAAGTCGATTTCGCCGAGGCGTTGGCAAAACACCTGGGCGTTAAAGCGTCGTTGAAGCCGACCAAATGGGACGGAATACTGGCGTCGCTGGACGCTAAACGCATTGATGTGGTGATAAACCAGGTCACGATTTCAGACGTCCGCAAGAAAAAGTATGATTTCTCTACGCCTTACACTGTCTCCGGCGTTCAGGCGCTGGTGAAAAAAGGCAATGAAGGCACGATCAAAACGGCGGCCGATCTGCAGGGCAAAAAAGTTGGCGTTGGGCTGGGGACTAACTATGAAGAGTGGCTACGTCAACATGTTCAGGGTGTGGATATCCGTACTTATGACGATGATCCTACAAAATACCAGGATCTGCGCGTAGGCCGTATTGACGCGATTTTAGTCGATCGTCTGGCGGCGCTGGATCTGGTGAAAAAAACCAAAGGTACGCTGGCTGTCACCGGTGATGCGTTTTCGCGTCAGGAGTCCGGCGTTGCGTTACGTAAAGGCAACGAAGACTTGCTGAAGGCGGTAGATAACGCCATTGCGGAAATGCAAAAAGATGGCACCTTAAAAGCGCTCTCTGAAAAATGGTTTGGCGCTGACGTGACCCAATAATGCTCTACGTTGCCCGGCAGGCAGAGCGCCGCCGGGCAATATCAACCTCATACTATGTCAGCAAACGGAGGCGCGTGAATCGGCGCCTTTTTTATTTCCGTTAGATCAACGTGCATAATAAAAAGAACACACCACAACGTTACCGGAGGCTCAATGCCACTACATCACTTAACGCGCTTCCCTCGCCTGGAGCTTATCGGCGCGCCGACCCCGCTCGAATACCTGCCGCGATTGTCTGATTATCTTGGCCGTGAGATTTACATTAAGCGCGATGACGTTACGCCCATTGCAATGGGCGGCAATAAACTGCGCAAGCTGGAGTTTCTGGTGGCCGACGCGCTGCGAGAAGGGGCGGATACGCTGATAACCGCAGGGGCGATTCAGTCGAACCATGTCCGTCAGACGGCGGCGGTCGCGGCCAAATTGGGGCTGCATTGCGTCGCTTTGCTGGAAAATCCAATCGGTACCACCGCGGAAAATTACCTGACGAATGGTAATCGCCTGTTACTGGATTTATTTAATACACAAATTGAGATGTGCGATGCGCTAACCGATCCGGATGCGCAGCTGCAAACGCTGGCGACGCGCATTGAAGCGCAAGGGTTCAGGCCCTATGTGATTCCGGTCGGCGGCTCCAGCGCGCTGGGCGCAATGGGATACGTAGAGAGCGCCCTGGAAATCGCCCAGCAGTGTGAAGAGGTCGTCGGGCTCTCTTCGGTAGTGGTGGCCTCCGGCAGCGCCGGAACGCACGCCGGGTTAGCTGTCGGGCTGGAACATCTGATGCCGGATGTCGAACTAATTGGCGTGACCGTTTCACGTGCTGTCGCCGAGCAGAAACCCAAAGTAATTGCCTTGCAGCAGGCTATTGCCGGTCAGCTGGCGCTGACGGCGACGGCGGATATTCATTTATGGGATGACTATTTTGCCCCGGGGTACGGCGTGCCAAATGACGCGGGGATGGAGGCGGTGAAACTGCTGGCGAGCCTGGAGGGGGTGCTGCTGGATCCGGTATATACCGGCAAAGCGATGGCGGGTCTGATAGACGGCATCAGCCAGAAACGCTTTAACGATGACGGGCCGATTCTCTTTATTCACACCGGTGGGGCGCCTGCGCTGTTTGCCTACCATCCTCATGTATAACCTCCAGGTAATCAACGCGAATGCAAGAAAGTATCCAACTGGTTATTGAATCGCTGCCGTATTTGCTTAAAGGCGCCGTCTTTACCCTGCAACTGAGTATTGGCGGTATGTTTTTTGGTCTGCTGCTGGGATTTGTGCTGGCGCTGATGCGGATGTCTCCGCTATGGCCGGTTCGCTGGCTGGCGCGCTTTTATATCTCGATTTTTCGCGGTACGCCGCTTATCGCCCAGTTATTTATGATCTATTACGGCCTGCCGCAATTTGGGATTGAGCTGGACCCTATCCCGGCGGCGATGATTGGTTTATCGCTCAATACCGCGGCTTACACGTCCGAGACGCTGCGCGCGGCGATCTCGGCTATCGACAAGGGACAATGGGAAGCGGCGGCGAGCATTGGCATGACGCCGTGGCAAACGCTACGTCGCGCTATTTTGCCGCAGGCGGCTCGCGTCGCGCTTCCGCCGTTGAGCAACAGCTTTATCAGCCTGGTGAAAGATACGTCGCTCGCCGCGACGATTCAGGTGCCGGAGTTGTTCCGCCAGGCGCAGTTAATTACCTCGCGAACGCTGGAGGTGTTTACCATGTATCTGGCCGCGTCGTTAATCTACTGGGTAATGGCGACCGTCTTATCGGCACTGCAAAACTATTTTGAAAACCAGCTTAACCGCCAGGAGAGAGAGCCAAAATGAGTGCGATCGAAGTCACCAACCTGGTCAAAAAATTTCATGGTCAAACGGTGCTGCACGGTATCGACCTTGAGGTGAAGCCCGGAGAAGTCGTCGCCATTATCGGCCCGAGCGGCTCAGGGAAGACAACGTTATTACGCTGCATTAACCTGCTGGAACAACCGGAAGCGGGCACCATTAAAGTAGGCGATATTATCATCGATACCGCCCGCCCATTCAGCCAGCAAAAAGGGTTGATTCGCCAGCTACGTCAGCATGTCGGCTTTGTCTTTCAGAGTTTTAACCTGTTCCCGCATCGTACCGTGCTGGAAAATATCATTGAAGGTCCGGTGATTGTAAAGGGAGAGCCGAAAGCCGAGGCGACGGCGCTGGCGCGGGAACTGTTAGCCAAAGTCGGGTTGGCTGGTAAAGAGACCCGTTATCCGCGCCGCCTGTCGGGCGGGCAACAGCAGCGCGTGGCGATTGCACGCGCGCTGGCGATGCGCCCGGAAGTGATTCTGTTTGATGAGCCGACGTCGGCGCTTGATCCTGAATTAGTCGGCGAGGTGCTTAATACGATTCGCCAGCTGGCGCAGGAAAAGCGCACGATGGTGATCGTCACTCACGAAATGAGCTTTGCGCGTGACGTGGCTGATCGGGCAATATTTATGGATCAGGGGCAAATCGTTGAGCAGGGGCCGGCGAAAACCTTGTTCGCCGATCCTCAGCATCCGCGTACCCGCCAGTTCCTTGAGAAATTTTTAGTGAAATAATACCTTTTCAACGCTCGCCCGAATTAGCCGCGCCTCGGGCGAGCGCAATGAATAATTATGAAGTCATTCTGCCAGATTATTAACCTCGCTCTCAGGCGGAAGCCAAAAAACTGTAATGCCGCTCAAGTATTCTACGATTCGTCCGATATTTCTTATATATAAACACTATTTATGTGTTAATTTAAGTCATTCATAATAATGATTATCAATATCAAAGGCGTGACCATAAAATATGCAGGAAAATGATTTCTTCACCTGGCGACGCGCAATGTTGTTACGCTTTCAGGAGATGGCGGCAGCAGAGGATGTTTATACTGAATTGCAATATCAGACACAGCGGCTGGAATTTGATTATTATGCCCTGTGTGTTCGTCATCCCGTTCCCTTTACCCGGCCTAAAATATCGCTTCGTACCACTTATCCTCCGGCGTGGGTAACGCATTATCAGTCCGAAAACTATTTTGCGATCGATCCGGTATTAAAGCCGGAAAATTTCAGGCAGGGTCATTTACATTGGGATGACATGCTATTTCATGAAGCGCAGGCGATGTGGGATGCCGCCCAGCGTTTCGGATTACGCAGAGGCGTAACCCAGTGTGTGATGTTGCCGAACCGGGCGCTGGGCTTTTTATCTTTCTCCCGAAGCAGTTTACGCTGCTCCTCGTTTACCTACGATGAAGTGGAGCTGAGGTTGCAACTGCTGGCGCGGGAGAGTCTTTCGGCGCTGACAAGATTTGAAGACGACATGGTGATGGCGCCTGAGATGCGTTTCAGTAAACGTGAGAAAGAGATTCTGAAGTGGACGGCGGAAGGGAAGACCTCATCGGAGATCGCCATTATTCTGTCGATTTCTGAAAATACCGTTAACTTCCATCAGAAAAACATGCAGAAGAAATTCAATGCGCCAAATAAAACACAGATTGCCTGCTACGCTGCGGCGACAGGTCTGATATGACGTGCTGACGATGCTTCGCGCCAGACGCGAAACCGGCTGAAAGCGATGCTAACAGCCGGTTTTTTACTACTGGCGGTAAGCTTGTTTAATTTGCTTAACCGTACTGGAAAATACCGCCGCTTGTGCTTCATCATCCATCTGCGCGATCTGTTTTTCCATTTTAAGAATCACGCGCCCTGCATCGGCCTGGCCCATCGCCTGCAGCATCAGCGTTAACATGGCTTTCAGGCAGTTGACTTCAGTAGCCAGTTCTTGATTATTCTCAGCGGTGGAAAAATCAGGCGTACTCATTTATTTTCCTCGTTATGTTTCAGTGAAAATGTGCGATAGCAGATGTTAAGGCGGCGGAGTATACCATAAGCTACGCTAAAAATAGCAGTGGTTGTTTTTTGATCAAAAAGGGGAAGGTTTACCCACAAAATAAACGTTGCCGCGTGATGCATATATTTTCTTCATTCTTTGTTTATTACGCGTATTTCACTCGTTAATTATTGTTACAAAGTTGATTCTCTAATTAGTGTTTAGACAGCGGAACGTGAAATTTTTGTCACCATTATGAAATAGCAGCGCGGGACAGCGCCGCCAGAAGGGGCTACAACGTTGGCAGTTGCCACATGACGTACAACATAATTTCCAAAAACGAGAGCAAAATCGAATACCCGGTGTTTTTTTACGTTTCAAAGTTGAGATAAAACCAGCTAATATAAGGACGATTAACTATCAGTAGCGTTATCCCTATTCTGGAGATATTCCTTTGATCAACGTTCTTCTTGTTGATGACCACGAACTGGTGCGCGCAGGGATACGACGCATTCTTGAAGATATAAAGGGCATTAAAGTTGTCGGTGAAGCGTGCTGCGGAGAGGATGCGGTAAAATGGTGCCGTACTAACGCCGTTGACGTCGTGCTGATGGATATGAACATGCCCGGTATTGGCGGCCTTGAGGCAACGCGTAAAATTGCCCGATCGACAGCGGATATCAAAGTGATCATGCTGACCGTCCATACGGAGAACCCGTTGCCCGCCAAAGTGATGCAGGCTGGCGCAGCTGGCTATCTCAGCAAAGGCGCTGCGCCTCAGGAGGTGGTGAGCGCTATTCGTTCGGTGTATTCCGGACAACGTTATATCGCCTCCGATATCGCTCAGCAGATGGCGCTCAGTCAGATCGAGCCTGCAAAAACGGAAACGCCGTTCGCCAGTTTGTCTGAACGCGAGTTGCAGATTATGCTGATGATCACCAAGGGTCAGAAGGTCAATGAGATTTCAGAACAGCTGAATCTCAGTCCTAAAACGGTGAACAGCTATCGCTATCGTATGTTCAGTAAATTAAACATTCATGGTGATGTTGAGCTGACTCACCTGGCAATCCGCCATGGCCTGTGTAATGCGGAGACGTTAACAAGCCAGTGAGTGAAATATTTGACGCAAAGGCGTTTTTGAAAACCGTTACCAGCCAACCCGGTGTCTATCGTATGTATGACGCCGGCGGTACGGTTATCTATGTTGGTAAAGCAAAAGACCTGAAAAAGCGTCTTTCCAGCTACTTTCGCAGCAACCTGGCTTCGCGTAAAACCGAAGCGCTAGTTGCGCAAATTCAACACATTGATGTCACGGTAACGCATACCGAAACGGAAGCGCTGCTGCTTGAGCATAATTACATCAAGTTGTATCAACCGCGTTACAACGTGTTGTTGCGTGATGATAAATCCTATCCTTTTATTTTTCTGAGCGGCGATACCCATCCGCGTCTGGCGATGCACCGTGGCGCTAAACATGCGAAAGGCGAGTACTTCGGCCCATTTCCTAACGGCTATGCCGTGCGGGAAACGCTGGCGCTGTTACAGAAAATTTTCCCTATCCGCCAGTGCGAAAACAGCGTGTATCGCAACCGCTCGCGTCCTTGCCTGCAATACCAGATTGGTCGCTGCTTAGGCCCCTGCGTTGCAGGACTGGTCAGCGAGGAGGAGTACACGCAACAGGTGGAGTATGTCCGGTTGTTTTTGTCCGGCAAGGACGACCAGGTCTTAACACAGCTGATTGCCCGGATGGAAAAGGCCAGCCAGGATTTGGCATTTGAAGAGGCGGCGCGTATTCGCGATCAGATCCAGGCGGTACGCCGGGTCACGGAGAGACAGTTTGTCTCCAATGCGGGCGACGATCTCGACGTTATCGGCGTGGCTTTCGATGCGGGTATGGCCTGTGTGCATGTGCTGTTTATTCGCCAGGGTAAGGTGCTGGGCAGCCGCAGCTATTTTCCAAAAGTGCCTGGCGGTACGGAACTGGGCGAAGTGGTGGAAACCTTTGTCGGGCAGTTTTACCTGCAGGGTAGCCAGATGCGCACGCTACCGGGCGAGATACTGCTCGATTTTAATCTGAGTGATAAAACGCTGCTCGCCGACTCGTTGTCGGAGCTTGCCGGACGGCGTATTCATGTCCAGACAAAACCGCGCGGCGATCGCGCCCGTTATCTCAAGCTGGCGCGGACCAACGCGGCAACGGCCTTAATTACAAAACTTTCGCAGCAGTCCACCATCACGCAGCGTTTGACTGCGCTGGCGGCGGTATTAAAACTTCCTGCTATCAAGCGGATGGAGTGTTTTGACATCAGCCATACCATGGGGGAGCAAACGGTCGCATCCTGTGTGGTATTTGACGCTAACGGGCCGTTACGCGCCGAGTATCGTCGTTATAATATCGCGGGCATCACGCCGGGTGATGACTACGCGGCGATGAATCAGGTGCTACGTCGGCGTTATGGCAAGGCCATAGAAGAAAGTAAGATTCCGGACGTTATTCTGATCGACGGCGGAAAAGGGCAGCTCGCCCAGGCGAAAGCCGTTTTCGCTGAGCTGGATGTCCCCTGGGATAAGCATCGCCCTTTGTTGCTCGGCGTCGCCAAAGGCGCAGACAGAAAGGCCGGTCTGGAAACACTCTTTTTTGAACCGGAAGGAGAGGGGTTTAGCCTGCCGCCGGACTCGCCGGCGCTGCATGTTATTCAGCATATTCGCGATGAGTCGCACGATCACGCGATCGGCGGACACCGTAAAAAACGCGCAAAGGTTAAAAATACCAGTACGCTGGAAACTATTGAAGGCGTTGGGCCTAAACGTCGCCAGATGCTGCTGAAATATATGGGCGGTTTGCAAGGACTACGTAACGCCAGCGTAGAAGAAATTGCAAAAGTGCCGGGTATTTCGCAAGGTCTGGCAGAAAAGATCTTCTGGTCGTTGAAACATTGAGGCCACTGTAGCAACATAGGGGTAATTTCACTGACAACAGATAGTTACCCGTCACTATGCAATTTAATATCCCTACGTTGCTCACGCTGTTTCGCGTCATCCTGATTCCATTCTTTGTCGTGGTGTTTTATTTGCCGTTCGCCTGGGCGCCGATGGTCAGCGCGCTGATTTTCTGTATTGCCGCTATTACCGACTGGTTTGACGGCTTTCTGGCGCGACGCTGGAACCAGAGTACGCGTTTCGGCGCTTTCCTCGACCCCGTCGCCGACAAGGTGCTGGTGGCGATCGCCATGGTGCTGGTCACCGAGCATTATCATAGCTGGTGGGTGACGTTACCTGCGGCGACGATGATAGCCCGCGAAATTATTATCTCTGCTCTGCGTGAATGGATGGCTGAGCTGGGCAAACGCAGTAGTGTAGCGGTCTCCTGGATCGGTAAAGTCAAAACTACCGCGCAGATGGTGGCGCTGGCGTGGCTCTTGTGGCGTCCGAATATCTGGGTAGAGTATGCCGGGATCGCGCTTTTCTTTGTTGCAGCGGTGCTAACATTGTGGTCCATGTTGCAATATTTGAGCGCTGCACGCGGAGATTTGCTTGATCAGTGATCGTTTCGCCGCAAATTTCAGCAAACGATCGTGAGTGACGAAAAATATCGTTGACTCAGTGCGTCAGGTAAGTAGAATGCAACGCATCGAACGGCAGCACTGATTGCCAGACGATAACAAAATCAAGTGATTAACAAAGTTGCTTGATACTGCGGGAATAGCTCAGTTGGTAGAGCACGACCTTGCCAAGGTCGGGGTCGCGAGTTCGAGTCTCGTTTCCCGCTCCAGTTTAAAAGCATTGGCGTAAAGCGGATGCTGGCTGAAAAGCAAAAAAATTTGGCGCGTTAACAAAGCGGTTATGTAGCGGATTGCAAATCCGTCTAGTCCGGTTCGACTCCGGAACGCGCCTCCAATTTTTCCCGAGCCCGGATGGTGGAATCGGTAGACACAAGGGATTTAAAATCCCTCGGCGTTCGCGCTGTGCGGGTTCAAGTCCCGCTCCGGGTACCATGGGAAAGACAAGAATAATCAAAGCAATAAGCAGTGTCGTGAAACCACCTACGGGTGGTTTTTTTGTGTCTTCAATTTGTATGCCGACCGCGAGCGTGAACTTTCCAGCGCGATATACAGTAAAAACATCGGTAGCGGCATTTCTGCCAGTACAGCAGTTATGTGCTACCGACCCGCAAGAACTTATGGCTGGTAAATACTAAACGTCGGGTAAATCAGCCGATAAAATCCATTAATCTCTATAAAAAATGCTGATATGTTTTATGCCTGCTTTATTAAAGAGAGTAGGTCTGCCAGTGAAATATACCGATAATGCAAAATTATTTATTAGCTTCATTAATATTGGGATTGTAGGTTGCGCTTTTTTACTTTTTTTTATTTTGTATGAGCCTGAGAGTGCAATCGTAACCTACTCTCTTTCCGGTGAGCTTTCCTCTTCGACATGTGATGCGCGTAATTTTATTGGCTACGTCGATGAAAACGACTTTGCAGAGTATATAAAAAAAGTAGAACTGACGCGCTACAGTATGTATTGTCTGAAAAAAACAGGGGCGGGTCAGTGGAGTATTTATGCAAATTAAACGAGTATATAACTGTTCAGGGGTGTTTTCTGCACAATTTAATTAAAGGTAGATAGCGAACTAATATTCATCATAAGGTAATGTGATCCGCTTCATGCTTTAATCACGTTTTGCAATATTGTCTTAATAACAGGTCAACTACAGATAATTTCGGGTTTTCGTGAATGGCGGTTTTGGTCAGTCTCTATATTATGCTTTCCCCGCTTTACGGAGATGATGATGCAAAAGAAAACCTGGGCCGTTTTATTGATACCATTGTGCCTCACCGCTTGCCACCAGACGACCTACCGATCAACAGCCAAAGATGAAATTCTCACAGGGAGCTATATTGACCCGACAAAAACACGCTTTCCGTTAGCGGATTATTCACAGTCGGTTGATAAATGGATACCTCCGGACTCGGCTGATTACACTATTCCGGTTATTGATAGTGCTACCCAACAACGCTACTTTAACGCACTAAAATCTCATTATTTCGGAATGGACAGTGAAGCGCACTCGCCGTGGAATGATTTTTATATTACCGCATTGCTGAAAAAAAACGCAGCACAGGCCCGGGATGCCAGTATTAAGCAGTTTCTTAGCGACGGCAGTGCTTATTGGGGGGAAAACTTCAGACTTTATACCTCTCGCTGGAAAGAGGAGGTTAGAGGGAATACGGATACGCAGATTGACAATATCTATCATGCCTCCCGGCGAGGAATTATGGTCAGAGAAAGTTTAGTCAGAGCGCTGCCAACGGACGACCCGCTCTTTAACGATCCCCGTCAGGCGGGCGAGGGGTATCCGTTTGATAATTTACAAATGTCTTCGCTGCGTCCCGGTACGCCGGTCTATACGCTGACGAAGAGCAAAGACCAACGCTGGCAATATGTCGTTTCACCAGCGGTAACTGGCTGGGTTCATAGTGAAGATATTGCCAGTGCGGATCAGAAATTTATAACACAGTGGGTTTTGCTTGCTCATAAGCAACTGGGGGCATTTATCAACGCGCCGGTTTCTGTCCATGCCGCAGGCGTCTATTATTTCACCGGGCGACCGGGCACTATTTTACCGTTCCGACATCAACGGGCGGGCCAGTTCCTGATTGCGGCGCCAGTTCGCGATAGCAATGGTCGTGCGTTTATCCATTGGGTCTGGCTAAGCGGTAACGAGTTTACGGCTATGCCGTGGAAAATGACGCCGGAAAATATCGCCGTGCTAATGAAAGCAATGCACGGCGCCCCCTACGGTTGGGGAAATTTTAACTTTTATAATGATTGTTCAGCCGAAGTCCGCAGCCTGTTAATGCCGTTTGGCATATTCCTGCCCAGACATTCATCCGCGCAGGTAGAGTCTGCTGGACGGGTGGTCGATCTTAGTCATAAAAATCCCCAAATGCGGATCGATTATCTCACCAGATACGGAAAACCGTTTACTACGTTGGTCTATATTCCAGGGCATATTATGCTGTATATCGGTAACACAACCATGAATGGGCAGGTCGTGCCGATGACTTATCAGAATATCTGGGGATTGCGCCCAAACCATGCTAATAGCCGGAGCATTATCGGTGAGGCGGTATTTTTGCCGTTACTGCGTTTTTATCCTGAAAATCCTGAGCTGATATCGCTGGCTGGTAAGGTTCTGTTTAAGCTTGGTTATATAGAATAGGTTGACAAACTGTGTTATCGCGGAAGACATGATTAAGGCAACCGTGCGCGTGGATATAAAGAGAGTATCCCTGTAAACTGTGTCTGAAAAAAGTATGCGCTATAGTGCGGGCTGTTTATTTGAAATACTATCTGGAGCTGATTCTGGATGTGATTATGTGCCTCACACATTGAAGTGAGAGTTATTGTTGGCGGTATCTGGCTGGAGGCTGGGTGGTAAAAAGACGTAATTTATTGCATTTTAATAACGGTGCCCGGTCAGAGCGCGATCTTGGGGATCTGGTCACTAAAGTTTTTGAGAAAGCGGCGAAAAAAGAACCGCAACCGCTATACACATTTAGCCTGCCGTTGCTGAGTGTGCAGGATGAGATCCGTGTTTACTGTAAGAAAAAAAATATCAAAATAGGGTACGATACGCTGTTTATGGAAATAACCTTTTCTGCTGACAGAGAAGCGGTAGACGAACTCATTAAACACTTTTTTACTGAAAATAAGCTCTATTTGAGAGGGCGGTTTTATCTGTCCGCGGCGGTGGTATAAGTTAGCATGAGTATAATATAGCGAGAAACCCATCTCTCGCTTTTGTGTGGGGCGAGCGTTTCCTGGCGGAAAATCTGCGCCCTGATCCTCCTTTTGTGCGTTAACTTCCGGAATCCTCCTCATTTCGTGTTAATCTGGCCCCTGATGGTTGCCATCCAAACTGCCTGCAAAAAAATTATTTTTATCCGCTGCAATGTAAGAGGCCTACAGGCGGAAGTCATCACTGAGGAAAAGCGTTATGAAAATGGAACCATTAAACGAGAACGAGCTGGAATGGCTGGATGATGTGCTGACGAAATACAATACCGATCAGGCCATTTTGGATGTCGCGGAGCTGGACGGTCTGATTACTGCGGTACTAAGTTCTCCGCGTCCCATCGAGCCGGAACAGTGGCTGGTCGCGATATGGGGGGGACCCGCGTACGTACCGCGCTGGACATCTGAAAAAGAAATGACGCGATTTATGGATCTGGTGTTCCAGCACATGGCGGACACAGCCGCCCGGCTTGAAGACTATCCAGAACAGTTCGAGCCGCTGTTTGGCCTGCGAGAAGTTGATGGCCATGAATTAACGATTGTTGAAGAATGGTGCTTTGGTTACATGCGCGGAGTGTCGCTGTCCGACTGGTCTGACTTGCCGGATACGCTAAAACCGGCGCTGGAAGCGATTGCCTTACACGGCACTGAAGAAAACTTTGCGCTGTTGGATAAAATGAGCCCGGAAGCGTTCGATAAAAGCGTTGACGCTATCCGTATCGCGGCGCTTGAGCTTCATGCCTGGTGGATGGCGCATCCGCACACGACGCCGCTACAGATGCCGATAAAAGCAGAGGTGAAAGTGGGGCGTAACGATCCTTGTCCATGCGGGAGCGGCAAAAAATTTAAGCAGTGCTGCCTGCATTAATGGCTCGTAAACGGCCATAGCGTGATGATTATCGAGCCTGGACGGCGTCCGGGCCCGGTAATCTTTGCCTGGCATTAACCTGGATCGGGCAGGAACCCCAGTGCGATCGAAAACTGGACGCCAATCACGACAATGCCGCAGATAAACACCAGCGCCAGCGCTGGCGTGCCGCCTGCCACACGATATCCCGCCTGAGGGATCTGGATCTGTTTACGGCATTGCCAGACCAGCATGGCAGGGATGAGCAGTGCCAGCACTGCCAGCGCTACGCCGGCATAGCCTAATGCCATCACAAATCCGCGTGGGTAGAAAAGCGCAAACGCCAGCGGCGGCAGAAAGGTAATCAGCCCGGTTTGCAGGCGTCCGGACACCGTACTGCGGCGCTGGAATAGATCGGCCAGGTAATCAAATAATCCTAGCGCTACGCCCAGAAAAGAGGTCGCCAGCGCCAGATCGGCGAACAGGTGGACCGCCAGTTCGACATGTGGCGAAGCGACCACTTCTCTGAGTGCCTGCAGCAGGCCATTTAACCCGGCATGGCTGGCCAGTAGCCCTCTGAATGTCGGCGAGTCGATACTTCCCAACGTGGCGAGCTGCCAAAAAATATAGGCCACTAACGGAATGGCACTACCCGTCATAAAGACCCAACGCAGCCGGCGAATGTTGCCGTTCATATAACTCACAATACTCGGTACGCTTCCGTGAAAACCAAACGAGGTGAAAATGACCGGTATGGCGGATAACGCCAGCCCCTGCTGTAAAGGAAGCGTAAGAAGATTTACTTTATGAATATGTGGCGTGAGCAACGCAAGCATGATGACCAGAAAAATGATCTTTGCGCTAAACAGGAAGCGGTTAAAAAGGTCGACCAGCGAGGTGCCCACACACACCACCCCACCGGCAACAAAGGTGAACAGCAGCACCCCGGCAGCGGGCGAGAGCGTGGCGCCAAGCCAGTTATTAATACTGGATGCCAGTAATTCTCCGGCTCCGGAAATGTAGGCGGCGGTGAGCGCATACATTAAGAACATCATACTGAATCCCGTAAGCCACTGTCCGTAACGTCCAAGATAGCGTTTTGCCAACGAGCCCAGCCCGGTATCTGCCGGAACGTGTTGATATACCTCAAGTAATAGTAGCGCGGTATAACACATCAGCGCCCACAGGCCAATCAACAATCCCAGCGTGACGCTGAAACCAACGCCAGCCGCTGCCAGCGGCATTGCCAGCATCCCGGCGCCGATAGTGGTGCCTGCCACGATAAAAATACTGCCCAGAGTTCTGTTTTTCACGCTTTCTACTACCCCGGTAACAAAGAACGGTGATATCCGCGGCGCAGGGTAAGGCATTACGCTATTTTCGTCAAATGGTCGTTACAATGGGTGTACTGTAAAATTTACAGTTCCGGGCATAAAAGCGAATATGGGAAGAGACGCGGACAACCGCCGCAAACCTGCGCTAGCGCAAAGTCGCTCGCACACGGACACATTAGGCTACGAGTTTTATTCAGGAGGGGTTATGGATTCCATTCACGGTCACGAAGTACTCAATATGATGATTGAGTCTGGCGAGCAGTACACGCATACCTCGCTGGAGGCGGCAATAAAAGCGCGCTTTGGCGAGCGGGCACGATTTCACACCTGTTCAGCGTCAGATATGACGGCGGCGGAACTGGTCGCGTTTCTGGCGGCGAAAGGAAAGTTTATTGCCGTGGAGGACGGTTTTTCAACGCATGAGAGTAAAATCTGCCGCCACTAATACGCCACGGTGAGAGCTCGTCTCACCGTGTAAGGACGTGTTGGATTAATTTTGCGTATCCAGTGTGGAGAGTTCTTTATCAATGAAATAAAGCCCTTCGCCGCTTTTTCCCGCCAGCGTTAATTTATCAATAATAGATTTGAACAGTTTTTCTTCTTCATGCTGTTCTGCCACATACCACTGCAAGAAATTAAATGTCGGATAATCCTGGCTGGTCATTGCGGCATGAGCCAGTTCATTAATTTTTTGCGTAATAAGCTGCTCATGCTCATAGGTCGCGCGGAACAGCTCATCCAGTGAGGTGTACTCAGCGAAGGGCGAAGAAACGGTATTAATGCGCGGCAGGCTTCCGGTATCGGTAAGGTAGTCAAACAGGCGCTGCATATGCGTCATCTCTTCTTGCGCATGGCGACGAAGAAATGCGGCCGCGCCTTCAAAACTGTGATAGCTGCACCACGCGCTCATTTGTTGATAGAGCAGGGAGGAGTACAACTCCAGATTCATTTGCTCATTCAGTTTGTCGATCATTTCTGTTTTCAGCATGGTTCCGCTCCACAAATAGCAAAAGATATACAGTAATGTGGCGCCACTATAATTTGTTATTTTATTATTTGCAAAAGGTAAAATATTAAATTTAATTATTAAAAATACGAATGGGAATAAAACGCATTAACGCCAGTGTATAGGGTATAAAAATAAAGGAAAGCCAGCACCTTCATGCTGGCAATAGCGACCTTGCACTCTCCTCCATTGTAGATGGTGTCGGCGTTAAGCCAGCCGCCTTAATAATAAAGCGGCATGATTTGCGGGACGGCAACGCCCCGGCACTGCCAGGAGAGGGTAAATCGGGTGTTCAGACACAACGAGCCCGCATAAATGCTACAGGTTCCTACCGGCTGACCAAACGAAACGGCATCGGCATAGCCCATCTGCTGGCATTCGCGTGTTGCGGTCCCGTGAGATACATAGTCATCTGTCCGTGAAGTAAAAAATAGCGGCTGGTTATACGTCAGGCGCACGATGCCGCTTATCGGGCTGGCTTCGCTGACCTGCGCTTGTCGAGTAATGGTGCATCCCGTCAGGGCTAGCAGTGAAAGAGTAAAAATAAGAGGCTTCATAAAATCGCTCCGACAATTCGGTATCAGACCATGCTACCTCGTGTCTTGCACCGTCAATGGCTGGAATAACTTACGGATTCGCCTTGATTAAAGGTAACGGCAGGAGGCTTACAGCGGGAACAGAAAATGTGTGAGCGTCTCTTCATTTAATGAAACTTGGTTTCATTAAATTTGAATGCGTGTTCTTAAGTGTGTAGTGTGGGCAAAACGTCATGATTTACGCAGGCAAGACCGTCTGCATTCAGGAGGAACACGATGAAAATTGCACTGATGATGGAAAATAGCCAGGCCAGCAAAAATGCCATCATTTATAACGAACTTAGCGCCGTCGCCAATGAAAAGGGATTTCCCGTTTTTAACGTCGGCATGTGCGACGAAAATGACCATCACCTGACGTACATTCATTTAGGCATCATGGCGAGTATTCTGCTTAATGCAAACGCGGTTGATTTTGTGGTTACTGGCTGTGGCACCGGGCAGGGCGCGCTGATGTCGTTAAATATTCATCCTGGTGTCATTTGTGGCTATTGCATCGATCCGGCAGATGCTTTTCTGTTTGCGCAGATCAACAACGGCAATGCGTTGTCCCTGCCATTTGCGAAAGGCTTTGGCTGGGGCGCTGAGCTGAACGTGCGTTTCATCTTTGAAAAAGCGTTTACCGGGCGTAAAGGCGAGGGGTATCCGCCTGAGCGCAAAGCGCCGCAGGTACGCAATGCGGGCATTTTGAACCAGGTTAAGGCCGCGGTCGTCAAAGAGAATTATCTGGATACACTACGGGCTATCGATCCTGAACTGGTTAAAACGGCGGTTTCAGGGCCGCGTTTCCAGCAATGTTTGTTTGAAAACGGCCAGAATAAAGAAATAGAAGCGTTTGTACGTGAGATGCTGGGGTAATGCCCGGACAAGACAGAGACGTTTCGCGCCTGTCGGCTGGCATGATGTGCCGATAATACGCCAGTAGCGACAGGCGCCACCTCTGGCAAACAGACCAGAAACGGTGTAGGCCGGATAAGCTGCTTCGCGTTGCTATCCGGCTAATAACGTCTCAATATTGTCGCTCGGGGTGCCGCTATCAGTGATGCTGATAGGTCACGACGTTAAGGAGATGCTGATCGGTTTGCGCCAGGCATAACCCTGCTCGTTTAGCGCTGCGAACTTCTTCGAGAATAGTTTGTAAAAGTACGCCATCCTGCTGCTGCTCTTTTTCCAGGGTATGGAGAAAATCGAGCGTTGAGGCATCATTCAGCGCTTTCGCTTCATCTGCCAGACGCGACAGCGTGCTGGCGCGTTGCTGATAATCCTCCAGGGTTTTCTGGAACAATTCTTCCAGAGAGCAGAGCTCTTCACCCGGAACGTCAATGGCTTTAACGATAGGGGTGGCGCCGGCGTTTTTCATAAAATTAAACATGCGCATCATTTGCGTCACGTTGCCTTGCGCCTGGGTACGAAGAAAGGTGGCGGTGCCTGTTAAACTGTGTTCAGAACACCATTCGCTTAGATGGAGGTAAAGATTTGATGCGTAAAACTCAAGGTTCATTGGCGTGTTGAGCTTTTGAACCATTCCTACAGCTGCCATAACAATATCCTTATTTCCAGAAAGTGTTGATGTGCATGACAGACGAGAATGCAACGGGTCGTTGTCACTTTCTTACATCTATCATCTATGCACAATAAATACTCTTAGCAGAAGAACTCCGTTCCGCCAGTCCCTTATGCGATCTCATTTCCTGTTTATCGATCGGTAATGAGAATAGCGCGTCAATAAAAATAAGAAAATCCTTAAATGCAATTGTTTATCTTTTTTTACATTTTCAGCGGTGTGATTTTTTTAGGTGTAATGATTTTTGGTGTGGAGTAGTTGCAACTGTTTGAAAGTTAAATGATATTATATAGATTTATAATTTATGAAACATTGTTTTAGATCATGGGGCGAGCCTTTCAAGTATGGTAATTTCAATAAAATAAACATTAGCCAGTCTGGATATCACACGCATAAACGGTTGAGAGCAAATATGCCTGTTTTTATAAACTAGCCGATTTTGCGGTAGATCATTTTTAATGTCATTAATCATACGAGCACGTTATTCGGTTGAGCGCAGTTTTGATGGGTGACTCGTTAACAAGGAGCAGTCAATGAAAAAGGTCGCGGTGCTGTTGGTACCAGGATTTGAAGAAGCAGAGGCCATTGTTACTCTTGATATTCTGCGACGTTTGCATATCGACGTCG
Organism: Salmonella sp. SAL04196; assembly: GCF_046550835.1. Classification (NCBI taxonomy): domain Bacteria; kingdom Pseudomonadati; phylum Pseudomonadota; class Gammaproteobacteria; order Enterobacterales; family Enterobacteriaceae; genus Salmonella; species Salmonella sp. SAL04196. The sequence goes on from NZ_JBGDXE010000001.1 coordinate 297,786, forward strand.
AAACGCTGGCGTGTGCTGAATCACGGGCGGTGGTGAGTTACCATGATATTCCTATGGTTGCGGACAGCACGCTGAGTGAACGCCAGCAGGCGCTTTTCGATGCGGTAGTGCTGCCGGGCGGTCCGCAGGGGAGCGCTAATCTGGCGGCTAATCCGGCGGTGATCGCTTTCGTTGCGCGTCATGATGCGGCAGGCAAATTAATTTGTCCTATCTGTTCCGCGGCGGCAAGGGTGCTGGGTGCTCACGGATTGCTGAAGGGGCGTCGTTATGTCTGTTCCGGCGACCTGTGGAAAGCGGTTCCGGAAGGTGTCTATGTGGATGCGCCCGTTGTTGAAGATGGTAATTTAATTAGCGGCAAAGGCTTGGGGCATGTCTTTGATTTCGCGCTAACCCTTTCCGCCAGACTGCTGGGAGACGATGTGCCGGTTCGCGAACAGGCTGAACATATCTATTATTCCTGGTAATCGTTATTCACCCAGGGCCGTAAGGATTAGCTGGCTGATGTTATGGATTAATGTGCTGGCTTTCCTGCCTTTTGGCTGATGAATTCGCTCTGGGTTATGTCATTTTTCGCTAAAACTATTCCTGCCATCAGCATTTATCTAATGAATGAAAGATAGTGCACCGTTTTACGTCTTCTCTAACAAGAATCGTTTGACTTTACCCTACATAAAAAACGCTAAAGCTGGTCAATGACTTCCCTGGGTTATGAGTTAATCGTTATTTCTGCGGGTGTCTTAGGGGGGGGGTATTCCTGAAAGGCGGCCTCGGAAAAGTCTCATATGTGGTGGCGAGCGTACTGATATCAGGAACGGTGGAGAACGCGATGAACCTGTTCAACATTTCACCTTTTGCACAGTACGTGGTTCGCGGCTGAATCCTTCTGGCAGCAGTTATCTTCGACCATTATAAGCAAAAAGCGAAGCGTACGATTTGATGAATTAACACTCAACTAAACAGTATAGCTTCACGTCATCGCCAGCCGCTACCCTGGCTGGCGATGGTCTTTCTAAATGGCGAGCAGCGTCACACTGTCTATACTTACATGACTAATGAGACCGTTTGTGAGTCTCAATATGATGATAAGGAGGAGACCAGGGTGGCAGAACCGTTAACCGTATCCCCCGAACTCACTGCGAACTATGCGTATTTTTTTGACCTTGATGGCACATTGGCAGAGATAAAGCCTCATCCCGATCAGGTAGTGGTACCGCATAAAATCCTTCAGTTGTTAGACCGTCTCGCGGCGCACAACGCAGGGGCACTGGCATTGATTTCAGGGCGTTCAATGACTGAGCTGGATGCTTTGGCGAAGCCTTTTCGCTTTCCGCTCGCTGGCGTTCACGGGGCAGAGCGTCGTGACATCAATGGTAAAACCCATATCGTGCGCCTTCCTGAAGCGGTAGTCCGTGAGGTGGAGGCGTTATTACGTTCGACGCTTGTAGCGCTGCCCGGAACGGAGCTGGAGACGAAGGGGATGGCGTTTGCGCTGCACTACCGTCAGGCTCCGGAACATGAAGCGGCGCTATTGGCGCTTGCGCAACACGTTACGCAGCACTGGCCGCAACTGGCGTTGCAGCCTGGTAAATGTGTTGTGGAAATCAAACCTAAGGGAACCAATAAAGGCGAAGCGATTGCCGCCTTTATGCAGGAGGCGCCCTTTGCGGGACGGATTCCCGTTTTTGTGGGCGACGATTTGACCGATGAGGCTGGCTTTGGCGTGGTGAATCACGCTGGCGGAATTTCCGTAAAAGTGGGCGTCGGGGCAACCCAGGCGGCATGGCGGCTGGAAAGCGTACCCGATGTCTGGCGCTGGCTGGAGCAAATCAATTATCCACAACAAGAACAACAAGTAATGAATAACAGGAGAGATGGCTATGAGTCGTTTAGTCGTAGTATCTAATCGAATTGCCCCCCCGGATAATAAAGGCGGCGCCGGCGGCCTCGCCGTTGGCGTGCTTGGCGCGCTAAAAGCGGCTGGCGGGTTGTGGTTCGGCTGGAGTGGCGAGACAGGTAACGAGGATGAGCCATTAAAAAAGGTGACAAAAGGTAATATTACCTGGGCATCGTTTAACCTGAGTGAACAAGATTACGAAGATTATTACTGTCAATTTTCCAATGCGGTTCTCTGGCCTGCGTTCCATTATCGTCTGGACCTGGTACAGTTTCAGCGTCCTGCATGGGAAGGCTATATGCGGGTGAATGCGTTATTAGCGGATAAGTTATTGCCCCTCATTAAAGAGAACGACATCATTTGGGTGCATGACTACCACCTGTTACCGTTCGCCAGCGAGCTGCGTAAACGCGGCGTGAACAACCGAATTGGTTTTTTCCTGCATATTCCATTCCCGACCCCGGAGATTTTTAACGCTTTACCGCCGCATGATGAACTGCTGGAGCAGTTGTGTGACTTTGATCTGCTCGGGTTCCAGACAGAAAATGATCGCCTGGCTTTTCTGGATAGCCTTTCGAGTCAAACGCGAGTCACGACTCGCAGCGGCAAGCAGCATATCGCGTGGGGTAAAGACTTCCAGACAGAAGTGTATCCTATCGGTATTGAGCCCGATGAGATTGCTCTGCAGGCAGCCGGGCCGTTGCCGCCTAAACTGGCGCAGCTCAAGGCGGAACTGAAAAATGTGAAGAATATTTTTTCCGTTGAGCGGCTGGATTATTCGAAAGGGCTGCCGGAACGCTTTCTGGCGTATGAAGCGCTACTGGAAAACTACCCGCAGCATCGGGGAAAAATTCGTTATACCCAAATTGCGCCTACGTCACGCGGCGAAGTACAGGCATATCAGGATATTCGCCACCAGCTTGAGACGGAAGCAGGCCGGATTAATGGGAAATATGGACAATTGGGCTGGACGCCGCTCTATTATCTGAATCAGCATTTTGACCGTAAACTGTTAATGAAGATATTCCGTTATTCAGACGTCGGGCTCGTCACCCCGTTGCGTGACGGGATGAACCTGGTGGCGAAAGAGTTTGTCGCCGCGCAGGACCCCGCTAATCCTGGCGTACTGGTACTGTCACAGTTTGCCGGCGCGGCGAATGAACTGACGTCGGCGTTAATCGTCAATCCTTACGATCGGGATGACGTGGCGGCGGCGCTCAATCGTGCGTTAACGATGCCCCTTGCCGAGCGTATTTCGCGCCATGCGGAAATGCTGGACGTGATCGTTAAAAATGACATTAACCGCTGGCAGGAGCGTTTTATTCATGACCTAAAGGAGGTCACGCCGCGTAGCCCTGAGCGTCAGCAGCAGAACAACGTGGCGACGTTCCCTAAGCTGGCCTGAAATATTGCGAGCGGCGACTAGTCGCCCGCTAACGGCACCAGCAACACATCTACCTGGCTGGCGCTGACGACACTTTTTGCCGAGCAGGACGCGCGCGAAAAGAAACTGTGGTTATGGTTGCCGCAAATGACCAGATCAACATGGTGTTTGCGGCACACAGCCAAAATATGCTGGCTTAACTCACCTGATGCGATGAAAGTTTGTTCAATCGGATAATCCGCCTTTTCCCCCAGCATCTTAAGAAAATTCTCAGTTTCCTCATGCATAACCGCGCGTAAATCCTCCATCATGGGCGCGGCGAACTGGTTATACAGTTCGGGATCGGAAGCGAGAGTAATCAGGCTTACTTTCGCCTGAACAGGGCGGGCGATAGAGACCGCTTTAGCCAGTAGCTGGTGACTTTCCGGGGTGACGGCAACGGCGACAAGAATATGGGTGTAGCTCATAACTCGCTCCTTGATTGCAAGAATATGAGATTGTGCTTTAGCTTTACTCTGTTTAGCGCATTTCTGCAATGCGTTAATGCCACATTAATGTGAAGGACATCATAATTAATCATTAATTATTCTTATGTAAAGAATCGTGGCATAAGACACTTTTTACACACCACCAGGATGCTTTATTTAAACGGGTGAACAAGGAAAGCTAAAAGTTAAATCAAATGAGCTTATTTTTAACAGAGGAGGGCGTATGCTGTGACGAGATTAATTAATAACGTTTAATATTTAAGCCACTGTTTACTAAAGGTAAAATAGAATCGTTTCTAAAATAGAAATAATAGCCTGTTATCTATTATCCTGGCGTTATTTTAACAGAGAGAAACAAAAAAGAATTTGGTGTTGACGTCCCCCTATTCAGCAGTGTGGAATAGAAAAAGTGAACATTAGGTTATTAATTAAACAAAGTAAAAGCCATGCTGATGGTTTTATAGTAAGTATTCTGTTAAATTATGTGATCTACATCACATATTTTCTAAAATCGCCGTCCCGCTCCGTTGTATGTCACGAAGCTGACGAGTAGAGTTGCGTCGAATTAGGAAAAATCTTAGGCATTTGTAAAAATTGATGTAAACGTGTAAGGCGAATCTCAGTGGGAAGCTGCGTTATACGTCACAATGTCCACAATGTCTGAGCGCTGCTATGCATTTGACCTTTTTGCTTCTTTTACCGGGCCTTCCCGGCGACATCACGGGGTGCGGCTACGTCGCACAAAAATAAAGTTGGTTATTCTGGATGGGAACAATGCATACATCCGAGTTGCTAAAACACATTTATGACATCAATTTGTCATATTTACTCCTTGCACAGCGTTTGATCGTCCAGGACAAAGCATCTGCGATGTTCCGCCTCGGTATCAACGAAGAGATGGCAAACACACTGGGCGCGTTGACCTTGCCGCAGATGGTCAAACTGGCGGAGACGAACCAGTTAGTTTGTCATTTCCGGTTTGACGATCATCAGACGATCACCCGTTTGACTCAGGATTCGCGCGTCGATGATTTACAGCAGATTCACACAGGTATCATGCTTTCAACGCGTCTGCTCAATGAAGTGGACGATACGGCGCGTAAGAAAAGGGCATGATAATGAGTGAAAAAAGCATTGTTCAGGAAGCTCGCGATATCCAGTTGGCGATGGAGTTGATTAATCTTGGCGCTCGTCTACAAATGCTGGAAAGCGAAACACAGCTCAGCCGTGGTCGCCTCATCAGGCTGTACAAAGAATTACGCGGTAGCCCGCCGCCTAAAGGGATGCTGCCATTTTCGACAGACTGGTTTATGACCTGGGAGCAAAATATTCATGCCTCCATGTTCTGCAACGCCTGGCAATTTTTACTGAAGACCGGCTTATGCAGCGGTGTGGATGCGGTGATTAAAGCTTATCGGCTTTATCTTGAGCAGTGTCCGCAACCGCCTGAAGGGCCGTTGTTGGCGCTGACTCGCGCATGGACGCTGGTGCGTTTTGTTGAAAGTGGGTTGCTTGAATTGTCGAGCTGTAACTGCTGCGGTGGGAACTTTATTACCCATGCGCATCAGCCCGTGGGCAGCTTTGCGTGTAGTTTATGCCAGCCGCCATCCCGCGCAGTAAAAAGACGTAAACTTTCCCGAGATGCTGCCGATATTATTCCACAACTGCTGGATGAACAGATCGAACAGGCTGTTTAACCGAAACGGTGTGGACAAACACTCCAGCAGCGGTAAGTCATTACCGCTGCTTTTTTTTGCCTTGCCTTCGCGTTAATCGCCCGACTGCGCATCCTGTCATAGTCAACAGCGGAAGGATGATGTCGTGCTTATCTTATTAGGTTACCTGGTGGTTATCGGTACAGTTTTCGGCGGTTATGTCATGACCGGCGGACACCTTGGGGCACTCTATCAACCTGCTGAACTGGTCATCATTGGCGGCGCGGGGATAGGGGCGTTCATTGTCGGCAACAACGGGAAGGCCATCAAAGGCACGATGAAAGCGATCCCGTTGTTATTTCGTCGTTCGAAATACACGAAATCTATGTACATGGATTTGCTGGCGTTGCTCTATCGCCTGATGGCCAAATCACGCCAGCAGGGGATGTTCTCCCTTGAACGCGATATTGAAAATCCGAAAGAGAGTGAAATCTTCGCCAGTTATCCGCGTATTCTGGCCGATGCGGTAATGCTTGATTTTATTGTCGATTATCTGCGCCTGATCATCAGCGGCAACATGAATACGTTCGAAATTGAAGCGTTGATGGATGAAGAGATTGAAACCCATGAAAGCGAGGCGGAAGTCCCGGCCAACAGCCTGGCGATGGTGGGGGATTCGCTGCCTGCCTTTGGTATCGTCGCGGCGGTAATGGGGGTGGTTCACGCTCTGGCTTCAGCCGATCGTCCGGCAGCGGAGTTGGGGGCGCTGATTGCCCATGCCATGGTAGGTACGTTCCTCGGTATTTTACTGGCTTATGGATTCATTTCACCGTTAGCGACCGTTTTGCGCCAGAAGAGCGCCGAAACCACCAAGATGATGCAGTGCGTAAAAATTACACTGCTGTCTAATCTGAACGGCTATGCGCCGCCGATTGCCGTGGAATTTGGTCGTAAAACGCTTTATTCCAGTGAGCGTCCATCGTTTATTGAGTTGGAAGAACATGTTCGCGCAGTGAGAAACCCAAACCAGCAGCAGACGACTGAGGAAGCATGAAAAATCAGGCTCATCCCATTGTCGTCGTAAAACGCCGCAGGCACAAACCGCACGGCGGCGGGGCGCACGGTTCCTGGAAAATTGCCTACGCCGATTTTATGACGGCGATGATGGCTTTTTTTCTGGTGATGTGGCTGATTTCCATCTCCAGCCCTAAAGAATTAATTCAGATTGCCGAATATTTTCGTACGCCGTTGGCCACCGCGGTCACGGGGGGGAACCGGATTGCCAATAGCGAGAGCCCGATACCAGGCGGCGGCGATGATTACACCCAACAGCAGGGTGAAGTGGAAAAGCAGCCGAATATCGACGAGCTGAAAAAACGGATGGAGCAGAGTCGCTTAAACAAACTGCGCGGCGATCTGGATCAACTGATCGAGTCCGATCCCAAACTGCGCGCGTTACGTCCGCATCTGAAAATTGATTTAGTTCAGGAGGGGTTGCGCATCCAGATTATCGACAGCCAGAACCGCCCGATGTTTAAAACCGGCAGCGCCGAAGTTGAGCCGTATATGCGCGATATCCTGCGTGCGATTGCGCCAGTGTTAAACGGTATACCTAATCGCATTAGCCTGGCCGGCCATACCGATGACTTTCCCTACGCGAACGGCGAAAAAGGCTATAGCAACTGGGAGTTATCCGCCGATCGCGCCAATGCCTCTCGTCGCGAACTGGTCGCTGGCGGGCTGGATAACGGAAAAGTATTACGGGTGGTTGGCATGGCCGCCACGATGCGGCTGAGCGATCGCGGTCCTGATGACGCCATCAACCGCCGTATAAGCCTGCTGGTGTTAAACAAACAGGCGGAACAGGCCATTTTGCATGAAAACGCTGAAAGCCAGAATGAGCCGGTAAGTGTATTACAACAGCCTGCGGCAGCCCCGCCGGCAAGCGTACCCACATCGCCAAAAGCGGAACCGAGGTGATAGCGTGAGCATGGATATTAGCGATTTTTATCAGACATTTTTTGATGAAGCTGACGAGCTGTTGGCTGATATGGAGCAGCATCTGCTGGATTTGGTGCCGGAATCCCCGGACGCTGAACAACTGAACGCCATTTTTCGCGCGGCGCACTCCATTAAAGGCGGCGCGGGCACATTCGGCTTCACTATTCTGCAGGAAACCACGCATTTAATGGAAAACCTGCTGGATGAAGCCCGACGCGGTGAAATGCAGCTCAATACCGACATTATCAACCTGTTTTTGGAAACGAAAGATATTATGCAGGAACAGCTCGACGCCTATAAAAACTCCGAAGAGCCGGATGCCGCAAGCTTCGAATATATCTGCAATGCGCTACGCCAGTTGGCGCTGGAGGCGAAAGGCGAAACCACGCCGGCGGTCGTAGAAACCGCGGCACTAAGCGCGGCGATCCAGGAAGAGAGCGTAGCCGAAACCGAATCGCCTCGTGACGAGAGTAAACTGCGCATTGTACTTTCACGGTTGAAAGCCAATGAGGTCGATCTGCTTGAAGAAGAGTTGGGCAATCTGGCTACTCTGACGGATGTCGTTAAGGGAACGGATTCACTGTCGGCAACTCTGGATGGCAGCGTCGCGGAAGATGACATTGTCGCGGTGCTCTGTTTTGTCATTGAGGCCGATCAGATCGCTTTTGAAAAAGTGGTCGCCGCGCCGGTTGAAAAAGCGCAAGAGAAAACCGAGGTAGCGCCGGTAGCGTCTCCGGCAGTCGTTGCGCCAGCCGCCAAAAGCGCGGCGCATGAACATCATGCGGGGCGTGAAAAACCTGCGCGTGAACGCGAGTCCACCAGCATTCGCGTGGCGGTAGAGAAAGTGGATCAGCTTATAAACCTGGTCGGCGAGTTAGTGATTACCCAGTCAATGTTGGCCCAGCGTTCTAACGAGCTGGACCCGGTAAACCACGGCGATCTCATTACCAGTATGGGTCAGTTACAACGTAACGCCCGCGACTTACAAGAGTCGGTGATGTCGATTCGCATGATGCCTATGGAGTACGTCTTCAGCCGTTTCCCGCGTCTGGTACGCGATTTAGCGGGCAAACTGGGCAAGCAGGTAGAGCTGACGCTGGTGGGGAGCTCCACTGAACTTGATAAAAGCCTGATCGAACGCATTATCGACCCGCTGACGCACCTGGTGCGCAACAGTCTCGACCACGGGATTGAAATGCCGGAAAAACGCCTTGAGGCGGGGAAAAATGTTGTCGGCAATCTGATCCTTTCCGCAGAACATCAGGGCGGGAATATTTGTATTGAAGTGACCGATGACGGCGCGGGGCTTAACCGTGAGCGTATCCTGGCGAAGGCCATGTCGCAGGGGATGGCGGTGAATGAAAACATGACCGACGATGAAGTAGGCATGTTGATCTTCGCGCCGGGATTCTCAACTGCGGAACAGGTCACGGATGTCTCCGGTCGCGGCGTTGGCATGGATGTGGTGAAACGTAACATTCAGGAGATGGGCGGTCACGTTGAGATCCAGTCAAAGCAAGGCTCCGGCACCACGATTCGTATTCTGCTGCCGCTGACGCTGGCCATCCTCGATGGGATGTCGGTTCGCGTGGCGGGGGAAGTTTTTATCCTGCCGTTGAATGCGGTGATGGAGTCGCTGCAACCGCGTGAAGAGGATCTTCATCCGCTGGCGGGCGGCGAACGGGTTCTGGAAGTTCGCGGCGAGTATTTGCCGCTGGTCGAATTGTGGAAAGTGTTTGACGTGGACGGGGCGAAAACCGAAGCCACGCAGGGCATTGTTGTGATCCTGCAAAGCGCGGGACGCCGTTACGCGCTGCTGGTCGATCAGCTCATCGGTCAGCACCAGGTGGTGGTCAAAAATCTGGAAAGCAATTATCGCAAGGTACCGGGGATTTCCGCCGCGACGATCCTGGGCGACGGCAGCGTCGCGCTGATTGTTGATGTTTCCGCATTGCAGGGTTTAAACCGCGAACAACGTATGGCGATCACAGCCGCCTGATTGAGTGAGAAGGGAATAATATGACCGGTATGAGTAATGTAAGCAAACTGGCCGGCGAGCCGTCAGGTCAGGAATTCCTGGTGTTTACACTGGGAAATGAAGAGTACGGCATCGATATCCTGAAAGTGCAGGAGATCCGTGGCTATGACCAGGTGACGCGCATCGCCAATACTCCGGCCTTTATAAAAGGGGTGACTAACCTGCGCGGCGTGATTGTCCCCATTGTCGATCTGCGCGTGAAATTCTGCGAAGGCGACGTAGAGTACGATGACAATACGGTAGTGATCGTACTGAATCTGGGGCAACGCGTCGTCGGGATAGTGGTAGACGGCGTGTCTGACGTACTGTCGTTAACGGCGGAACAAATCCGTCCGGCGCCAGAATTTGCCGTGACCTTGTCAACAGAATATTTGACGGGATTGGGCGCGCTCGGCGAGCGTATGCTGATTCTGGTGAATATCGAAAAACTGCTTAACAGCGAAGAGATGGCGCTGCTGGATATCGCAGCATCACACGTCGCGTAATAACGTTGCCGGATGGCGTCGCGCCATCCGGCAATATTCACCGTTATGCTTCCGCCAGCGGTGAGAGTGCCTCTTCATCGCCCGCGCCCAGCCCCTGCATTTTGCGCCGGCATCGCCGCTGCGACACTGTTATTGTCAATATCGTCTTCCGGAACAGCGTATTTCCTTTTTGCAAAAGTAAAGTTATCACCGCAGGTGCCGATAACGTTGATAACTCGTTATCAGGAAGGTGCCTTATGTTTAACCGTATCCGCGTTGTCACAATGCTGATGATGGTGCTGGGGGTTTTCGCACTGCTACAGCTTGTTTCCGGTGGTTTGCTGTTTTCTTCATTACAGCATAACCAGCAAGGTTTTGTTATTTCTAACGAATTACGCCAGCAACAAAGCGAACTCACGTCGACATGGGACTTAATGCTGCAAACGCGCATTAACCTGAGCCGCTCCGCCGCACGCATGATGATGGACGCTTCTAACCAGCAGAGCAGCGCCAAAACGGATTTACTCCAGAATGCAAAAACGACCCTCGCACAGGCGGCGGCGCACTACGCCAATTTCAAAAACATGACGCCATTGCCAGCGATGGCGGAGGCCAGCGCGAACGTCGATGAAAAATATCAGCGCTATCAGGCCGCATTAACCGAACTTATTCAGTTTCTGGACAATGGCAATATGGATGCCTACTTCGCCCAGCCAACCCAGGGAATGCAAAACGCGTTGGGCGAGGCGCTGGGCAATTACGCCCGGGTGAGCGAAAACCTGTACCGCCAGACATTTGATCAAAGCGCTCATGACTACCGTTTTGCGCAATGGCAACTGGGGGTTCTTGCGGTCGTGCTGGTGCTGATTTTGATGGTGGTTTGGTTCGGCATTCGTCATGCCCTGCTTAACCCATTAGCGCGAGTGATTACTCATATCCGTGAAATTGCCAGCGGCGATCTGACGAAAACGCTCACCGTCTCAGGACGTAATGAAATTGGCGAACTGGCGGGAACGGTTGAACATATGCAACGCTCGCTGATTGACACCGTGACGCAGGTTCGTGAAGGTTCGGATGCGATTTATTCCGGCACCAGTGAAATTGCCGCCGGTAATACCGACCTCTCTTCCCGTACCGAACAGCAGGCCTCCGCTCTGGAGGAGACGGCTGCCAGCATGGAACAACTGACGGCCACCGTGAAGCAAAACGCCGATAACGCCCGTCAGGCTTCGCAACTGGCGCAAAGCGCCTCCGAGACCGCGCGTCATGGCGGCAAAGTGGTCGACGGCGTGGTAAACACTATGCACGAAATTGCCGACAGTTCGAAAAAAATCGCTGACATTATCAGCGTTATCGACGGTATTGCCTTCCAGACTAACATTCTGGCGCTGAACGCGGCGGTAGAAGCGGCGCGCGCGGGAGAGCAGGGGCGCGGTTTTGCGGTCGTGGCAGGCGAGGTGCGTAATCTGGCCAGCCGCAGCGCCCAGGCGGCGAAAGAAATAAAAGCGTTGATTGAAGATTCCGTCTCGCGTGTCGATACCGGTTCTGTGCTGGTGGAAAGCGCCGGGGAAACCATGACTGACATCGTCAATGCCGTTACACGCGTCACGGATATCATGGGCGAAATCGCCTCCGCCTCGGATGAGCAAAGCCGGGGTATCGATCAGGTCGCTTTGGCCGTTTCCGAAATGGATCGCGTAACGCAACAGAACGCCTCGCTGGTTCAGGAATCCGCAGCGGCCGCCGCCGCGCTGGAAGAGCAGGCCAGCCGTCTGACCCAGGCGGTATCGGCTTTCCGCCTGGCATCGCGACCGCTGGCGGTAAATAAACCTGAGATGCGTTTGTCAGTGGACGCTCAGTCCGGCAATACGCCGCGGCCCTTAGCCGCCGGGGATGATGCGAACTGGGAAACCTTCTGATCGACGTGTGCTGTCGGTTCTCGATTAATTTGCGAACCCGCCGATCCCTTTCGTCTGGTTCGCATAGATAAAAGCAAAAAATGTGTAATACGGGAAGCATGGCGCTGCCGCAGGGCGCGCCCGTTGTATTTTGAATGTGATTAAGAAGGCGCTATGACATCATCTCTGCCCCCCGGGCAAACGTCAGTATTGTTACAGATGACACAGCGCCTCGCGCTGTCCGACGCGCATTTTCGTCGGATATGTCAATTAATCTACCAGCGCGCAGGGATCGTGCTGGCCGACCATAAGCGGGATATGGTTTATAACCGACTGGTCCGTCGGCTGCGTACCCTAGGACTGGATGATTTTGGCCGTTATCTCAGTATGCTGGAGTCTAACCAAAACAGCGCTGAGTGGCAGGCTTTTATCAACGCTCTGACTACCAACCTGACCGCTTTTTTTCGCGAGGCGCACCATTTTCCCATCCTTGCGGAACATGCGCGTCGCCGCCACGGCGAGTACCGCGTCTGGAGTGCGGCGGCATCGACAGGAGAAGAACCTTACAGTATCGCCATTACGCTGGCGGATGCGTTGGGGATGGCCCCCGGTCGCTGGAAAGTATTCGCCAGCGATATTGATACTGAAGTGCTGGAAAAAGCGAGAAGCGGTATTTATCGCCTCAGCGAACTGAAAACGTTATCGCCGCAGCAGCTACAACGTTATTTCATGCGCGGTACGGGGCCGCATGAAGGACTGGTGCGCGTGCGTCAGGAACTGGCCAATTATGTTGAATTTTCCTCCGTTAATTTGTTGGAAAAGCAGTACAACGTACCTGGTCCCTTTGACGCGATTTTTTGCCGTAACGTCATGATCTATTTTGATAAAACGACTCAGGAGGACATTCTGCGCCGTTTTGTTCCACTCCTTAAACCTGACGGACTGTTGTTTGCCGGTCACTCAGAAAACTTTAGCAACCTCGTGCGCGAGTTTAGCCTGCGCGGACAGACGGTGTATGCGCTAAGTAAGGATAAAGCATGAGTAAAATCAGGGTATTGTCAGTTGATGATTCCGCGCTAATGCGCCAAATCATGACTGAAATTATTAATAGCCATAGCGACATGGAGATGGTGGCGACTGCGCCGGACCCGTTGGTCGCCAGGGATCTCATCAAAAAATTTAATCCGGACGTATTGACCCTGGACGTTGAGATGCCGCGTATGGACGGCCTCGATTTTCTGGAAAAACTGATGCGCCTGCGACCGATGCCGGTGGTGATGGTCTCTTCGCTGACCGGTAAAGGTTCCGAAGTGACGCTACGGGCGCTGGAGTTGGGGGCCATCGATTTTGTCACTAAACCGCAGCTTGGCATTCGTGAAGGTATGCTGGCGTATAGCGAGATGATCGCCGAAAAAGTGCGTACCGCCGCGCGGGCCCGCATCGCCGCACATAAACCGGTGGCGGCCCCGGCAACCTTAAAAGCCGGTCCGCTCCTCAGTTCGGAGAAACTGATTGCTATCGGCGCTTCAACGGGCGGTACTGAAGCTATCCGACATGTGCTGCAACCGCTGCCGCTTTCCAGTCCGGCAGTGATTATTACGCAGCATATGCCGCCTGGCTTTACCCGCTCGTTTGCCGAGCGCCTGAATAAACTCTGTCAAATCAGCGTGAAGGAGGCCGAGGACGGCGAACGCGTATTGCCAGGTCATGCCTACATTGCGCCCGGCGACAAGCATATGGAGCTGGCGCGTAGCGGGGCGAATTATCAAATCAAAATTCATGATGGCCCGCCGGTAAACCGGCATCGGCCTTCCGTGGATGTGCTGTTTCATTCGGTGGCGAAACACGCGGGGCGCAACGCCGTAGGCGTCATTCTTACGGGGATGGGCAACGATGGCGCCGCTGGAATGTTAGCGATGTACCAGGCTGGCGCCTGGACCATTGCGCAAAACGAAGCAAGTTGTGTGGTGTTCGGCATGCCGCGCGAGGCCATCAATATGGGTGGCGTAAGCGAAGTGGTCGATCTTAGCCAGGTAAGCCAGCAGATGCTGGCGAAAATCAGTGCCGGACAGGCGATACGTATTTGAACCAGGAGTAGTATTTTATGGCGGATAAAGAGCTTAAATTTTTGGTTGTGGATGACTTTTCGACCATGCGTCGTATCGTGCGCAACCTCTTAAAAGAGCTTGGATTTAACAATGTGGAAGAGGCCGAAGACGGCGTCGATGCACTGAACAAGCTCCAGGCGGGCGGCTTTGGTTTTATTATCTCCGACTGGAACATGCCGAACATGGATGGCCTGGAGCTGCTGAAAACCATTCGCGCCGATAGCGCCATGTCGGCGTTACCCGTGTTGATGGTCACGGCGGAAGCCAAAAAAGAGAATATTATCGCCGCCGCACAGGCTGGCGCCAGCGGTTATGTCGTAAAACCGTTCACCGCAGCGACTCTGGAAGAGAAGCTCAACAAAATCTTTGAGAAACTGGGCATGTGAGGATGCGATGATGATGCAACCATCTATCAAGCCTGCTGATGAAGGCTCAGCAGGAGACATCATTGCGCGCATCGGTAGTCTGACCCGAATGCTGCGCGACAGCCTGCGTGAACTGGGGCTGGACCAGGCGATTGCCGAAGCGGCGGAGGCGATCCCTGATGCGCGCGACCGTCTGGATTACGTCGTCCAGATGACGGCGCAGGCGGCGGAACGCGCGCTAAACAGTGTCGAAGCTTCGCAGCCGCATCAGGATGCGATGGAAAAAGAGGCGAAAGCGCTAACCCAACGTTGGGACGAGTGGTTTGACAATCCGATCGAGCTTTCCGACGCCCGTGAACTGGTGACGGATACGCGCCAGTTTCTCAGGGATGTCCCGGGCCATACTAGTTTTACTAACGCGCAACTGCTGGACATCATGATGGCGCAGGATTTCCAGGATCTGACGGGTCAGGTGATCAAACGCATGATGGACGTGATTCAGGAGATTGAGCGCCAGTTGTTAATGGTGCTGCTGGAAAACATCCCGGAACAGAGCGCGCGACCAAAACGCGAGAACGAAAGCTTACTCAACGGCCCGCAGGTGGATACTTCGAAAGCTGGCGTCGTTGCCAGTCAGGATCAGGTGGACGACCTGCTGGACAGTCTTGGCTTTTAAGCTTTTTTGACCTGATGGCGCGGCGCTTATCGGGTCCGAATCCGTCAACCAGGCCGGATACGAGACTTTCTTATCGTATCCGGCTATCTCTATTAACGCCATAAACCCCGCCTTTTTTACCGCTTACTCTGCCCATTGGCGTAAAGCGGTTCTGGCATCATTCTCGCTTATCAATCTATCCAGGGTTTGCTGCGTGGCAGAAGAGAGCGACGACGACAAAACAGAAGCCCCCACCCCCCACCGACTTGAAAAAGCGCGGGAAGAAGGGCAGATCCCCCGTTCCAGAGAACTGACCTCACTGCTGATATTGCTGGTGGGCGTTTGTATTATTTGGTTCGGCGGCGAGTCGTTAGCGCGGCAGCTGGCGGGAATGCTTTCAGCAGGCCTGCACTTCGATCACCGTATGGTGAACGATCCTAACCTGATCCTGGGGCAGATAATTTTGCTGATTAAAGCGGCGATGATGGCACTGCTACCGCTCATCGCGGGCGTGGTGCTGGTGGCGCTTATCTCGCCGGTTATGCTTGGCGGCCTGATTTTTAGCGGTAAGTCGCTACAGCCAAAATTTTCTAAATTAAACCCGCTGCCGGGAATTAAGCGCATGTTTTCGGCGCAGACCGGCGCGGAACTGCTAAAAGCGGTGTTGAAATCCACGCTGGTCGGCTGCGTTACCGGCTTTTATCTCTGGCATAACTGGCCGCAAATGATGCGTCTGATGGCGGAGTCGCCGATCGTCGCAATGGGGAATGCGCTGGATCTGGTTGGACTCTGCGCGTTACTGGTGGTACTGGGCGTGATTCCGATGGTGGGATTTGACGTGTTTTTCCAGATCTTTAGCCACCTGAAAAAATTACGCATGTCGCGACAGGACATTCGCGACGAATTTAAAGAGAGCGAAGGCGATCCGCATGTTAAGGGCAAAATTCGCCAGATGCAACGCGCCGCCGCGCAGCGCCGCATGATGGAAGATGTGCCGAAAGCGGACGTCATTGTCACTAACCCGACGCACTATTCCGTGGCGCTGCAGTATGACGAAAACAAAATGAGCGCGCCGAAAGTGGTCGCGAAGGGGGCTGGATTAATAGCGCTGCGCATTCGCGAGATCGGCGCTGAACATCGGGTTCCCACTTTAGAAGCGCCGCCGCTGGCGCGGGCATTATATCGCCACGCCGAAATTGGTCAGCAAATTCCCGGGCAGTTATATGCTGCCGTTGCGGAAGTGTTGGCCTGGGTCTGGCAGCTTAAACGCTGGCGGCTTGCGGGCGGGCAACGTCCTCCACAACCTGAGAACCTTCCGGTGCCAGAAGCGCTGGATTTTATGAACGAGAAGAATACTGATGGCTAATCTGGTCGCGATGCTGCGCCTGCCCAGCAACCTGAAATCGACGCAATGGCAAATTCTTGCCGGGCCGATCCTCATTCTGCTGATTTTGTCGATGATGGTGCTGCCGCTACCTGCTTTTATCCTCGACTTATTGTTTACCTTTAATATTGCGCTATCGATCATGGTGCTGCTGGTGGCGATGTTTACCCAGCGTACTCTGGATTTTGCCGCGTTTCCGACCATTCTGCTGTTTACCACGCTACTGCGTCTGGCGCTTAACGTAGCCTCAACGCGCATTATTTTGATGGAAGGGCATACCGGCGCGGCGGCGGCGGGAAAGGTGGTGGAGGCGTTTGGTCATTTCCTGGTCGGTGGTAACTTCGCGATCGGGATTGTGGTTTTTATCATCCTCGTCATTATCAACTTCATGGTCATCACCAAAGGCGCCGGACGTATTGCCGAAGTCGGCGCGCGCTTTGTGCTGGACGGTATGCCCGGCAAGCAAATGGCGATTGACGCCGATCTTAATGCCGGTCTGATTGGTGAAGACGAGGCCAAAAAACGGCGTTCGGAAGTCACTCAGGAAGCCGATTTCTACGGCTCGATGGACGGGGCAAGTAAATTTGTGCGCGGCGACGCCATCGCCGGTATTCTCATCATGGTCATTAACGTGGTAGGCGGGCTGCTGGTCGGCGTATTGCAGCACGGAATGAGCATAGGCAGCGCGGCGGAAAGCTACACCCTGCTGACCATTGGCGACGGCCTGGTCGCCCAGATCCCGGCGCTGGTTATCTCCACGGCGGCGGGCGTCATTGTGACCCGCGTCAGTACCGATCAGGATGTAGGCGAGCAGATGGTTGGCCAACTGTTCAGTAATCCAAGGGTGATGCTGCTGGCGGCGGCGGTGCTGGGGCTGCTTGGCATGGTGCCAGGAATGCCTAACCTGGTATTTTTACTCTTTACCGCCGCTTTGCTCGGCCTGGCATGGTGGCTGCGCGGGCGTGAAGAAAAAGCGCCGGAGGAGCCGCAGCCGGTAAAAATGCCGGAAAATAACTCGGTGGTCGAAGCCACCTGGAATGACGTACAGCTTGAGGATTCACTGGGGATGGAAGTGGGCTACCGCCTGATCCCGATGGTGGATTTTCAACAGGATGGCGAATTGCTCGGACGTATTCGCAGTATTCGTAAAAAATTCGCTCAGGATATGGGGTTCCTGCCGCCGGTTGTCCATATTCGCGACAATATGGATTTACAGCCTGCGCGCTACCGTATTTTGATGAAAGGGGTAGAGATTGGCAGCGGGGACGCCTATCCGGGACGCTGGCTGGCTATTAACCCCGGCACGGCGGCGGGAACGCTACCGGGTGAGAAAACCGTCGATCCAGCTTTTGGCCTTGATGCCATCTGGATTGAAAGCGCCCTGAAAGAGCAGGCGCAAATTCAGGGCTTTACCGTTGTTGAAGCCAGTACCGTTGTGGCGACGCACCTTAACCACTTGATTGGCCAATTCTCCGCCGAACTGTTTGGCCGCCAGGAAGCGCAGCAACTGTTGGATCGTGTCTCTCAGGAGATGCCTAAACTCACGGAAGATCTGGTCCCCGGCGTCGTGACCCTCACGACTTTACATAAAGTCCTGCAAAACTTACTGGCGGAAAAAGTCCCGATTCGCGATATGCGCACCATTCTGGAAACGCTGGCGGAACATGCGCCGTTACAAAGCGATCCGCATGAATTAACCGCCGTGGTACGCGTGGCATTAGGACGAGCGATTACGCAACAGTGGTTCCCCGGTAATGAAGAAGTGCAGGTGATTGGCCTGGATACCGCGCTGGAGCGTTTGCTGCTTCAGGCATTGCAGGGCGGCGGTGGACTTGAGCCGGGGTTGGCGGATCGCCTGCTGGCGCAGACGCAAGAGGCGCTTTCTCGCCAGGAGATGCTTGGCGCGCCGCCGGTATTACTGGTTAACCATGCGCTACGTCCATTATTGTCCCGCTTTTTGCGGCGCAGTTTACCGCAGCTGGTGGTGTTGTCGAACCTTGAGCTTTCCGATAACCGTCATATCCGCATGACGGCGACCATTGGAGGAAAATAATGCGTAAATGGCTGGCGTTGTTGCTCTTTCCCCTGACGGTTCAGGCCGCAGGCGAAGGCGCGTGGCAGGATAGCGGTATGGGCGTAACCTTAAATTACCGGGGCGTTTCCGCATCGTCTTCGCCATTGTCGGCGCGTCAGCCGGTTTCCGGTGTGATGACGTTGGTCGCCTGGCGTTATGAACTGAATGGCCCGACCCCCGCGGGCTTACGGGTACGTTTATGTTCCCAGTCCCGTTGCGTAGAACTTGATGGTCAGAGTGGCACGACCCACGGTTTTGCTCATGTTCCCGCAGTCGAGCCGCTCCGCTTTGTCTGGGAAGTCCCCGGCGGCGGCCGACTTATCCCGGCGTTAAAAGTGCGGAGCAATCAGGTGATTGTGAACTACCGCTAACCGCCCCTTTCTTTACCAGGTAACAGACCTGACTCTCTTTTTGAATAAATAGAAACACCGTTTTATAAAATGGTGAGGTAGGTTGCCGAACTCTTTGCGTTTTTGCCATTTACGCTCTGGCAATGGCAGAAACAAAAAGGTTTCCGCCCAGCTTAGCTTTTACTGTAGCGAATCGACTGCGTCGGCGGTAAAACTGCACGCAGCACTGAATTCGACATTACACAGAGGTTAAGCAAATGATGGTTTATCCAGTCAAACACAGTCCGCTATTGCGTCAGCCTGAGCATTTTATCGCCAGAGATGAACTAAAAGCCCTGGTGCAAAAGGTGACGCATAACCTGGTCAATATTAAAGATGAGACAGGCGAATTTTTATTGCGACTGGACGACGGACGCGTGATCGATACTAAAGGCTGGGCCGGATGGGAGTGGACGCACGGCGTGGGCCTGTACGGAATGTATCACTATTACCAACAGACCGGCGACCAGACGATGCGTAAGATCATTGATGACTGGTTTGCCGATCGTTTTGCGGAAGGCGCGACGACGAAAAACGTTAATACGATGGCGCCATTTTTAACGCTGGCGTATCGCTATGAAGAGACGCGTAATCCAGCGTATTTACCGTGGCTGGAAACGTGGGCCGAATGGGCGATGAATGAAATGCCCCGAACCGATCACGGTGGAATGCAGCACATCACGCTGGCGGAGGAAAATCATCAGCAGATGTGGGACGACACGCTAATGATGACGGTGCTGCCGCTGGCGAAAATCGGTAAGCTGCTGAACCGGCCGGAATATGTGGAAGAGGCAACCTATCAGTTCCTGCTACACGTGCAGAATTTGATGGATAAAGAGACGGGGCTGTGGTTCCACGGCTGGAGCTATGACGGTCATCATAACTTCGCTAACGCTCGCTGGGCGCGCGGCAACAGTTGGCTGACCATTGTGATCCCGGATTTTCTTGAACTGCTGGACTTGCCGGAAAATAATGCCGTGCGCCGTTACCTGGTCCAGGTACTGAATGCGCAGATCGCCGCGCTGGCGAAATGTCAGGATGAAAGCGGTTTGTGGCATACGCTGCTTGACGATCCGCACTCTTATCTTGAGGCGTCGGCGACGGCGGGTTTTGCCTACGGTATTCTTAAAGCGGTGCGCAAACGCTATGTCGGGCGGCACTATGCGCAGGTGGCGGAAAAAGCTATTCGGGGGATAGTGAAACATATCTCGCCGGAAGGTGAACTGCTGCAAACGTCATTTGGCACTGGCATGGGCCACGATCTCGATTTTTACCGTCATATTCCGTTGACCTCTATGCCTTACGGGCAGGCGATGGCTATGCTGTGTTTGACGGAATATCTGCGTAACTATTTCTGATGTATGCGGATATTCCGGTCGTATCCTTGTCTGATGGCGCTTTGCTTATTTGACTATGGCGCCTGACCCGACTGTGTGGTATCAGCCTGTGGATCAAACAGGTGGTCAAGGATTTTTCGCATGATGGGCGCGGCGGTAACGCCGTCGCTTCCGCCGTTTTCCAGAATCAAGGCAATAGCGACCTTAGGGTTTTTATACGGTGCAAAAGCGGTATAAAACACATGATCGCGCAGGCGAATGGGGATCATTTTCGCATTGTAGGTCTGATTTTCTTTCAGGCTAAACACCTGCGACGTGCCGCTTTTGGCCGCAATGCCGTAGGGCGCGGTGTGAAAGAACTTATAGCCCGTTCCGTTGGGTGCATTCGCCATGCCGTACATCGCCTGACGCACCAGTCCCCAGTATGGCGACGCCGGATCGGCTATCTGTGCCGGTGTTCCTGAAGGGCGATACGGAACCACCGTTTTGCCGCTCTCTTCATTGAGTAACAGGTGAGGGGCAATCACCTTACCGTTGTTGATGAGCGCCACCATCGCTTTTACCATCTGGATGGGGGTGGCAATCCAGTAGCCCTGGCCGATGCCGACAGAGATGGTATCGCCCTGATACCAGGCTTTTTTATGGACCCGCTGTTTCCATGCGCGGCTGGGAAGCAGCCCGTCATACTCTTCATTAAGGTCGATCCCCGTCGGTTTGCCATAGCCGAACTGAGACAACATCGTGTCGATACGGTCAATACCCATCATATAAGCAACCTGATAGAAAAAGGTATCCGCAGATTCCTCAATCGCTTTAGTGACATCCAGCATACCGTGTCCGGTTTTTTTCCAGTCCCGGTAATGCCGCTGCGTGCCGGGAAGCGTCCAGGTTGGCGCGCCAAAGAAGGTGGTTTGCGGCGTAATAATCCCGCTTAACAGCGCGGACATCGCCATATAGGGTTTAACCGTTGACGCCGGAGGATAAAGCCCTTGCGTCACGCGGTTGATCAGCGGCAGATTTTTATCGTGCAGCAGTTTGCCGTAATCCTGATAGCTAATGCCTTTTACAAAGGGGTTCGGATCGTAGCTGGGCATAGATACCATCGCCAGCACTGAACCATCGTGCGGATCTTCAACCAGTACGGCAGCACGCTGCCCGGCCAGCAAACTTTCAATGTACTCTTGTAAATGGAGATCCAGCGTCAGGTGAATGTTCTTACCCGCGATGGGAGGAACGTCTTTCAGCAGGCGGACAATACGCCCGTGATTATCCACCTCGACCTCCTGATAACCGGTTTTGCCATGAAGATCGTTTTCGTAGTAACGCTCAATCCCCTGTTTACCGATGTTATGGTCCGCCGCGTAATTCTCTGCCAGCCCTTTTTTATCCAGCGCTTTAAGGTCGTTATCGTTTATCTTTGACACGTAACCGAGAACATGCGCCAGCTCCGCGCCGTAAGGATACTGCCGATCCTGATAGCTATTGATCGTGACGCCGTTGAAATGAAACTGATTGACCGCAAAGCGTGCGATTTCAACATCCGTTAGCGCGTTTTTGAGCACTACCGGACGATAGCGGCTACTGGATTTTAGCGCGCGGCGAAAGTCGGCGATATCATCGGGGGAGAGATCAACAATAGGGGTGAGCTGTTTTAGCAGCGCATCCATATCGGCAATTTTATAGGGCGTAACCGCGATATCATACCAGGTTACGTTACGCACCAGCGGAATGCCGTTGCGATCGTAAATGATGCCGCGCGTGGGCGCGACGGGTAGCATCTTGATATCGTTCTCATTCGAACGGGTGGTGTAGTAGTGGTGCTGGCGGATTTGCAAGTTATAGAGGTTGAAGATCAGGATACCAAAGCAGACAACCACTACACCAAACGCCACAATCACACGTCTCAGGAAGAGTTTCTCTTCCGCATCAAAGTCTTTAAAAGTCATTACCTGTACCTGAACAATCCGCCGCCTAATGATACGGGGCGGTCAGCGCCAGCACAGGTAAAAGATGTTCCATCTCTCTATAGAAATGTGTCATTCCTTGTGATTTGTTACAGATATACCGCAGTGGCAATAAAAAGGCCTGAGTCCGTTACCCGGAGTCAGGCCTGATGATGTTAACGACGGCGCGTTTACATGCGTTCTACGGTTTCGATACCCAACGTATCCAGACCCAGTTTCAGCGTCTTCGCCGTCAGTTGCGCCAGTTTTAGGCGGCTATTGCGAACCGCGTCATTCTCGGCGCTGAGAATAGGGCAGTGCTCGTAGAAGCCGGAGAACAGCCCGGCGACGTCATACAGATACGCGCACATGACGTGCGGCGTACCTTCACGCGCGACCACCGTCAGGGTTTCTTCAAACTGCAGCAAACGGGCAGCGAGCTGCGCTTCGCGATCTTCGCTAATGATAACCGGCGCGCTCGCCAGCGCCTGCTCGTCGATGTCCGCTTTACGGAAAACAGACAGCACACGCGTATAGGCATACTGCATATAAGGAGCGGTATTGCCTTCGAAAGCCAACATATTATCCCAGTCGAAGATATAGTCAGTGGTGCGGTTTTTTGACAGATCGGCGTATTTCACCGCGCCAATACCGACGGCGTTAGCCAGTTTTTCCAGCTCGTCAGCCGGCATATCCGGGTTCTTCTCCGCCACCAGACGACGCGCGCGCTCCAGCGCCTCATCCAACAGATCCGCCAGTTTCACCGTACCGCCCGCGCGAGTTTTAAACGGTTTACCGTCTTTACCCAACATCATGCCGAACATGTGGTGTTCCAGCGGAACGGAATCCGGCACATAACCGGCTTTGCGCACAATGGTCCAGGCTTGCATCAGGTGCTGGTGCTGACGGGAGTCAATGTAGTAGAGCACGCGGTCGGCGTGCAGCGTTTCGTAACGGTATTTGGCGCAGGCGATATCGGTAGTGGTATACAGATAACCGCCATCTTTCTTCTGAATAATGACGCCCATCGGGTCGCCTTCCTTGTTTTTAAACTCATCAAGGAAAACCACCGTTGCGCCTTCGCTTTCAACCGCCAGGCCTTTGGCTTTCAGATCGGCGACGATGCCCGGCAGCATCGGATTATACAGACTTTCGCCCATCACATCGTCACGCGTCAGAGTGACGTTCAGACGATCATAGGTGATCTGGTTTTGCGTCATCGTGATGTCAACCAGCTTACGCCACATCTCACGGAAATAGGTATCACCGCTCTGCAATTTGACGACGTAGTTACGCGCGCGCTCGGCAAACGCTTCATCTTCGTCATAATGCTTTTTCGCATCGCGGTAAAATCCTTCGAGATCCGCCAGCGCCATGTCGCCCGCGTTTTCCTGCTGCTGTTTTTCCAGCCAGGCGATCAGCATACCGAACTGGGTTCCCCAGTCGCCGACGTGGTTAGCGCGAATAACATGATGGCCCAGAAACTCCAGCGTGCGCACTGCCGCATCGCCGATAATTGTGGAGCGTAGATGACCGACGTGCATCTCTTTCGCGACGTTGGGCGCGGAGTAGTCGACGACAATCGTCTGACGAGTCGGCTGAGAAACGCCCAGACGATCGGAGGCCAGCGCCTGTTGCACCTGTTCAGCGAGAAAAGCCGGTTCGAGGAAAATATTGATAAAGCCAGGGCCGGCGATTTCAACCTTGTTGGCGATGCCGCTGAGATCCAGATGAGTCAGCACCTGCTCTGCAAGTTGTCGGGGGGCCATACCCAGTTTTTTCGCAACTGCCATCATGCCGTTGGCCTGATAGTCGCCGAACTGAACTTTGGCTGACTGACGAACCTGGGGCTCGCAATCTGCAGGCGCGCCTGCAGCAATCATGGCCTGACTAACTTTTTCTGAGAGAAGAGCCTGAATATTCACCGGAATACCTTACGTTTATGAAGCGGACTGTATTGCCCGCGCCAGTTTAAGAATTAGGGCGGGAGTATACTGCAAATGCCCGTTGGCGTCAGCATTGCGCGCGCGGCGCGTCGCCTGAAATATACGCAACAATAATCTGCATAAGCATTCAATAAACGCCCAATCAAATCAAAGGTTGGTTGCCGGGGCGCAACAGCGTAAATTAGCGGTTTTCACAGCAAGAAGAGCGTCCTGATATGGCGAACTGGCAACACATTGATGAACTGCATGATATTTCCGCAGATTTACCGCGATTCACTCTGGCGTTCAGAGAACTTTCCACTCGCCTTGGTCTGCAGATTAGCGCCCTTGAGGCCGATCACATTTCATTGCGCTGTCACCAGAATACGACGGCGGAGCGTTGGCGTCGCGGTTTTGAACAATGCGGCGAGCTACTGTCGGAAAATATCATCAACGGCAGGCCGATTTGTCTGTTTAAACTGCATGAACCGGTATGTGTGGAACACTGGCGGTTTTCTGTTATTGAATTACCGTGGCCGGGAGAAAAACGCTATCCACACGAAGGGTGGGAGCATATTGAAATCGTGCTGCCCGGCGAGCCGGAGACCTTGAACGCGAGGGCGCTGGCGTTGTTGTCGGATGAGGGGCTTAGTCAGCCGGGGATCGTGGTTAAAACCAGTTCGCCACAGGGCGAGCATGAACGTTTGCCAAACCCTACGCTGGCCGTGACCGATGGCCGCATCACGGTAAAATTTCATCCATGGTCGATTGAAGCGATTGTCGCCAGCGAACAGGCGGCCCATTAACCTGCCGAGCGGAGTGAATATGGCGTTACTTGAGATCTGTTGTTACAGCATGGAATGCGCGCTCACCGCGCAGCGAAACGGCGCGGATCGTATCGAACTGTGCGCCGCGCCGAAAGAAGGCGGGCTTACGCCTTCGCTGGGCGTCTTACGCAGCGTGCGCGAGCATATTACGATTCCCGTACATCCGATTATTCGTCCTCGTGGCGGGGATTTTTACTACACTGACGGCGAATTTGCCGCCATGCTGGAAGATATCCGCCTCGTCAGAGAGTTGGGGTTTCCCGGGCTGGTTACTGGCGTGTTGACCGTTGATGGGGATGTCGATATGTCGCGAATGGAAAAAATAATGGCGGCGGCCGGACCGCTGGCAGTGACATTCCACCGCGCCTTCGATATGTGCGCTAATCCCTTCAATGCGCTAAAGAATCTGGCTGACGCAGGCGTATCAAGAGTACTGACTTCCGGGCAAAAAGCCGATGCGGCGCAAGGTTTATCAATAATTATGGAACTTATTGCCCAGGGGGATGCTCCAATCATTATGGCTGGTGCGGGGGTTCGTGCAAATAACCTGCAGAATTTCCTCGATGCCGGAGTACGGGAAGTACACAGTTCCGCCGGAGTCTTACTGCCTTCGCCGATGCGCTATCGCAATCAGGGGTTATCGATGTCTGCCGATATACAGGCGGACGAGTATTCTCGCTATAGGGTAGAGGGTGCGGCGGTCGCTGAAATGAAAGGAATCATTGTTCGCCATCAGGCCAAATGATTTTTACCGTTGCATCATGTCGCCCAATATGATGCTTGCTCGTACCAGGCCCCTGCCAATTCAACAGGGGCCTTTTTTTCTCCTTCATATTTCAAGCCGCAGCAGCGTTGGCCGCCTCGCGCACCCCGGTCACGTAGCTACCTACGTTCCCGGGGATTTGCTGCGTTGCCGCCTTGCTGCAACTTGAACTATTTTGGAGAAACGGTGCTATACGTAACGGTCATTCGGCAATCCATCACGGTTTACGCGCAATCAGCACCGCGCGCTGCGGGGCGGGATAGCCTTCCACCGTCTTGCTGCGATCGTTCGGGTCAAGGAAATCGGCCAGCGACTCGGTAACCATCCATTTGGTACGGCGTTGCTCTTCGGTGGTAGTGACGCAGACATCGGCGATACGCACGTCAATAAAGCCGCATTTTTCCAGCCATTTTTTTAATGCCGGCGCGGAAGGAATAAAATAGACGTTACGCATCTGCGCGTAGCGGTCACCCGGCACCAAAACGGTATTTTCGTCGCCGTCGACGACCAGCGTTTCCAGTACCAGTTCACCCTCGTTGACCAACTGATCTTTTAACTGCCACAGATGCTCCAGCGGCGAGCGACGGTGATAAAGCACCCCCATCGAGAAGACGGTATCAAATGCTTTCAGCGCCGGGAGTTGTTCAATGCCTAACGGCAGCAGATGCGCGCGCTGATCGTTACCCAACAGTTTACGCACCGCCTCAAACTGGCAGAGGAAAAGCTGTGTAGGATCGATGCCGACCGCCAGATGTGCGCCCGCGCCAATCATCCGCCACAGGTGATAGCCGCTGCCGCAGCCGACATCAAGGATCGTCCGGCCGGTTAAATCTGACAGATGCGGCAGTACGCGATCCCACTTCCAGTCGGAGCGCCATTCGGTATCAATATCTACGCCATAAAGCGAGAACGGGCCTTTACGCCACGGCATCAGATTACGCAGCAATGTATCAATACGCTTTAGCTGACCTTCGCTGAGCGGCGTTTCGCTTTCCGCCGTGACACTGTGCAGTAAATCCAGCCGCCAGGGCGTAATTTCCGGTAAAAATTCTACCGCGTTCGACCACTGTTTAAACAAGCCATGCTGCTGCTCGCGTTGCCAGGCGGCAATCTGCGCGGGCAATGTTTCCAGCCAGTGGGAGAGATGATTTTTAGCAATGAGCTGATAAAAGTTACCAAACTCGATCATGCGGCAACTCCGGCTTTTAACGCGACAAGCGACCCGAAATTAAAGCACTGGAACCACAGTTCACTGTGTTCGAAACCCGCCTGACGCAGGCGCGCTTTATGTGTTTCCACCGAGTCGGTGAGCATCACGTTTTCCAGCATACTGCGCTTCTGGCTGATCTCCAGTTCGCTGTACCCATTAGCGCGTTTAAAATCGTGGTGCATGTTGAATAACAGCTCGCCCACTTTCGCGTCTTCAAAGCTAAATTTTTCCGACAGTACCAGCGCGCCGCCGGGATTCAACCCCAGGTAAATCTTATCCAGCAATGCCTGGCGTTCGGCAGGTTCAAGGAATTGCAGGGTAAAATTCAGCACCACCATCGAGGCGTTTTCAATAGTGATATCGCGGATATCGCCTTCAACGACTTCAACCGGCGTAGGCGCTTTATACGCATCAATATGACGGCGGCAGCGTTCAATCATGGCCGGGGAGTTATCGACGGCGATAATGCGACAATGCTCATGGCGGATATTACGCCGAACAGACAGCGTCGCGGCACCCAGCGAGCAGCCCAGATCGTAGACCTGCGTGTTCGGCTGCACAAAGCGTTCAGCTAACATGCCGATCATGGAGATGATGTTGGAGTAGCCTGGTACCGAACGCTGAATCATGTCGGGAAAAACTTCGGCTACTCGTTCATCAAAAGTCCAGTCGCCGAGACGGGCGATAGGCGCAGAAAAAAGCGTGTCGCGGTGAGACATAACGTATACATCCGGGAAAAATAAAGGCGCATATTGTGCGCTAATACAGGGAGAAAACCAACTCCCAGGGCATATACCACAGGTTTGCCAGCACCATCAGCAACAATGCGCACCAGGTCGCGCTCATCCCCGCCCGCCGCCAGCGGAACAGGCGGTGGTGAAAACCGTAATAATGCATCAGCCGACCGGCGATTAAAATGATGCCGCAGATATGCACCATCCACGTTTCGGCGCCGTTCATTTCCATAAACAGCAGCAGCACCAGCGCGACAGGAATATATTCCACCGCGTTGCCATGAATACGGATGGCGCTTTGCAATTCGCTAAAACCGCCGTCGCCATAGGCGACACGGTACTGCATTCGCAAGCGAACGACATTAAAAGAGAACTTCATTAATAATAACGCACCCAAAACGGCATACAGCGCGCTTACCATACAAACTCCCTTTTAAAATGGCTGATGGCACTGTCTATGATAGGGGGCATTTTCAGAAAAGAGAAGATTGCTGTGGAATGGACGGAGCAGTGCCGATTTCCGGTAAGACGCTGCGTAAATCATGCCAAAGCGTATTCACCAGTTCCGGCGCCTGCGCGATATCCGGAGTATGTAAAAACAGAAAAGGCGTGGTGGTCTGCCGCCACTGCGGGAGTTTCTGCAACCAGGCGGCGAAAAATTCACGGTTTTGCGCCATATTATCGCTACCGATAAAACGCACCATCGGATGACTAGCCGTCACGACTGCATGTACCGGGACTTTGGGCTTTTTTCGCTGCGCGTCGCGGACGGCCTCGCTGTGGGGATGGGCGGCATGAACCGGACGACTATCCAGGATCACGCGGTTTACGCCGCGCGCGTGTAACCCGCGATTGAGCCGCTGTTCATCCTCACCCTTGTCAAAAAAACACGGATGACGAACTTCTACGCCATAGGTAAACGTGGCGGGGAGCGCATCAAGAAACTGCCATAAGGCGGGGAGATCGCGCGGTCCAAAGGCGGCGGGCAACTGCAGCCAGTATTGGCCAATACGCGTTTCCAGCGGCTCCAGCCGGGTAAAAAACGCCTGTACCAGATCGTCGCAATGGCGCAGCGCGGCCTGGTGAGAAATGGTGGCGGGAAATTTAAAGCAAAAACGGAAATCGTCCGTAGTTTGCGCATACCAGCGATCGACAATTTCCGCTTTCGGCAGCGCGTAAAGCGTGGTGTTGCCCTCCACGCAGTTAAAGTGGCGGGCATACTCTTCCAGACTGGTGATGCCGAGCCGCGCCCATTTCGGGTGCGACCATTGCGGCAAGCCAATGTAGATCATAAGGCGTTTAAAATATCCTCTACGCTGCGTACCCGGCCAATGCGCGGGAAAATATGCGTCATACTGCTCTGATGCTGCTCACTGCTGGCGGCGCTACAGGCATCTTCGGCAATAATAAGGTTAAATCCTAACTCCCAGGCGTTACGCGCTGTGGATTCGACGCCGATATTGGTTGAGATCCCGCACAATATGATGGTGTCGATACCCCGGCGGCGAAGCTGTAATTCCAGGTCGGTGCCGTAAAACGCGCCCCACTGGCGTTTAGTCACTTCCAGATCGCTGTCCTTTTTACCCAATGCCGTAGGCCAGGTCCACCAGTTTTCCGGCAATGCGTGCGCAGGCGTTGCGGCATCCACCGGCTGTTTTAACGCTTCGGCATAATCATCAGACCATCCAACGCGTACCATAACCACGGGTGAGCCGTTGGCGCGACACTTTTCCGCCAGCCGCGCGGCGCGGGCGACCACCTCATTTGCCGTATACGGGCCGCCGGCAAACGGAAGAATTCCTTCCTGTAAATCAATAACCACCAGGGCGGTTGTGGTCGCGTTGAGTTTCAGCATGATAATCACTCTCCTAAAAATAGCGGATTTCACTACACCTTAAGCGCGATTAAAGAGGAAAGCGGCGACAAATATTGTTAATTTTTGTGAGCATACGCAATACCCGCGTGAAAAACCCGGGTACAGTCAGTATGAACCAAGTGTCGATACCGCATGAAACGGGCAAGTTATCGCTCCCATGCTGGATTGACTCTTATCGTGCGGCAGAATTTCCAGTATAATAGCTGCCTTTTTTCATCCAGTTGTGACATACAGCTAAAGCTGCGACTTCGTCGCCTGCATGGCAGGCAACAATCCGCCTGCGGCTAAGTTAAGGGATATCTCATGCGTACAGAATATTGCGGACAGCTACGTCTGTCCCACGTGGGGCAGCAGGTGACTCTGTGTGGTTGGGTCAACCGTCGTCGTGATCTTGGCAGCCTGATCTTTATCGATATGCGCGACCGCGAAGGTATTGTGCAGGTGTTCTTCGATCCGGATCGTGCGGACGCGTTAAAGCTGGCCTCTGAACTGCGTAATGAGTTCTGCATTCAGGTTACGGGCACCGTGCGTGCGCGTGACGCGAAAAACGTCAATGCGGATATGGCGACCGGCGAAATTGAAGTGCTGGCGTCCTCTCTCACTATCATCAACCGCGCAGACTCACTGCCGCTTGACGCTAACCACGTTAATACCGAAGAGGCGCGTCTCAAGTACCGCTATCTGGATTTGCGTCGTCCGGAAATGGCGCTGCGCCTGAAAACCCGCGCCAAAATTACCAGCCTGGTGCGTCGTTTTATGGACGATCACGGTTTCCTTGATATTGAAACGCCGATGCTGACCAAAGCCACGCCGGAAGGCGCGCGCGACTATCTGGTGCCTTCGCGCGTGCACAAAGGTAAATTCTACGCGCTGCCGCAGTCGCCGCAGCTGTTCAAACAGCTCCTGATGATGTCCGGTTTCGACCGTTACTATCAGATAGTCAAATGCTTCCGTGATGAAGACTTACGTGCTGACCGTCAGCCGGAGTTTACTCAGATCGACGTCGAGACCTCCTTCATGACCGCGCCACAGGTGCGCGAAGTGATGGAAGCGCTGGTGCGCCATTTGTGGCTGGAAGTGAAAGGCGTGGATCTGGGGGATTTCCCGGTCATGACGTTTGCCGAAGCGGAACGTCGCTACGGTTCCGACAAACCAGACCTGCGTAACCCGATGGAGCTGGTAGATGTCGCTGACCTGCTGAAATCGGTAGAGTTCGCGGTCTTCGCGGGCCCGGCTAACGATCCGAAAGGCCGCGTGGCAGCACTGCGTGTGCCTGGCGGCGCACAGCTTAGTCGTAAGCAGATCGACGATTACGGTAACTTTGTTAAGATCTACGGCGCGAAGGGCCTGGCGTATATCAAAGTTAACGAACGCGCGAAAGGTCTGGACGGGATTAACAGTCCGGTGGCCAAGTTCCTGACCGCCGACATCGTCGACGCTATCCTTGAACGTACCGGCGCGCAGGACGGCGACATGATCTTCTTCGGCGCAGATAACAAAAAAGTGGTTGCCGATGCGCTGGGCGCGCTGCGTCTGAAACTGGGCAAAGACCTGAACCTGACCGACGAAGACAAATGGGCGCCGCTGTGGGTGATTGACTTCCCGATGTTCGAAGACGACGGCGAAGGCGGTCTGACCGCGATGCACCATCCGTTTACCGCTCCGCGTGACATGACGGCGTCTGAACTGAAAACTGCGCCGGAAGAAGCCGTCGCTAACGCTTACGATATGGTGATTAACGGCTATGAAGTTGGCGGCGGTTCGGTGCGTATTCACAACGGTGAAATGCAGCAAACCGTATTTGGTATTCTCGGTATCAATGAGCAGGAGCAGCGCGAGAAGTTCGGCTTCCTGTTGGATGCGTTGAAATACGGTACGCCGCCGCATGCGGGCCTGGCGTTTGGTCTGGACCGTCTGACCATGCTGTTGACCGGCACCGATAATATTCGTGATGTTATCGCCTTCCCGAAAACGACCGCCGCCGCGTGTCTGATGACCGAAGCGCCGAGTTTCGCCAACCAGGCAGCGTTGACGGAGTTAGGGATTCAGGTTGTGAAGAAAGCCGAGAATAACTGATATGAACAATGTACACGACATCATTCGCGTGATATCGCGGCGGCCCGCAAGGGCGAGTCTCATCAATGCGCGGCGTCACCCAACAGCCAACAACGAGGTCGCGTGAAGGATAAAGTGTACAAGCGCCCCGTTTCGGTCCTGGTGGTTATTTTCGCGCAGGATACGAAACGGGTGCTAATGTTGCAGCGACGCGATGACCCGGATTTTTGGCAGTCAGTGACTGGCAGCATAGAAGAAGGGGAGACCGCGTTGCAGGCCGCCGTACGTGAAGTCAAAGAAGAGGTCACGATTGATGTTTCGGCAGAGCAACTGACCTTAATCGACTGCCAACGTACGGTGGAGTTTGAAATTTTTTCACATTTACGTCATCGCTATGCGCCGGGCGTTATGCACAATACAGAATTCTGGTTCTGCCTTGCGTTACCGCATGAGCGGCAGGTGATATTCACTGAACATCTGACGTACCAGTGGCTTGATGCGCCTGACGCGGCGGCGCTTACCAAGTCCTGGAGTAACCGGCAAGCGATTGAAGAGTTTGTCATTAACGTCGCCTGAAAAGGCGCGCTTTTTTTGAGGAAATATTTATGGCAGGTCATAGTAAATGGGCCAACACCAGACATCGTAAAGCTGCGCAGGATGCCAAGCGCGGTAAAATCTTCACTAAAATTATTCGTGAACTGGTAACGGCAGCTAAATTGGGCGGCGGCGATCCGGATGCCAACCCGCGTCTGCGCGCGGCTGTAGATAAAGCGCTGGCCAACAACATGACCCGCGACACTCTGAACCGTGCCATCGCTCGCGGTGTGGGTGGTGATGAAGACTCGAACATGGAAACCATCATCTATGAAGGTTATGGTCCTGGCGGCACGGCCATTATGATTGAGTGTCTGAGTGACAACCGTAACCGTACCGTAGCGGAAGTGCGTCATGCTTTTAGCAAGTGCGGCGGTAATCTGGGTACCGATGGCTCAGTGGCGTACCTGTTCAGTAAGAAAGGGGTCATCTCCTTTGAG
The DNA here is from genome assembly GCF_046550835.1 of Salmonella sp. SAL04196. Classification (NCBI taxonomy): domain Bacteria; kingdom Pseudomonadati; phylum Pseudomonadota; class Gammaproteobacteria; order Enterobacterales; family Enterobacteriaceae; genus Salmonella; species Salmonella sp. SAL04196. Next base: position 330,287 of record NZ_JBGDXE010000001.1, read on the forward strand.
AAAGGCGATGAAGACACCATCATGGAAGCCGCTCTGGAAGCCGGCGCGGAAGATGTTGTGACCTATGATGATGGCGCGATTGATGTTTACACTGCCTGGGAAGAGATGGGCAAAGTGCGTGACGCGCTGGAAGCGGCGGGTCTGAAAGCAGACAGCGCCGAAGTGTCCATGATCCCGTCAACTAAAGCGGATATGGATGCGGAAACCGCGCCGAAACTGCTACGTCTGATCGATATGCTGGAAGACTGTGACGATGTTCAGGAAGTCTACCATAACGGTGAGATCTCTGATGAGGTGGCGGCGACCCTGTAATGGTGCTGTTAAACGCCGGCGGGCAGGGGGTATAGCGTGTCGATTATTCTCGGTATTGACCCCGGCTCGCGCATTACCGGTTATGGCGTTATCCGCCAGGTAGGCAGACAACTGACCTATCTGGGCAGCGGATGTATTCGCACCAAAGTCGATGATTTGCCGTCTCGTTTGAAGCTTATATACGCAGGCGTGACGGAAATCATCACGCAGTTCCAGCCGGACTATTTTGCTATCGAACAGGTGTTTATGGCGAAAAATGCCGACTCAGCCCTCAAGCTGGGACAGGCGCGCGGCGTCGCGATTGTCGCCGCGGTCAATCAGGAACTGCCCGTGTTTGAATACGCGGCGCGTCAGGTGAAGCAAACCGTCGTCGGTATTGGTAGCGCGGAAAAAAGCCAGGTTCAGCATATGGTGCGCACGTTGCTCAAACTGCCCGCTAACCCGCAGGCCGATGCCGCGGATGCGCTGGCTATCGCCATTACGCATTGCCACGTTAGCCAGAACGCGATGCAAATGAGCGAGAGCCGACTCAATCTGGCGCGGGGAAGGTTGCGCTAAATCATTCTCCCTCAGCCTCGCGTTGAGGGGTTTCAATTCCACAGGCGCTAATTAATTCTAAATTGGGATGTTGCCACAGGCTGGCGGGCGTCACCGTCTTACGATCCCACGGGATTGAACCTAAAAACCAGAACTTCCAGAAGGCGAGTTTCGCATCAGGATTGCTGTGAAGTAATTCTTCGAATGTCTCAATATCGCCTACCGGAATACACAATGCTTCTTTATAGATATCAAACACAAATTTCGAGCAGAACTGGCGTGATGACTCGTATTTAAACCCCGTGTGATAAAACTTATTCAGCCGGGCGGGAACCTGCTCCATGATGGCGAGTTTCTGTTCGACCGTCAGGCCGCCGCACAGGCGACGAACCGCGTAACGTTGTCCGGCTGAACGTTGTATAAACAGTGACAGCGTGGTGACGGTTGAGAGGGGGACGCGGCTTTCCGCCACCAGATAGTCATCACCATTATGACCAATAATAATCCCAACATGGTTGCTCCAGCACTGTGAAGCGGTGGATATCTGGCCGAAAAGCGCGGCACCTATACAGGTAAAGACGATATCCCCGGTTTCATATTGGACAGGATAATGTTTTTTCATCTCTGCATTCCATTATTTGAAATAAATTCCTTTTATTTATTCTACAGGGTAGTTAGCATTATACCAGATAAATGACAAGCCTTAGTGTCATCGAAATATGTATGGTGAATATTTCATTTATTGGAATTAATGTCGTAAATATATCTGGGGGAGGAATTAAGGTGGTAAATTTCTCATCATCTGATCTCTTATATTGACAGGGAGTATGACGTGGTTGATGATAAACCAATGAGAATAGGCTGGGTGTTTTATTTTCCTTATATTTTTGTTGCTATTATCCTTCATCTGTTTATTAGTTTTTGTTATTGTTTGAGTATTGATATGGCGGAGGCTAATACCGTTGTTTTTTTATTAAAGCCAGGGACGATTTCATTATTATTTTTACTTCTCCCTGCCAGGCGGTTCAGAACCAGACTGTTGGCAACATTGAGTTCAGTTTTCATTACCTTAGTATTTAACCAGTGGCATTTGGTTGCCGGGAATAAAGAACTGGTTTTGTGCCTGCAGGCAGCGTGCTTTATGGCTTTCCTGGCTATGACATCGGTAAAAAAATCCGGGTGGATGATTAGCGCATCATTATTTTTGGTTTGTGCGGCCGGAACGATTCGCCAGTGCTGGCTGGAACAGTTGTTTAACGCTGCCGATATATATATTGTTGATGATGGGCGGAGCTGTGGCGCCAGCGGCCACTGCTTCCAGTATATTGCAGCAAAAGGTCGTGGGTTAGCAGCAAAACGACAGGCACTTTTTAGTAGCGAAGAGTATGTGAATATTTATTATAATTATTCAGAAGGGATGCCAGCCGTGAATTTCGATGGCATGAAAAATGAGTTTGCACAATATTTATTGTGTCATGGTGAATTAAAATCTGTTATGCGCGATGATAAAACAACATGCGATTAAATTCAGCGCTAGTGGTTAATATTATTACATCTATTCTCGGGTCTGTTTTTGGGAGGCCCGATGTTCCGCTGTTGGCATTCGTACTGGATACAGTATTAGTGTTATCAGGATACTCATTATTGAAGACTACCGAACGTGCGCCACGGCATGTTGGCAAAAGTTATTCGCGTAGGACGCAAAAAGTTGTCAATGAGTGTACGACTTATTTTGTACGCAGCGGGGAGCGTACCCGTCGTTAACCATCGCGGGATGTCGGAGTAGAGAAATATCGGGATACGTGTTTTTCATCTGGATAAACATCCAGTCTTTTTTTATGATAGTGCATTATCTTTTCAGCCCTTTACGCAGGAGCGTCATGTGATAGGCAGACTCAGAGGCATTATTCTCGAAAAACAACCCCCGATCGTGCTGCTGGAGACAGGGGGCGTAGGCTATGAAGTACATATGCCTATGACCTGCTTTTACGAGCTGCCGGAGGCCGGGCAGGAGGCAATCGTCTTCACCCACTTTGTGGTGCGTGAAGATGCGCAGTTGCTGTACGGATTCAACAATAAGCAAGAGCGCACGCTGTTTAAAGAGCTAATTAAAACGAATGGCGTCGGGCCTAAGCTGGCGCTGGCGATTCTCTCCGGCATGTCGGCGCAGCAGTTTGTGAATGCGGTTGAGCGCGAAGAGCTTGGCGCACTGGTGAAGCTGCCGGGTATCGGCAAGAAAACCGCCGAAAGGCTGATTGTCGAAATGAAAGACCGCTTTAAAGGGCTACATGGCGATCTCTTTACGCCAGCGGTCGATCTGGTATTGACATCGCCGGCCAGCCCAGGCTCGGAAGATGCAGAACAAGAAGCAGTTGCTGCGCTGGTGGCGCTGGGTTATAAACCGCAAGAAGCCAGTCGGATGGTAAGCAAGATCGCCCGTCCGGATGCAAGCAGTGAAACACTGATTCGCGACGCGTTACGCGCCGCGTTATGAGGTAAAGGATGATAGAAGCAGATCGCCTGATTTCAGCAGGCGCCACGATCGCAGAAGACGTCGCCGATCGCGCCATTCGCCCAAAGTTATTGGCGGAATATGTCGGCCAACCGCAGGTGCGCTCCCAGATGGAGATCTTTATTCAGGCGGCAAAACTGCGTGGCGACGCACTAGATCACTTGCTGATTTTCGGCCCGCCAGGGTTAGGTAAGACGACTCTGGCGAATATCGTTGCCAATGAAATGGGCGTCAATCTCCGAACCACGTCCGGCCCGGTGCTGGAAAAAGCAGGCGATCTGGCGGCTATGCTCACCAATCTTGAACCGCATGATGTGCTGTTTATTGATGAGATTCACCGGCTTTCACCGGTGGTGGAAGAAGTACTCTATCCGGCGATGGAAGATTACCAGCTGGATATTATGATTGGCGAAGGGCCTGCTGCACGTTCCATTAAGATCGATCTGCCGCCGTTTACGCTCATTGGCGCGACGACGCGAGCAGGTTCGCTGACCTCGCCGCTACGCGACCGTTTTGGTATTGTGCAGCGCCTGGAGTTCTACCAGGTGCCCGATCTGCAGCACATCGTCGGGCGCAGCGCAAGGCACATGGGGCTTGAGATGAGCGATGACGGCGCGCTGGAAGTGGCGCGTCGGGCGCGCGGTACGCCGCGTATAGCCAACCGCCTGCTCAGACGTGTGCGTGATTTCGCCGAGGTGAAGCATGACGGGGCTATTTCAGCGGAAATTGCCGCACAGGCGCTGGATATGCTGAACGTCGATGCGGAAGGGTTTGACTATATGGATCGCAAGCTGCTGCTGGCGGTTATTGATAAATTCTTCGGTGGACCGGTCGGCCTGGATAACCTGGCGGCGGCGATTGGCGAAGAGCGTGAAACCATTGAGGATGTGCTGGAGCCGTATCTGATTCAGCAAGGCTTTTTGCAGCGCACGCCGCGTGGGCGTATGGCAACGGTGCGCGCCTGGAACCATTTCGGGATCACGCCGCCAGAGATGCCTTAGCGCCTGAAGTCGCTGCGCTCATCAGACCTGGGCGATTTTGTAGGCCCGGTAAGCGCAGCGCCACCGGGCAACACACGCTTAGCTTGCCTGCTTTTTCATCATACTGAAGATAAACAGCAGCGCGGCACACAGCACTACGGATGGCCCTGCCGGGGTATCATAAAAGGCTGAGAAGGTCAGTCCACCTGTAACCGCTATCATACCTACACCAACGGCGACGCCCGCCATCTGTTCCGGCGTACGGGCAAAGCGACGCGCGGTTGCGGCGGGGATAATCAGTAGCGACGTAATGATCAGCGCTCCGACAAACTTCATCGCCACGCCGATAGTTAACGCCGTTACCAGCATCAATAGCAGCTTCACGCGCTGTAACTTCACGCCATCGACAAAGGCAAGATCCGGACTGATAGTCATTGACAGCAAGTTGCGCCACTGCCAGAAGAGAATGGCCAGCACAATAACGACCCCAATAGCGATCGAGATAAGATCTTCCGGCGTGACGGCCAGCAAATCGCCAAACAGATAAGCCATTAAATCAACGCGGACATTGGACATCAGGCTGACCACGACCAGTCCTAAAGATAAGGCGCTGTGCGCCATAATGCCCAGTAAGGTATCAATCGCGAGGTGAGGGCGTTTCTCCAGCCATACCAGACCGGCGGCCAGCAGCAGCGTAACGGCGATTACCGCATAAAAGGGGTTAACGTCCAGCAACAGGCCAAACGCCACGCCCAGAAGCGACGCGTGAGCCAGCGTATCGCCAAAATAGGACATCCGACGCCAGACCACAAATGAGCCCAAAGGACCAGCGGCGCAGGCCAGCATCATCCCGGCCAGCCAGCCGGGCAGTAATAATTCAATCATGAGTGACCATTTCCCCGGCGCAGTACAATACGACCCTGTAAATCGTGGCGATGATTATGATGATGGCGATAAATCCCTAATTGCTCCGCGCCTCGCGGGCCAAACATAGAGATAAATTCCGGATGCATAGACACCACTTCCGGCGCGCCGGAACAGCAAATATGATGGTTCAGACATAACACTTCATCCGTCTTTGCCATGACCAGATGTAGGTCATGCGACACCATCAGCACGGCGCAATCGAGTTCACGGCGCAGCTGATCGATAAGGTCGTATAACGCGACCTGGCCGTTGACATCCACGCCTTGCGTCGGCTCATCAAGTACCAGCAACTGCGGCCTGTTAAGCAGAGCACGCGCCAGCAGTACGCGCTGTGCCTCACCGCCGGAGAGTTTTTGCATGGGCGCGTCAATCAAATGTCCGGCCTGAACGCGTTTAAGCGCCGGGAGAATATCCGTTTTTTGCGTGCCGGGACGTAAACGTAAAAACCGGTTTACCGTCAGCGGAAGCGTGGTATCGAGATAGAGCTTTTGCGGGACATAGCCGATACGGAGTTGCCCGTTGCGCTTGATCACCCCATCATCAGGGGCTACCAGTCCTAAAACCACGCGTACAAGCGTTGACTTCCCCGCGCCGTTAGGGCCGAGAAGCGTTAAAATTTTTCCGGGGCTCAATTCAAGCGACACGTCAGAGAGGACGCGGCGTTGACCAAATGAGACCGAGACGTTTTCCAGTGAAACTAAACTTGTCATGTTAATTTTAGGCTTGCAGAAGTGATAGAATGTTATAATATCACATTTCACACATTCATTACGATGATTAGTCGCATTATGTTACAGAAAAATACGCTTCTTTTCGCAGCATTATCCGCCGCGCTTTGGGGGAGTGCAACCCAGGCTGCCGACGCCGCCGTTGTCGCTTCGCTTAAACCACTTGGGTTTATCGCTTCCGCCATTGCTGATGGCGTTACGGATACGCAAGTATTACTTCCGGATGGGGCATCCGAGCATGATTATTCATTGCGTCCATCAGACGTAAAACGCTTACAGGGCGCGGACTTAGTCGTCTGGGTTGGCCCGGAAATGGAAGCCTTTATGGAGAAGTCGGTCAGGAATATCCCTGATAATAAGCAGGTTACCATTGCGCAACTTGCCGATGTAAAACCGTTACTCATGAAGGGCGCGGATGATGATGAGGATGAACATGCGCATACGGGCACCGATGAGGAAAAAGGTGACGTACATCACCATCACGGCGAATATAACATGCATCTTTGGCTCTCCCCAGAGATAGCGCGGGCTACAGCGGTTGCAATCCATGAAAAATTAGTGGAACTTATGCCGCAAAGTCGAGCCAAACTCGACGCCAACCTGAAGGATTTTGAGGCACAATTAGCCGCAACCGATAAACAGGTCGGTAACGAGCTCGCGCCGCTCAAGGGGAAAGGGTATTTCGTTTTTCATGACGCCTACGGTTACTACGAAAAACACTACGGACTCACCCCGCTCGGTCACTTTACCGTGAACCCTGAGATACAACCTGGCGCGCAGCGTTTACATGAAATAAGAACACAGTTGGTTGAGCAAAAAGCAACCTGCGTTTTTGCTGAGCCACAATTCAGGCCAGCGGTCGTGGAAGCCGTGGCGAGAGGGACATCCGTTCGAATGGGAACACTGGACCCCCTCGGGACGAACATTAAACTGGGTAAAACAAGCTATTCAGCGTTTTTAAGCCAATTAGCCAACCAGTATGCGAGCTGCCTGAAAGGAGATTAACGAGGAAGTGAATACGTGCAACAGATAGCCCGCTCTGTCGCCCTGGCATTTAATAATCTGCCCCGACCCCACCGCGTTATGCTGGGGTCACTTACCGTTCTGACACTGGCCGTCGCCGTATGGCGGCCCTATGTTTACCACCCAGAATCCGCACCAATCGTTAAAACTATTGAACTGGAGAAAAGCGAGATTCGTTCCCTCTTACCGGAGGCCAGCGAACCCATCGATCAGGCCGCGCAGGAAGATGAAGCTATTCCTCAGGATGAGCTGGACGATAAAACCGCAGGCGAAGTCGGCGTCCATGAATACGTCGTCTCCACAGGCGATACGTTAAGCAGCATTCTGAATCAGTACGGCATCGATATGAGCGATATTAGCCGACTTGCCGCTTCTGATAAGGAGCTGCGCAATCTGAAAATTGGCCAACAGCTTTCCTGGACACTGACCGCCGATGGCGATTTACAGCGTCTGACATGGGAAGTCTCCCGCCGTGAAACGCGTACCTACGATCGCACTGCCAACGGTTTTAAAATGAGCAGTGAAATGCAGCAGGGGGACTGGGTCAACAGTCTGCTGAAAGGTACGGTAGGGGGTAGCTTTGTCGCCAGCGCGAAAGAGGCCGGTTTAACCAGCAGCGAAATCAGCGCAGTGATAAAAGCCATGCAGTGGCAGATGGATTTTCGCAAGCTGAAAAAGGGCGATGAATTTTCGGTTCTGATGTCGCGCGAGATGCTGGATGGCAAGCGTGAACAGAGTCAGTTGTTGGGCGTGCGGATGCGTTCCGATGGTAAAGATTACTACGCCATTCGCGCCGCTGACGGTAAATTCTATGACCGTAACGGGGTTGGCCTGGCGAAAGGCTTTTTACGCTTCCCGACCGCCAAACAGTTCCGCATCTCCTCCAACTTCAATCCGCGCCGTCTGAACCCGGTTACCGGACGCGTTGCGCCGCATCGTGGCGTTGACTTTGCGATGCCGCAGGGTACGCCGGTGCTGTCGGTGGGGGATGGCGAGGTCGTGGTCGCTAAACGTAGCGGCGCTGCCGGTTACTACATTGCGATTCGTCATGGACGCACCTACACCACACGTTATATGCACTTGCGTAAGCTGCTGGTGAAACCGGGGCAAAAAGTGAAACGTGGCGATCGTATTGCGCTTTCTGGTAACACCGGGCGCTCCACAGGGCCGCATCTGCATTATGAGGTATGGATCAACCAGCAAGCCGTTAACCCTCTGACAGCAAAATTGCCGCGCACGGAAGGTCTGACGGGGTCAGATCGTCGTGAATACCTGGCACAGGTGAAAGAGGTTCTGCCACAACTGCGCTTCGATTAACAAATGCGCTGACAGAGCCGGTACGCGATGTGTGCCGGCTTTTTTGTTTTGTGTGAGACGCAGACGTCGCTACACTATTCACAATTCCTTTTCGCGTCAGCAGACCCTGGAAAAGCATGGAAACCAAAAAAAATAATAGTGAGTATATCCCTGAGTTCGAAAAATCCTTTCGCTATCCGCAGTATTGGGGCGCCTGGTTGGGCGCGGCGGCAATGGCGGGGATCGCATTAACACCGGCATCATTCCGCGACCCTTTGCTGGCGACGCTGGGGCGTTTTGCCGGACGGCTGGGGAAGAGTTCTCGTCGCCGGGCGCTAATTAATCTGTCGTTGTGCTTTCCGCAGCGTAGCGAAGCTGAGCGCGAAGCGATTGTCGATGAGATGTTCGCCACCGCGCCACAGGCAATGGCGATGATGGCTGAGTTGGCGATGCGCGGTCCGAAAAAAATTCAACAGCGTGTTGACTGGGAAGGTCTGGAAATCATTGAGGAGATGCGTCGTAACGACGAAAAAGTCATTTTTCTCGTACCGCATGGCTGGGGCGTCGACATTCCAGCCATGCTGATGGCTTCTCAGGGGCAAAAAATGGCGGCGATGTTTCATAATCAGGGTAATCCGGTTTTTGACTATATCTGGAACACCGTGCGTCGGCGTTTCGGCGGACGTTTGCATGCGCGTAATGACGGGATTAAACCCTTTATTCAGTCTGTTCGTCAGGGCTACTGGGGCTACTACCTGCCGGACCAGGATCACGGCCCGGAGCATAGTGAATTCGTTGATTTCTTTGCGACATACAAAGCGACGCTGCCTGCGATTGGTCGGCTGATGAAAGTGTGCCGCGCACGCGTGATACCGCTTTTCCCGGTGTATAATGGTAAAACGCATCGCCTGACTATCCAGATTCGCCCGCCCATGGACGATCTGCTCACGGCTGACGACCACACTATCGCCAGACGGATGAACGAAGAGGTCGAAATTTTTGTCGGCCCGCATCCGGAACAGTACACCTGGATCCTGAAGCTGCTCAAAACCCGCAAGCCAGGCGAGATTCAGCCGTATAAGCGTAAAGATCTTTATCCCATCAAATAAATAAAGCCTCTCGTAAGAGAGGCTTTATGCTGACAAACCCTGTACTACCTGATGAACAGGCCTGGAGGAGTTTTACTCAACGGTCAAAATACGCGTGGTATTGGTTGAGCCGACGGTGCTCATGACATCGCCCTGAGTCACGATCACCAGGTCGCCGGAAACCAGATACCCTTTATCGCGCAGCAGATTAACAGCTTCATGCGCCGCGACAACGCCATCAGCCGCGCTATCAAAATGCACCGGCGTTACTCCGCGGTAGAGCGCGGTCAGGTTCAGCGTGCGTTCATGGCGCGACATGGCGAAAATCGGCAGGCCGGAGCTGATACGGGAAGTCATTAGTGCGGTACGACCGGATTCCGTCATGGTGATGATCGCGGTAACGCCTTTCAGATGGTTTGCCGCATACATCGCAGACATGGCAATGGCTTCTTCAACGTTGTCGAACTGCACGTCGAGACGGTGTTTAGACACATTGATGCTGGGGATTTTTTCTGCGCCCAGGCAGACGCGCGCCATTGCGGCAACGGTTTCAGAAGGATACTGACCGGCTGCGGTTTCGGCAGACAGCATAACCGCATCCGTGCCATCCAGGACGGCGTTCGCCACGTCCATCACTTCCGCACGGGTCGGCATCGGGTTGGTGATCATCGACTCCATCATCTGCGTTGCGGTGATGACTGCGCGGTTTAGCTGACGCGCACGGCGAATCAGCGCCTTCTGGATACCAACCAGCTCCGGATCGCCGATTTCAACGCCCAGGTCGCCACGTGCGACCATCACAACGTCAGAGGCCAGAATGATATCGTCCATGGCGTTTTGATCGCATACCGCTTCGGCGCGTTCGACCTTAGCCACAATTTTCGCGTCGCAGCCGGCGTCGCGCGCCAGGCGGCGTGCATAGTTCAGATCTTCGCCGCAGCGCGGGAAGGAGACAGCCAGATAGTCAACGCCTATCAGCGCAGCGGTTTGAATATCGGCTTTGTCTTTTTCGGTCAGCGCTTCAGCAGAAAGCCCGCCGCCGAGCTTGTTAATGCCTTTATTGTTAGACAGCGGACCGCCGACGGTGACCTCGGTAAAGACTTTCATGCCCTGGACTTCAAGCACTTTCAACTGCACTCGACCATCGTCAAGCAGCAGGATATCGCCAGGAACGACGTCTGCCGGCAACCCTTTGTAATCAATGCCGACTTTTTCTTTATCGCCTTCGCCTTTACCCAGGTTAGCGTCTAACAGAAATTTGTCCCCGATATTGAGGAACACTTTGCCTTCTTTAAAAGTGGAAACGCGAATTTTTGGCCCTTGCAGGTCGCCTAAAATAGCCACATGACGCCCCAGTTTGGCGGCAATCTCACGGACTTTATCAGCACGCATTTTATGATCTTCCGGCGAGCCGTGAGAGAAGTTCATACGTACTACGTTTGCGCCCGCGGCGATAACTTTCTCAAGGTTGTTATCGCGGTCAGTTGCCGGGCCTAACGTGGTAACGATTTTGGTTCTGCGAAGCCTTCTGGACATGTAATACTCCGTTGACTAAAACAACTTGGTGTTGCGTGAACATTGATCCGGTCGTTCTGAAACCTTAACGGTATAAAATGAACGTCCCCGGATGACGAAAAGGGTAGAACATTGTTATTGCTTTTAGCGGTCATCACTCCTGATGAGTAATTCTTTATCAAAACGCGATTCCTTGAGCGCTTCCTTGACACGCTTCAAGTTATCTCTGAATTTTGCCCCGCGACGCAAAGTAAATCCCGTTGCCAGCACATCTATCACGGTCAGCTGAGCAAGTCGAGAGACCATGGGCATATAAATGTCTGTATCTTCCGGTACGTCGAGGGTAATGGCCAGCGTGGCTTCGCGCGCCAGCGGCGTTCCAGCGGAGGTCAGGGCGATCACCATCGCATCGTTTTCCCGCGCTAACTGCGCCAGCTCCACCAGGCTCTTGGTTCTGCCAGTATGCGAAATGAGCACGACGACGTCATCATCGTTACAATTCATACAGCTCATCCGTTGCAGCACGATATCGTCGGAGTAAATCACCGGTACATTGAAGCGAAAAAACTTATTCATGGCGTCATGCGCGACTGCGGCGGAGGAACCAAGACCAAAAAAGGCGATTTTTTTTGCCTGGGTCAGTAAATCGACGGCGCGGTTGACGGCCGATTTATCCAGCGACTGGCGAACATGGTCGAGACTGGCCATGGCGGACTCGAAGATTTTTCCTGTATAGGCCTCAACGCTGTCATCTTCATCCACATTGCGATTAACATAGGGGGTGCCATTTGCCAGACTTTGCGCCAGATGCAGTTTAAAATCAGGAAAGCCGCGGGTATTCATGCTGCGACAGAAACGGTTCACCGTTGGCTCGCTAACGTTAGCTTCCTGGGCCAGCATGGCAATGCTTAAGTGAATCGATCTGCCTGGGGCGGCCAGAATAACATCGGCGACTTTTCGTTCAGATTTGCTTAAATGTTCCAGTTGAGACTGGACTTTTTCCAGCATATTCATGATTAGCAAGGCTCATGGGTATTAGCGATTTCAATGATGCGCGAAACCGAGCGCGTTTTGTTAGATATTACTCCTGGCGGCTGTCAAAGGGGGCAAAATGGCTAAAAAAGGTGTCGTTTTTTTTCATTACATGACCGACGTCGGATTTTAAGTTCCAGCTTGTGTGGAAAAGCGACAATTTTATTAGGCGTTTTGCCGATTATATTGCCAATCAAACGCTGGTTCACCCATGAAAAGGCGTTTACGGTTTCCGTAATCTCGTAAAAGCAGTACAGTGCTGTGTAATAAAATTACAACGATATCCTGGCTAAAGTACCAGGAGATTAACTGAGGAGAATGACATGGCGGTAACGCAAACAGCCCAGGCATGTGACCTGGTCATTTTCGGCGCGAAAGGCGACCTGGCGCGCCGGAAACTGCTGCCTTCCCTGTATCAGCTTGAGAAAGCCGGCCAGATCCATCCGGATACCCGGATCATTGGGGTGGGGCGCGCGGACTGGGATAAAGAAGCTTATACCCACGTCGTGCGTGAGGCGCTGGAAACCTTCATGAAGGAAAAAATTGATGAAGGCTTGTGGGATACGCTGAGCGGCCGTCTGGATTTTTGTAATCTTGACGTGAACGATACGCCTGCGTTTAGTCGCCTGGGCGATATGCTGGATCAAAAAAACCGCACCACCATTAACTATTTTGCGATGCCGCCCAGCACGTTTGGCGCTATTTGCAAAGGGTTAGGGGAGGCTAAACTCAACGCCAAACCGGCGCGTGTCGTGATGGAAAAACCGTTGGGTACTTCGCTGGCGACCTCGCGTGAGATTAACGATCGGGTCGGCGAATACTTTGAAGAGTGCCAGGTGTACCGTATCGACCACTATCTGGGCAAAGAAACGGTTCTCAACCTGCTGGCGCTGCGTTTTGCCAACTCGTTATTCGTTAATAACTGGGATAACCGCACTATCGATCACGTTGAGATTACCGTAGCGGAAGAGGTGGGGATTGAAGGGCGCTGGGGATATTTTGACCAGGCCGGTCAGATGCGCGATATGATCCAGAACCACTTGCTGCAAATTCTCTGCATGATTGCCATGTCACCGCCGTCTGACCTGAGCGCCGACAGTATTCGCGATGAAAAAGTCAAAGTGTTGAAATCGCTGCGCCGTATTGATCGCTCCAACGTGCGTGAAAAAACGGTTCGTGGTCAATACACCGCGGGCTTTGCGCAGGGGCAAAAGGTGCCGGGCTATCTGGAAGAAGAGGGCGCGAATAAAAGCAGCAACACCGAAACTTTCGTCGCGATCCGCGTCGACATCGATAACTGGCGTTGGGCGGGCGTGCCATTCTATCTGCGCACCGGCAAGCGTCTGCCAACCAAGTGCTCTGAAGTCGTGGTTTATTTCAAGACGCCTGAACTGAACCTCTTTAAAGAATCCTGGCAAGACCTGCCGCAGAACAAATTGACGATTCGCCTGCAGCCGGATGAAGGCGTAGATATTCAGGTGCTTAACAAAGTACCGGGGCTGGATCATAAGCATAATCTGCAGATCACGAAGCTTGATCTGAGCTACTCCGAGACCTTTAATCAGACGCACCTGGCGGATGCATATGAGCGCCTGCTGCTGGAAACGATGCGTGGCATTCAGGCGCTATTTGTCCGCCGTGACGAAGTGGAAGAAGCCTGGAAGTGGGTGGACTCCATTACCGAAGCATGGGCGATGGACAACGACGCGCCGAAGCCGTATCAGGCGGGCACCTGGGGACCGGTAGCGTCCGTGGCGATGATTACCCGTGACGGTCGTTCGTGGAATGAGTTTGAGTAAATTTGCCACTCACTCTTAGGTGGTATTTTACCGGTAACATGATCTAACACAGATTGTAGAATCATTTTTGCACTTTTAAGCCTCGTGTGGATTCACCTGCGAGGCTTTTTTTATTACACTGCCTGAAACGATTTTGCCCCATTATCACCGGACATCATGTATTTCACTGTCTTTCCACATTGATGAAACGCATGGTAAACCCGGTAGCCGGACAGATAAATTTCAGGAGCCTCTATGAATCCTAATTTGTTACGCGTAACACAGCGTATTGTCGAACGCTCGCAGCAGACCCGAGAAGCCTATCTTGCCCGCATTGAGCAGGCGAAAACCGCCACGGTCCACCGATCTCAACTGGCCTGCGGCAACCTGGCGCATGGCTTCGCCGCCTGTCAGCCAGAGGACAAAGCCTCGCTGAAAAGTATGTTGCGCAATAATATCGCCATCATTACCTCCTACAATGACATGCTCTCTGCGCATCAACCGTATGAACATTATCCGGAAATTATTCGTCAGGCCCTGCATTCCGTGAATGCGGTAGGTCAGGTCGCAGGCGGCGTACCGGCAATGTGCGATGGCGTTACGCAAGGGCAGGATGGCATGGAGTTGTCATTACTCAGCCGCGAAGTGATAGCGATGTCGGCAGCAGTAGGCCTCTCTCACAATATGTTTGACGGCGCGTTATTCCTCGGCGTATGCGACAAAATCGTTCCGGGGCTGGCGATGGCCGCGCTCTCTTTTGGTCATTTACCCGCGATTTTTGTTCCGTCAGGCCCGATGGCGAGCGGCCTGCCGAATAAAGAAAAAGTCCGTATTCGTCAGCTATATGCGGAAGGAAAAGTAGACAGAATGGCGCTGCTGGAGTCAGAAGCCGCCTCTTACCATGCGCCGGGCACCTGTACATTTTACGGCACCGCCAACACCAACCAGATGGTGGTGGAGTTTATGGGAATGCAGTTGCCGGGTTCCTCGTTTGTGCATCCGGATGCGCCGCTGCGCGAGGCATTGACTGCCGCTGCCGCACGTCAGGTAACACGTCTTACCGGCAACGGCAATACGTGGATGCCGCTCGGTAAAATGATCGACGAAAAAGTCGTGGTGAACGGCATTGTCGCGCTGCTGGCTACCGGCGGTTCCACCAACCACACCATGCATCTGGTTGCAATGGCGCGCGCGGCGGGCATTCTGATCAACTGGGATGACTTCTCGGATTTGTCGGAAGTGGTTCCGTTGATGGCGCGTCTGTACCCGAACGGTCCGGCGGACATTAACCACTTCCAGGCGGCGGGCGGCGTACCGGTATTGATGCGTGAGCTGCTCAATGCCGGATTGTTGCACGAAGACGTTAACACTGTCGCAGGCTTCGGCCTGAAACGCTATACGCTGGAGCCCTGGCTCAACAACGGCGAGCTGGACTGGCGTGAAGGCGCGGAAAGGTCACTGGATAACGATGTCATTGCCTCTTTTGATAAGCCGTTCTCTCCTCACGGCGGTACTAAGGTGCTAAGCGGTAATCTGGGGCGCGCAGTAATGAAGACGTCTGCGGTACCGGTTGAAAACCAGATCATTGAAGCGCCTGCCATGGTATTTGAAAGTCAGCATGATGTGCTGCCTGCGTTTGACGCGGGCCTGCTTGACCGGGATTGTGTCGTTGTCGTGCGTCATCAGGGACCAAAAGCGAATGGAATGCCAGAATTACATAAACTCATGCCGCCACTTGGTGTATTATTGGACCGCCGTTTCAAAATCGCGTTAGTTACTGATGGACGACTTTCAGGCGCTTCGGGTAAAGTGCCTTCAGCTATCCACGTAACGCCGGAAGCCTACGATGGCGGCTTACTGGCAAAAGTGCGCGATGGCGACATCATTCGCGTGAATGGGCAGACAGGTGAGTTAACTCTGCTGGTCGACGAGGCGGAACTTGCCGCTCGTCAGCCTCATATTCCGGACCTGAGCGCGTCGCGCGTCGGAACGGGGCGTGAGTTGTTTGGCGCGCTGCGCGAAAAGCTGTCGGGTGCGGAGCAGGGCGCAACCTGTATCACTTTTTAAGATGACACACTAGTAATCAGGCGAGAGAAGAATTCCGATGAAAAACTGGAAAACAAGTGCAGAAGCAATCCTGACCACCGGCCCGGTTGTCCCGGTCATTGTAGTCAATAAACTGGAGCACGCGGTGCCGATGGCTAAAGCGCTGGTGGCCGGGGGCGTTCGCGTTCTGGAAGTGACTTTACGTACGGCCTGCGCGATGGATGCTATTCGCGCTATCGCTAAAGAAGTACCGGAAGCGATTGTCGGCGCCGGAACCGTTCTCAATCCGCAGCAGTTGGCGGAGGTGACGGAAGCGGGCGCGCAGTTTGCGATTAGCCCGGGGCTGACTGAGCCACTGCTGAAAGCCGCGACGGCAGGCACTATCCCATTGATTCCCGGTATTAGCACCGTTTCTGAGCTGATGTTGGGCATGGACTATGGTCTGAAAGAGTTCAAATTCTTCCCGGCGGAAGCGAATGGCGGCACTAAAGCGTTGCAGGCGATTGCCGGTCCGTTCTCTCAGGTGCGTTTCTGCCCAACTGGCGGCATCTCTCCGGCAAACTATCGTGACTATCTGGCGCTGAAAAGCGTATTGTGCATCGGCGGTTCCTGGCTGGTGCCGGCCGACGCGCTGGAAGCGGGTGATTACGATCGCATCACCAAACTGGCGCGCGAAGCGGTAGAAGGCGCGAAGCAGTAAGCCGTTAAATGCCCGATGGCGCTTGCTTATCGGGCTTACGAGTGGCGATCTGGCAGGCCTGATAAAAATGCGCTAACGTCGCCATCAGGCGATGGCGCATTAGCCTTTTACCGTCACGCGGCTGGCGGCCTTTTTCGCTCTTATCACCGCTTCTTCAACGTTTTCACCTGTCGCTAACGCTACACCAAGACGACGGGTGCCGTCGATCTCAGGCTTACCAAACAGCCGTACCTGCACTCCGGCCCCTACCGCCGCGTGAACATTATCAAACGTCACATTTTGACTGGTAAGCTGCGGCAGAATCACGGCCGAGGCAGCGGGACCATACTGGCGAATAGCGCCTACGGGCATTCCCAGAAAGGCGCGCACATGCAGCGCAAACTCAGAGAGATCCTGAGAAATCAACGTGACCATTCCGGTATCGTGCGGGCGAGGGGAGACTTCGCTGAAAATGACTTCATCGCCACAGACGAAGAGTTCAACGCCGAACAGGCCATGACCGCCTAACGCCAGTACCACATGACGGGCAATCTCTTGCGCCCGCTTCAGCGCCAGTTCGCTCATCTGCTGTGGCTGCCAGGATTCGCGATAGTCGCCATCTTGCTGACGATGACCGACCGGTGCGCAGAAATGCACGCCATCGACGGCGCTAACGGTGAGCAGCGTAATTTCAAAATCAAATTTAACCACGCCTTCCACAATCACGCGACCCGCGCCAGCGCGTCCGCCCTGTTGAGCATACTCCCATGCCTGCGCGAGCTGTTCGGCCGAGCGGATAAAGCTCTGGCCTTTGCCGGAAGAGCTCATGACCGGTTTGACGATGCAAGGAAAACCCACTGCGGCTACCGCATCATGAAAACTGGCCTCACTGTCGGCAAAGCGATACGTCGATGTCGGCAGTCCTAATTCTTCTGCGGCCAGGCGACGGATCCCTTCGCGGTTCATCGTGAGCTGCGTTGCACGAGCGCAAGGCACGACATTCAGTCCTTCGCCCTCCAGTTCACGCAGCGTATCGGTGGCGATCGCTTCTATTTCCGGCACGATATAATGCGGTTTTTCCTCTGTAATCACATGACGTAGCGCCTCGCCGTCCAGCATATTAATGACGTGTGAACGGTGAGCCACATGCATGGCGGGAGCATCAGGATAGCGATCGACGGCGATAACCTCGATCCCCAGGCGTTGGCATTCAATCGCCACCTCTTTTCCCAATTCACCTGCCCCTAATAACATCACCCGCGTTGCTGCCGGACGCAGCGCAGTGCCTAATAGCGTCATATTTCTGTCCCCTTATTTACCTGCGCGCAGTATATACGAAAACGTTTGCGCATGTCTTTTCGAATAGATTGCTTTTCTTGCTGCCTTGCAATATACTGTATATAAATACAGGTAAATAAGGGGCTGCAAAATGGCGGTTGAAGTTAAATACGTAGTCATTCGCGAGGGTGAGGAGAAGATGTCATTTACCAGTAAAAAGGAAGCCGACGCCTGGGACAAAATGCTCGATACTGCCGATCTTCTTGATACCTGGCTTGAGCAGTCGCCAGTCGTGCTGGAAGATGGGCAGCGCGAAGCGTTGTCGCTGTGGCTGGCGGAACATAAAGAGGTGTTAAGCACTATCCTCAAAACCGGTAAGTTGCCTTCTCCGCAGGCGGTTGAAAAGGACGCCGCGAGTAAAACGAAAAAGCAAGCCGCCTGAACCCACACTTGCGCTCCCGGCGTTTTGTACCATGCTTTTCCTGAATCATTGTGCTAAGGAGAAAAGTATGAATAAAAGAGGAGCGTTGTTGAGCCTGCTGTTGTTATCCGCCAGCGTATCGGCATTTGCGGCATCCACCGAGAGTAAATCGGTTAAGTTTCCGCAGTGCGAAGGGCTGGATGCCGCCGGGATTGCGGCAAGCGTGAAGCGCGACTACCAGCAAAATCGTATCGTGCGGTGGGCAGACGACCAAAAAAAGGTCGGGCAGGCTGACCCGGTCGCGTGGGTTAATGTGCAGGACGTTGTAGGTCAAAATGATAAATGGACAGTTCCGCTAACTGTTCGCGGTAAAAGTGCCGATATTCATTATCAGGTCATCGTTGATTGCAAAGCCGGCAAGGCGGAATATAAGCCCCGCTAGCAGCGTAATTTGCGCTTCTTTTGCCGGAACAGACAATTCCTGACATCCCCTCAGGTACGCTTGACCATTATTGGTCTGTATTTGAGGGGTACTATGGCTAACTGGTTGAACCAATTACAATCACTTCTTGGGCAAAAAGGCGCTTCCGCATCGCCTTCCGGTGAACATGGGTTAAATAAACTGCTGGTTCCCGGCGCGCTGGGCGGTCTGGCTGGACTGTTGGTCGCCAATAAGTCTTCGCGCAAATTATTAACCAAATACGGTACTGGCGCTTTGCTGGTGGGCGGCGGCGCGGTGGCGGGTTCCGTATTGTGGAATAAGTACAAAGATAAAGTACGCGCTGCGCATCAGGGGGAGCCGCAATTCGGCAGCCAAAGTACGCCGCTGGATGTTCGCACTGAGCGACTGATCCTGGCGCTGGTTTTTGCTGCAAAAAGCGATGGGCATATTGATGCCAAAGAACGCGCGGCGATTGAGCACCAACTGCGAGAATCAGGTGTAGAAGAGCAAGGGCGTGTGTTTATCGAGAAAGCTATTGAGCAGCCGCTTGATCCACAACGTCTGGCACAGGGTGTTCGCAATGAAGAAGAAGCCCTGGAAATCTACTTCCTGAGCTGCGCCGCCATTGATATTGACCACTTTATGGAACGTAGCTATCTGAATGCGTTAGGAGACGCGCTAAAAATTCCTCAGGAGGTTCGGGACGGTATCGAGCAGGACTTGCAGCAGCAAAAACAGGCGCTACCAGGCTGATAACCTGCCATTAAGTAACATGTTTCGCTTGCATCATGCGTGTCTTTTGCCACCCTTATAGGATGGATAGTTTACGTCATTCATGTTGCAGGATAGCGGCGAAGCAGTGACATCTCAGGCGCTTACCGAGGTGAGCGACCGGGACTACCATGCTACGCCGCTGTGTTTGCCGCGTGATATATAACAAATATTAACGCAAAAGAAAAAACGACATGTTGCCAAAAGCCAATCGAATTCCCTATGCCATGACCGTACATGGCGATACGCGCATTGATAATTATTACTGGCTGCGAGATGACACTCGCTCGCAGCCGGAAGTCCTTGATTACCTGCATCAGGAAAATGAGTATGGCCGGAAGGTCATGTCCTCTCAGCAGGCGTTACAGGACCGCATTCTAAAAGAAATTATCGATCGCATCCCGCCCAGAGAAGTTTCCGCTCCGTATGTGAAAAACGGCTATCGCTACCGTTATATCTATGAACCCGGCTGCGAATATGCCATCTATCAACGACAATCGGCGTTAAGCGAAGAGTGGGATGTGTGGGAAACCTTGCTCGATGCGAACCAGCGGGCCGCGCACAGCGAATTTTATACGCTCGGCGGACTTGCCATTACGCCGGATAATACCATCATGGCGCTGGCGGAAGATTATTTATCCCGTCGTCAGTATGGGTTGCGTTTTCGTAACCTCGAAAGCGGTAACTGGTATCCGGAACTGCTGGATAACGTTGCGCCTGAATTTGTCTGGGCCAATGATTCCCTGACCCTTTACTATGTGCGTAAGCATAAGAAGACGCTGCTGCCCTATCAGGTTTGGCGGCACACGATTGGCACTCCGTCATCGCAAGATGAACTGGTATATGAGGAGAAAGACGATACCTTTTATGTCAGCCTGCATAAAACCACTTCGCAGCATTATGTGGTGATTCATCTTGCCAGCGCCACCACTAGCGAAGTGCTGTTACTTGACGCGGAACTGGCCGATGCCGAGCCGTTTTCATTTTTACCGCGCCGCAAAGACCATGAATATAGTCTCGATCACTATCAACATAAGTTTTACCTGCGTTCTAACCGGAACGGTAAAAACTTTGGGTTGTACCGTACCCGCGTGCGCAATGAAAACGCCTGGGAAGAGCTGATCCCTCCGCGCGAGCATATTATGCTGGAAGGGTTTACCCTGTTTACCGACTGGTTAGTGGTCGAAGAGCGTCAACGGGGGCTTACCAGCCTGCGGCAAATTAACCGTAAAACCCGTGAAGTGATAGGCATTGCCTTTGACGATCCGGCTTACGTGACGTGGCTTGCCTATAATCCCGAACCTGAGACCTCCCGGCTGCGTTACGGCTATTCTTCAATGACGACGCCAGATACCTTGTTTGAACTGGATATGGATACCGGAGAACGACGGGTACTTAAACAGACGGAAGTGCCTGGGTTTGATTCTGGCTGTTATCAGAGCGAACACCTGTGGATCACCGCACGCGACGGCGTCGAAGTGCCGGTATCGCTGGTTTATCATCAGAAGTATTTTCGTAAAGGGCAAAATCCGCTTCTGGTTTACGGCTACGGATCTTACGGTTCCAGTATTGACGCCGACTTCAGCAGCAGCCGACTGAGCTTGCTGGATCGTGGCTTTGTTTACGCAATCGTACACGTTCGCGGCGGCGGTGAGCTGGGGCAGCAGTGGTATGAAGATGGCAAATTCCTCAAAAAGCGGAATACTTTTAATGATTATCTTGATGCCTGCGATGCCTTATTAAAACTGGGTTACGGTTCGCCGTCGCTGTGTTATGGGATGGGCGGGAGCGCGGGCGGAATGCTAATGGGCGTCGCTATCAACGAACGCCCCGAGCTTTTCCACGGCGTTATTGCCCAGGTACCCTTTGTTGATGTATTAACCACGATGCTGGATGAGTCGATCCCACTAACGACAGGAGAGTTTGAAGAGTGGGGGAACCCGCAGGATATTGAGTATTATGACTATATGAAAAGCTATAGTCCTTATGACAATGTCAAAGCGCAGGACTATCCGCACCTGCTGGTGACGACAGGATTGCACGATTCCCAGGTGCAATACTGGGAACCGGCGAAGTGGGTGGCAAAATTACGCGAGCTAAAAACGGATCAACGTCTGCTGCTGTTATGTACGGATATGGACTCCGGGCACGGTGGTAAGTCGGGGCGGTTTAAATCCTACGAAGGCGTCGCGCTGGAGTTCGCCTTTTTAATCGGCCTGGCGCAGGGAACCTTACATAGCGCATAGACGCGCGAGCTCGCAACGGCTTGTGAGCGTCGCGGGTTATTGTGGTGTTCCATTGCTGCGTTGCTCGTCAGCCTGAACATCTTACAGGTAGTGTTTAAGCGTCAGGCGAAGTTCCGGGCTCATATTATCAAGGTTATTAAAAAGCCAGCGTAAATAGCCCGGATCGCGTTTTGCGACTTCAGATACCGCCTTACCGCGGTATTTACCGAACGGGAAAGTGGTTAACAGCGCAGGACGGCCCGTGATATTGACCATCTCTTCCGCGGTCCAGCCAGTGGTTCGCATAATATCAATCAGCAAGGCGGCGGTGATATAGCAATCATAAAGCGCCCGGTGATGATGCAGCCCCGGCGGCGTTTGTACGCTTAGTTTGCGCGATTTATAGAGCGCCATATTGCTGTATTTTATTCCCGGCCACAGGCGTCGCGACAACTTCATGGTACAGATCCACTCACCCGGCAATTCAGGTAATACGCGTCTGTCGAAACTGGCATTGTGAGCGACATACCACTCACTACCGTAATAAAGCGGTATGACATCTTCAATCCACGGCTTATCGGCGACCATGGCTTCGGTAATACGGTGTATCGCCATCGCCTGCGGCGTAATAGGGCGATCGGGGCGTATCAGGTGACTCATGGGATTGACAATGTTGCCATCAATGACATCAACAGAGGCTATCTCTACGATCCCGCCCTGCAGCCCGCAGGTTTCCGTGTCTATAATCCGCAACATGATTCATTCCTCACCGAAAGACCTTAGCGTAATGGAATGATATCGCCTTGCCAACCCTCGGTTGTGCGCAGACCCGTCAGTAATAGCGAACCGCAATCGGCACGAACAATAAGTTGCCCGCTTTCATCCCACAGCGCGCTACTGCCACAGGCATTGGCCATCAGTACGGCCAGCGCATATTTATGCGAAAAACGTTGTAAGCGTGAGGTAGAAGCATGTAGTTCAGGTTCGTTAAGACATTGACTGGTTGTGAATAACGTAAATGAGGGATCTATATCACCACCTTCTGGCTGCTCATCCACCACGTTGATAGCGCTTCGCTGCCTGGCTATACAGGCGCCATGACTTTTGTGAAACATGAGCGGCGACGTTAGCCATGGGGCAAAAATAGCGATGCCTTTTACGAAGCGGCAGTTATGCTCAACAGGCATACCCACAATGATAGTCATATGGTGAGTATCGGCCGCATGAGTGAGCGGCTGTAAAAGCGCCTCGTCAGGTGGGGCGGGCAACGATTTATTTCTTTCGTCGCAGCCTAATAGCGACAGTGACGGAAAGACCAGCAGTTCGCACTGTTGACGAGCCGCAAGCTCAATATATTCCAGATGATGGGCGACATGCTCCGCCGGCGAGGCGTTCAGGGGCGCATACTGCGCAGCAGCAATTTTCCAGGAGGACATAATGACTTCCTTTTCATAGTCTCTACAGCCATTCTAAAAAGCATAGGTTAAGAATCGCCTTATAATGTAGTCGTCTGCATGTAAGGAAGTGTAACGTTATATAATTTTATTTAACTTTGGGTTCGTAAGGGAGTCGGGATAGTGATACGGAAGCCAGACGATGGGCAATCAGCCGCTCGCGAAACCAGGCGCGTAGATGCTCTGGCTGCTCACGTTCGACCACCTCCGCGACAACTGGCATATTGTAGCGCTCTTTAAATGCCACCCCGGCTGCCGCCAGGTCCACATTGACTTTATCCATTTCCGCTTGTTCAAGCTGAGCCAGATTCGTTTTCATACGCGTCTCCTTTTTTGTTGCCGCCAGAAGGTACTAAGAGTCCGCGGTAATGGCAAGATGGAAATGATGATCCTCGACTCATTGATTGTTGAAGGTTATTCTTTGTAACGTAGGTATAACAAAAAGGAATAGTGAATATGGCTTCTTCTGCACCATCGCGACGTTTAGCTTTACTGCTGTTGGCATCGACATTTGCGACGCCAGCGGCCTGGGCACATGCGCACCTGACGCATCAGTATCCAGCGGCGAATGCTGCCGTTACGGCCTCGCCACAGGCGCTGACCCTGAATTTTTCTGAAGGGATTGAGCCAGGATTCAGCGGCGCAACCATTACAGGCCCTCAGCAAGAGCTCATCAAAACGCGCCCGGCAAAGCGAAATGAACAGGATAAAACGCAGTTGATTATCCCGCTTGAGCAGCCGTTAAAATCTGGCGCTTACACGGTAGACTGGCACGTTGTGTCGGTGGATGGGCATAAAACAAAAGGGAAATACACCTTCAGCGTGAAATAAATGATGCTGACATTCGTCTGGATAACTCTCCGATTTATTCATTTTGCTAGTTTGATGCTGGTCTACGGCTGCGCGCTTTACGGCGCCTGGCTGGCACCCGCACCAATTCGTCGTTTAATGACGCGTCGATTTTTACATCTGCAACGACATGCTGCCGCCTGGAGCGTTATCAGCGCGGCTTTTATGCTGGCGATTCAGGGCGGACTGATGGGCGGCGGCTGGCCCGATGTTTTTTCCGTCTCGGTGTGGGGCGCGGTACTGCAAACCCGCTTTGGCGCGGTCTGGATATGGCAAATTATCCTCGCGCTGGTCACGCTGGTGGTGGTAGTCATTGCGCCGGTAAAAATGCAACGACGGCTTCTTATTCTAACCGTTGCTCAGTTTATCCTGCTGGCAGGCGTTGGACATGCGACGATGCGCGATGGTGTAGCGGGAACATTACAGCAAATTAACCATGCTCTGCATTTGCTCTGTGCCGCAGCCTGGTTTGGCGGGCTGTTGCCAGTGGTTTATTGTATGCGCATGGCTCAGGGACGCTGGCGTCAACATGCCATTAGCGCCATGATGCGTTTTTCTCGTTATGGTCACTTTTTTGTGGCGGGCGTATTGCTCACAGGCATTGGCAACACGCTATTTATCACGGGATTTACCGCTATCTGGCAGACCACCTATGGACAGTTGCTTTTGTTAAAATGTGCGCTGGTGGTGCTTATGGTAGCAATTGCGCTGACGAATCGGTATGTTCTCGTACCACGTATGCGACAGGAAAATCCCCGGACTGACCTATGGTTTGTCAGGATGACGCAAATTGAATGGGGAGTTGGAGGCATAGTTCTGGCGATCGTCAGCCTGTTTGCAACCCTCGAACCTTTCTGATGGACTGGCATAACGAATGAAAAAAATACTCCTTCCGGCGCTTCTGCTGGCCACTTCGGGCGTAGCGTTGGCGGCGCCGCAGGTGATTACCGTAAGTCGTTTTGAAGTAGGAAAAGACAAGTGGGCGTTTAATCGGGAAGAGGTCATGTTGACCTGTCTACCTGGCCAGGCGCTCTATGTGATCAACCCCAGTACGCTGGTGCAGTATCCCTTGAATGCCATTGCCGAACAGCAAGTAGCGGAGGGTAAAACGCGCGCTCAGCCTATCGCCGTCATTCAAATCGATAACCCGGCGAAGCCCGGTGAGAAAATGAGTCTGGCGCCGTTTATCGAACGTGCGCAAAAGCTTTGTGATCCATCCAATAGCTGACTGATTTTTAATAAAAAACCGTAAACCTTCACGAAAAGGCTTACGGTTTTTTTATCTCTGATGACAGACAAAACGCCAGGTTTTTTCAATCACCTTCGTCACAAACTGGAAAACCTGGCGTCGTCATCTATTCTTAAAGGGCAAGGCGATTTAGCCTGCATTAATGCCAACTTTTAGCGCACGGCTCTCTCCCAAGAGCCATTTCCCTGGACCGAATACAGGAATCGTATTCGGTCTCTTTTTATTTCGATTATAAATCAATGGGTTATGTGTATCCCCTCGAAATTCCTCGAAATTTCCTCGAATTTCTGTATTCCGGTCTTTTTGTTTATATCACATCCAAATCCAGTTTAACATTTCTTTTACAACAAAATCAGAGCATCACGTAAGCTTTATTATCGCGTTCATCGAGATAGAGTTTCGTGGTGTTCTCTGAGGTGTGGCCCAGTAGTTTTTGAGCGAACTCCTCGCCGCGTTCGTCTTTGTACAGCCGACCAGCCAGGCTACGGATCTCGTGAAATGTCGGTGGGTTATCACTAAATTTAGCGCCTGAAATTTTTCTGGCTTTTACAAATTTCTTTGTCAGCCCATCCGGGTGAATATTCCCGGTTGGGCTATTTTTCCTGATTCCTGCACTGATCATGAAATCAGTTCGGCTTACCAGCCGGCAGCGATCGATTACCGTTCCCAGACGTAACCCCGTTGCCTGAAGTGTCAGGGAGAGGGGAATGGCTATTTTCATTCCGGTTTTAATCTGAGTTACGTATAAGCGGTTGTCAAAATCATCACTAAATTTCATATTTACGATATCCTCCCTACGTTGACCAGTAACGAGCGCTAAATCCATCGTGAGAGGGAACCATGCAGGCATATGCTCTGCTGCCGCTCGTGTGGCGTTATACGTTTCCAGTTGCAAGCGTTCCCTGGCCGCCTTAATCTCTGGTAACCGGGTTGCTTCCACCGGATTCGTTGTTATTCTTCCTTCCACAATTGCCTCACGAAAAATGTCAGATAGTACAGACCTCATCGCCCCCGCCATCGTGTTTTTACCTTCCGCGATCCATGACTCCGGATACTCAGCAATATGCCGCGTGGTCACCTTCTGCCAATATCATTTCCCCATTTTTTCGCGCACGGTCGCTAACTGATTGCCGCGAATTTTGTATGTGTTGGCCGCTAAATCCCGTCGTTTTAGTAACACGTCATAGCGGTCTATCCCGTTTTCTCCGGCAGAGGGGCCAGCACCGTCGGTGCGTTCTGTTTCATCTGATTTAACAGCAGAAGCTGCGCCGGGGATAGCCAGACCGGGCAGCAGCCAGGGATGAGCGAACAGATATCAACCTCATTCATCGGTAACCGTAAACCGGATGAGTTGCTAAATGCTGTGGAGCGGTATTTCAGGGAGAAGGCCATCACAGCCAGTGTTAACGACCAGAACACAGGGATTATCGCCGGTACCGGGGATGATCCGGAACTGAGTTCGTTGTATCTGGACTGTTCACTGTTACCGCAGACACAAAATATCCAGGAGCATTACCGTATCGTCGCGCAGGTCTGGAGTGCCGGTGAAGGCAGTAATGTTTCGGTAATGGTGACAGGCACTGCCGGACTGGATATTGCCGACGGTAGCGCCACATACCAGATTACCGTCAAACTGTACCGATATTGCCCCTCCTGATATTCCGGCCAGTCATATTGCTGTATTTGACTCTGAAACCGAAACGTGGAGTCTGAACGAAGACCATCGCGGCGAAACAGTGTGCGACACGCAAACCGGCAACCCGATTTATATTTCAAAACCCGGCCCGTTACCGGAGAACACTACCACACAGGCCCCCACATCACCAATAGATAAATTTGAAAACGGTCAGTGGGTGGCTGACCTTGCGACCGTACTCGGTCAGAAATACGCTGAGATTAATGCGTGGCGTAATGCGCAGGAAAACGGTAACTACCCGTTCACACTGAATGATCACCACTGGGGCTGCGGTAAAGCGTCGCAGGACCGACTGTCGCCAGTAACGGCGGTGGCAAAACAGGGAGCGCTACCGCCAGGATTCTTCTGGACGGATGCAGATAACATCGATGTGCCAATGAGCGCAGACGAACTGATTAAACTCGAAGCCGCTATGCAACAAAACATGGTACTGGTGGGTTTTAAAATACACGAACGCCAGCGGCAGATGAAGGACGAAGTGAACAGTCTCACCAACGCACAGGCTGTACTGGATTACGTGGTTGGCTGGCCGGAAAACCGTTAAGGAATGTATTATGAGCTGCTTCACAACCCCGGCCATTCTTGAAATGCCTGGCCACTACCTTTGGCGTGTACATGAACCTTTTGAATTTTACCTCAGCGACGACAACAGCGACGTAATCAGCGTACCAGCCGGATTTGTAACTGATCTCGCCACCGTTCCACGCATCTTCTGGTCAGTCATGCCGCCAGACGGCAAATACGCTAAAGCGGCAATAATCCACGACTACCTTTACGACAATGCGCCGCGCACGAAAAAAGAAGCCGATTTGATATTCCTTGATGGAATGACCGTGCCTGGCGTGCCGAAGTGGAAACGGATTGTGATGTATCTGGCGGTCAGGTGGTTTGGCAGGGGAATGTATGGGAAAGAACGTAAATACTGTGAATGATTTGCCACAGATGACGAGATTAAACGGCTGGAGGCATGGGAACTCTACAGCGTAATGGTAAACAGGGTGGATATATCTGCCCCCTCCTGGCCGGATAAACCAGCCAGTCTGTAGTCGTTACTGTGGTACTTTAATTATCCATATATCACAAATTACTTGTTTACACGGTAATTAATCACTCAGGTTAATAAAAGGTTGTTTCGTTTACCAGCATATTTTACCCTCTGGTAGTTCTGGGATTGATATACCTGCCGGCCAGATTTTACACCACGGAAACGAAATGCCCGGGAATCCTTTGTTACCGCTTTCAGTGGCCATTGCAGATGAAGAAAATGTTATGGCTGATATAGCAAAAACCAGCGCTAACAATACACTGTTAAATTTATTCATAATATTATCCACATAGTTGAGAGTTATGCTTCCTTCTTAATTTTTACCGCAATCCTTTTACCAGGATAAAGCAGAGGCGAAAATTTTTCTTGTCTGTCTACTGATTGTTAAGCAAGTATTTACTTTTAAAATGGAATAATAAGTATGGTAACTTTCATTCTCTACAGAAAATTTACTTGTATCTGAATGAACTCGTGTAGATACCAGAACCAAATTAACGCCTAAAAAACTGCAAGTTAGTAGTATTACTGTGGTAATGCAGACCATCTGATTACTGTGAAGGTGGCCTCATCTGAAACGCCTGTTAAATCCAGCGTTTTAAGCTTCCTGATATAAGCCATCCATTTAGCCTGGCTGGCTTTATCGTCGTCACTGCTTTCACCCCGCGCCAGTTCTGTTCGTCAGTCGGCAATGGTGCTTGTCAAAACTTTGTGGCAGCTACTCTGGATTTATCTGCCACTTTCTGGCAAGTATGATTCTGTTTTCATCAGATAACCAGCTATTTACAGCGTCAAGAAGATACTGATTATCCTTCGCCATCATATAGACTTTATTGTTGGCAGTGTCGGGGAGGATACTCTTGGTTGATACGCAGAAGACACCTGGCTCTTTGTTCTGGTAATAAGTACCTTCGAGCAAGTCGGTAAACATGACATCAGCGCTGCGTTCACGAATCCTCTGCAGAGTGGTATCATTATCTCTTTCGTGAATAACATCTGCATACCTGATATGCTTGTCAACATAGTCCTGATTTGTACCACCTGGATTAACAACAATCCGCACGCCCTTACGGTCAATATCTCCAAGAGATTTGAAGTCATTAATCCTGTTACATTGCGTCAGCGCTATTTTCCCATTTTTAAGTACCGGAGAAGAAAGTGCGAACTGTTTTCTTCTGCCGGGAGTTTCTGTAACCCCTCCCATTGCAATATCAAATTTGTCTGCAGCCAGGTCAGCTGACAGCGTAGACCAACTGCTAGGTACAAACAGGATATTCAGGTGCAGAGCTTTGCCCAGTGAATATGCCATATCAATATCAAAACCGATTAATTTATTTTGTCTGTTGTGAAATGCGAGGGGAGCATAGTCACCAGGCACCCCCACACGTAACTCTTTGCTTTCTTTAATCTCCTGCCAGGGTTTTGCCATCGCGGAATAAATACTTGAAAGTGACAACAAGATAAAAAACATAAAATATACTTTTTTCATTACTCTTACCCTAATGTTTGATCAGTAGACTACAGATGAGATTGTCTTCTCTCCATTGCGCCTGTAACCTTTACTGGGCAGGGAATCCAATAATAGTGGTATATTAAACGGGAGATCCTCTCGCCACGATATACCATCCGCTATGAAGACCTGCTTCGGGTTAAGTGACAGCTTCAATTAAATTTTCACCCTGATTTTTCACATTTCTGATGTGATGGATTACCGCAGTCACGTTGTTTGCAAGAGCGTGCCTTGGTAGGCTGCCTGCTGTTTAGTCAGAACTGACTGTAATCGTGTTTATAGGTCGTACAGTTCACTATTGTGATGTAACGTCGTATGTTGATCAGCAGATCGTATGCTGACGATTTCAAAAGTACATAATTAAGTACATTTTTATATGTCACTTTTGTTTAATTCTATTTAATTCAGTTAGTTGAGTTTTTGCTTTCGTAATCGTTATTAAATAATAATCACAGGAACAATGGGAGCAGCCGGGCGCCTCATTAGGGCCGGAGTACCGTGACAGCAGGTAGCGATTATTTATGATGTTGGCGTTTCGACGTTGTACAGAAAATTTCCGGCGAGTAACATGCCTTTGATGCCATTCATGGGAAAATAACACTCCTTTAATCATCCATAAGAGTTAATTATATAAACTTAAATGGATTGGTTAATTGAATTTCATCAAGATTAACTCTATATAAAAGATTTATTGTCTTTGTTATGGCGTCTATATATTCTGCGCTATTCATTATAGCAGTGTATTTATCGTATGCTTCGAAGCAATGATTTTCATTAATATATTCACTGCTATTGTTTTTATAAATTTCATATGACTCTTCCTTTTTGAAAATGCGCGCATCTAGCCAAGGGTCAAGTATATATTCCGATATTCCTTTTGAATCAGTAAAAGTCAAAAAAACGACCACATGATTCCCTCCTGACGCGCTATTATACATAAGGGATGTGCTTATTCTGGCATCAAATACACTATTTTTCGAAAATCCTATTCCGGTTAGTCTTTGTGGTATATATTTTGCAATAATCGCACCTAAAATTAGCGACATATCAGCACAGTTCCCTGTGTTATATTTTATTGAATCAATGGAAGAATATATTAGACTCAGAGATATTGGGTTTTCTGGTCTTTCAGCCATAGCTCTGTCAAAAGAGTTTGCTTTTATAGCTTGCAGAAATTTCTTGTGATGTTCTCTTTGTAAATTAAGAGCGTCGTATTTTTCCTGCGTATCAATTTTAAGCCTGTCAATTTGCATAGCATCATAACTGTCCGATTTCTTTATTATTGTTCTGACAAAAACGGTACATTCTGAAGCAGCATTAATAATACAGGAGGATAAATCAACTGAAGTACTCTGTTGGTTGTTACAGGCGCTCACTCCAGTTGTGTCGAATTTTTCTGTAGCTACATGTCCAACATTTATAATCAATTATATTTCCCTATATTCAAAATTAAGCGATATTCTTATGTCACGACAACCTAACAGGGACTGACTACAAAGATCTTTAAATAAACGTTCATTATTGTATCTATTGATGAACTCCCTTCAGATTTAGAGGTTGTGCCCATGGTCGAAAAGCTCCTATACGCTCATATATTTAACTTATCGGGGACATGGTAGGTTAGGATGTGAAAACACAGGGACAGTTACTGTCACTGCGAAGGCAGCAATAAGGAAGCCTATCCTGTACGAACTGTGGAAAACTATATCTTGTTCACGATCACCTGCATCGTTGACGATGCGCGATCCCGGAGGTTTGACGACTGCCCGGTATGATCGGTGCCGCAGCCACATCGTATGCAAGAACGAGCTGCGGCAAGCTGGCGATCGTTCGATAGTGCGAGTATTGAATGGTTGCCAGTTGCGGCGGATTTTACTTGTTCAGGATGACTAACCAATGTGTTTAATCTGAAACTAGCCACCTGTTCAACTTTTCGCGATCGCTTTTGTTGGCATCACTATTAAGCCTTCGTCTACATGGGTATTTGGCATCGGGAGTCCCCCAGTGGAAGAGGTCGAGTGATATATGGGCAGTGAGTTTGTTTGGTCGGAGGATTTATACGCAAAATGGTTCGAAATATGTCCGAATTAAAACATAAAAAGTGATAACTAATTGAATCTATTAGAATCAAAAATAACGTATTCTAATCGTTAAAATCACTTAGTTAATATGTAATGTTATGAATTTAAAGAGAAAAATCAATTGTTGCCGTAAACAGGAATCGTATTCGATCTATTTTTATTTCGATTATAAATCAATGGGTTATGTGTTTCCCCTCGAAATTCCTCGAAATTTCCTCGAATTTCTGTATTCCGGTCTTTTTGGTTATATCACAATCAAATTAAATTTAACATTTATTTCACAACGAAAATTGGAGTATTAGAGCATCATATAAGCTTTATCATCACGCTCATCGAGATAGCGTTTCGTGGTGTTCTCTGAGGGGTGGCCCAGTAGTTTTTGGGCGAACACCTCGCCGTGCTCGTTTTTGTACAACCGCCCGGCCAGACTTCGGATCTCGTGAAATGTCGGTGGATTATTGCTGAAGTTAACGCCGGAGGCTTTTCTTGCTTTTACAAATGTCTTTGTCAATCCATCCGGATGAATATTCCCGGTCGGGCTATTTTCCTGATTCCGGCACTGCTCATGAAATCAGTCCGGCTTACCAGTCGGCAGCGATCGATTAAGGCGGGCAACGGCATAGACATGAGTAACCTGTGCATCTTCGTTCTCACCCGGACAGTGTACCAGCTTCTCTTCCAGACCAAACTCGAAGCTGAAATCGTCACCTTCACGGACAACGCGCGCGGAAAGGCTGGCAATCTGTCCGGAACGGCGGGCAAGGTCGATCATTCCCCGGTAGCCAATAATTAACTGAACGTTTTTTTGCCTGACTTTTCGTTTTTGTTTCCGAACGGCAGCAGATAGGCATGACCGAGCGCGCCGCCGGGTTCCAGCCCAAGCTGGGAACACTGAATGATGGCGCTGACAAAACTCATGGTGTCACAGTCACACAGCGCCGGAACTTTTCGGATTTCCGTTGTGGCTACCGCCGGTACGCCGTCAACTGGCAGAGCCGCGTCATCCGGCAGGGCCAACCCCGGCACAACTGATGATGGAAGAATTTAGACGGCGTAAGGCGGCGGGAAGGCTTTAACAGGGGGGACTTATGAGCAGAAATTACACACCGGCGCAGAAAGCTGAAATACAGAAGCGCCTGACGGAACTGGTACGAACACACGGTCGGATGACGTTTGGAGAGCTGCGGAAGATAACAAGGTTAACCATTTTTACAGCCCGCCACTACCTGGAAAAGGCGGAAAGTTGTGGGGATCTGTATCAGGCCGGGAGAAGCGGTATTTTTCCTTCGGAACAGGCTTTCCTGCTTTGGAAGCAGAAACGTGAAGATGCCAGGATTACCCGCTTTCTGAAAACGCCGGAAGGTGTCGTGAGTTCCTACGACCGGACCAGAAACGTTATCTGTACGGAGTGCCGGAACAGCGTGACGATGCAAAGGGTACTGGCATTTTATCCGGGACATTACCGGGAGGCGAAATCTGCATGAAAATCGAATAATATAACTTTGCAGAGGTAGTGAATATCGTAATCACCCGTTCGGCATTTGAATTCCGTGAGCACAGTCGTGTTGTGAATGTCGCCTTGTTCACAACACCAGGAATATTCCACTGTCAACTGGTTGTCTGCGGCTGGACATAATTTTATCTGATATTCAGGCTGTACCAGCGCAAAGGTTCCGTGAGTCCGACTGTCTTTTTTGCTTCCAAATATTCAGTTTTAATTATCTGAGTATGGCAAGGTGATCATCTGTATCAAACACCGGGCAACTGGTTTTACTTTACCCAACGATTACGTCCCTGTTGTTTAGCCCGATAAAGGGCCTCGTCCGCTCTGGCAATAATGCCGGTAACAGTGTCACCGGCTGTGGAAAGGGTGATGCCCATGCTGACGGTGACCGTTTCGCTAACCGCAGATGCTGCATGCGGCAGTGCGGTTTCACGCAGGTTTGTCTGAATACGTTGAGCAACCAGTGCTGCTTCATTCAGCGACGAAGAAGGCAGCACAACGACAAACTCCTCGCCCCCGTAACGTGCCACCAGGTCTGCCGGAGTACGAATCGACCTCTTCACTACACAGGCCACCTTTGCCAGACAGGCATCGCCAGCCTGGTGACCATAATGGTCGTTATAGTTTTTGAAATAGTCCACATCGAGCATGATCAGTGCAAACGGCTCCGTCTGGCGGAGAGCATCCCCAAGAAAACTTTCCATTGAACGTCGATTAGCGGTCCCGGTCAGTGCATCCTGGTGAGCCATAACGTCGAGACGCGCGATAAGCATCCGGTTTTCCTGGTAACGCAACCAGGCTTCATCAAACCAGCGCTGCAGGATAAAGCGACCATAAATGAGTATGGCGGTAAGAGTAAGCCAGACTAATAAAAACCGGATATTCACATACTGGTTAAGCTGCACACTGGCCAGTAGGGCGGTCAGCCATAACGGGACGATGAAAAGTAGCAACGCTAGCAGATGATAATAAAGCGCAGCCAGCGCGGTAAGCATAAGGATGACACTGAGAGGCCAGGCAAAAGGCAGCTGCCACCAGACAATAAAACAGTAGCTACAATAGCTCCACATCAGACTGAGAATCAGCAGCATCACCAGACAAAGAGGAGTAAATCTGGTCGGAAGGCGGTAAATGAAAAGGAGTATCAGGAACGAAAAAACAATAATACTGCCCATAATATCGTCTATTAAAGGCAGTATTCCAGTCTGTGCACTGATCGACTTGTCAAAGTCACTGATGAGTATGTGGCGAAATAAAATGATAAGCGCAAAGCTGATATTCACAAATGTGAACCACGGAATACTTACACGTAGCGCTTGCCTGACCATATCTTTATGATCCTGCCATACCCTTCCAGCACTGGAGGTACGGCGCCTGTCGTCCGAATCCTGCCCCATCCTTAATCGCCTCATATAATGAATAATTACTATCCAGTGTAGTGCGGAGATACTTCACGGTGAAAAATGGAAAAGCTATCAGGCCAGGCTGCATTTTTGGCTGATGAGATGATTTTTTGCTCCACAGTGACGAACTTATAGTCACAATTCCTGTAGTAGGGGGGAGAATTATAGTGTCTCCCGGAAACTGGAAGCGAGTTTACCCCACTTACTAAAAGAGGATGTAACTGGCAGACGTAAAATACGATTTATTTGTATCCATAAATAGTGAAATGTAACGTTTTGATTATATTTAAAAGAGCGAAAATGGCCAGGAATAACTTTAATTGTTTGAATTAACAGATAATTAATCGATCAGACTGAGTGATACAGAACATTTTTACATGAGGGGTACAAATGAGACTTAAGTTGATCGTTAAAAGTTTTGCGCTGGCGGGGCTACTCTCTTCCACTGCGCTGACACCTTTATTTGCACAGGAAGCCCCAAAAGGTGCCACTGCTTCAACCAAGCAAGCTAACGATGCGCTTTATAACCAACTTCCTTTCTCTGATAACACCGATTTCACGAATGCCCATAAAGGCTTTATCGCTGGTTTACCTGAAGAGGTGATTAAGGGAGAGCAAGGGAATGTCATCTGGAATCCACAGCAGTACGCTTTCATAAAAGAAGGAGAAAAATCTCCTGACACTGTTAACCCTGGTCTGTGGCTTCAGTCCCAACTAATCAATATCAGTGGCTTGTTTGAAGTAACAGACGGCGTCTACCAGATTCGTAACCTTGATTTTGATCTTACCCAGTAATAGTGGACACGCGACTAAGTGAGTAAACTCTCAAGTAAGAGGTGACTTATATGACAAAACCAGCATCAACCACCAAAAAGCCACGCAAGCAGCACACGCCTGAATTTCGTCAGGAAGCCCTGAAACTGGCTGAACGCATTGGGGTGGCCGCTGCCGCCCGCGAACTTAACCTGTATGAATCACAGCTCTACAACTGGCGAAGCAAACCGCAAAATCAGCTCTCTTCCTTCTGAACGCGAGCAGGAGATGTCCGCTGAGATCGCCCGTCTGAAACGTCAACTGGCAGAACGGGATGAGGAACTGGCCATTCTCCAGAATGGCCGCGATATCATATTTAAACTATCGTAATGGAACAAAGAGTTACTTTAAAGAGCTCTTTGTTCCTTTAACCTTGATGAAGATGGTCAACGTCTGGTTTTACAAATCCGATACAGACAGGATAGCTGCTATGTTTGTTATCCATCTGGAAGGTTATCTGGCTGATAGCATCAAGCGCCAGTTGTGGCCATTGCTTCAGTACCCAGTGTGCCACTACAGTGCCACTACATTGGTGGCCGTAGGCCAAAACTGACGCCGGAGCAATGGGCGCAGGCAGGGGGCCTTATTAGGGCAGGAGTACCGCGACAGCAGGTAGCGATTATTTATGATGCGGGGCTGTCGACGCTGTACAGAAAATTCCCTGTGTTAGGGTAATGCAGTATTTCCACGGTGCGTGCCACCCAAATATGTGCTGTGGATGCTTTATAGGGTGTGCCATTTTTGTGTCAAACATGGTGAAGCATCATTCTATTTCTAACATCATGTGCCATTGAGTTGAGCAATGTGAATGCGGAAATGTGTATTTGAAAGAGTTAGTTAAATGTGATTCTACTAATTCGTAATGCGAAGGTTGTAAGTTTGATTCCTGTTATTGCAACATTTCAATGTTACTGTAACTTCCGTGTTAGCCCATAACCATTCCAATTTCTACAAGACAGGTGCTTGCTATATATTTACCAATCAGTCATTTTAAAAGTGCGTCATAACCGGAGAACTGTCCTCGTCAGGAGGCCTGTTTTCAGAAAGGCAATATCCTGTTTCGACAGTAGCTTATATGTGACCGGGTTAGCAGCACATTCCCCTCCGCCACATTCCAGTACAGTTGAAATAAGGTTGGCAGTAATCAGTAACAGAAATACCCAACCGACAATACTGAACAGGTCCGGATTAATATTCAATGAACGAAATGCAACATTCATGCTACTGATTGCCAGAATTACCGCAACAGCAATAATAATCAGAATTGACGTAATCAGAGTCCTGGTATAAAAGTGTAATCCAAAAAATGCAGAACCATATCCTGTGTCACCGGGCATGATATGCAAACATATTTGCCGGGATGCCATAACTCCGGTCAGGATACTGCCAATAATTACCATCCCGTAATGTATACCTCGTAGACCAAAGCAGAGGTTAAATAAAAAGCCAAAACCGGCGATGATGAGGCCAGCCCGCTGTAATAAGCAAATTGGACAAGGCAGCTCATGCCTAACGAGTTGATAATAAAAGGCTACAACCAGAGCAACGCATATCCCAAGGAGTCCCATCTGATTAATCAGATGAACAAATGTTGTTGGATGATGATGCGTTTTCATACACACTCCTTAAAATGACAAAGTCAGCGAATTGGTCATATGATGGATGAATGATAAAATAGTGACGATGAGTAAAACGGCCCACAGAATGTAGCTGACTTTATCCTTTCTGTTTATGGCTCCCATTGCCACGCTCAGTGCAAGCAAGAATGGCAGAAACATGAACATAAAAAACTCCTTTATTACATTGCTTGTTAATATAATCGCTGTGTATTACCGGGTCTGTATTCCAGCTTATCCACCCCGCATTAGCTGGAGCTCAGTAAGGCATCAGGAATTATTTGCGTTATTATAAATCGATTATTTCTGTGATGAATTATCCCGGCATCGGCTGGTTACAGGGATATTTCTGGCGACAAGAGTAAGAAATATCCCGATAGCTAATGGTATAATAAGCAGCATTGAGTGTGTTGAAATAGCATATCCATAAATATAGTCTTCCAGACTTACCGCAATCAGCGGAAAGATAAGAAATACAAGCGAAGCCTGGAAGGCATTAGCCTTTTGCTGAAGCGCAAAGTAGCACAGGATACCAAAAACTCCAGCAAAAGCCCCGAGATACAGGGTAGCTAATATTGAGTGTACTGAGAAGGTTGATACTTGTGGTCTTTCAAAAAACCATCCTGTCGCAGAAAGTATCAACCCAGCTAAAAGGCACGGGAGTGCATTAAATGTGATAACAGAGACAGTACAACTTCTTTTCTTACATTGTGTATATATTATGGCATGGATTAACACAGCAGAAATAAGTGCAGTGATACCCTGCCAGTGACTCTCTGTACTTGTATTCGTTTCTTCAAGAAGTATCCCCGTCAATGCAGTGATTGCGATAGTTAATCCCGCGATCTGCATTAGTTTCGCTTTTTCATTTAGAAACAAAACCGATGCTATCAAAACGGCCACAGGCATATTCGCAAAGATAATGGCGGCAAGCCCAGAGTTGACATAGGTTTCACCATAAATCATTAGTGAGAAAGGAATAGAAAAATAAAAGATGCAAATCACAAACTGGAATAATCGTTGTCCGGGAGGAAACAACAGTGTTTTTTTTCTTAACCATGCAATGATGATTAAAAAAGGTGCTGCAAACATAAACCTCATTCCGGTTGCAAACACTGGAGGGATAGTTTCAACGGCAATTCGCATAGCCAACCATGTAGTCCCCCAGGTCAGTGAAACTAGCATGAATAATATAGATATCGACACCTTGCGCATAAGATCCTCTCCGTAAAAAAATTAATTTAGCTTTTTAGCTAGAAAAAAGTAGCGTTTTCTTCACTGTGTTTTTTATATGTTTAGATAAAAATTTCTCTATCAGAAGACGCAGTTATGCTGAATGAGAAAAATAAGAAATGACTCAGGCTGTTACCACACGATTGTCCACTGCGCCTGCAAGACCTGGCAGCAGTTGTCGATTTAATGTCTATTCTTGCTGGAAGGCATAAAACGCCTTGAAGATGAAGAGCTCATCATTAGTCGGGTTCCCTTGTTGAGCCAGGACAAGTTTAACTTATCGCTTTCAACCCTTACGATGATAAATGATCTTATCCACCCATAATGGACATACGGCTAAATGAGTAAATTCTCAAGTAAGAGGCAGGATCTGTATCAACCAGTAAGAAGCCCCGGAAACAGCACCGGCGGAATTCCGTCAGGAAGCTCTGAAACTCGCTGAATGTACGTTGCCCGCGAACGATTGTTAATCAGCGCCATAGCAAGAATAATTGTTTGTTTCACAAGGAGATAGAAAAAACTATAGCTTTGCGCCGGGGCGGAGGCAGGAGGAGATAACTCGTTGTAAGAGAATGTTTTTATATGGCGACCTTAATACTGGCGCCATTTGGGATAAAATCTAATCAATTAACAAAATTGTGATCCGCTTCTAAATTACTTCTCCTGGCCGTACGGCTAACTGGAAGAATTTGTTCTGAGTCAGATTCATCACGAGAGCTTGTTAAACCCATTACGTAGCCGCAGAACATAATGGGTTACCAGAGCAAAACAGTTTATAACGTAACATAGATGCCAGACACACTACGACGCGATGCCTGTAATTGCGCATTAACGCTTCCTGCTGTTACTGTTTGTCCGCCGATCGCCTCAAGTGAGGCAGTAAAATCACCGCTGTAGGTTTCTACTGAACCGGATGATACCCGTGTGGTTAAATCTTTATAGCCATACCAGCCTCGGGCGTTGCCGATGCCCGTCCTGATACGATCGGGCAACAGATTAATCGGCGTACCGGCATCGTTATAGATGCGAATTCCCACTCCGGAAGCTACGCCGGGTTCGCTATAATGGGTGTCCAGTAGCCACGACAGACCGCCTGCGGATGCGGGTATCCCCAGCGACGAGCCACCGCCACGGCGGTGGGTTGATTAACGACAAACCCCATCGCGACATTGGCGGCACTAATGGTTGGATGGGGGCTGGATACGGCGCCGGACTCACATTCCAGGCTGACGTGGAAAGGTACCTGGCTACTCCCCCCGGCGGCTAATACGCCGACGGCGACAGGGGGAATTTTCACGATCGCAGGATAATCTGTGATTTTACATAACGCGCCGCGCGCCGGTAGTGCGAAGCTGATGGAAGTACTGGACCATCTTAACGCAAAAGACGGGAAGGGGACGCTGTACTTCGCCGGGGGGGATGCCGCAACAGTGGGCTATGAAGCGAGAAATGCTTTCGCCTCGGTATACCACCCGCTATGAAGACCTGCTTCTTCCTGATTTTAAGGACATCCTGATTACCTGTGTGGATGGTCTGAAGGGCTTCCCGGATGCGATAAACAGCGTCTTCCCGCAGACCCATATCCAGCTGTGCATCATTCATATGGTGCGTAACAGCCTGAAATACGTAGCCTGGAAAGGCTACAAAGCCGTCACCAGCGGCCTGAAGACGGTCTATCAGGTCCCGACCGAAGATGCGGCACTGATGGCGATGGATGCGTTCGCGAAAGTCCGGGACGATAAATATCCGCAAATCAGCAAAAGCTGGCGTGCGCACCGGGAAAACCTCAATACGCTCTTCAGTTATCCGCCGGATATCCGCAAGGCCATCTACAAGACAAACGCAATCGAATCCCTGAACAGCGTGATCCGTGCCGCGATTAAGAAACGCAAGGTGTTCCCGACGGATGACTCGGTACGAAAGGTTATTTATCTGGCGATCAAGGATGCGTCGAAAAAATGGAGTATGCCGATCCAGAACTGGTAGTGAGTCGTTTTATTCTCAAGTTAGGTGACCACCTGAGCGATCACCTTTAATAACTGGGCAGTTACACAGAATTACTGACAGGCTCATTCTTTTGTGTTGCGCATCTCTGTTTCTATTGTTTTAGATAGCCATGAGAGCTCCGTTGCTGAGAATTTTAGTCGTGGGGTTCTTTCTTCTGCACCGGGTGGGCGCATTTCAAAACTGCAGGAACATCTGCTGAATACTGTATAGTCCTGTATTTTGCATGTTGTTGAGGTCAGTGTGCAATTCCTCGGTACTGGCTTGTCCTGTATAGGTCTGGAGATTTCTGGATAGTGTCCTTGTGGACCTGAACATATGTTTTTGATTGAAAATGGCATCGTGTTTTATCCTTTACGCTGTGAAATGCTGTTTTGTGCTCTTCCGTTGTGATTGGTGATGTGACGGGATCGTCCATGCTCCCTTTCTTCTATTGACGGCGTATCAGTCCATTGATGCCATGCTTGTTTAATTTGTCCAGCATCAGCAAGCCGTCGTTTTCTTTCTGCTGCAATTCAAGCAACTTAAACCGTATTTCGTTAAGTAAAGATTTAATAACTCCGCGCTTGCGAACCACCTTTTTGATAACGTCTTTTTCGAAGTATAAACGGCAGAAGTGATTTTCATAATTCGCCTACACTCTTCACCCAGCGCTGGCAAATTTTCAACGCTGAAAGGCTGGGGAGAAGGGCGTCCAGTTGCTGAACGGAGAGCGTACCAAACGCCCTGATTCCACGCGTTATCAAACTTCATACCGTGGTTATCATCCAGACAAGGCGCTTGAGGTTGTTCATGTCTTTTGGGGAAAAGGTTCGGTGGTGGGTACTGGATATCCTGGATCGGGAAGTGGGTTCCACCGGTGCCAAATACAGGGTGCTGGTAAACCGGGTGGATACCTCAAATCCTGACAGGCCAGAGCATCAGCCTGATAAAATCGTATTACTGA
This sequence comes from Salmonella sp. SAL04196, assembly GCF_046550835.1. Taxonomy (NCBI): domain Bacteria; kingdom Pseudomonadati; phylum Pseudomonadota; class Gammaproteobacteria; order Enterobacterales; family Enterobacteriaceae; genus Salmonella; species Salmonella sp. SAL04196. The sequence goes on from NZ_JBGDXE010000001.1 coordinate 371,277, forward strand.
TTTCTAACCAGTGGCACATTAATTGTACCAGCTCAGACTCCAACTGACAGTTTGCTTGAAGTGAGTAGCGGACGTGACCTGCCCCCAGGAGTAAAAATAAACTTTCTATTGATACATTTAATTAACTTATTTATAACGTTATATTCCAAATGCAAACTTGTTCAATTGGATATGTATGGACATTCAAATCACACATCAAGTTACTGAATTTGATAAAGAAGAACTATTAACCGGGTTAAGAAGCTACAATGCTCAGTTCGTCGATTTTAGTAAAAATGGGCAGCTTGGGGTCTACTGCAGAAACGAAAGCGGCGAAATGGTAGGCGGATTAATTGCTGACAGAAAAGGTCCGTGGCTCTGCATCGACTATCTTTGGGTAAGTGAATCTGCAAGGAGCAACGGTCTGGGGAGCAAACTTATGGAGATGGCCGAAAAAGAAGGTTTGCGGAAAGGCTGTGTTCATGGACTTGTAGATACCTTTAGCTTCCAGGCTCTCCCTTTTTATGAAAAACAGGGTTATATACTTCAAATGTCGCTACCGGACTTTCCTAAAGTAGGTTCGCAAAGGCATTATTTAATTAAGCCTGGTTTATAGCTTTGCTGCATTTGAATACCCATAGTTTTATGAAAGCTGCAATCAGGTGGCTTTATAATATATCGTACTGGTGGCCTGTACACACTATGATCAGCGTCCGCTTCTGGCACAGGCGTTTAGAAGACAGTTCAATTGCGATCTGCTGGCTGGGATTTCGTCGCGCCACTCAAAAATGCACAGAGTTTTTCACCCGTCGTCAATGGCTCAATGGGCGTTTTTCCGAGGGCGGTCTCAGTCATGACGATGGCAGGACCAATAAGCATGGACCATACTTCGCTCGCGTCTTGCTCAAGCGATGTGAAGGCAAGGAACAGTGTCTTATCTGAAGGAAAGCGGTGCTGAGTATTAAAAAGTTTCAACCAGGCGCGGGACTGCCGATCGGCCTGTGCTGATCGCGTGCCGAAGCGGAGTACTCTTTTTAGTATGGCGATACCCACAATGCCTGGCCCCAGAATAAAGGGACTCCCGACGTTTATGGTGACGCCGACCCCGAGAAAAACGAGGGCAAATGACAGCACGTTATCTACTCTTCTGGTAAGGGTACTGTATAGCTTTTCCAGATAGTACCGGTAAAGAATTTGATAACTGATTTCATCCTTGCTCATACATCTCCAGATGGTTTTTCGATTACGCTCCGGCATGCTCCCGGAATCCTGACAGATTCTGCAATTATGCCACACTTCCTGGAGGGTATTAATTAGATAGAATATAAATAGCATGCAAATATTTTGAGCTTTTAGTCGATATCGCTTTGAAAATCATTTCTCCTGCACCAGGAGATGCTGTTGTCGGGAATCGCGTCAAACGTTGCTGCGTCGGTCGGACTGTACAGGGTAACTCTCGCAGTCAGACTCTCATTATGGTCTCTAAATGGATAACCCGCAGTCGTAACACGCCGAATGTCACGACTGACGCTATTATTACCCTGGCTTGTTAAAGCGGCATGACCACATTTTCTATATATAATAATTGGTTGTCTTTCGACCAGTATTGTCGAGTTTTTTGGTTTAATTCAACAATCCATTTAAAAACGCCTGCTGTTGCCAGATCGGTACAGTATTTTTCATAGGAATGTTCCCCCGAAAAGTGTTTGGCTGAAGTCAATTTTATTAATTGCGTATTTGGTGTTGAATTGACTTTAATCAGCTTTCTATTGCTTTTAATAGAAATGAAGTGGCCTGCATGAGTGATAATTTTAACATTACCGGTAGCAACAAAATAGATGTAATAAGCGATATTATTATATTCCAGATCGATTAGAAATGCGTTGAAATTTGCATCCTTTCTGACGCGCTCGAAAAAGTGGTTAAGCATAAGCTGTAATTCCATTTGTTAACCTATTGTAAGTTATAATGTTATATGTTGTGTTAGAGTATTGTTGCTTAAAAGCAGCCATACAAAGATGTTACCTAAAAGCAATAATAATCGTCTGGTATCATATAGTTTACGTTATGATTGGAATAGTGTTGCAATTGTTACTGATTATTTCTCGTAGCGCGTTTTTTTGACCACTAATAGATGAGTCAATCCATTTCATTTGTAGTTTTTCTGAACGCCATGAAAAGTCATAATATATAAAAATCAGTTAATTAATTGATATTTAGATAAGGGTTACAGTGGCGGAGAGGTTTGGCATGGCGACTTTATAGGTTTTGAAAAAGCGGCTAACTCGCTGGCAGGATAATTGGTCGCCAGCCTGTGAATGGGGGCAAAATCGTAACAACATCAGCATAAATAATAATATTCATGAATGTTTTGTGTGACGCAGCAGTTGAATTGAAGTGATGTTTTGCCTGTTCAGGATTGTCCCGATAAAAATATTGCTCGATAAAAGTCGATCACCTTGCGCCGAAAAAAAACAGGCTAAGTGACAGAAGAACAAAATCCATCAGGAAAATAAAATTTATAAAGATCAATGAGTAAAAATGGTTGTGGAGAAGGTGGCTATTTTTTGAAAGCAAGAAATATAAATAAAGTGTAGCTATGCATAGTTATCTAAAAGGAGAACTACCGTGACTAACATAACACTATCCACCCAGCACTACAGAATCCATAGAAGTGACGTTGAACCAGTAAAAGAAAAAACAACGGAGAAGGACATTTTTGCAAAAAGTATTACTGCCGTTAGAAATAGCTTTATCAGCCTGTCGACGAGTTTGTCAGATCGCTTTAGCCTGCATCTGCAAACAGACATACCGACTACCCATTTTCATCGTGGGAGCGCCTCTGAGGGGAGGGCAGTATTAACCAGTAAAACTGTTAAAGATTTTATGCTGCAAAAGCTCAATAGCCTGGATATCAAAGGTAATGCGAGTAAAGATCCGGCCTATGCTCGTCAGACATGCGAAGCCATATTAGCAGCCGTGTACAGTAATAATAAAGATCAATGTTGTAAATTACTCATCAGTAAAGGGATCAGTATTACCCCATTTCTGAAAGAGATAGGAGAGGCTGCGCAGAATGCGGGGCTACCTGGAGAGATGAAAAACGGCGTATTTACTCCAGGTGGGGCAGGGCGAATCCTTTTGTCGTCCCCCTCATTGCTGCAGCGAGCATTAAATATCCGCATATGTTTATAAATCATAATCAGCAGGTGTCTTTTAAAGCGCATGCTGAGAAAATCGTTATGAAAGAAGTTACGCCGCTGTTTAATAAGGGGACGATGCCAACGCCACAACAATTTCAGTTAACTATAGAAAATATTGCGAATAAGTATCTTCAGAATGCCTCCTGAAGATAGCAAACACAATACCGCTATTAACCGTATGAATTAATAGCAGATTTTCTGAAACTATATATTCATTTTTATGGCGACGCTTTTAACAAAACGTCGTCATATTTATTTTAATATAAAAATCAAATGGATACCCTTAAAACTTAAAATAATTGTTATTACTCTAAATACCAGTATAACCAGACAGCTTTTTTTGTAACGCTGCGTGTTGTTAAGTCTATGATACCCGCGCACGGATGATGTCTCGATAAGGATTAATGGTCTGTTAACTGTCAGGAGAGGTTATGCCGCCTTTAAAAAAAATTATGCTGCTCCTGTTTGTGGGGGCGATGGTCGCCACGGTAACGACACCTGCATTGGCGCTGGTTTGCCTTGCAACTCACTCAGCTGAAGAGTGTGCTGAAGCCTGTGGTGTCGATATGTGGTTTATGTTTCCGATATGTTTTTAAGGAGGAAGAATATTGAACGTGAACAGGCGATAGTGAGTAGCTCGCTGCGCCAGGGGATAACACTCCCCTGGCGCAGCCAGTTATATTTTATTGCGATGATAACAAAGCATTTACTCGCTACTGATGAAATTCGCTATTTACAACAGAGCACGTTTACTAAGCAAAAAAAATCTGCACACGCTATCTTTTTATATCTGTCCTGGGTAATGAACGACAGGAAAAACATGATGCGGCCTGAAGAGATTTATCAGCGAATAGAGGCAAAGAATTGGCGGCATGTCTGGGTGGTCGGCGATATCCACGGCTGTTTTTCAATGTTAATGAAAAAGTTACGTGAGTGTCGATTTGATCCGCAACAAGACTTGTTAGTTTCTGTGGGCGATCTCATTGATAGAGGCCCGGACAGCCTGGGTTGCCTGGCTTTACTGCGTGAGTCCTGGATGATGGCGGTTCGCGGCAATCATGAACAAATGGCGCTGGATGCGCGGGCCTCATCGCAGTCGACGCTGTGGTTGATGAATGGTGGCGACTGGTTTACCCGCCTGACGGCTGAACACGCTGCGCAAGCTGAAGCGCTTTTTATCCTTTGTCAGCGGCTGCCCTGGATACTGGAAGTTCGCTGCCGCCATAGCACGCATGTGATCGCTCATGCAGATTATCCAGCGTCAACCTATCAATGGCAAAAAAAGGTCGACTTACATCAGGTTCTCTGGAGCCGCGAACGGCTCATAAATAAGCGTGGCGGGATTAGCGGAGCCGATCATTTTTGGTTTGGCCATACGCCGTTGCGCCGGCGCATGGATTTTGCCAACGTACACTATATTGATACAGGCGCGGTATTTGGCGGGCAATTGACGTTAGCGCGGATACAATAGCGGTATCAGCGACCAGGGTTAAAAATCGCTATATTGCTGCGCAGGTCGCCAGAAGCCGTCGATAAAATCCTCTACCGGAAAACAGCCGCCATGGCGAATCCGTTGATCGTCCATCGAATAAAGACATTGCTGCTCGGTATCGTAGATGTCCACGACAATATCCTCGCATCCTCCATCCAGGTAACATACAAAAAGTACCAGCGCGAACATTACATCCTCAATGTTAACTACTTTACACGATAGTGTAGGAGAGGTTAGCGCAGGGGGGAAATGAGAAAAGGAAGAATAAATAACCCGCCTGGCGACGGGTTCTTTTTGAGTCAGGCAAGACGCATGACCCAGGCATCAGATTTAGGATCGTAATGATTACGGAACAAAACGGAATGTTCCCCGTTGAGAATGGCGGGAACGCTGGTTTCGGCATCCCAGGCGTCCAGTTGCATACATAAATCCGGATCGGATTTACAGGGGATTGTTAACGTTCGCTCCCCCGGCGATTCGCCATGTAATTCGGCATCGTCGATTTCAAAAGCGCCAATGCGCACACTGGTTTTCATCATCGTGCTCTCCGTTAATACGCTAATTGTGGTACGACCAGTTTAGCCGTCCATTTTTCAGCGTAGTCAACGTACGCAAAAGCGCCAGTCAAAAAGTGCGGTTTTTTTGTGCGCTTTTAGCTATTACCAGTAAAGAGTTTGCCATCACGTACCAGTTCACGCGGGTAACTGTTCTTTATTCTGGCGCCGATACGTTTTGCCAGACCAAGCGGCTGATGCTGGAATGTCACCAGGACATCATCAGCGGCAGGGGGTGTTTGCGGATAAATATCCCGACCGCGATACCACTCCTCCGCCTCTTGCACAGAAAGTTCGAACGCGTGAGCATGAGTCGGGCAGGCAAGGGCTATCGTCGCCTCATGTTGCCAGCGATAGCCTTTATTATGACTTTCGGCCAGCTTAATGCCGAGCCGGGAAAAACGGACTTTTCCGATCAGTGATTCAATTTCTGCCGGGAACAGCCAGACCTCTTTTTCACGCTGCCAAAGATGGAGATTTTCATCCCATAGCAGTCCGACGGCGTTGGCCGCCTGGGTAACGTGTAATGCTTCGCGGCCTTTGAGAGGGGTAAAAGGAAATGCCCCCACTTTATACCCCGGCGCAGGCATGGCTGGAAGGGATGACATTTTACGCAGACGTGCGACGAAGAATCCTTCGCAGTCGTAAATTTGCGGGAAGACGTGCAGGAAGCCTTCCGGGGTGAGGGCGCGGTCAGCATCAGGAAACAGATCACCCAGCGGCAAAAATTCAACGGCGTCGGCGTAGGTCTCTTTCAGCCAGAGGCAGACCGCTTCGTTTTCCTGGCGATTTAACGTGCAGGTGGAGTAGACCAGCGTGCCGCCGGGTCGTAAAGCATGAAAAGCGCTGTCGAGCAGTTCCCGCTGTGTCGCCGCGATATCCAGATTGCTTTCTGGCGACCAGTTTTTTAGCGCATCAGGATCTTTACGTACTACGCCTTCGCCAGAGCAGGGCGCATCCAGCAGGATAGCGTCAAACATCTCCGGTAACGCAGCGCCAAATACGCGGCCATCGAAATGCGTCAGTGCGGTATTGGCGATTCCACATCGGCTGATATTAGCGTGCAGAACTTTGACGCGGCTGGCCGAAAATTCGTTGGCCAGAATGGCGCCGCGGTTCCCCATGCGGGCAGCGATCTGCGTGGTTTTGGAACCAGGCGCCGCTGCCATATCCATGACCCGCTGCGGATGATTACCATCGGCGAACAGGGCCGCGACCGGCAGCATCGAACTGGCCTCCTGAATGTAAAACAGGCCGCTTAAATGCTCAGCGGTACTGCCAAGCGGCAATGCCTCTTCATCATCGCGCTCGATCCAGAATCCTTCATGACACCACGGAATTGGCGTGAGCGACCAGCCGTAGGGCGCGATTAGGGCAAGGAAATCAGCCACGGAGATTTTAAGTGTATTGATGCGTATACTGCGGCGCAACGGGCGTTGGCAGGCCGAAATAAATTCATCAAAAGAGAGCGTGGAAGGCATTGCTTCACGCATTTGCGTCAGAAAAGCGTCAGGAAAATAGACAGCGTGTTGAGCCACAGGTGTATCGCCGGCAAAAAAACAGGCGCGCAGTGTAGCATAAAACGCTCCGGCGCGAGTACGCCGGAGCCGGGTGTTTAACGTGGCAGAGCGGTACCCCATTCACGCCACTCTTTCGGTTCGCTCTCTTGTAACAGGAAATGCTTACCGGCTTGCGCTTTTGGCGCCAGCGGCGTACCTGGTGGAGTAGCGAAGGCGATACCGCCACGGATGAATTGATTAAATGTCCCCGTTTTCACCACGCCGCCTGTCAGACCAAAGTCGAGACTATAGCCGGAGGCAAGCCAGAATACGGAGTTATTCCGCACCAGATATTGGTAACGCTTACTGATACGCAAGGTGATCATCACGCGATCGGAGAGCGACCCCAGGGACATTCCGGTGACGGTTCCCACTTCGATACCGCGGAACAGGACGGGTGTACCAATATTAAGCGAGCCTGCTTCTGGCGCCTCCACGACGATGCTTAACCCATCCAGATAGCGTGAGTCGGTAATCGTGGCTTCCTGCAGTTCAAAGTCGCGCCGTGCCGCGCCGCGTCCTGGCTCAACGTTAATATAGGGCTGGAGAATCGTATCCAGATGCTCGACGCCCGCCGCGGAGATTTGTGGCGTAATAACGGAAAAACGTGTCCCGGCGCGGGCAAATGTCTGTACGTACTCCGGATAAAGGACGGCTTTTGCCTGCACTTCATTACGTGCGGTGATCAATTCCAGCGTCTGGATCTGGCCGATATCAATACCGAGGTAACGAATTGGCATCCCCTCCGCCAATTTTCCGGCGTCGAACGCGTGCAGCGTAATTTGTCCGCCTACCGCGCGGGCGGAAGTTTCTGAAGCATAAAGAATGCGTTTATCGCCTTTGCGCCGACTGGCGCTGGCGCCGCTCAGGTTATCAAAACTAATGGCCCCTTTCAGCGCGCGGGAGAGTGGCGAGGCCTGTACCGTTAGGCCGCTGCCGTTAAGTTGCACCTTCGCGCCGCCTTCCGCCCAGAACACGCTATTGCTGGTTAACAGGTGGCGATACTCCGGCTTAATATGCAGGTCGATGTCAAAGGTATTGGCGCGTGGGCGAACGGTGATGACTTCGCCTACTTCAAATTTTCGATACAGCACGACGGAACCTGCCTGGACATCCGGCAACGTTTCGGCCGTCAGCGTTAAGGTGGTAGTCGGTAAGTCACTGAGGCTATTTTCCAGCGCTTTTTCCAGGTTAGCATAGAGCGGGTAGGTGGATTTCATCTTCCCGCTCGTACCGGGTAAAATACGAATTCCGCCGTCAATCCACTCGCTGGCGCTGGCGCCGAGGAACTCTACGCCGTCAAGGCCGACTTTGACATCCACCCGGCTGTTGACCACGAATTTACTGTCGCCCTGTACCAAATCTCGGTGCTGCGGTTCAATCGCGACGATGAATGACACGCCTTTACTGGATAAGTTGCGCTCAATGACCTGGCCAATTTTTACGCCATGTAAAATTAACGGCTGGCCTGGTTCGATGCCGTAACTCTCCGGGGCCGTCAGCGTCAGGGTTAAGGCATTCGCCTCATGCAGCAGGGCCTTTTCACCCGGCACCACCACAAATTCACTGCGCGGTTCGCCGTCGCCCGGCACCAGCTCGAAGGTTTTTCCGGTTAACAACGAACTGATATTCGCGTCGCTCAGCGACAGTTTGGGATTGCGTAACTCAATGCGCGTATTTTCCCGCATCAGCGGAACAACGCTGGGATCGACGGTCATCTCTCCGGTGACTTTACCGCCAGGGTTGAGCGTCAGTTTAGAAAGCTCACCCACCTCCAGTCCCTGGTACATGAGCGGCGTAGATTCCGCTTTCAGACCGTCTCCGCTGGGCAGCTCAAGTTTAACGATTACCCCTCGTTGGCTGTGGGCTAAATCTTTATATAAGCCGAACGTGTCATCCTGGGCGGCGGGTTTGGAATTGTCCGGTGAGTCAAACGCAATCGCGCCATTGACCAGGGCCGCGAGGCTCTCCAGTTTCACCTTCGCGCCGCTCAGGCTTAGATCGGCGTCAATGCCGGAGACATTCCAAAAACGGCTGCCTTTTTTCACCAGATCGGTAAACCGTCGCTCAATCAGAACGTCAATCGTCACGCCCTGTTTGTTAGGGTTAATCGAATAGTCATACACCCGTCCGACAGGGATTTTACGGAAATAGACCAGTGAACCGCTATTAAGCGAACCGAGATCCGGCGCATTGAGATGAATCATCAGATCGCCGTTGCTAAGCCGGTATTTAGGCTGTGTATCCAGGGCGACGAAATGATCTCTGGGCTTACCTTTACCTGGCATCATACCGATGTAATTCCCGCCGACCAACGCATCCAGGCCGGAAACGCCCGCCAGCGAGGCTTTGGGCGTCACCAGCCAGAATTGCGTCTCTTCGCGCAACGCATCTTCCATATCTGATTTGATACTGACGCGAACTTCAATTTTGCGCAGATCTTTGCTCAGACTGACATCTTCCACGGTGCCGACTTCTACTCCCTGATAACGCACGGGAGTACGGCCCGGTACGATACCGTCCGCCGACATAAAATCGATAGTCACGCTATTGCCGCGATCCTGGTAGCTATCCCATACTAGCCACCCTGCGATCATTAGCGCGATAAGCGGTAGCAGCCAGAAAGGTGAAATACGGCGTTTGGTTTTAATTTGCGCTTCAGTCTTCGAAGCGGGCGTTTCCTGACTCATGTGCATCCCAAAGTAAGCGGCTATCCAGCCATTCCACTGCAAGAATAGTCAAAATTACCGCTGCGCCGAAATAAAACGCAGCCGGTCCCATAGTAAAAGCCAGAATCTGATCGCGATTAATCAGAGACATGGTTAACGAGATAACGAAAAGATCCAGCATCGACCAGCGGCCTATCCATGTCACCAGACGCAGCAACAGAATTCGCGTCCGCAGTCCCTGTTCGCATTTAAAATGGATACTCAACAGTAGCGTAAACATCACGATGACTTTGGTAAACGGCACCAAAATACTGGCGATAAAAACGACGGCGGCGACGGCGATATTGCTGCTGGCAAGCGACATAATGCCAGACAGGATAGTATCTTCCTGACGCCCGCCATTAATGTAGATTACCGAGATAGGCAGCAGGTTTGCCGGCAGCAAAAAGACAATAGACGCCAGCAAGGCCGCCCAACACTTCTGTATGCTCTGTTTTCTGCGTAACCGTAGCGGAATATGACAACGCGGGCATCGTCCTTTCGCATCCGGATAGCCACTAAAGTGGCAGCCAAGACAGACGCGCAATCTTTCGTCCGCACGTTGAGCAGGGCGCTGCGGATAAAATCGTTCCCATAGTTGCTCCACATTCAGATGAATCATAGTCAGAATGCTAAGAACCACCAACGAGACGAACGCTAAAAGCCCGATGCCCGGCTGCAGAAAGGCATAGTCCTGCACTTTGATAGAGGCAACGCCAATACCGACCAGATAGATGTCCAGCATCACCCACTCTTTCAGTTTTTCCAGCATCAGCAGGACTGGACGCAGATTCATGCCGAGAAGGCTGCCAAACCACAGATAAGCAATTGAAAAAACCAGAATAAGCGGCGCGCCCACCACGCAAAAGAGCACCATTGCGGCGGTTAACGGATCGCCCTGCTGCGTCATTTGCCAGATGCCGTGCATCACATTGGCATCAATGCGTACGCCCAACAGGTAGATATGGAGTAACGGTTCGCTCCAGGCAAACGGCATCAATAGCAGCATGGTTACCGCCATCGCGGTCAGCCGCGTCAGCGACCAGTCGCGCCCATCGCGAATTTTGGCCTGGCAACGAGGACAATAAGCGCTTTGATGAGCGCTCATCTCCGGCAAGCTGAACAGCATGTCGCATTCAGGGCAGCGCTGATAGTGGCTGCGCGGCAGCGCTTCGCTAATTGACCTGATCGTTAGCTTTTTTGTTGGCGTGACGTGTGAGGTGTTCAGAGCCATGTATCGTGAATCAAAGTGTTAGAATAATGTAATCTTAACTCATGACAGGAATAATCTTGAGCAAGAACGCATTTAATGCTTATTTTAATAGCCTGTGTTTAGGAGTAAGACCACGAAGTGATTATATAATGAGCAAAACAGAACTATACGCGGCGTTAAACCGCGATTTTCAGTCGTTAATGGCAGGTGAAACCAGCTTTCTGGCCACGCTGGCGAATACCAGCGCGTTACTGTTCGAACGTCTTACCGAGGTGAACTGGGCAGGATTTTATCTCCTCGAAGGCGATACGCTGGTGTTGGGGCCGTTTCAGGGGCGAATCGCCTGTGTGCGGATTCCGGTTGGTCGCGGCGTGTGCGGCGCAGCGGTAGCGCAGAATAAGGTTCAACGTATTGATGATGTTCATGCGTTTGACGGCCATATTGCCTGTGATGCCGCCAGCAACGCCGAAATTGTGCTGCCTGTCACGGTTGGTGAACGGATTATCGGTGTGCTGGATATAGATAGCACGGCGTTTGGCCGTTTTACCGAAGAAGATGAACACGGCCTGCGTACGCTGGTCGCACAGCTTGAAACCGTGCTTGCAACGACGGATTACAAAAAATTCTTTGCGAGCGTCGCAGGATAATCAACGGATAACGTAGCAATTACTGATGGCGTCATTATAATGACGCCTGTTCATGCCTGCTGCTTGTTGGCTACGTCCGTTGTAATCAGGAAATTTCATGGAAAATCAACCTAAGTTGAATAGCAGTAAAGAAGTTATCGCGTTTCTGGCCGAGCGTTTTCCTCACTGTTTTAGTGCGGAAGGCGAAGCTCGCCCGCTGAAAATTGGTATTTTTCAGGATCTGGTAGAGCGAGTTGGGGGCGAAATGAACCTCAGCAAAACGCAACTTCGTTCCGCTTTACGTCTTTATACTTCAAGCTGGCGTTACCTGTACGGCGTTAAGCCGGGCGCAACGCGCGTCGACCTTGATGGCAATCCGTGCGGCGAGCTGGAAGAACAGCATGTCGAACATGCGCGTAAGCAGCTTGAAGAAGCCAAAGCCCGTGTTCAGGCGCAGCGCGCAGAGCAGCAAGCGAAAAAACGCGAAGCTGCCGCGGCGGCTGGCGAAAAAGAAGACGCGCCGCGACGCGAGCGTAAACCTCGCCCGGTAGCGCGTCGTAAAGAAGGCGCTGAACGTAAACCTCGCGCTGATAAACCGACGACGAAAGCGCCGCGTGCGCCTCGCGAAGAGAAGCACACGCCGGTTTCTGATATTTCAGTATTGACCGTAGGGCAGTCCCTCAAGGTGAAAGCGGGTAATAATGCGATGGATGCCACCGTATTAGAAATCACCAAAGATGGTGTCCGTGTACAGCTGAATTCGGGTATGTCTTTGATTGTACGCGCAGAACACCTGGTGTTCTGAAACGGAGGCCAGGCCTGGCATGAACACTTTTTTTAGGCTTACCGCGTTAGCTGGCCTGCTTGCATTAGCAGGCCAGTCCTTCGCCGTGGAAGATATTACGCGTGCCGATCAAATTCCCGTACTAAAGGAAGAGACGCAACATGCGACGGTGAGCGAGCGAGTAACGTCGCGTTTTACCCGCTCCCACTATCGCCAGTTCGATCTGGATGAAGCATTTTCGGCAAAGATTTTTGATCGCTATCTGAATCTTCTCGACTATAGCCACAACGTTTTGTTGGCGAGCGATGTCGAGCAGTTTGCGAAAAAGAAAACCGTGTTGGGCGATGAGCTGCGCACGGGTAAGCTGGATGTTTTTTACGATCTTTATAACCTGGCGCAAAAGCGCCGGTTTGAACGTTACCAGTACGCGCTAAAAGTGCTGGAGCGGCCAATGGATTTCACCGGAAACGATACGTTTAACCTGGACCGCAGTAAAGCGCCCTGGCCGAAAGATGAGGCTGAGCTAAATGCGCTGTGGGATGGTAAAGTGAAATTCGATGAGCTCAGTCTGAAACTCACCGGCAAGAGCGACAAAGAAATTCGCGAAACGCTGACGCGTCGCTACAAATTCGCTATTCGTCGCCTGGCGCAGACCAACAGTGAAGATGTGTTCTCGCTGGCGATGACCGCTTTTGCGCGTGAAATCGACCCGCATACGAATTATCTTTCTCCCCGCAATACCGAGCAGTTTAATACCGAAATGAGCCTGTCTCTGGAAGGTATCGGCGCGGTGCTGCAAATGGATGACGATTATACTGTCATTAACTCATTGGTCGCCGGCGGCCCGGCAGCGAAGAGTAAGTCAATTAGCGTCGGCGATCGTATCGTTGGCGTAGGGCAGGCCGGAAAACCGATGGTCGACGTCATTGGCTGGCGTCTTGACGATGTGGTGGCGCTGATCAAAGGGCCAAAAGGCAGCAAGGTCCGACTGGAAATACTGCCGGCTGGTAAAGGGACGAAAACGCGTATTATCACGCTGACGCGTGAACGGATTCGTCTTGAAGATCGCGCGGTTAAAATGTCGGTGAAAACCGTCGGCAAGGAAAAAGTTGGCGTACTGGATATTCCAGGCTTCTATGTTGGCTTGACCGATGATGTCAAAGTTCAGCTTCAGAAGCTGGAAAAACAGAACGTTAACAGCATCGTTATCGATCTGCGTTCAAACGGCGGTGGGGCGCTGACGGAAGCCGTTTCGCTTTCCGGTCTGTTTATCCCTTCTGGTCCGATAGTTCAGGTGCGCGACAATAACGGCAAAGTGCGTGAGGATAGCGACACCGACGGCGTGGTCTACTACAAAGGCCCGCTGGTGGTGCTGGTCGATCGTTTCAGTGCCTCGGCATCGGAAATCTTTGCTGCCGCGATGCAGGATTATGGGCGCGCGCTGATTGTCGGTGAGCCGACCTTCGGTAAAGGGACGGTACAACAATATCGTTCGCTAAACCGAATTTACGATCAGATGCTTCGCCCGGAATGGCCTGCGCTGGGTTCGGTGCAGTACACCATTCAGAAGTTTTACCGTGTCAACGGCGGTAGTACGCAGCGTAAAGGGGTCACGCCGGATATCATCATGCCGACTGGCAATGAAGAGACGGAAACCGGAGAAAAATTTGAAGATAACGCCTTGCCGTGGGATAGCATTGATGCGGCGAAATACGTGAAATCGGACGATTTGGCCCCGTTTGGCCCGGAATTATTGAAAGAACACAACGCGCGTATCGCCAAAGATCCTGAGTTCCAGTACATCATGAAGGATATCGCACGTTTCAATGCCATGAAGGATAAGCGCAACATCGTCTCTCTGAATTATGCGCAGCGTGAGAAAGAGAACAATGAAGAAGACGCTCTGCGTCTGGCGCGTATTAACGATCGGTTTAAACGCGAGGGTAAACCGTTGCTGAAGAAACTGGACGATCTGCCAAAGGATTACCAGGAGCCGGACCCGTACCTTGATGAAACGGTGAAGATTGCTCTGGACCTGGCGCATCTTGAAAAAGAAAAACCAGCGGAGCAGGCGGCAGCCAATAAGTAACGCTAAACAGGCACAAAAAATTGTGCCTGTTTTTTTTAACAAGCGCAGAAGTCGTCAGGATAATGCTACAAAATGTAAAGTTGTGTTTTTCTCGTGACTTACCGCCTGGTGATGCTTGAAAATAGCCATAAGACCCATACGATGTGGGTAATCGCATAGTGCGCTTTGTTAAATTGAGGTTAAAAGAAAATTATGATGCGAATCGCGCTCTTCCTGCTGACGAACCTGGCCGTGATGGTCGTTTTCGGGCTGGTTCTGAGCCTGACAGGGATACAGTCGAGCAGCGTGCAAGGCTTGCTGATCATGGCGCTGCTGTTTGGTTTTGGCGGTTCTTTTATTTCATTGCTGATGTCCAAATGGATGGCGTTAAAATCCGTAGGAGGGGAAGTTATTGAACAGCCTCGCAATGAAAGAGAACGCTGGTTGATGAACACCGTAGCAACGCAAGCGCGCCAGGCCGGTATCGCCATGCCGCAGGTTGCTATCTACCATGCGCCGGACATTAACGCGTTTGCGACGGGCGCACGCCGTGACGCCTCATTGGTCGCTGTGAGCACCGGTTTGTTGCAAAACATGAGCCCTGACGAAGCGGAAGCCGTCATTGCGCATGAAATCAGCCATATTGCCAATGGCGATATGGTGACGATGACGTTGATTCAGGGGGTGGTTAACACCTTCGTTATCTTTATTTCGCGCATTATCGCGCAAATTGCCGCTGGTTTTCTGGGCGGCAACCGTGATGAGGGCGAAGGAAGTAACGGTAATCCGCTAATCTATTTCGCCGTTGCGACGGTGCTGGAACTGGTCTTCGGTATTCTGGCGAGCATTATCACCATGTGGTTCTCCCGTTACCGTGAGTTTCATGCCGATGCGGGATCGGCGAAGCTGGTTGGCCGTGAAAAAATGATTGCTGCGTTGCAGCGCCTGAAAACCAGCTACGAGCCGCAAGAAGCGACCAGCATGATGGCGTTTTGTATTAACGGTAAATCGAAATCGTTAAGCGAGCTGTTTATGACGCACCCACCGCTTGATAAACGCATTGAAGCGCTGCGTAGCGGCGAGTACCTGAAATAATAAGCCCACTGGCAAGTATGAAAAGCGCGTCGAATGACGCGCTTTTTTTACGCCTGAACGCGTGGTTGCGTAATACGTAAACCGCTCACTACCGCCGCGAGAGTCGCCAGGATCGCCGCTGCGAGCAGCGAAAGATGCGTACCGCTATCGCCAAACTGGTTCAACATCAGCGCTACCAGCGCGGCGCCAGTACTTTGGCCTAACAGTCGCGCCGTGCCCAGCATCCCGCTGGCGCCACCGCTGCGCTCACGCGGCGCGGAAGTGATAATGGTGTGATTATTCGGCGACTGGAACAGGCCAAACCCTGCGCCGCAAAGGATCATCGGCCAGATAATATTCAGATCGGAGGGGGAGGCTGGCAACATGACCAGCGCAAACAACCCGGCTGCCATTATCACCATTCCCAGCGCCCCCAGCAAACCGGCATGAAGACGTTCTATCAGGTATCCCGCCAGCGGTGCCATCACCATCGTTGCCAGTGGCCAGGGCGTCAATAACAGGCCGGTTTCTACTTCGCTACGGCCCAGCACGGTTTGCAGATAAAAAGGTAGCGAGACCATGGCTAACATTTGCGCGCAGAACGAGCAAATTGACGTGCCGATCGAGAGTGAAAAAAGCGGAATGCGTAACAAGTCGATGGGTAACAAGGGGACGGGCAAAGAAAGCTGGCGGCGCACGAAGAAAAACCCGACCACGACCAGAACGAGCAGCTCTGCGCCAATCAACGTTAGCGACTGTCCCTGGGCAAAGCCGCTCAATGCGGTAATCAGCAGGCCAAATGTGAGCGCATTCATTACCGCGCTCGGTAAGTCAAAGCGTGGCTTAGTGTCATGGGCGATGTTTGCTGGTAAAAAGCGGATGGCCAGAATTAACGCGATGATACCTAACGGGACATTAATCAGAAACAGCCATTTCCATGATGAGATGGACAGGATCGCCGCGGCGATCGTCGGACCCGCGGCGGAAGAGACTGCGACGATAAAAGAGTTAATTCCCATGCCTCGTCCCAGATGACGCTGGGGGTAGATAAGACGAATCAGCGCCGTGTTTACGCTCATTAGCGCCGCGCCGCCAAATCCCTGCGCGATGCGCGCCAGCGTCAGCATCTGCAGCGAGTCTGAAAGCGCGCAAAACAATGATGAAAGCAGAAATACCACTAAACCACATTTATAGATCCGGCGATAACTAAACATGTCGCCTAAAAAAGACAGGGAAAGTAGTGAGACGACAATGGCGATTTGGTATGCATTGACAATCCAGATAGAGCTGGCAGGGGAGGCATGTAAATCAGTCGCAATGGTTGGCAGCGCGACATTAGCGATTGCGCCATCCAGAACCGCCATCGAAATACCGATAATAATCGTCAGGATAGCGCCGTATCTCTGCGGGAGGGGCAGGCCATCGGCCCGTGTTTTTTCCATAAGTATTTTGTAATAAGGGGAATTATGAGCTGAATAATAATGTTAGCATTAATACTGAGTTGTTATGTCGCAGATTTGTAACGAAGTAAGCAAAGATGGATTGCGGGCGACCTGGCGTGAAATTATAATAAAAACTCGTTCTGAATTTTATAAAACGCTCGTAATGAGGTGATAAATGGCAAACGCAGATCTGGATAAGCAGCCTGATTCTGTATCTTCTGTGCTGAAAGTTTTCGGCATTCTGCAGGCGCTGGGTGAAGAGCGTGAAATAGGGATTACCGAGCTATCGCAGCGCGTCATGATGTCGAAAAGTACCGTTTATCGCTTTTTGCAAACCATGAAAACGCTGGGCTACGTGGCTCAGGAGGGGGAGTCTGAAAAATACTCTCTGACGCTAAAGCTGTTTGAGCTGGGCGCACGAGCTTTGCAAAATGTTGATCTCATCCGCAGTGCGGACATTCAGATGCGCGAACTGTCTCGTCTGACAAAAGAAACTATCCATCTTGGCGCGCTGGATGAAGACAGCATTGTCTATATCCATAAAATTGACTCTATGTACAATCTGCGGATGTACTCACGTATTGGGCGTCGTAATCCGCTGTACAGTACGGCCATCGGTAAAGTGCTTCTGGCCTGGCGCGACCGTGATGAGGTTAAGCAGATTCTCGACGGCGTAGAGTATAAGCAAAGCACTGGACGCACGATTACCAGCACTGAAGCGTTGCTGCCGCTGTTGGATGAAGTGCGTGCGCAAGGCTACGGTGAAGATAACGAAGAACAGGAAGAAGGGTTACGTTGTATCGGCGTACCGGTATTTGACCGTTTTGGCGTAGTCATCGCAGGGTTAAGCATTTCGTTCCCGACGCTGCGTTTTTCAGAAGAACGCCTACAGGAATATGTGGCTATGTTACACGCCGCCGCGCGTAAAATTTCTGAGCAAATGGGTTACAACGATTATCCCTTCTAAGCAACGTTATTAGCATGACGTTAAAAAAAAGCAGCTGCGAAAAATGTAGCTGCTTTTTTTATAACATCGGGTGGGATGAAATCGTAAAAGAAGATAATGTCTGTCGGCTTATTTAACGGTTATTAAAATATTATTTAACAGTACTTATGAACAACAGCCAATATAGCGGAATTATTGGTGATAGTTTCACTGTGAAATTATTTATTGCCGCTTAGCCATTATCCACCACGGTGGCGCTTTTTCTAAAAATGGGACAGTCGGAAAAGCCAATAA
Organism: Salmonella sp. SAL04196; assembly: GCF_046550835.1. Classification (NCBI taxonomy): domain Bacteria; kingdom Pseudomonadati; phylum Pseudomonadota; class Gammaproteobacteria; order Enterobacterales; family Enterobacteriaceae; genus Salmonella; species Salmonella sp. SAL04196. The sequence continues at coordinate 389,219 of NZ_JBGDXE010000001.1, forward strand.
TGCCGCTGTTGGTATGGAGATATTGCGCCGTGCTGGTGCCGCGTGCGGTCAGGTAATGGCACTGTAAACCCAGCCCCGCAGCGTTCACTTTACTTCCCACCAGGATGCCATAGCCGCTCATCAGCAGGCCTATCCACACCAGGGCAAACAATACAATTGCGCGAATGATCAAACGCATTACTACCTCTTTTCTTTTTTAGTTAGAATAAGAGTAGCGTGTACATTGATTGAAACAAGTGAATCATTCCTAAAAACATATAATGCCGCTACAGTTACTCCTGGTTTAAGTAACTCATGATAATTTAGCGACATAAGATGTAAGATCGGAGAGTGGAGTGAAAAAATTTCGATGGGTCGTTCTCGGCATCGTGGTGGTAGTATGCCTGTTGCTGTGGGCGCAGGTGTTTAATATCATGTGCGATCAGGATGTACAATTTTTCAGCGGTATTTGCGCCATCAATAAATTTATTCCCTGGTAAACGTTTTACACCAGAGATTTCCTTCCCGTGTAGCAGTGGTAGAATGACGTCTCTACATCGAGGTGGTGAAATGAACGACGTTTTAAACTCTGGTGCGTTTTCTCTTGCATCTTTAATAGTATCAATGGTGGTTCTGGTGGTGGGGCTGGCGCTCTGGTTCTTTGTCAACCGGGCAAGTTCCCGTGCCAACGAGCAGATAGAACTGCTCGAAGCGTTATTGGATCAACAGAAGCGGCAAAACGCGTTGTTACGCCGCCTTTGCGAAGCAAACGAACCAGAAAAAGAAGCGGAACCCGCAACAGCGGCAAGCGAACCAAAAGAGGATGAGGACATCATTCGTCTGGTTGCTGAACGATAATGCTTACCGGGGCGCAAATGGCGCCAGTGCCATACGCCCCATTTCCCCGTCGGATCACTCCGCGTTGCCGTTTGCAACTGATACTACGGCATCAACGCCTTACATAATGTATGGCTTTATATGCAACATAGTTTTATATGTATAACAAAAGGACATATGGCATTTTTGTGATACCGCTCATTCTCTATTAAAAGCGAAACGTTTCTCTCTCTTTATGGATTGTCATTGTTTGTTCATTATTTTAAGGCATTCTGTAAAGACGCAGAACATCACAAAAAGCGGTGTCGAAAATCGCTTTTCTTTTCTATTATTTTGATTAAAAGGTGTTTTTTATCATTGTGACAATTTATGCATAACTCAGCATAAAAAGTGATATGAAAAATACAGCTTTTAAATGTGATTTGATGCACTGGAAGAAGCGAAGTTATTGAGCTATGGTAGAAAAATGGCTTTTCAGCAGTGACGTTGTCAGGAGTCCGTCAGCGCGTGAGGATATATCTTTCGCAACTTTGTTGCATAAACGTGCTGTCAATTTGTGAAGGTTCTCGTAATTTGTGCGACGGATCGAGACACGTTTAAAAATGGCTTGCCATAATTAACGTTGTATGTGATAACAGGCTTTGGGTTAAACGAGGTACAGTTCTGTTTATGTGTGGCATTTTCAGTAAAGAAGTCCTGAGTAAACACGTTGACGTTGAATACCGCTTCTCTGCCGAACCTTATATTAGTGCCTCAAGCAGTAATGTCTCAGTTTTATCTATGTTATGCCTACGGGCAAAGAAAACACTCTAAGGAATTTTGCAAATGGCAAAGATTAAAGGTCAAGTTAAGTGGTTCAACGAATCCAAAGGTTTTGGCTTCATTACTCCGGCTGACGGCAGCAAAGATGTGTTCGTACACTTCTCCGCTATCCAGGGCAATGGTTTCAAAACTCTGGCTGAAGGCCAGAACGTTGAGTTCGAAATTCAGGACGGCCAGAAAGGTCCGGCTGCTGTTAACGTAACAGCTATCTGATCGACACCACTGATTTGATGCGTTTGTCGCGTCAGCCTCAGATATAAAGCCTCGCTAAAAGCGGGGCTTTTTAATTCAATATCCTTCAAAATGTGTCTGGACGCGCTCTCGTTAGCGATTTGTTGCAAAGGCGCGATATTATTAGCATTGTTTTTTCTGGTTTTTCCGTCCGTTTCCCGTTAAATCAATCACCTGAAAAATGATTCGGCTGGAGATCAGGTGAAAAAGAAAAGCGACGGCGATACCCGTAATTTTACGCCCATACGTTTTGCACTACTTTGCACTGCCATTCTGCTCAGTATGGCATTGTTGTTAGGGCGGGTGGCATGGCTGCAAATTGTTACGCCGTCGAAACTGGTGAAACAAGAAGATATGCGCTCGCTTCGTGAAGTGACCACGGCCTCTCCACGCGGCATGATCACCGACAGAGAAGGGCGGCCCTTAGCGGTGAGCGTTCCGGTTAATGCTGTCTGGGCCGATCCGAAGACTATCATAAGCAAAGGCGGCGTTGGCTACAATGAGCGCTGGCAGGCGCTGGCCAGCGCCCTGCATCTGTCGCTCAGTACGCTTGCGGAACGGGTAAACAGTAACCCGGCAGGCCGTTTTATCTACCTCGCGCGCCAGGTTTCACCCCAGCAAGCCGAATGGATAGATAAACTGAATCTACCGGGTATTAACCTGCGGGAAGAGTCGCGCCGTTTTTACCCTGCCGGACACGTAGCGGCCAATTTGATCGGCTTTACCAATATCGACGGGCAGGGAATAGAAGGTATTGAAAAGAGCTTTAATGCGCAACTGACGGGAAAACCGGGCTCCCGGCTGGTGCGTAAAGATAAATTTGGTCACGTTATTGAGAACATTACGGAAGTGAATCCGGTTCCTGCTCATGAACTTCAGCTTAGCATTGATGAACGTCTGCAAACGGTTACCGAAGATGCGCTGGATAACGCCGTCATCTGGAACAAAGCGGAATCCGGCGCTGCCGTATTGATTAACATCCCAACGGGTGAAATTCTCTCGATGGCGAGCTACCCGGATTTCAACCCGAACAATCGTGAAGGCGCGCAGTTGGACGATTTTCGTAACCGCGCGATTAGCGACACTTTCGAACCCGGTTCTACTGTGAAGCCATTGGTCATTATGACTGCGTTACAGCAGGGCATCGTGCAGCCGGACAGCGTTATCGATACCCATCCTTTTACTCTCGATGGACACCGTATCCGCGACGTCGGTTACTATCCGGAACTGACATTAACCGGCATTTTGCAAAAATCCAGCGATACCGGCGTTTCTCACCTTTCTCTGGCGATGCCGGTGCAGAAATTAATGGATACTTATAAAAGCTTTGGTTTCGGCGTGCCTACCGGACTGGGTCTCACCGGAGAGAGCAGCGGGTTATTACCGAAACGCCGTTACTGGAGTGATTTAGATCGCGCTACCTTCGCTTTTGGCTATGGATTAATGGTGACGCCGCTGCAACTGGCGCATGTTTATGCCACGATTGGCAGCTTTGGTATCTACCGTCCGTTATCGATCACCAAAGTTGATCCGCCCGTGATCGGCACGCGGGTAATGCCGGAAGAACTGGTGCACGAGGTGGAACATATGATGGAGAGCGTCGCGTTGCCTGGCGGCGGCGGAACAAAAGCCGCAGTAAGAGACTACCGTATTGCGGTCAAAACCGGGACGGCGAAAAAAATTGGCGATGATGGTAAATACGTCGATAAGTATGTGGCATATACCGCAGGCGTCGCGCCGGCAAGTAACCCCAGATTTGCGCTGGTGGTGGTGATTAATAATCCGCAAAACGGGGCTTATTATGGCGGCGCGGTATCTGCGCCCGTATTCAGCCAGATCATGGGCGATGTGCTGCGGCTGGAAAATGTTGAGCCAGACGGTATGCCAGCCGATTCAGATCACCTTCTGGTGATGCATGGCAGCCACGTTGCGGTTCCGGGCTCGTAAAGGATTTTCCCGGGGCGCAATTCGCGTTACACTTGCGCCCTTTAGCGCCCCAGTCCGGAGTTGTCATGTCGTTTACCTGTCCGCTTTGCCATCAGCCGCTTACGCAGATTAATAACAGCGTTATATGTCCACAGCGCCATCAGTTTGATGTGGCGAAAGAGGGCTACATCAATCTGCTGCCGGTACAGCATAAACGTTCGCGCGATCCGGGCGACAGTGCCGAAATGATGCAGGCGCGGAGAGCGTTTCTTGATGCGGGCCATTATCAGCCGCTGCGCGATGCCGTGATTAACCTGTTGCGCGAGCGGCTGGATCAGTCGGCCACGGCGATTCTGGATATTGGCTGCGGCGAGGGGTATTACACTCACGCTTTTGCCGAGGCGTTGCCGGAAGTCACCACGTTTGGACTGGACGTTGCTAAAACGGCGATCAAAGCGGCGGCGAAACGCTATTCGCAGGTGAAGTTTTGTGTGGCGTCAAGCCATCGACTGCCCTTTGCCGATGCGTCAATGGATGCGGTGATCAGAATCTATGCCCCGTGTAAGGCGCAGGAATTGGCGCGTGTGGTGAAACCTGGTGGTTGGGTCGTTACCGCCACGCCGGGGCCGCATCATCTGATGGAACTAAAAGGGCTCATTTATGATGAGGTGCGTTTACATGCGCCGTATACCGAGCAGCTCGACGGATTCACATTGCAGCAGAGTACCCGCCTTGCTTATCACATGCAGCTCACCGCCGAAGCGGCTGTAGCACTGTTGCAAATGACGCCATTTGCCTGGCGCGCCAGGCCAGAAGTGTGGGAACAACTGGCCGCCAGCACCGGACTTAGCTGCCAGACGGATTTCAACCTTCATCTCTGGCAGCGTAACCGTTAACCGTGAAAATGCGTCCAGAGGATCTGGACGCCAATTCCTATCAGTACGACCCCGCCGAGAATTTCAGCACGCTTACCCAGCATTGGGCCGATAAAGCGACCGATCATCATTCCGAGGGTGGACATGATAAGCGTGGCGCAACCGATAGCTAATGCGGTAGCGATGATGTTTACCTGCAAAAACGCCAGACCGACGCCAACCGCCATCGCATCAAGGCTGGTCGCAATAGCCGTCGTGACTAATAGCCAAAAGCTGTGGCGGCGTAACGGTGTTTCGTCTTCATCACTACCGCCGCGGATACCTTCGATGATCATGCGTCCGCCCAGAAAGATCAGCAGAACAAAGGCTATCCAGTGGTTCCACTCCAGAACGAATTTACTCGCCAATATCCCCAGCCCCCAGCCGATTAACGGGGTCAGCGTTTCAACCGCGCCAAAGATAAGGCCGGTACGCAACGCTTCTGAGAATTTGGGTTTATGTAGGGTGGCGCCTTTGCCAATTGATGCCGCGAAAGCATCCATCGACATGCCGAAAGCGAGAAGAACAGTAGCAGTAAAGTGCATGACAACGTCCTGACCGGGGTATCCATTAAACACATCACTGCCCCCAGCAAACATGCATGTCGCCATTCTGTGACGAAATACACAGCAGTTGATGCGCCTATGGTCTCGCCTGACCAGCGGCGGCTGGTCCGTACGCGCCACGTTTTGCAACGAGTATGTTGACGCGTACATTTCCGGAGTCTGGAAATCGGCTACTCCCCAATTGACGGCGCAACATTAACATATTTTTAGAATATAAAACAACAGCGATAAAATATTATTTGTCTTCTAATTGAAAACGATTTTCATTTAGATTTATTCATCAATAAAACGTTAAATTAAATAACAATTGGTCAATAGAAAATATAGCCTTAGCTATATTATGATTCGAAATAAAATTCGAAAAACATAGTTGAGGCTATATCTTAGGTTATTGATTTTCAATAAGAAGCTTATATATTTTTTCCAGATCGTCGATATTGCGTACACGGATAAGCAAGCGTCGTTGTTCTAATTGCATCACCAGTACGCCGTCCTCCGATAAATTCATCTCTTTAATACGGTTATATTCTATCCAGACATTGGCGAAGAAAAAGCCACGTTGTTTAAAGATGATCCGTGGCGTGCGGATCCAGAATATATAAAACCCCATTAACGCCAGCGCACTTAATAACCATGTGGTCATCTGCGCTCCGTGGCTGGTTACGTTGTTATAAATAAGGATGGCGACCAGCCCAACGAAGATAACGCTGTCTACGCGACCACGGCGAAGCAGGGCTATAGAAAGCAGAGTGGGGCCATTGCGACGGGGCATGATGAACTGATCGTAGAGAGCGTAAGCCAATAATGCGGCAATAAAGAGAATCAGCACCAGGTCCGTGATAGTCATTTATCCTCCAGAGAAATAAAAAAACGGGGCCGTTTGGCCCCGGTAGTGTACAACAGCCTTATTGGCCCAGCAGTCCTACGGAGTAGCCGGCGATACCGATGACGAAGAAGCCCACGATAATCCACAGCGGGTTAACTTTCTTACGCAGCAGCCACATACAGGCAAAGGTCAACAGTAGCGGAACCAGCCCCGGCATCAGCTGGTCGAGAATGGTTTGCACGGTGGTAACGCGTGTCTGACCATCCTGACCGGTGATGGTGGAGACCACCAGCGGGATATTCACATGCGTCCACTTGTTAACCAATGCCCCCATGACAAACAGGCCGAGGATTGACGCCCCCTCAGTCAGTTTTTGCAGGAAGCCGCCGCCCATGTCTTTAACGATATCGACGCCTTTGCGGTAGCCATAAGCCACGCCATAATAACGGGTCGCCAGACGCACCAGGTTAAACAGGATGAAAAACAGCAGCGGACCAAGCAGGCTGCCGCTCATCGCAATACCTGCGCCCAGCGCCGCGAATACCGGACGGACGGTACCCCAGAAGATAGGGTCGCCGACGCCTGCCAGCGGTCCCATCAGACCGACTTTGATACCGTTGATAGCGCCATCGTCAATCTCTGCGCCGTTCGCACGCTTTTCTTCCATTGCCAGGGTCACGCCCAGTACCGGCGCCGCAACGTAAGGATGAGTGTTAAAGAACTCCAGGTGACGTTTAATCGCCTGTTTACGCGCGTCATTATTCTCCGGATACAGGCGACGAATCGCCGGCACCATAGAGAAGCAGAAGCCCAGCGCTTGCATACGTTCGAAGTTCCATGACCCCTGGAACAGGTTAGAACGAAGAAATACGCCGCGAATATCGCTCGGAGTGAGTTTTTTCTCGGTGGTAGTTTTAGTCATATCAACCATTTCGCTCACCTGTTAGTCCAGTTCGTTGTCGAGATCGTTATTGCCAGCAGCCGCTGCAGGCGCGCCTGCTACACGGTTGTATTTCGGGCTCAGCTGGATGTAAAGAATAGCCATCACTGCGCCGATGACACCCAGTGCGACCAGGTTGAAGTTTGTGAAAGCCGCGGTGACGAAACCGAGGTAGAAGAACGGCATCAGGTAGCCTGCGCGCATCATGTTGATAACCATCGCATAACCAACCACGACGATCATGCCGCCAGCGATGTTCAGACCGCCTGTGACGACTTCAGGAATCGCATTCAGCATTCCCTGTACTTCGCTGGTGCCTACGGAGATGGCAACGATAACCGCCGGGATAGCGATACGCATTGCCTGCAGGAACAGAGAAGAAACGTGCAGCCAGGAGAGCGCCGTCAGGTTGCCGTTTTCAGCCGCCTTGTCCGCCGCGTGCTGGAATGCCACGGTGATGGTACGAACGATAATGGTCAGTACCTGGCCTGCCGCCGCCAGCGGAATCGCCAGCGCGATACCGGCGCCAATGCTTTGATGCCCGGCGATGACCAGAACGGTAGAGATGATGGACGCCAGTGCGGCATCAGGCGCAACGGCAGCACCGATGTTCATCCAGCCCAGAGCGATCATTTCCAGAGTACCGCCGATGATAATACCGGTTTTCATGTCCCCCAGAACGGCGCCGATTAAGGTACAGGCGATCAGCGGACGGTGGAACTGAAATTCATCAAGTACCGACTCCATACCTGCGATACATGCGACGATGAACACCAGCACAATCTGAAGAGTGGTAATCTCCATTGTACTTCTCCTATTGCTATCTTAAGTGTGAAAGCTAATTAAATGCCGGCGGTTATTTCGCCACTTTGGCAATTAAATCCATCATTTTCAGTTTCGGATCGGTGGAAACTTTACGCACCTCAAGCTCGATGCCGCGCTCGTTGAGCTTTTTAAAGGCTTCGATATCCTTTTCATCGACGGAAACGGCGTTGTTCACCTGCGTTTTACCTTGACGATAGGCCATACCGCCAATGTTCACGGAAGTGACTTTCACGCCGCCCTCAACGATGCGCTCGACGTCGGTAGGATTGGTAAACAGAAGCATCACGCGTTCACCGGCGTATTTCGGGTTATTGTAGACGCGAATCATCTTCGCGACGTCAACCACATGCGCCGTAACGCCCGGCGGCGCAACTTGCGTCAGCAGCGTTTTACGTACGGTATCCGCCGCGACTTCATCGCTCACAACAATAATACGGCTGACATTGGTCTCTTTGGTCCAGCGGGTAGCGACCTGACCGTGAATGAGGCGGTCATCAATACGGGCAAGCCCGATAACCATATAATCATTCGGGCCCATCGGTTTTGCCGGCGTGGCCGCTTTTGGCGCGGCGGCGACTGGCGCTGGCGCGGCTTTTTCTACCGGTTTCGCTTTCAGCGCTTTTACGCCTTCACGACCGGTTTCTACCGCCAGTGCGACCAGCTCGTCAAAGCTCGGATCGTCGTCACGAGCCATAAACGTTTCGACCAGCATCGGGATGTTGACGCCGGCAATAACTTCATAGCGCTCTTTATCGACGACAATGCGGCTGGCAGCATTAAACGGACTGCCTCCCCATGTATCAACGAGAAATAGCACGCCTTTACTGGTATCGAGTTTAGCCAACTGAGCGTTGTACTTTTCGATCAGCGTTTCGGCATTTTCGCCTGGAACGAAATCGATCCAGCCGACGTTTTCCTGCTCGCCTAACAGCATTTCGGCTGTTTTAAGTAACTGCTCTGCAGCCCAACCATGTGTGCCTATAACAATAGCAATGGTCACTTGCTACCTCCTTTATTATTGTCAACACATCAACTTGACAGATGTATTTTTTGAATCGCCGTCCGCAAGCGAATCGATTCAGATGAGGGTTACAACGAAAAACGCATGATTTTCGTGAATTATTTTAGATATCGAAAAAAATATTTTGTGTGATGGAGATCCGTAATTTTGTTTTCGATAATGAGAAATTTCGAAGTGTAAAATATCCTGGTTACATCTCTTTGCAAAGGAAGGTAAATCTTTGCCAAAAACCAGTTGTCTCTGTTATGTTTAGCTTCCGTTTAATTAGAATGGGGTATAGGGCAGCAGCCCGTTGTATGGATCGTCACCGACGTCATTTCACTCTTTGGCCGTTTTGCGCCTGTCAATCTGGCATATCTTGCCATAGCCTTACTTTGTTTATTGCGTTACCGCCTGCATCCTTTGAGATGTTGTGGGCGCCGTTTAGTCATTCCTTAAGCAGGAGCTTGTCATGGAATTATTAATGGATCCCTCAATTTGGGTGGGTTTACTCACGCTCGTCGTCCTGGAAATTGTCCTGGGTATCGATAACCTGGTCTTTATCGCGATCCTCGCCGATAAATTGCCGCCAAAGCAGCGTGACAAAGCGCGTCTTATCGGGCTCTCGCTGGCGCTGATTATGCGTCTGGCGCTGCTGTCCATTATTTCGTGGCTGGTGACCTTAACAAAGCCACTCTTTACCGTCTGGGATTTTACCTTCTCCGGCCGCGATTTAATTATGCTGCTGGGCGGTATATTCCTGCTGTTTAAAGCGACCACCGAGCTGCATGAACGTCTGGAAAACCGCGAGCATGACACCGGACACGGTAAAGGCTATGCGAGCTTCTGGGTGGTAGTCACGCAGATTGTCATCCTGGATGCGGTCTTCTCGCTGGACGCCGTGATTACGGCGGTAGGTATGGTAAACCATCTGCCGGTTATGATGGCGGCGGTGGTGATTGCGATGGCGGTGATGCTACTGGCGTCAAAACCGCTGACCCGTTTTGTCAACCAGCATCCGACGGTGGTGGTGCTCTGTCTGAGCTTCCTGCTGATGATCGGCCTGAGCCTGGTGGCGGAAGGGTTTGGTTTCCATATTCCGAAAGGCTACCTGTACGCGGCAATTGGTTTCTCGATCGTTATCGAGGTGTTTAACCAGATTGCGCGCCGCAACTTTATTCGTCATCAGTCCACGTTGCCGCTGCGCGCGCGTACTGCGGACGCTATCCTGCGTCTGATGGGCGGTAAACGTCAGGCGAGTACACAACATGAGACGGATAGCCCGGCCGCGATATCGGTGTCGGAAGGCGCCTTCGCCGAAGAAGAACGCTACATGATTAACGGCGTACTGACTCTGGCGTCGCGCTCCCTGCGCGGCATTATGACGCCGCGAGGCGAAATTAGTTGGGTGGATGCGAATCTCAGCGTAGCTGAAATCCGTCAGCAGTTACTCTCTTCTCCGCATAGCCTGTTCCCGGTATGTCGGGGCGAGCTGGATGAAATTATCGGTATCGTTCGCGCGAAAGAGTTGCTGGTGGCGCTGGAAGAGGGCGCGGACGTTGCGGCTATCGCCGCGTCTTCCCCGGCGATAGTGGTGCCGGAAACGCTTGATCCTATCAATCTGTTAGGCGTTTTGCGTCGTGCGCGCGGCAGTTTCGTTATCGTCACTAACGAGTTCGGCGTGGTGCAGGGGCTGGTTACGCCGCTGGATGTGCTGGAAGCGATTGCCGGTGAGTTCCCGGATGCCGATGAAACGCCGGAAATCGTTGCCGATGCCGAGGGCTGGATAGTGAAGGGCGGCACCGATCTCCATGCGCTACAGCAGGCGCTGGAAGTTGACCATCTGGTGAACGAAGAGGGCGATATTGCGACGGTCGCGGGGTTAGTGATCGCCGCTAATGGCCATATTCCTCGTGTTGGCGATGTCATTGATGTTCCGCCCCTGCGGATCACCATTGTCGAGGCCAACGACTATCGTGTCGATCTGGTTCGGATTGTTAAAGAACAGCCTGCCCACGACGAAGAGGAATAACGTCACACGCAGGAACCAAGTCTATAGATGCGGCATCGCGGACATAATCTGTCCGTTATGCCGGGCGGGCGGCGGCGCGCTGCCCGCCAGCCACTGTGGAAATTCGCTAATGGGCATCGGCTTCGCATAGAGATAGCCCTGTAACATTTGCACGCCATGCTGGCGCAAATGCTGTGCCTGCGTCTGGTTTTCGACCCCTTCCGCCACCAGTTCAATATTCAGTCTCTGCCCTAGCGCGATAATAATATCGGTCACCGTTGAATTGACCGCATCGGTACCGATGGCCGCGGTGAAGGATTTATCGATTTTCAAAATATCCGGCCGCAGTTTTTCCAGCCAGGAGAGCGAGCTGTTTCCTGTGCCAAAATCATCGATGGCTAACTTCACGCCTTTACGATGCAGTTCGCGCATCAGGCGGTAATCAACGTCAAGCAACGCGTCGCGTTCCGTGAGCTCCAGCACCAGTTGCTGAACAGGTTCCGCACTAAACCAGTACTGATTAAGATCCTTGAGAAGCACGCCGTGTCGGAAATGGCTTGCCGCCACATTGATGCCGATATGAAACTGATGGTTGATGGGGAAGTAGTGCCGCTGCCGAATGGTTTCCGCAATCACATAGCGGGTCAGCGGCGCTATCAGGTTATGCTCCTCGGCGATAGGAATAAAAACATCCGGTGAGATCCAGCCCTGGCGCGGGTTATTCCAGCGTAACAGGATCTCAACGCCGGTACACTGCTGCGTGCGGGCATTAAGCAACGGCTGACAAAATAGCTCAAACTCCCGTTCGGCAAGGGCCAGATTAATCTCCCAGGAAAAGCTCATTCTGCTGGCCGTTGCCAGCCAGGCGATATAACCGATCAACAGGCTAAGCAATACGGCCAGCGGTAACTGCGTCGGGAGATGTTTGAACGCCAGTACGCCTGCCGACGGCCCGCTGACGCTGATAGTAAAAGGGAAATGCCGCGATGAAAGCTGGTAACGCTCTTCATCTTTTTTTAATTCCGGAAGAGTATCGACCACGCCCCGACCATATAACAGGTGCCGTTTGCCGACCGTCAGGCTGGCGCTGGTAATTTGCGGCTGCTGCGGCTCAAGTAGCATAGTCGCCAGCAAGTCAATATTCACAATTTCCATCACGCCATCCTGGCCATCGGCAGAGGCGGGATACCACTGAATGAGGATCGGGCTTCCCTTGAGTAACGATTGGTCCGTGGAAAGTAGCAGCAGATCGCCAGCTGCGGGAAGATCGGGCTGAAGCTGGCGTATGGGAGTGTTACGGGCGCCAAAAATGCTTGAGCAGTAGAGAATTCCCTCTTTTACCAGCCCGATAGAACGAATGGTTTGCAGGCGGGCGGCTTGCTTACGCAACGGCAAATGCGCGGTCGCGCACGGAAGCTCAAGTAAGGGTAGCAGTATGTTTCGTCCGACCAGGAGAGGATGCAGCACATTATCCAGCGCATCAACGGCATGATTCGCGAATGCAACCGTGCGATGGTGATTTAAGTTCCGCTCCGAAATAAATCGGATGCTCAGCGTAAGAATGAGCGTGACCAGTGCACAAATCGTGCAAACAATGAAACGATTACGGCGATAATGATTGATGATCCGTTGTGCTGTTTGCATGCGGGCCGCCCAATAAGCGTTGGCGACAAAAGCCAACCGCGACACAGCAAGTGTAGTGGGGAAACGTGGAGTCGACGAGGAAGAGATAAAAATTTCGCCCATCCGTAGCAGATGGGCGAAGGGAGGGGAAACGGCGTTTAATCACACTGGACTTTAATGGCCAACCCGCCGCGCGATGTTTCGCGGTATTTTGCGTTCATGTCTTTTCCGGTCTCGTACATCGTTTCGATGACTTTATCCAGCGAGACGCGCGGCGCGCTGGTTCGACGCATAGCCATACGCGCAGCATTGATCGCTTTAACTGAAGCAATGGCGTTACGCTCGATACACGGTACCTGCACCTGACCGGCAACCGGGTCGCAGGTCAGCCCCAGGTTATGCTCCATGCCGATTTCAGCGGCAACGCAAACCTGTTCCGGGCTGGCGCCCAACAGTTCAGCAAGGCCTGCCGCCGCCATCGAACAGGCGACCCCGACTTCACCCTGACAGCCGACTTCCGCGCCGGAAATAGACGCGTTCATCTTATACAGCGCGCCAATAGCGCCTGCCGCCAGGAAGTAGCGGGTGTAAATATCCGGGCTGACAGACTCAATAAAATGGTCGTAGTAAGCCAGTACCGCAGGAACGATGCCGCATGCGCCGTTGGTTGGCGCCGTCACGACGCGACCGCCTGCGGCGTTCTCTTCGTTCACCGCCAGAGCAAACATGTTCACCCAGTCAATGACGTTCATCGGATCGTTGGAAAGCTTATCGCTGGAAACCAGCATACGACGCAGCGCAGAGGCGCGACGCGGTACGCGCAGCGGCCCCGGCAGAACGCCTTCGGTATTCATACCGCGATCAATACAGGCCTGCATGGTCTGCCAGACGTGACCGAAATACTCTTCAATCTCTTTCTTGCTATGTAGCGCCAGTTCGTTTTGCATCACCATGCCGGAGAGTGAAAGGCCGGTGCTGTTGCAATACTCCAGCATTTCTTTCGCCGATTTAAACGGATAAGGTACAGTAACCTCATTCGTCGCTTCTTGGCCGAAATGCGCTTCATCAACGATAAAGCCGCCGCCGATGGAATAGTACGTCTTGCTATAAATGACCGTGTCGTTATGCCAGGCGTGGATCTGCATCCCGTTTTCATGCAGCGGCAAATTGCCGTTGTGAAAACGCATTCCGTCATCTTTCGGGAAGTCGACTTCGTGACGTCCCTGGGCCAGTAACAGACGCCCGCGCGTTTCGACGTCGCGAATAAAACCGGGGATACTATCAATATCCACGGTAGCGGGTTCATTACCCGCCAGACCCATAATAATGGCGATATCGGTATGGTGACCTTTCCCCGTCAGCGACAGCGAGCCGTAGACATCGACAGCGACGCGGGTAACGTTATCCAGTAATCCTTTTTCGACCAGGTCATCGACGAACTGTTTACCGGCCTTCATCGGGCCAACAGTGTGGGAAGAGGAGGGGCCAATCCCTACCTTAAACATGTCGAATAGGCTAATCACGATAATACTCCTGACAGGGCAACCGGGGCTTCCGGTTACGATGTTATAACTGCGCATAGTGTAAGAGGGAACGCTGGCATCAGCTTAACTATTCACATGAATTAAACTAATGAATAACCGCGTTTTTACTAATATTGCGACAGTAATCTCAAGTCGTGTCTTGCGCACGTAAAGTTAAGTATATACACGTTGCCCTTCAGGCTGCCTCTTTGGGGGAGGCGATTGTTACCGCCTTGAGGCAACGTGAATGGCGTTGTGTACAGTCAGGGCTTCACTCCGATTTGCAGCGCCAGCTCACGAAGAATGTTTGCGGTCATGCCCCAGACGAAATAATGCTCATACCAGGAGAGCCATACGCGGTGCGAATTGCCGCGACGGTAAACATCAAGCGGATGATATCGACCCAGTTGCAACGCTTGCGCCAGCGGCATTTCAAACACCGCAGACACTTCGTCTTCACTGGCGCGCCAGGGGAGATTTGGCGGAATAATGCCGACCACCGGGGTGACCTGAAAACCGGTCACGCTGTCTACCGGCGGTAAAACGCCAATCACTTCCACGGCTTGCGGCGGGATGGCGACTTCCTCCTGCGCTTCGCGAAGCGCTGCGGCGATAAGCGAAGCATCGGTACTGTCCACGGCCCCGCCGGGAAAGGCGACCTGTCCGGCGTGTTTGCGCAAATGAATAGCCCGCTGGGTCAACAGCAGCCCCGGCTGGGGGCGGCGAACCACAGGGATCAGTACGGCGGCCTGACGTTGATTCAACGTTTCATGAGTCATCTGCGGGCGCAAAAGCTGAAAGCGCGATAAGAAATGATCGAGCGTCAGACGGCTGGTATCCACGTATTAGTTCTCCAGTGGGTGCAGGATACGATTAACTTTATCAAAAGTTTCCTGATATTCCGCTTCTTCGTTGCTATCGGCCACGATACCGCCGCCGGCTGAGCAATAGAGTTGGCCCTGCGTTGCCGTGACGGTGCGGATAGTAATACTGGTATCCATCTTGCCGCAGAAACTCAGATAACCGATGCTACCGCACCAGGCGTTGCGTCGCTGCGGCTCCAGTTCGTCGATAATTTCCATCGCCCGCACTTTAGGCGCGCCGGTAATAGAGCCGCCGGGGAAAGCCGCGCGCAGCAGGTCGGTAGCATGAAGCGAGTCCGGTAAACGGGCGGTAATGGTGCTAACCAGATGGTGAACGGCAGGAAATGGTTCGACGACGAACAGTTCTGGCACTTTCACCGAACCCGGTACGGCGACCCGGCCAATATCGTTACGCATCAAATCGACGATCATCAAATTTTCAGCGCGATCTTTTATTGAGTTGGCCAGTTTCTGCGCCTGCTGACGATCCGCCTGCGGATCGTTAAGCCGTGGAAGCGTACCTTTGATCGGGCGCGTCTGGATATGACCATTCTCCAGTTGGATAAAACGCTCGGGAGAAAGGCTCAATATGGCGCCGTCATGTAAACGAAGAAAGGCGCTAAACGGGGCGCGATTGGCGCGGTTAAGGCGTTCGAAAGCCTGCCATTCATCACCCTCGTAGCTCGCCTGAAAACGCTGGGAAAGATTGACCTGATAGCAGTCCCCGCTGTGCAGCCAGGCCTGCACCTGACGAAACTTTTCGCCATACTCGCAACGCGTCATATTGGATTGCCAGGCCGAGGTAAGCCTGAAGGGCGTGCGGGTCGGCGCGAGCTGGCTGGTGAGCCAGCGATATCGGGCGTCTGCATCGTGATAGCTTATCAGCGACACTACCTGTTTATGGTGATCGACAATCAGCGCCCAGTCGTAAAGGCCAATCGCCATATCGGGTAAAACGATATCGCGCGCAGCAGTATCGGGCAGAATTTCGAAACGCCGCCCTAAATCATAACCAAACAGACCCAGCGCGCCGCCCTGAAAGGGTAAGTCAGGGTCAGGCTGAGGATGAAAAGGCAGCGCCTCCAGTTGAGTCTGCAAAACGTGTAACGGATCGTCGAGAGTGACGGTAGTCGTGCGCGCAGTACATACCGTGGTTTCCTGGGCGCGCGTGGTCAGTGTGGTGACAGGATCGGCGACCAGAATATCAAAGCGGTTATAGGGATGAATAGCATCACCTGAATGCAGCAGCATCGCCCAGGGCAAATGGTTTACGGGCGCAAAATAGTGTTCAGCGGCGTCCGGACGCCAGGGTAAGGTGATAACAGTGGGAGATAACGTCTTCATCATTCCTGACTCGTTACAACACTACTGGCTTACCGCCGGGTAGCGTGAAATAATTAGCGCTAATAATTTAGCAGGAGTTAATCATGTTTGCAGGTTTACCTTCACTCAGTCATGAACAACAGCAAAAAGCCGTAGAACGTATCCAGGAATTGATGTCGCAAGGTATGAGCAGCGGAGAAGCGATTGCCCAGGTGGCGGGCGAACTTCGCGCCAACCATACCGGCGAACGGATAGTGGCGCGTTTTGAGGATGAAGACGAATAACCGGCTTATACCGCCGCGACAATCTTAATCTCAACTTTATATTTCGGGTTCATCAACCCGGCCTGTACGGTACAGCGTACCGGCGCATGGCCTGCGACGACCCACGCATCCCACGCCTTATTCATGGCGGCAAAATCCGCTTTATCGCTCAGGAAAATAGTGGCATCCAGAATACGTGACTTACTGGAGCCCTGTTTTTCCAGCACCGCATCAATTTGCGCCAGAGTATTCGCCGTTTGCTCAAAAGCATCGGCGTCCAGGTTTTCCGGCACGCCGGTATACCACAGCGTATTATTGTAGATCACCACGTCTGACCAACGATCTTCGGCATCAATACGCACGATAGACATTACTTATTCCTCATTTGCTTTCCATTTGAATGGCTCAAGACTGCCACAATGTGGCGCCGCCGTCACCTCTGTAACTGGCGTAAGCCTTTCTACCCTGACATAATCCCCTGTGCAAATTAACAGGGGGCAGTGTGACGGACGATTTTGCAGCAGATGGCCAACTGGCCAAAGCGATAACCGGTTTTAAACCGCGCGAACCACAGCGACAAATGGCGGTTGCCGTAACACAAGCGATTGAAAATGCGCAGCCTCTGGTTGTTGAAGCCGGCACCGGAACCGGGAAGACCTATGCTTACCTCGCTCCGGCGTTGCGCGCCGGGAAAAAAGTTATTATTTCGACCGGGTCGAAAGCGTTGCAGGATCAACTCTACAGCCGCGATCTGCCGACGGTAGCAAAAGCGTTGGCGTTTACCGGTAAGACGGCCCTGTTGAAAGGACGTTCAAACTACCTCTGCCTGGAGCGTCTGGAACAACAAGCGCTGGCGGGCGGCGATTTACCGGTACAAACGTTAAGCGACGTGATATTGCTGCGCTCCTGGTCAAATCAGACGCGGGATGGCGATATCAGCACCTGCGTCAGCGTGGCGGAAGATTCCCAGGCCTGGCCGCTGGTCACCAGTACCAACGACAACTGCCTTGGCAGCGATTGCCCGCTCTATAAAGAGTGCTTTGTGGTGAAAGCGCGTAAAAAGGCGATGGACGCGGATGTGGTGATTGTAAACCACCACCTTTTTCTTGCGGATATGGTGGTTAAAGAGAGCGGGTTTGGCGAACTTATCCCTCAGGCTGAAGTAATGATCTTCGATGAAGCCCACCAACTGCCTGACATCGCCAGCCAGTATTTCGGACAATCGCTCTCCAGCCGTCAGTTGCTGGATTTAGCAAAAGACATCACCATCGCCTACCGGACGGAACTGAAAGACACTCAACAGTTGCAAAAATGCGCCGATCGCCTTGCCCAGAGCGCCCAGGATTTTCGTCTGCAACTGGGGGAGCCCGGCTACCGGGGAAATTTGCGTGAATTGTTAGCCGACTCACGTATCCAACGGGCATTTTTACTGCTGGATGATACGCTGGAGCTTTGTTACGACGTGGCAAAGCTGTCGCTGGGCCGTTCGGCGCTGCTGGATGCGGCTTTTGAACGCGCCACGCTATACCGTTCACGGCTGAAACGCTTAAAAGAGATCAATCAGCCGGGATACAGCTACTGGTATGAGTGCACCTCGCGCCATTTCACCCTGGCGCTGACGCCGCTCACCGTGGCGGATAAATTCAAAGAGGTGATGGAACAGAAGCCCGGTAGCTGGATTTTTACCTCGGCCACGTTGTCGGTAAATGATGATCTTCACCACTTTACCGCCCGTCTGGGAATTGAACAGGCAGAATCCATGCTGCTGCCCAGCCCATTCGACTATACGCGCCAGGCGTTACTCTGCGTACCGCGTAACCTACCGCAAACCAACCAGCCCGGCGCGGCGCGACAGTTGGCGGCTATGCTCAGGCCGATTATCGAAGCCAATAACGGGCGATGTTTTATGCTGTGCACCTCACACGCCATGATGCGCGATCTGGCGGAGCAGTTTCGCGCCACCATGACGCTGCCAGTGTTGTTGCAAGGGGAAACCAGTAAAGGCCAACTGTTACAGCAATTTGTTAGCGCCGGCAACGCGCTGCTCGTCGCCACCAGCAGCTTCTGGGAAGGGGTGGACGTGCGCGGCGATACGTTATCGTTGGTGATTATCGACAAATTGCCGTTTACCTCCCCGGACGACCCGCTGTTAAAAGCGCGAATGGAAGACTGTCGTTTGCGCGGCGGCGATCCGTTTGATGAGGTTCAACTGCCCGACGCGGTGATTACACTGAAGCAGGGGGTGGGGCGGCTGATTCGCGATGCGGACGATCGCGGGGTGTTAGTGATTTGTGATAACCGGCTGGTGATGCGGCCCTATGGCGCCACGTTTCTCGCCAGCCTGCCTCCTGCGCCGCGCACGCGTGATATCGCCCGTGCCGTTCGCTTTCTTGCGATTCCATCCGCCGAGTAATTTGTTACGGAGTATGGTAAGATGCGCGCTATTTTATTGATCTAAGCACGAAACCTCATGCGAATTCTGGCTATCGATACCGCCACAGAGGCCTGTTCTGTCGCCCTGTGGAACAACGGTACTATCAATGCTCACTTTGAGCTTTGTCCACGAGAACACACTCAACGTATCCTGCCCATGGTGCAGGAGATTCTGGCCGCCAGCGGCGTCTCGCTCAATGAGATAGATGCGCTGGCGTTTGGGCGCGGCCCGGGCAGCTTTACCGGCGTGCGTATCGGCATTGGTATTGCGCAAGGGCTGGCGTTAGGGGCAAATCTGCCGATGATCGGTGTTTCGACGCTTGCCACGATGGCGCAGGGCGCGTGGCGTAAAACCGGCGCGACCCGCGTACTCGCCGCGATTGACGCGCGGATGGGCGAAGTGTACTGGGCGGAATACCAGCGTGATGCGCAGGGCGTCTGGCAGGGCGAAGAGACGGAAGCGGTGCTGAAACCGGAACGGGTCGGTGAGCGGTTGAAACAGCTTTCCGGCGAGTGGGCGACCGTAGGAACGGGTTGGTCCGCATGGCCCGATCTGGCGAAGGAGTGCGGCCTGACGCTTCATGATGGGGAGGTGTCGCTCCCGGCAGCGGAAGATATGTTGCCCATCGCCAGTCAAAAGCTGGCGGCAGGAGAGACCGTTGCCGTGGAACATGCCGAGCCGGTTTATTTGCGTAACGAAGTGGCGTGGAAGAAACTTCCCGGCAAAGAATGACTCTCACTACTATTACCCCCCATACTTTATGCTGTGGGGTGGAATAGAGGTCGAGAAAAAGGAGTCGCATCATGGCGGTTCAAAAACGGTTAATAAAAGGGGCGCTGGCGTGCGCTTTTGCGCTTATGCTGAGTGGTTGCGTGACTATCCCGGATGCCATTAAAGGTTCGAGTCCGACGCCGCAGCAGGATTTGGTGCGGGTGATGAATGCGCCACAGCTCTATATCGGGCAAGAGGCGCGTTTCGGCGGTAAAGTTGTGGCGGTACAAAATCAGCAGGGAAAAACCCGGCTTGAAATCGCGACCGTACCGCTCGATAGCGGCGCGCGTCCTGTTCTGGGCGAAGCCTCGCGCGGCAGAATTTTTGCCGATGTGAACGGTTTTCTGGACCCGGTGGACTTCCGTGGCCAGTTAGTTACCGTTGTCGGCCCGATAACCGGCACGGTTGACGGTAAAATCGGCAATACGCCGTATAAATTTATGCTGATGCAGGTTACCGGCTATAAACGCTGGCATCTTGTTCAGCAGGTCGTCATGCCTCCACAGCCGATCGATCCGTGGTTTTATGGCGGACGCGCCTGGCCTTATGGCTATGGCGGTTGGGGATGGTATAACCCTGGACCCGCAGAGGTTCAGACGATAGTAACAGAGTAACCCTTTGTTTTATCAATAAAAGAAACAGCGGCTGGTCCGCTGTTTCTGCATTCATAGAGACATAATAAAAATAAATAGTGACGCGCTTCGCAACCTTTCAGTTGCGTAATTAATAAACTGGTACGCTGAGTTAATATAATGTTAACGACTTGTTTATTAACTGGGGTTGTGATGACGACGAACACTCATTTTAGAGGTGATGCATTGAAGAAGGTTTGGCTTAACCGTTATCCTGCTGATGTTCCGGCGGAGATCAACCCTGACCGTTATCAATCCCTGGTTGAACTGTTTGAACATGCGGCGACGCGCTATGCCGATCAGCCTGCGTTCGTCAATATGGGGGAGGTAATGACCTTCCGCAAATTAGAAGAACGTAGTCGGGCATTTGCGGCTTATTTACAACAAGGGCTGGGACTCAAAAAAGGCGACCGTGTGGCGCTGATGATGCCAAACCTGTTGCAATATCCTGTCGCGCTATTTGGTATTTTACGCGCCGGCATGATTGTGGTGAACGTTAACCCGCTTTACACGCCGCGCGAACTTGAGCATCAGCTTAACGATAGCGGCGCGGCGGCAATTATTATTGTTTCTAACTTTGCCCATACGCTGGAAAAAGTGGTCGAGAAAACGTCAGTACAGCACGTTATTCTGACGCGGATGGGCGACCAGCTTTCTACCGCCAAAGGTACGGTTGTCAACTTTGTCGTGAAATACATCAAGCGTCTGGTGCCAAAATACCACTTGCCAGATGCGATCTCGTTTCGCAGCGCGCTACAGCATGGCTACCGTATGCAGTATGTCAAACCCGAGGTTGTCGCTGAAGATCTGGCTTTCCTGCAATATACCGGCGGTACGACGGGCGTGGCGAAAGGCGCGATGTTGACCCACCGCAATATGCTGGCGAATCTGGAGCAGGTGAAAGCGACCTATGGGCCGCTGCTGCACCCGGGGAAAGAGCTGGTAGTGACCGCGCTGCCGCTGTATCACATTTTTGCCTTAACCATGAACTGTCTGCTTTTTATCGAGCTGGGTGGGCAAAACCTGCTGATTACCAATCCGCGTGATATCCCCGGCCTGGTCAAGGAGCTGGCGAAATATCCATTTACGGCGATGACTGGCGTTAATACGCTATTCAACGCTCTGCTCAATAATAAAGAGTTTCAACAGCTGGATTTTTCTTCGCTGCATCTGTCAGCCGGCGGCGGGATGCCGGTACAAAATGTCGTTGCGGAACGTTGGGTAAAGCTGACCGGGCAATACCTGCTGGAAGGCTACGGGCTGACCGAGTGCGCCCCGCTGGTGAGCGTCAACCCGCATGATATTGATTATCACAGCGGCAGTATCGGCCTGCCAGTACCTTCAACAGAAGCCAAACTGGTGGATGACGATGACAACGAAGTCGCGCCGGGTGAGGCCGGAGAGCTTTGCGTGAAAGGCCCGCAGGTTATGCTGGGATACTGGCAGCGTCCTGACGCGACGGATGAAATCATTAAAGATGGCTGGCTGCATACGGGCGATATTGCGGTTATGGATGAAGACGGCTTTCTGCGGATTGTCGATCGTAAGAAAGATATGATTCTGGTTTCTGGTTTCAACGTTTATCCAAACGAAATTGAAGATGTGGTGATGCAGCATTCTGGCGTGCAGGAAGTCGCGGCGGTTGGCGTGCCTTCCGGTAGTAGCGGCGAAGCGGTGAAGCTTTTTGTGGTTAAGAAAGATCCGGCATTGACTGACGATGCGTTGATCACCTTCTGCCGTCGCCATCTGACCGGATATAAGGTGCCCAAACAGGTCGAGTTTCGCGAGGAATTACCAAAATCTAACGTTGGGAAAATTTTACGACGAGAACTGCGTGACGAAGCCCGTGGCAAAGTAGACAATAAAGCCTGAGCGTTAAGTCAGCTAACGAGAGACGCCGGTTAAGCCGGCGTTTTTTTTGGCGCGAACCAAAGAGAACACGATTTGAATTACCAAATGATTGAAACGGACGATGCGCTGGCGAGCCTGTGTGAGGCTGTCCGCGCATGTCCGGCTATTGCTTTAGATACGGAATTTGTCCGTACCCGCACCTATTACCCGCAGTTAGGATTGATCCAGTTATTTGACGGGGCAAATGTCGCCCTGATCGATCCGCTCGGCATCAGCGACTGGTCGCCGTTAAAAGCGGTGTTGCGCGATACGGGAATCACCAAATTTCTGCACGCGGGTAGCGAAGATCTGGAAGTATTTCTGAATGCGTTTGGCGAACTGCCGGAACCCCTGATTGATACGCAAATCCTGGCGGCGTTTTGCGGGCGCCCGCTGTCGTGGGGGTTTGCGGCGATGGTAGAAGAGTATACGGGCGTGGCGCTGGATAAAAGCGAGTCTCGTACCGACTGGCTAGCCCGGCCTTTAAGCGAACGTCAGTGTGAATACGCGGCGGCGGATGTCTGGTATCTGTTACCGATCGCCAAAAAGCTGATGATTGAAACTGAAGCCGCAGGATGGCTGCCTGCCGCGCTTGATGAATGCCGATTGATGCAGCAGCGTCGTCAGGAGATTCAGGCGCCGGAAGAGGCATGGCGGGATATCACTAATGCCTGGCAACTGCGTACCCGCCAGTTAGCCTGTCTGCAACTTTTAGCTGACTGGCGGCTGCGTAAGGCGCGTGAGCGCGATATGGCGGTGAACTTTGTTGTGCGTGAAGAAAACCTGTGGGCGGTCGCGCGTTATATGCCGGGCAGTCTCGGTGAGCTGGATAGCCTGGGGCTTTCCGGCAGCGAGATTCGTTTTCACGGCAAGACGTTGATATCGCTGGTGGCGAAAGCACAGGCGTTACCGGAAGAGGCATTGCCGGAGCCCCTGTTGAATCTGATGGACATGCCGGGCTATCGCAAAGCGTTTAAGGCCATCAAAGCGCTGGTGGCGGAGGTGAGCGCGTCGCATCACGTCAGCGGCGAGCTACTGGCATCGCGTCGGCAGATTAATCAGTTGCTTAACTGGCACTGGAAATTAAAACCGCAAAATGGGCAACCGGAATTGATTTCCGGCTGGCGCGCCGAACTGATGGCGGAGAAGTTAACTCTTCTGTTGCAGGAGTATCCGCGTTAACGACGGTAATTGCCGGGAAAACGGCCAGTGAAATAAATGTCCGTATTCGGAATAATGTAAAAAAATAAAAAAGGCAGATTCTTCTGCCTTTTTTAATCCAGGAATTTTCCCATAAAAGAGCTTATTTTGACTCTTCGGCTTCCGGCAGCGTTACGTTAAGTTCAAGGATGGAGATATCACCATCTTTTTGCTCAAGCTGGACGGTAACCATTTCCGGATCGATTTGTACGTATTTACAAATGACCTCAAGAATATCTTTACGTAACTGCGGTAAATAATGCGGTTCGGCATCGCTACGGCGACGTTCCGCGACAATGATTTGCAACCGCTCTTTTGCAATATTAGCGGTACTCTTTTTCCGCGAGAGAAAAAAATCCAGTAATGCCATAATTTATCCTCCGAACAGGCGTTTGAGGAAACCTTTCTTCTCTTCTTCAATGAAGCGGAAAGGACGTTCTTCTCCCAACAGACGATCTACGGTATCTGCATAGGCTTTACCCGCATCCGCAGTGGCGTCAAGAATCACCGGTTCGCCCTGGTTCGATGCGCGCAGTACGGATTGATCTTCCGGGATCACACCGACGAGTTTAATACGCAGAATCTCCAGTACATCTTCCATGCTGAGCATGTCGCCTTTATTGACGCGGCCTGGATTGTAGCGCGTCAACAGGAGATGTTCTTTAATCGGTTCTTCGCCATTTTCTGCGCGACGAGATTTCGATGCCAGAATACCCAGAATACGGTCCGAGTCACGGACAGAAGAGACTTCCGGGTTGGTCGTGATGATCGCTTCATCGGCAAAATAGAGCGCCATCAGCGCCCCGGTTTCGATACCCGCCGGCGAGTCGCAAACAATGAACTCAAAGTCCATTGCTTTCAGTGAGTCCAGTACCTTAGCGACGCCTTCGCGCGTTAGCGCGTCTTTATCCCGGGTCTGCGACGCCGGAAGAATGAAGAGATTTTCAGTACGCTTATCTTTGATCAGCGCCTGATTCAGTGTCGCATCGCCCTGAATGACGTTTACAAAATCGTAAACGACACGACGTTCGCACCCCATAATCAGATCGAGGTTACGCAGTCCGATATCAAAATCAATGACGACAGTTTTCTTTCCCTTCTGGGCCAAACCTGTAGCGATGGCCGCGCTGGAGGTGGTCTTGCCAACGCCCCCTTTACCCGAAGTAACAACAATAATGCGTGCCATAAAAATTCCTTGTTAAAAAGGGATCAATTCAACGGTTGAACTGTCAAAGCGTTGTCTGCTAAACGCAGGCGCGCCGCTTTGCCATAAAATTCTGCCGGGATTTTATCACTCAGCCAGTAAACACCTGCGATAGAGACCAGTTCTGCCGTCAGATGGGTACAAAAAATTTGCGCTTCCCGATCGCCGCTCGCTCCTGCCAGCGCGCGACCTCTCATCATGCCATAGACATGGATATTGCCGTCAGCGATAAGCTCTGCGCCAGCGCTGACGTGACTTGTAACAATCAGATCACATTGTGGAGCATAAATGCGCTGACCGGAACGAACCGGAACATCAATTAATCGCGTTTTTGTGATGGGATTAGCGTTTTGCGGCGGTTCGCTGGGCGTTGCCGGCTCAACGGGCGCAGGCCGAACCGCTTTCTCTTTACCTTCAGTCAGTAAAGGAAGACCCATCCGATCGATTTCTACTTTCAGGCTGGCGTCTTTACAGCCGCTCACGCCGATAATGCGTAAGCCGGTTGAGGTCACGATCTTATGCAGTTCCGGCCAGTTTACCGGGCTTTCAAGACCGCTAACGTTAATAACGACAGGGGCGTGTTTTAAAAACGCAGGAGCCTGCGCTATTTTGTCTTCTAACGCCTGACGAATAACCTCTGGTTCCGCTTCATGCAAATGAACCACTGATAAGGTGAAGCTACTGCCTTTAAGCTCGATTGGCGTGTTTGACATCCTGGCCTTACTCAATTTGCTATTTATCATCTCCGATACGGAGTGATATTCCGAAGTCCAGAAGGCATGTTATAGTCAGTATTATATTGAGGCAAGTCACCATCCCGTTAATTCAGAGTAAAAGTATGTTTTGTGTGATCTATAGAAGTAGCAAGCGCGATCAAACCTATTTGTATGTCGAAAAAAAAGACGATTTTTCGCGGGTGCCTGAAGCGTTGATGAAAGGATTCGGTCAGCCGCAGTTAGCGATGATGCTGCCGCTTGATGGACGTAAAAAATTAGTCAATGCCGAGCTCGAAAAAGTAAAACAGGCGTTAAGCGAGCAGGGCTATTATTTACAATTGCCGCCGCCGCCGGAAGATTTGCTGAAACAACATCTTTCTTCGGTGGGACAAAATACGTCGCACGCTGACCGTTAAACGGTATTCGGCGCCGCGCCTGAATTCCATCATGATCTTAGGGGAAAATATGTATCAACATCGTAACTGGCAAGGTGCCTTGCTTGATTACCCGGTAAGTAAAGTGGTCTGCGTGGGCAGTAATTACGCAAATCACATCAAGGAGATGGGCAGCGCGACGCCGGAAGAACCCGTGCTTTTTATCAAGCCGGAAACCGCATTGTGTGATATTCGCCAGCCGCTGGCGATTCCGGCGGATATGGGCGCTGTTCATCATGAAGTTGAGCTTGCTGTGCTGATTGGCGCAACGCTCCGCCAGGCGACCGAAGATCATGTACGTAAAGCGATAGCTGGTTATGGCGTGGCGCTTGATTTAACCCTGCGCGATATTCAAGGGAAAATGAAAAAGGCCGGACAGCCCTGGGAAAAAGCCAAAGGTTTTGATAACGCATGTCCGATTTCAGGCTTCATCCCTGTCGCGGCCTTCTGCGGCGATCCGCAAAATACGGTTATCGGACTTAACGTTAATGGCGAGGTTCGCCAGCAAGGGTCGACCGCGGATATGATTCATCCTATTGTGCCCCTTATCGCCTATATGAGCCGCTATTTTACGCTCAAAGCCGGGGACGTGGTGCTAACCGGCACGCCGGCAGGCGTGGGGCCATTATTAAGCGGCGATGAGCTGGACATTCGTTTTAATGGCGAAACGTTGTCTACCCGCGTTCTGTAAAATCTGCTTGCCGCCTTCAGCGGCGGTAAAACTTGCATCTGCAGGCCAGACTGGTTATAAGGTGCAGCTTTAGTGCAATGGCGGATACTTTAATGAGCGATACACCTTTCTGGCAACGTAAAACCCTGGATGAAATGACCGATGCCGAGTGGGAGTCGCTGTGCGATGGCTGCGGTCAATGCTGCCTGCATAAGCTGATGGATGAAGATACAGATGAAATCTACTTCACCAACGTGGCGTGCAGGCAATTAAATATCAAAACGTGCCAGTGCCGTCATTATGAACGCCGTTTTGAATTTGAACCCGACTGTATCAAACTCACTCGCGAAAACTTGCCAGACTTTGAATGGTTGCCGATGACCTGCGCCTACCGTTTGTTGGCGGAAGGTAAGCCCTTGCCGACGTGGCATCCGCTGCTGACTGGATCGAAAGCCGCTATGCATGGCGAGCGAATTTCTGTCCGTCATATCGCGGTTAAAGAATCCGAAGTACGGGACTGGCAGGATCATATTTTAAATAAACCGTCGTGGGCAGAATAAGTCTTCGGCAAAACGGCTGATTGTTTACAATTCTTTAATTTACGCCGGGCGGCCCCTGAAATCAGGAATTGCGTGCAAATTCCGTCACCTGGCGTTATCACTGCCTTCTATTCTTCCCTGACGCGCCTTGTCGCTGCGCTCGCGCACGTATGGCGGCGACTCTATACTTTCAAAGCAGTATATCGCTGCCTATCCTGAGGAGTTACCCCATGAATAACCAACCGTTGCGCGTTTCAAAGGATCAGCCCAGGAAGCCTGATAAGACACCCGAAGACGAAGGAAAAAATCCAAAGAAAAACCAAAAGTAGTGCTGTAGGGTATCTTTAATAACTATGGTTCGTTGGAGGCTTTATGTCTGAACGTCCTGATTTAGTCGATCCATTACCAGAGGATGAGCCGCTTCCTGGTGAAAATATTCCGGATACACCAGAGGGAGACGATCCTCTCGACCCGGATACCCAGAATGAGGTTGAAGATCCTCGTAGATAGCGTCTTGTGCTATTAACCAACCGCCTGATGCACCGTCTGTGCCAGGCGGTTTTTTGCATCTTCTAAAGCGAAACATCCTGATAATCCTCAGAAAGATAGCCTATAATTTTTTGTACGTTAAAATAGTAGCGCGTCCATGACGACACTGTCTTATTTGCGCTTAGCCGTTTGCGAGCTCAAAGGAGGAAATCAATGAACAGCGAAGAGTTGACACATAAAGCAGAAGAGGAAATCGCGGCACTCATTAGCAAAAAGGTTGCCGAACTACGGAAGAAAACCGGGCAAGAGGTTTCCGAAATAGAGTTCGCGCCGCGAGAAACGATGAAAGGGCTTGAGGGATACCACGTTAAAATTAAACTACTCTAGCGTTTAATTAGCGCCATCAATTACCTGGCTACTGGGCGGGACGCCGCCCAGTGGTGACTGGTTTACCGATGTCAGGCTTTTTTCTGTTGATACATTTCCTCGCCCTGATGGTCTTCCTCTACCCAAAAATGAATGTTGAACCGCGCATCATCGCTCAGCTCTACCCGATGCCAGTATTGCGGCGGACTGGTGGCGAATTGCCCGGCATTAATCACCACTTTCACTTCTGGTTCTGTCGCGGTTTCATTCGCAAAACCATAGTAGGTCACGGTGCCTTCCATCACGCAGAGTTGTCCGAAAACGCCTGCCGCTGTGTTGTGATGAGAGAGCAGTGCCGCCGGAACATTTTCTTTGGTGAAAAAGGGGGTAGAGCGTTTAACTTTCCAGTTTGCCGGGATGCGTAAGTGGGACATAAGACATCTCCCTGATGTGGTGATTAAAAGATGCATTTAATATACACCTTTTAATCGCTGGCAAACAACGCTTCGGGCAAAAAAAAACGCTCCAGAAGGAGCGTGTGTATCAACGACCGAACAGGTCGCGTTTTTTAGGCTTAAATGCCTGGGCTATGACGACGGCTATCGCCACCACAAGGTAAGCGGCAAAGATCCCCAACAGCCATTGCGGCATCTCCAGCGTTAAAAACGACCACTGGCGTTCGGCGCAATCACCGGATGCCACAAACACCTGCGGCAGCCATTTACCCAACGGCAACCAGTCTGGAAAGCGCGCCATAAAGTCACAGGTCATGAACGGCGAGGGATGCAACTGAATCATCGTATGTTCATACGCCAGTTGTAGACCCCGCCAGGCGCTGTAAATCCAGATAACCATTGCCACGTATCGCAGCGGTGTTTTCGGCGCTATTGCGCCGACCAGACCCGCGCCCATCACGCCAAACAGGGCGCAACGCTCGTAAATACATAGCACGCAAGGTTTAAGTAACATGACGTGCTGGAACCACAGCGCCACCATTTCCAGCGCCAGGGCGGTAAACGCCATCAGTAACCATGCGCCCCGACCCCGTGAGCACTGGTTTAAAAATCGCAACATAATAATTTCCCTGCAACATGCGTAGAGACCGCAGTGTAAACCAATTCAATTCGTGCGCCACTAGCGGGAAATGAAATAATGTGTAATTGGATAATTATCAGGCAAAAATCGGAGCCGGGCGGTGTATTGCCCGGCCAAACGTTACGAAAGCGTTGCTAACCATCCTGCCTGAGTCATCCATTCGGTGACCGGCGCAAGAGTGAATTCGACGCACAGTAGCCCTATCAGGGTCAGTACGATAGTGTACGGTAACGCCATCCAGACCATACGGCCATAGGAGAGACGGATTAACGGCGCCAGCGCGGAGGTCAGCAGGAATAAGAATGCCGCCTGACCATTTGGTGTCGCTACCGATGGCAGGTTAGTACCGGTATTGATGGCCACAGCTAACAGCTCAAACTGTTTTAAGCTGATAGCGCCGTTTTCCATTGCCGCCTTCGCTTCGTTGATATAAATAGTGCCGACAAAGACGTTATCCGAAATGGAAGACAACAGGCCGTTAAAGAGATAGAACAGCGTTAGCTGCGCGTGTTCAGAGGCTTGCAAGACAAACTGAATAATCGGCGCGAAAAGATGTTGATCGATAATAACCGCCACAATGGAGAAGAAAACGGTTAACAGCGCAGTAAACGGCAGCGACTCGGTAAACGCTTTGCCGATGGCGTGTTCATCGGTTACACCCGTTAACGCGGTGGCCAGAATAATAACCGACAGACCAATCAGCCCCACCTCCGCGAGATGGAGGGCGAGGGCGGTAACCAGCCAGACGCCAATAATTGCCTGGACTATTAGTTTAATTTTATCCTGGCGGGTGCGCTTCTTACGGCTTTGATCGTCGAATTGCTGCAAGACGTCGCGGACTTTTTCGGGCAACGTTTCGCCATAGCCAAACCAGCGCATTTTCTCGACCAGCATACAGGTTAACAGTCCACATATCAGTACCGGGACGGTGACAGGCGACATCCGTAAAAAGAAGTCGCCGAAATGCCAGCCAGCCGCTTTAGCGATGATCAGGTTTTGCGGCTCCCCGACCATGGTCATGACGCCGCCCAGCGCCGTCCCCACGCCCGCATGCATCATCAGGCTACGCAAGAATCCGCGGAATTGCTCCAGCACCGTTTTGTAATGCGGATCGATATGGCTATCGTCCAGCATATCGTTCTCTTCGCCGCGCGATGAGGCCACACGATGGTAAATCCCGTAAAAACCGACGGCGACGCTGATCACCACCGCAACGACGGTAAGCGCGTCAAGAAAAGCCGACAAGAACGCGGCGGCGACGCAAAAGGCCAGCGACAGAACCATCTTCGAGCGGATACTGAGTAACAGACGGGTAAAAATAAACAGCAATAACTGCTTCATAAAGTAGATGCCTGCCACCATAAACATCAGCAGCAGCAAGACTTCCAGGTTGGCGGCAACCTCTTCACGTACATGGGCGGCGCTGGTCATGCCGATGATGACGGCTTCAATGGCCAGTAACCCGCCGGGCAGCAGGGGGTAACACTTTAACGCCATCGCCAGGGTGAAGATAAACTCTGCCACCAGCAGCCAACCGGCAACAAAGGGATTAGCTAAGAAAATGAATGGGTTAACAATTAAAAAGACAAGTAGTGCCAGTTTGTACCAGTCGGGCGACTGGCCTAAAAAGTTGCGCCACATGGCGCGACCCCATGAGATCTCCATGAAATTTTTCCTTACCTAGAAAAATGAAATAGCGTTTTTATGTTTAAACACAGAGAGTAGCGAGCGCGACGAATGCAAGCAAGTCCTTAACGATATTGGCAGGTGATATCAGAAATGGTGCCTTGATCCCCTTTTTCTTCATTGCGTCCGCTATCAGGTGTTACGCCCGTCTGGTATGATGAGTGCAACTATGTTTTGCTGTGTAATGGAAATCTCACTATGGTCATTAAGGCGCAGAGCCCGGCGGGTTTCGCGGAAGAGTATATTATTGAAAGTATCTGGAATAACCGCTTTCCTCCTGGCACTATCTTACCGGCAGAACGAGAACTCTCCGAACTGATCGGCGTGACGCGCACGACATTACGCGAGGTGTTACAGCGGTTGGCGCGAGATGGCTGGCTGACCATTCAGCATGGCAAACCGACAAAGGTTAATAATTTTTGGGAAACGTCAGGGCTGAATATCCTTGAAACGCTGGCCCGCCTTGATCATGAAAGCGTTCCGCAACTGATCGACAATTTGTTGTCGGTGCGTACCAATATTTCTACTATCTTTATTCGTACCGCGTTGCGTCAACACCCGGATAAGGCGCAGGAAGTGCTGGCCACAGCCCACGAAGTGGCCGACCATGCCGATGCATTCGCCGATCTGGACTATAACATCTTTCGTGGTCTGGCATTCGCCTCCGGCAATCCTATTTACGGCTTGATCCTGAACGGCATGAAAGGGTTATACACCCGCATTGGTCGCCACTATTTCGCCAATCCGGAAGCGCGCAGTCTGGCACTGGGTTTCTATCATAAATTATCGTCGTTATGCGAGCAGGGCGCGCACGACCAGGTGTATGAAACGGTGCGGCGTTACGGGCATGACAGCGGCGAGATTTGGCATCGGATGCAGAAAAATCTGCCCGGCGATTTAGCGATTCAGGGACGATAATCCCGCGATGCCCGGTAAGCGCAAACACTACCGGGCAGCATCTCGATTACAGCATGTTCATGCGCGGCGGACAACGCTCCAGCAGTTCTACGCTGCCATCCTCATTTTGTTGCTCCAGCATCACATCAAAGCCCCATAACCGATGCACATGTTTCAGCACCTCTTTGCGGCCTTTATCCAGCGGCGCGCGGTTATGCGGGATATAACGCAACGTTAGCGATCTGTCGCCACGTAAATCCACATTCCAGACCTGAATATTCGGCTCCAGGTTGCTCAGGTTATACTGTGACGACAGTTTTGATCGAATCTCCCGATAACCTTCTTCGTTATGAATGGCGGAGATCTCCAGATAATTATGCCTGTCATCATCAAGTACCGTGAAGAAACGGAAATCACGCATCACTTTTGGCGACAGGAACTGACTGATAAAGCTTTCATCTTTAAAATCGCGCATGGCGAAGTGCAGCGTTTCCAGCCAGTCGGAACCGGCAATATCCGGAAACCAGTATTTATCTTCATCCGTGGGCGACTGACAAATACGTTTGATATCCTGGAACATGGCAAAGCCGAGCGCATAGGGGTTAATTCCGCTATACCAGGGGCTATTATAGGGCGGCTGGAATACGACATTGGTATGGCTGTGTAAAAACTCCAGCATAAAGCGTTCCGTCACTTTGCCTTCATCATAGAGATGGTTCAAGATGGTGTAGTGCCAGAAGGTCGCCCAGCCCTCGTTCATGACCTGCGTCTGTTTCTGCGGATAAAAATACTGGCTGACTTTACGCACGATGCGCAGAATTTCGCGCTGCCACGGCTCGAGCAACGGGGCGTTTTTCTCCATAAAATAGAGCAGGTTTTCCTGCGGTTCAGCGGGAAAGCGGCGTGCTTCGGCGACAGTTTTTTCTTCCTCGCGTTTTGGCAGCGTGCGCCACAGCATATTCACCTGGCTTTGTAGATACTCTTCCCGGCTTTTTTGTCGCGCTTTCTCTTCCTGCAACGAGATTTTCTGCGGGCGCTTATAACGATCGACGCCGTAATTCATCAGCGCGTGGCAGGAGTCGAGCAGTTTTTCTACTTCATCCACTCCGTAGCGTTCTTCACAGCGGGTAATGTAATTTCGGGCGAAAATCAGGTAATCGACGATAGAGCTGGCATCCGTCCAGCTCCGGAAGAGATAATTATTTTTAAAAAAGGAGTTGTGTCCGTAACAGGCGTGCGCCATGACCAGCGCTTGCATGGTGATGGTGTTCTCTTCCATCAGGTAGGCAATGCAGGGATTAGAGTTGATCACAATTTCATAAGCCAGTCCTTGTTGACCATGCTTATACAGACGTTCCGTCTCAATGAACTTTTTGCCAAACGACCAATGCGGATAGTTGATCGGCATCCCGACGCTGGAGTAGGCGTCCATCATCTGTTCGGAAGTGATGACTTCAATTTGGTGCGGGTAAGTATCCAGTTGGTAGAGTTTCGCCACGCGGTCTATCTCTGCCAGATAGACATCCAGCAGATCAAATGTCCAGTCGGGTCCATCGCTCAAACGTGTGGTGTCCTTGTTCATGGAATCAATCGTTGCCATTCGCGCACCCTCATTGTTGGCGACGCTCTCTGTATGGAGCGCCTCCTTTCAAGCATAGAACACCATGTTAAAAAACGACTTGATCGTGAAAACTTTTCTTTGCGATTTCCTCCACATTGAACGGCAAAAAATCGGGTATTGGCATCATTTTATGCTGTATAGCCATGCCGCGTAGCAGGAGATCCCAAACCAGTGGGATCGCTTGTCTTTAGGGGATATGTGAAGCACGTCACCATAAAAAAGTCATATGTTGAATAATATTTTCATCTGGGTTATCAAGATGTAATCAGAAGATTGTTCTTTTACTATTAACGGAGTGGCTATGCGAGTTGTCATCCTGGGGAGTGGCGTAGTTGGCGTGACCAGCGCCTGGTATTTGAGTCAGGCGGGGCATGATGTCACCGTCATCGATCGCGAATCCGGCCCGGCGCAAGAAACCAGCGCGGCGAATGCCGGACAAATTTCACCGGGATATGCGGCACCCTGGGCGGCCCCTGGCGTACCGCTGAAGGCGATAAAATGGATGTTCCAGCGCCATGCGCCGCTGGCGGTACGTCTGGATGGCACTCCGTTTCAACTGAAGTGGATGTGGCAAATGCTGCGTAACTGCGATACCCGGCATTACATGGAAAATAAAGGCCGCATGGTGCGCCTGGCGGAATATAGTCGCGACTGCCTGAAAACGCTACGCGCCGCGACCGGTATCGAATATGAAGGCCGCCAGGGGGGAACGCTGCAACTCTTTCGCACCGCGCAACAGTATGAGAACGCCACCCGTGATATCGCCGTGCTGGAAGATGCCGGGGTGCCGTATCAGCTCCTGGAAGCCAGCCGACTGGCGGAAGTTGAACCCGCTCTGGCTGAGGTTGCGCATAAATTAACCGGCGGACTGCGCTTACCGAATGATGAAACCGGGGACTGTCAGCTCTTTACCCAGCGTCTGGCGCGCATGGCGGAGCAGGCGGGCGTAACCTTTCGCTTTAATACTCCCGTGGAAAAATTACTGTACGAAAATGATCAGATTTACGGCGTGAAATGCGCCGATGAGATCATTAAAGCAGATGCGTATGTTATGGCGTTTGGATCGTATTCGACGGCGATGCTTAAAGGCATTGTTGATATCCCGGTGTATCCGCTGAAAGGCTATTCATTAACCATCCCAATCGTCGAGCCAGACGGCGCGCCGGTATCGACGATTCTTGATGAAACCTACAAAATCGCTATTACGCGTTTTGATAAGCGTATTCGCGTGGGGGGAATGGCGGAAATCGTGGGCTTTAATACCGACTTACTGCAACCGCGCCGCGAGACGCTGGAGATGGTTGTGCGCGATCTCTTTCCGCGCGGCGGTCATATTGAGCAGGCCACATTCTGGACCGGCCTGCGCCCCATGACGCCGGACGGCACGCCGGTAGTAGGACGTACCCGTTATAAAAATCTGTGGCTTAATACTGGACACGGCACGTTAGGCTGGACGATGGCCTGCGGTTCAGGCCAGTTGTTAAGCGATATCTTGTCGGGTCGTACGCCAGCGATACCCTACGACGATCTGAGCGTGGCGCGATACCGTTCCGATTTTACGCCCACCCGCCCGCAACGTTTGCATAGCGCGCATAACTGATAAAGGAAGTGAAATGACCCGCCCTATACAGGCCAGCCTTGATTTACAGGTAATGAAACAAAATTTGGCTATTGTGCGCCGGGCGGCCCCAGAGGCGCGCGTCTGGTCGGTAGTGAAAGCCAACGCCTACGGCCACGGTATTGAACGCGTCTGGAGCGC
This sequence comes from Salmonella sp. SAL04196, assembly GCF_046550835.1. NCBI lineage: Bacteria > Pseudomonadati > Pseudomonadota > Gammaproteobacteria > Enterobacterales > Enterobacteriaceae > Salmonella > Salmonella sp. SAL04196. Next base: position 424,094 of record NZ_JBGDXE010000001.1, read on the forward strand.
GCTGGGCGCCACAGATGGTTTCGCTATGCTCAACCTTGAAGAGGCGATTACCCTGCGTGAACGCGGGTGGAAGGGGCCGATATTGATGCTGGAGGGGTTTTTCCATGCGCAAGACCTGGAGGCGTATGACACTTATCGGCTGACCACCTGCATCCACAGTAACTGGCAGTTGAAAGCGCTGCAAAATGCGCGGCTTAACGCGCCGCTGGATATCTATGTCAAAGTCAACAGCGGCATGAACCGACTCGGTTTTCAGCCTGAGCGGGCGCAGACCGTCTGGCAGCAATTGCGGGCAATGCGCAATGTCGGTGAAATGACCCTGATGTCACATTTTGCTCAGGCCGATCATCCGGAAGGTATCGGGGAGGCGATGAGACGAATTGCGCTGGCGACGGAAGGCCTTCAATGTTCATACTCGTTATCAAATTCGGCAGCGACGCTGTGGCATCCCCAGGCGCATTATGACTGGGTCAGGCCGGGCATTATTTTGTACGGCGCGTCGCCGTCAGGACAGTGGCGGGATATTGCCGATACCGGGCTAAAACCCGTGATGACGCTGAGTAGCGAAATTATTGGCGTGCAGACGCTGAGCGCGGGTGAAAGGGTAGGCTATGGCGGAGGGTATTCTGTGACTCAGGAACAACGCATTGGCATCGTCGCGGCGGGTTATGCCGATGGCTATCCACGCCATGCGCCGACCGGGACGCCCGTGCTGGTGGACGGTATCCGTACCAGAACAGTAGGCACCGTTTCAATGGATATGCTGGCGGTGGATTTGACGCCGTGTCCGCAGGCGGGAATCGGCACGCCGGTTGAATTATGGGGCAAAGAAATTAAGGTCGATGATGTCGCCTCTGCGGCAGGCACGCTGGGCTATGAGCTACTGTGCGCCGTAGCGCCGCGTGTGCCGTTTGTGACAACGTAACCTAATTCAGGCTAAGGCGTCGACCGGTCCACTTGGGGGCGGGTCGACGTTGTCCGACGACCTTATTCTGCTTCGTCTTCGGCGACGCGTACCCCAATCTTGCGTACCACGTTATCTTCTTTTTCAGCTACCGTCCAAATCATGCCGCCAAACTCCACCTGATCGCCGACGACCGGCGCAGCGCCCAGCAGTTGCTGTATGATTTCACCCAGGGTTTGTTGTTTATCCCGGTATTCCGTTCCTTCTTCCAGCCCGTAGATAAGCGCCACGTCGGCGAATTTCGCATTCGCTTCGAGGATAAAATCGCCAAAGAAACGCTGATCTAACGAAACCGGCGGCGACTGGCTAAACAATTTGCCCAGCGCTGGCAGATCGCGCTCCCGGCCAATCACGCAGAGTACGTCGCCTTCCTGCAGACGAGTACTACCCGTGGGGTGAAACAGTTCATTATTGCGAAATAGCGCGGCAATGCGGGTTTCGTTCGGCATATGCAGGTCGCGCAACGCCGCGCCGACGCACCATTTGTCGGCGCTCAACTGATAGATGAATTGCTCCCACGGATTATCAGGATGGATGTCAAGCCCCACGCGCGATACTGGCCAGCCAACCGGAGGCACGACCACTTTGGCTCTTTTCGCCGCCCATGACAGCGATGTTCCCTGCAGGAGCAGTGACACCAGTACCACAAAGAAAGCGACATTAAAGAACAGGCGAGCGTTTTCAAGCCCGGCCATCATCGGGAAAACGGCGAGAATAATCGGCACCGCGCCGCGCAGTCCGACCCAACTGATGAAAATGCGCTCCCGAAGATTGAAGCCGCGAAATGGCAGCAGGCCGGTAAACACCGACAGTGGGCGGGCGAAGAAAATCATCCAGATAGAGAGAATGAGCGCAGGGACGGCAATCGGCCACAGATCGGAAGGCGTCACCAACAGCCCCAGGACCAGGAACATCGCGATCTGCGCCAGCCAGGCCAGTCCGTCAAAGTTTTGCAGGATGCCGTAACGGTTGCGAATCGGGCGGTTTCCTAACAGGAATCCGCACAGATAGACCGCGAGAATACCGCTGCCTTCAAGCGCGGTCGTCAAAGCAAAAATCAGAATACCGCCGCTGAGCGCCAACATCGGATACAGGCCGCTGGGCAGAGAAATGCGGTTGATCATCTGCTGTAGCAGGTAACCGCCGCCGAGACCAAAAACAATACCGAGACCGAACTGCTGGATAATATGGACGGCAAACATCCAGTCCAGACCGGTTTCATGTTTCTGGATCATCTCAATTAATGTAATGGTCAGAAAAACGGCCATCGGGTCGTTACTTCCCGATTCGATCTCCAGCGTGGAGCCTACACGTTCGTTTAGCCCTTTGCCGCCAAGCAGAGAAAAGACCGCCGCGGCGTCAGTGGAACCGACTATCGCGCCAATGAGCAGACCTTCAATAAGATCCAGATGAAACAGCCAGGCGGCCATCATACCTGTTAAACCCGACGTGATCAGTACGCCGAGCGTCGCCAGCGACAGCGCGGGGCCCAGCGCTACCCGGAAAGAGCTGGCCTGGGTGCGCATGCCGCCATCGAGTAAAATAATCGCCAGCGCCAGGTTACTGACCATATAAGCGAAAGGATAATTATCGAAAGGAATACCGCCAATGCCATCCACCCCCGCTAACATCCCAATGGCGAGGAAAATGACCAGAATCGGGATACCCAGTCGCGATGAGAATGAACTTAACAGGATACTGCTGGTTACAAGGATGGAACCTAAAATAAATAGACTAATAATTGTTGCAGCATCCAACGTTTTATATCTCCTGACTCACACGACTTCGTATTATTTAACATTAACATAATAACGGCCAGGGCAGCGTTTTACTTAGCCTGTCGGGGACTTTTTTTACAATTGCAGCGTAGGATGGCCAGATAAAGTGAGTTGAGTCCCCTGGCGCGTATTTTTAAGCGTCGCGTTTGCCCCGATAGGGAGCGTCACCGTACGCTGTTCATGCCCGAAGTCGAGACCGGTAATCAGCGGAACGGACAGACGGGAACGTAAAAACGCGTAGACGCTCTCCAGAGAATAGCCAGCGTCATACTCGTTGGGCGCCGCGCCGCTAAAGCTGCCGAGAACGATGGCGCTCTGACGGTTTAAAATTCCGGCGTACTCCAGTTGCAAAAGCATACGCTCCACCCGGAAAGGATGCTCATTGACATCTTCCAGCACTAAAATTCCTTTATCGATAGTCGGCATCCAGGGCGTACCGATAAGGGAAATCAACATCGCCAGATTTCCGCCCCATAAGGTGCCCTGTGCGTTGCACTGAGGGCCGTCGCCTTGCCACTCTACGGTAAATTGCGCCTTGCGTAGCGCCAGCCAGAAATGTTGCTCGGTGAACGTATTCAGCGTTTCGGCGCCAAAATTTGCCGCCAGCATAGGACCGCTAAAGGTGATGACATTGGCCTGCGCCAGGAGTCCAGCCTGAATCGCCGTAAAATCGCTATGACCGCAAATCAGTAAGGGATTGCGCTGTTGCCTGGAGGCGAGCGACTGCCAGTCGATACGATCCAGCAAGCGGCTGGCGCCATAGCCGCCGCGAACCGGCATGACGATCGTATCCGGCGAAGTTAGCGAGGCCAGCGAATTAACATCGGCCAGCCGTTCCGCGTCCGTACCGGCAAAACGCTGATAGCGGCGACGAATCACCTCGTCATTCTCCACCTGATGACCCGCGTCAGTCAGGCGCTGAACGCCGCGTAACGCGGCCTGTTGGTTAATACAGTAGCCCGAGGGGGCGATTAAATGAAACAGAGACATGGTAATTCCTTGCTGACAATAGAATGCAAATGTATATCATGCCGCATATATTAGGCGATGTCCCTCGTTGTGCGACGTTTCTGGATGCGCACCAGGGAGGCAACCTAAGTACCTGGCCGGGGCGGTATGACCTCTTCGGCAGATAAGTTACGGCTATAAGGATAGATGACGTGAAATTAAGATGGTTTGCTTTTTTGGTAGTAATACTCGCTGGCTGTAGCTCAAAACAGGATTACAGGAATCCGCCGTGGAATGCCGAAGTGCCTGTAAAGCGTGCGATGCAGTGGATGCCCATCAGTGAAAAAGCCGGGGCGGCATGGGGGGTTGATCCGCATTTAATCACCGCGATTATCGCCATTGAATCCGGCGGCAACCCTAACGCGGTCAGTAAATCCAATGCGATTGGCCTGATGCAGTTAAAGGCGTCGACCTCCGGGCGCGACGTTTACCGTCGCATGGGCTGGCGTGGCGAACCGACCACCAGCGAGCTGAAAAACCCTGAGCGTAACATCTCAATGGGCGCGGCGTATCTGAGCATTCTGGAAAATGGGCCGCTGGCCGGCATCAAAGATCCGCAGGTGATGCAATATGCGCTGGTCGTCTCTTATGCTAACGGCGCAGGCGCGTTATTGCGTACTTTTTCATCCGACAGGAAGAAGGCGATAGAAAAAATTAACGATCTGGATGCGGACGAGTTTTTTGAGCATGTTGTTGATAATCATCCCGCGCCGCAGGCGCCGCGCTATATCTGGAAGCTTCAGCAGGCGCTGGACGCCATGTAGTTTAGTGTGAAGATTATTCTCGCACTTTATTCGCTCTTTCTCGGGCCTCGCGCTCAAGCGAAAAAATAATCCGCTGCAACTCCCGCTCCACCGCCGGGCTAACGTTAAGGAAACGAAAGCTCAGGCGGGGAGTGGTGATCGTTTCATTTTTCCCATCAATCACCTTACGCTCGCTGATGGCGATAAGCTGGGCGTCAACGTGAAAAATCCCCCATTGCCCCATGTTCAGTTCAACCTGCGAAAAGCGCGCGCCTTCTGTTAGCCCGTCGGGGATGGCGGATTCCAGTAGCGCGCCCATGCCGCCCAGGGAAAGATCAAACAGGCGAAAACGTAACGTATGGGTGTCCGGTAGCGTGGTGACGCCGTAATAAGGCGGATACAGCGGCGCGCCAATGCGAAAATACTCCCGGCGCTGGACAAACCACAGTGACGACGGCAGGGGCGTGATAAAGGCCGGCAGCCGCTGATATTCACCTGTAACGAGTTGCGGCAACGTGAACTCGACTTTTGCGCCCTGCGTTTCTGCGATAATGGCTACCTGCCCGGCACGTAATACGGCGCTATTTTCATATTCCTGGCTGCCGTAATCTACGATGAGTTTTTCCGGGTCTACCGCCAAAATTTTACTGATGAATTGACCATGCGCCCATGAAATACGCAGTGGAACCTGATTTTTATTTAAATCCCGTAGCACGCCTAATATCGCTAATGGATTTTTTTTCAGGAACTGCTCATTGTAACCACTCACACGAAATAACCCCTGATACGCAGACTATCGTTGGGTTATCGGCATCGGTAGAAAGAACTTAATAGCGATAAATAAATTTTTATGTCCGCGAGATAAATCAGTGTTCAGAAATGCGACGCTCGACTTTGCCTATACTTAAAACGTTTTTACTGGAAAGAGGGTTTGCAAATGGGAATTATCGCCTGGATTATTTTTGGTTTGATTGCCGGCGTTATCGCCAAATTGCTTATGCCGGGGCGCGATGGCGGGGGATTTATCCTGACCTGTATTCTCGGTATCGTCGGGGCGGTCGTTGGCGGATGGCTGGCGACGATGTTTGGTATTGGCGGCAGTATCAGCGGCTTTAATCTGCACAGTTTCCTGGTCGCCGTGGTGGGCGCGATCGTGGTGCTGGTGATTTTCCGCCTTCTGCGACGCGGCTAACCGCTGCAAAACGTTTAAGCGTTGACCCGGTCAGCACCGGGTCAACCTACTATAAACACGCGTTACTGCGTCGCTGCAGACGGCGTTTTTGTCGGCGTTGCGCTTAACGATGCCGGACGAGTAGACGGTACGCTATCACACGGTTTTTCCTGCGGACAAATCAGATCGAGCATTTTCAGCGTCACGCCGTTGGTCCAGCCAAAGCCGTCCTGAAGGGGATATTCGCCGCCGCCACCGCCGGTTCCGGTACTGCTGACATCATATTTTTCGACCAGTTTTTTCTCGCGATCGTAGGTGTGCTGCACATTGGTTAAAAAGCGCCAGGTGACTTCCATTGCCACGTCATCCTGCCCATAATTTTGCAATCCTTCGGCAGCGACCCATTGTAACGGCGCCCAGCCGTTTGGCGCATCCCACTGCTGTCCGCTTTTAACCGAGGTGGTAGCCAGCCCGCCAGGCTGTAGCAGATGCGCCTGGGCCGCCGCCGCCACTTTCGCGGCGCGATCTTTCGCGGCGGCGTTTACATAGAGCGGGAACAGCGCGGCAGCGGTGAGTTGGTTGCGGATTTTATTGTTCTGCAGATCGTAGTCGGCATACCAACCCTCTTTGTTATTCCACAGATGCATTTCAATGGCTTTTTGCCGCGCGTTGGCCAGCGCGTCATATTGCGAGGCTTTGGCCCGATCGCCCGCCGCAGCGCTGGCGCGGGCGAGGGTCTTCTCCAGCTGATACAGCAGAGCGTTAAGATCGACAGGGACAATCGTGGTGGTGCGAATGGTACTGAGCTGCTGCGGATTATCCATCCAGCGGGAGCTGAAATCCCAGCCAGAGGCGGCGGCAGAGCGGAGGTCTCGATAGATCTCCGTTGCCGGGCGGTTGGGGTTGCTTTTGGCGGTAGCGATATCTTCAACCCAGGATTCAGGGCGGGGCGTATCCCGATCGTCCCAGTAGCGGTTGAGAACGCTGCCGTCCTCCAGTTTGACGACGCGTTGGTTTTGTTGCCCTGGCTGCAATGTCTCAACGCCCTCCATCCAGTAGGCGTACTCTTTTTGCAGTTGCGGCAGGTATTCTTTCAGCGCATCGTCACCTTCATGTTCCGCCAGTAACTCAACCATAAACGCAAAGAAAGGCGGCTGCGAACGACTCAGGTAGTAGGTACGGTTGCCGTTGGGAATATGCCCCCAGGCGTCAATTTCGTAACCAAAGTTCGCCACCATATCCGCCACCTTATCCCAGTGCCCGCTTTCCGCCAGCCCCAGCATCGTAAAGTAGCTGTCCCAGTAGTAAATCTCTCTGAATCGCCCACCCGGCACGACATAGGATTCAGGCAACGGCAAGAGCGAGTCCCACTTTTCGACGTTTTTAGTTGAACGGGTCAGCACCGGCCACAGGCCATCAATATGTTCACGCAATGACTGCCCGGCAGGCGGGACATATTTTTCACCCGCTTTCGGCAGGGTGAAGTTAACATCAACAAAATGACGCAAATCGAAGCCGGACTGGTTCCGCTGCATACGATAATCCGCAAGAATCATGAGCGGATCGCTATTAGGTATGGCGTCAGCAAAGGTTTTCTGATCGGGGAAGAGTTTTGCATTCTGGACATCATTAAAGAGCGGGCCAAGCAAAATATCCGGCGGCTGCGGAGTTTCAGTGTCGGAAGACGGGTCTGCGGCAGTCGCCGAAAACGATGCAAACGTCAGCAGCGTCCCTGCCAGCGCCAGTTTTATGGCTTTCTGCAGTAGAACAGAACGGCGAATCTCTGGGGGTATCATCAAGTTATCTCCTTAGCGGTGAGCCAAAGCCAACGGCATTTACCATGACAAAACCTTAGTCTACGATGACCAGATACGCGTGATTGAACCGCTATTTTGCGAACAAACAGACATTTTATTGAGACAGAATTTATCGGCGCGCGCGTGGAAAACGGGGTATACAGACAAAAAATCCACGCCGGGACGTGGATTTTAGCGCAATGATTTGTCGCCTTAACCTGGATAGATACCGCGATCTTTACGGGCCAGCAGAATGCGCTCACAGGCGACAATATAGGCTGCGGTGCGCAGAGAACAGGATTTCTCAGTCGCTTTCTCCCAGACATGGACGATAGCGTCGGTCATGATTTTGTCCATGCGCGCGTTGATCTCTTCTTCGCTCCAGAAGAAGCTGGCCATATCTTGTACCCATTCGAAGTAGCTGACGGTTACGCCGCCTGCGTTACAGACCACGTCAGGCACCACAAGGATACCACGGCTGGCCAGAACATCATCAGCATCCGGATAGGTCGGGCCGTTAGCCCCTTCCAGCACCAGCTTACACGTCAGGGCTTCCGCGCGCTGACGAGTTATCTGGCCTTCAAGCGCCGCCGGGATCAGAATATCCATCTCCAGACGCCAGAACGCATCGCTGGCGATAGTTTCCGCGCCCGGGAAACCAGCTATCTGTTTGTGTTCTGTCTGCCATGCCGTGAGCGCCTTCATGTCAATACCGGTGGCGTTAAACAGCGTTGCGGTATGATCCTGAATCGCCACGACACGGGCGCCAGCGCCTGCAAACAGACGCGCGGCTTCGCTGCCGACGTTACCAAAACCCTGAACCGCAACGCGAGCGCCTTCAACGGCGATATTCGCCCGACGCGCGGCTTCCAGCCCGCTGACGAAAACGCCGCGCCCCGTCGCTTTTTCACGGCCCAGCGAACCGCCAAGATGGATAGGCTTACCGGTGACGACGCCAGTGACCGTCGTGCCATGATTCATGGAATACGTATCCATCATCCAGGCCATCACTTTACCGTTGGTGCCGACATCCGGCGCAGGAATATCTTTCTGCGGCCCGATGATAATGCCGATCTCGCTGGTATAGCGGCGGGTCAAACGCTCCAGTTCACCTTCCGACAGCGAGAACGGATCGACGCGGATGCCGCCTTTGGCGCCGCCGTACGGCAGATTCAGCGCGGCACATTTGATGGTCATCCATGCTGACAGGGCCATCACTTCATTGAGATCAACGTCAGGATGGTAGCGAACACCGCCTTTACCCGGACCTCGGGAGAGGTTGTGCTGCACGCGATATCCTTCGAAATGACGAATAGTGCCATCATCCATTTGTACCGGAATATCGACGATCAGAGCGCGTTTTGGGTGGCGCAGAGTATCCACCCAGGGGGATAACTCGCCCAGATAAGGGGCCACACGCTCGATTTGTTGCAGGTAGGTATTCCAGGCAGATGTGCTGCTATCTGAAGCGTAAGATAACTTATCCATGATAAACCTTAGTGATAAAAGTAATATGTTCTTTAATTGACCGTGGTACATAGTAGATCACACCATGTAGCGATAAATTTAACACTTTTTTAAACAATTAACTCAGATCAAAAATGGCAGGCAGTTGGATTTTCGTTATGATTTTGGATGGGAAGTGGTTAACTATCCTATATAAGAGGTGATATATCGCTAATTATGCAATTAATTGCTTAAATATGCGTAATATGTGCAAGGCGGCTATTTGTCATAATTATGACGCACCTCTAAAAGTAAACATTATGATAACGACATGTATCAATGTTATGTCGTCCTGTCGGCGGGGAAACGTCTTCACCAGGCGCGTAAAAAGATAAAAATAACCGGAGTCAGACGGCGCTGACCCCGGTTTACCTCTTTATTGTTGACGCGACTCAAGCCATACCAACACCAGTGTCGACAGTGAGCACATCAGCAGAATGCCGACAAACCACAGTAAATACCACATCGCTTCCGCTCCCTAATAAAGTTCATGATCGTTGCGGCGGAGGGTCTCCAGGTTGATACGCCCCAACATTTTGTAATAGCTCCACAGCGTATAGAGCAGTACGATCGGCAGAAAAATCAGCACAATCACCAGCATGATTTCGAGCGTCATCTGGCTGGAGGTGCTGTCCCACACCGTCAGGCTGGAGAGAGGACTAACACTCGACGGCATCACAAAAGGAAATAGCGTTATGCCGGCGGTAAAGATGACGCAGGCCTGGGTCAGGGAAGCGAACAGAAATCCACGAATAGTCTGACCGCGAAGGCAGGCATAGAAAGCCAGAATCGGCAGGATCATACCGAGCAACGGGATGATGAGCAGTAGCGGCGAGCGTATAAAGTGGTTCATCCATGCGCCAGGGAGTATCGCCACGCCTTTTAAGAGCGGATTGGAAGGGCCGTTGGCATCTTGCGTGAGTAAGACAAAGCCATCAACGCCGGCCCACAGCCAGTAACCGGCCAGCAGGAAGCAGATCACGATCAGCAGCGCGCTGTGGCGGGTGGCCGACAGAGCCCGTTGACGAATAACGCCCTCCGTTTTCAACTGTAACCAGACGCCTCCTTGCATAATCACCAACGACAGACTCAATAATCCACACAGTAGGGCAAAGGGCGAGAGTAACTGCCAGAAGGTGCCAAAATAGTCAACATGAAGCTGCGGCGTGAAGGCAAACGGCACGCCTAAAAACAGGTTGCCGAACGCGATACCGAATACGACTGGGGGAACCAGGCTGCCAATAACCAGACCGGTATCCCACAGCGCGCGCCAGCGGGCATTGGCGATTTTTCCCCGATAATCAAAGGCCAGCGGGCGAAAGAAGAGGGCACACAGCACCAGGATCATCGCCACATAAAAACCGGAAAACGCGGCGGCATAGACCCGTGGCCAGGCGGCGAATAATGCCCCGCCCGCGAGAATCAACCATACCTGGTTTCCTTCCCAGTGGGCGCCGACGCTATTGATCAACACCCGGCGTTCGTCATCGTTGCGCGCTATCAGCGGGAGCAGGCAACCGACACCCATATCAAACCCGTCAGTTACCATAAATGCCACCAGGATAACGCCGATCAGCAGCCACCAAATGAACCGCAACGTTTCATAATCCAACATGATTGTCTCCTTTATCCCTGTTGTTGCGCTTGTTGTTGATGTTGCATGGCGCTTGGCCCAAGACGCGCGTACTTCTGCATCAGATAGACTTCCGCGATTAAAAACAGGGTGTAAAGTCCGAGGATAAGTCCCATTGAGAAGGCCAACTGGCCCGGCGTCAGCGCGGAGTGAGCGTACCAGGTCGGCAGAATGTCCTGAATCGCCCAGGGCTGACGGCCAAACTCCGTCATAAACCAACCGGCTTCAATGGCAATCCACGGTAACGGCAGGCTCCAGAGCGTCATACGCAATACCCAGCGATGCTGGTCGATACGCATTCGCAGCGTCTGTATCAACGCAATCAACATCACCACTAACAGCAGCGAACCGCAGCCGACCATAATACGGAAACTCCAGAACACCGGCGCCACCTGAGGAATAGCGCCACGCTGGGCCGCACGATACTGCTCCGGCGTCACATGGTTCATATCCGGGGCATATTTCGCCAGCAGAATGCCGTACCCCAGATCGCCCTCAACGGCGTGAAACGCATTCAGTACCTGCGGCGAGCGATTGCCTTGCGCTATCTCCTGCATGAGTAGCCAGGCCTCCCGGCCACGCTTCAGGCGCGGCAGAGTGTCGTCCATCAGGTTTTTTAACCCCGGAACCGGCGTATCCAGCGAATGGGTGGCCAGAATACCCAGCAGAGCGGGGATCTTCACGGCAAACGCATTACGCTCCTGTTCCTGCTGCGGCCAGGCAATCAGATGAAACGGCGCGGGCGCGGGTTCGGTTTGCCATTCGCCTTCCATCGCCGCCAGTTTCACCGGCTGAATTTGGGCGACCTCGTAGGCCGAACTGTCCCCCAGTTGCAGGGTTCCCAGAATGGCCAGGGTGCCGAATACTGAGCCGATAGCAAACGAGCGCAAGGCCACTTCACGCTCGCGGCCACGTAGCAGATACCAGGCGCTGATGGACATAATAAACATGGCGCCGGTGACATAACCGGACATGACGGTATGGACGAATTTCACCTGGCTCACCGGGTTAAAGACCAGATCGCTGAAGCTGCTCATTTCCATCCGTAACGTATCGATGTTGAAATGAGCGCCGGTAGGATGCTGCATCCAGCCATTGGCATTCAGAATCCATAATGCTGAAATATTGGAGCCGAAGGCCACCAGCCAGGTGACCAGCAGGTGTTGGTATTTATTCAGCCGCTGCCAGCCGAAAAAGAACAGGCCGACAAAAGTGGATTCGAGAAAGAAGGCCAGTAACGCTTCCATCGCCAGCGGCGCGCCGAAAATATCGCCCACATAGTTGGAATAGAGCGACCAGTTAGTCCCGAACTGAAACTCCATGGTCAGGCCGGTAGCCACACCGAGAGCAAAATTGATCCCGAAGAGCTTGCCCCAGAAACGCGTCATATCGCGGTAGACGGTTTTCCCCGTCACCACATAGATCGTCTCCATGACGGCCAGCAAAAAAATCAGCCCAAGCGTAAGAGGAACAAATAAAAAGTGATACAGCGCGGTCAGCGCAAACTGCCAGCGCGATAAGTCAATGACATCCCACATGCTAACTCCTGTAGGCAGAAAGAGAGTAAAAAGCTAATCAGTACCGGACACCGGTTACGTTCCTGTTGAGAGCGTTAGCGCGTCTCCAGCCATCGGCAGACTTCATCCAGGCGCTGGCGCGAATCGGCCAGATCTTCCGGTGCCGCCAGTACCAGCTCCGGCAAAGGACAAATCTCATAGCTATCGAGCAACGGCCCTTTAAGGGCGTCCAGACAGCGCACATGCCAGAGATGGCGCAATGCTGTGGCGTTGATTTGGCTTTCGCCATACCCGGAGATGCGAATTTGGATGTTCCCGTGTCCGCATAAACGCGCCAGAAAAAGACGATCGGCCTCGCTGAGTGGCAGTTGGGTCAAATTGATGCTGTGAGGTTGCAACGCCGGATCGCGTACGTGCGCCAATAACTCATGGGCCAGCGGCAGTCCATTCATCAGGCCAGCGACAGGCGGAGGCAGCAGAGAGTCGTCAGGCAGCGTATCGGCAGTCGCCGCTTGCCACAATGTCAGGGGCGCGCTACCCGCTTCCAGACGATCCGTCAGCAGGCGTCGGTTATGCAGATGGCGTACCCGCCACAGGCCGCAGAAGATGGTCTCCTGGATCTCGCTTTCACTCCCGTCCGGATGCTGAATGCGTACCGAGACTTCGCCTTCTCCCAATAACGTATTGAGGAATGAGAGATCATCGGCATTCAGGGGAGATAACTCCCATCCCAGCACGTCGCCGACTTCCGGAATGCACCGGGCAAGCTGACCTCGCAGATCGGTCAACAATGCCATCACCGCCGGGCTGTGAGCGCAGCGCTCCAGCGCCGCCATACTTGGGTCGCCATTGACCTGACAGGTGAGCGGTAAGGGATTCATCGAGAAACTGGCGTCATCAGGCTGCGTACCTGGCCCCAGCAGATGAAAAAAGGCGTTGCTCATTGTGCTGTCTCCTGCGCTGCGGGAGTGTCAACCATCGAACGCATCAGCGTGAGCAGTTCAGCCCAGGGATGAATGCCGCTGAGCGCGCCGCGTAACTCGCCGTCTGTAAAAACCAACGTCGCCGGAAACCGACGAACATTAAAGCGATCGCCGATAGCTTCGCTTTGTTCAAGGTCGGCCACCGCCACCTGCCAGTCAAACTGCGGGAACTCACGCAGGAGTTCGGCAATCATCACCGGGTTATCGCTGACTTCCGGCGTACGCCGCGGATCGCTACTTAACAGGATGACGCCATCTCCAACCAGTTTGATCCAGTCGTCTACCGTGGAAGCCTCTACCGGTTGCCATCCCCGGGTTAACAGGCGTTGCCATAGCGCAGAGAACGGGGTGTCATTCGCCACTTCTTTTGCCCTCCAGACGTGTCTGATACTGACGTATGCGCACTCCCTCATAATTTTCCATCGACAGGCATTTATAGTTCAGGCAGCGTGCGACCTCGTTTGCCTGCGGTACGATCCCCCAGGCGGCCAGTTGCTCCAGGGCGGCCTGTTCCGCCGCCGGTAGCTGGCTGCGAGCTATTTCGCTCAGGCTACCGCCGTAGTCGTCCAGTAGCGCCGGTTGCAGGCCGACCAGCGCAATGTGACAGGGCAGATGCCCGCGGATGTCGGCCAGCGCCAGAACTTCGGAAAAACTGTTTTGATGCAGGCTCATTTTTTTGGCGCTGAGATACGCGGGGATTTTCTCGCCGGCATAGGTTCGCAGGCTGCCCGGCGCCAGGCCATAATCGATCGCGTCAAGGAGCAGGAGATGGCTGGCTTGCTCTACATAACCTAACAGGTTTAGCCCTTGCGTACCGCCGTCCACAATTTCTACCTCTTCAGGCCAGTGATATCGGGCATACAAACGCTCCGCGACCCGGATACCGAATCCTTCATCGGCCCACAGCAGGTTTCCTAACCCCATCACCACTACGCGTTGCGCATTCATGAGGGCTCCTTGTCGTGCGGTTTGGGGAATTTGTGGCTGCGATAGCCATTGATCATGGTGGAGATCACCGTATCGTCGGACATAATGTCTTCCCGGATAGCGAGGTAAACGTGCCCGACGATGAAGGCGGCGATCAGCCACATGCCCAGTCGGTGCCAACTGTGAATATCGATGGAGTTGCCGCCGGTCCAGTAGAAAAATTCAACTACATAGCGGAACGGCGCAAAGATGGCGTACTGGCTATGCTCGCCAAACAGAGCGAAACCGGTGAGGATCATAAATACCGATAACAGGAAATAGCCGAACATCGCGGCCTGCGCGACAGGGTTATGTCCGATGTCGCTCCCCGGTTTTTTCTCCAGAAACAGATACCAGCGGACCACGGAGAAAGCGCCTTGCCACCAACTGCGACGCCAGACCGGGACGATAAACAGCTCTCGCGAATAGCGGTTGCCGACACAGGCCCAATAAATTCGCCCCAGCAGTAACACGGTAAAGATCATCGCGGCGGCAAAGTGGATCAGCCGGATATAGCCCATGTAAAACAGATAGGTCGCCTCGCCACTCACCGACGGCAGCGGTCGGCCAATGAAGTAGCCTGTTACCATCAGTACCAACATGCAGGCCACCGTTAGCCAGTGCCACAGGCGTACCGGCGCTTCAAACACATAGTGGCTGACGGCAGTATCACGCGCCTCCCCGACGCGTGGAGATAGCTTTCCAGTCATCGTTCTTTTCCTTAACGCTTAGCGTACCTGGACGGCAATCAGTTCGCTGCCGTCGTCGCCGAGCACGTGGGTTGAACAGGCGAGGCAGGGGTCGAAGCTGTGCAGCGTCCTCAGGATTTCTAACGGTTGGTCGGGAATCGCCATTTGCGTTCCCATCAATGCCGCTTCATAGGCGCCGATCTGTTTTTTAGGATCGCGCGGGCTGGCGTTCCAGGTGGTGGGAACCACGCACTGATAGAGTTCAATCTTCTGATCGCGTATTGACGCCCAGTGTCCCAACGCTCCGCGAGGCGCTTCGGTAAAACCGATGCCGCGGCAGTGCTGCGGCCAACTGGCCGGTTCCCATTTCTCGGTATTGGCGGTGGCCAGGTCGCCGTTTTTCAGGTTGGTCATAAGCCTGTCGAAAAAATACTGCAGCTTACCGACGGCCCATTGCGCTTCGTGCGCGCGGCATAAAATACGGCCAAGCGTAGACTGGATACCGGAGAGCGGCAGTTTAAGGGCGGACATCATGCGATCTACCGACTCTATGGTGGCGGCGTCCCCTTTGTGGTACGCGATAAGCGTTCGGGCAAGCGGGCCGACTTCCATGGCATGACCCCGCCAGCGCGGCGCTTTAATCCAGGAGTAACGTTCCTGCTCGTTGAGCTGCTGGATATGCGTATCGCTGCCTTTGACATCACCCGGGTTGTACCAGGGATCGGTAATGCCGTCAAAAGGATGACGCCCCAGCCGATCGTCCGGATAGCGGTACCAGGCGTGATCCACAAACTCCTGTATCTGCTGCGGATCGGCCAAATCTACCGGCATGACATTTTTAAAATCGCCATTGACCACCGCGCCGCCCGGCATTAACAGGCTTTGCTGGCTGAAGTCGTTGGCAATGTCCGGAAATGCGCCGTAACTCAGCACGCATTTATCCGACAGACCGGTGCCAATTTGACTCCATGCTTTATTGAACTGGCCGATAGCCAGCGCGTCCGGAACCATCACGTTGTTAATGAAGTCGGCGGTGCGGGTGATGATCGACTGCACCAGGTTGAGGCGCTCCATATTGATAGCCCCGACCGCGCCGCTTTGATCGAGATTGATCGCGCACGGCATCCCGCCGACGATCCAGTTAGGATGGGGGTTCTTACCGCCAAATATGGTATGGATTTTGACGATCTCGCGCTGGAAGTCGAGGGCTTCAAGATAGTGGGCAAAACCCATCAGATTAGCCTCTGGCGACAATTTGTACTGTGGATGTCCCCAATAGCCGTTACGGAATATCCCAAGCTGGCCGCCATCGACAAATTTCTTCAATCGATTTTGTACGTCAAAGAAGTAGCCCGGCGATGACATCGGCCAGGCGGAAAGGCTTTGCGCCAACTGCGAGGTGGCGCGCGGATCGGCTTTCAGCGCATTCAGAACATCAATCCAGTCCATGCCGGCTAACTGATAAAAATGGACCAGATGATCGTGACACCACAACGTAGCCAGCATGATGTTACGTATAATATTGGCGTTATCCGGCACCTGGATACCAATCGCATCTTCGATAGCGTACACCGATGCCAGAGCATGTACCCCGGTACAGACACCACAAATACGTTCAACAAACGCCCAGGCGTCACGCGGGTCACGGCCTTGCAGAATGATCTCCAGCCCGCGGAACATCGTGCCGCAGGAAACGGCATTGGTAATGACGTTTTGCTCATCAATGTTCACTTCGCAGCGCATATGCCCTTCGATGCGGGTAATCGGGTCCACGATCAGACGACGGCCGGCGTCGTTAACGGTATAACCCTGGGTTTGATACTGGTTACTCATGCCTGTTTATCCTCATTGTCCGGCTGTTGTTCGGCTTGCGCTAACTGTTGTTTGTGGCGTTTACGTTGGTTGAGCGCGCTGGCGACAGCGTGACCGCCAACGCCCGCCGCGACCACGCCCAGCGCGGTCAGCCCCACCGTATCGGCGGTTGAATGGGTACCCATCTGGGGAATATCCACCACGCGGCTATAAAACGAGCCGCGATCCCAGAAACCATTTTCTGAACATCCCAGACATCCGTGACCGGACTGGATAGGAAAGGAGACGCCGTCATTCCAGCGTGTGGAGGAGCAGGCGTTATAGGTGGTTGGTCCTTTACAGCCCATCTTGTACAGGCAGTATCCCTTGCGGGCGGCGTCATCATCCCAGCTCTCGACAAATTCACCGGCGTCAAAATGGGCGCGGCGGTAGCATTTATCGTGGATACGCTGACCGTAGAACATTAGTGGACGGCCCATGCGATCGAGTTCCGGCAGACGATCAAACGTCACCATATAGGTGATAATGGCGCTCATGACATCCGGGATTGGCGGACATCCAGGGACCTTCACGATCGGCTTGTCGGTGATCACTTTATCGATAGGCGTTGCCTGGGTCGGATTGGGGCGGGCGGCCTGGACGCAACCCCAGGAAGCGCAGTTTCCCCAGGCAATAATAGCGCTGGCGCCCGCGGCGGCTTTCTTCAGTTTTTCAATAAACGGGCGACCGCCGCTGATACAGAACATCCCTTGTTCTCCTAACGGTGGATTGCCTTCCACCGCCAGAATGTATTTCCCGGCGTAGCGAGTGGTAATATCGTCAAAGACTTCTTCGGCCTGTGCGCCGGCGGCGGCCATCAGGGTGTCGTCATAATCGAGGGAAATCAGCGAGAGGATCACATCTTTGGCTAGCGGGTGCGAGGAACGGATAAAGGATTCGGTACAGCAGGTGCATTCCAGTCCATGAATCCAGACCACCGGAATCCGCGGTTTATTCTCCAGCGCCCAGGCGATCTTTGGCGTCATTCCGGCGCCCAGTCCCAGCGATGTGGCGGCAAGGCTACAGAATTTGAGAAAGCTGCGTCGGGTCACTCCCTTACGACGCATGGCTTGATAAAAGGTCTCCTCGTTATTCATAACGCGTATTTTTTCTCCTTTTTGCACCACGCTCCGCCAGGGGCATAAGGCGCTTTTGCGGGTCCGTTGACGTTCCGCCAGCAAGGCAAATCATTGTGTTACGCGCGAGCGCGGAAACGAGCCCGATTCACTTTGCACCGGCGTATATCGCCAGAAATAATGTGAAAAAAGCGTATCGGATTAACGATAAGAAACAATGTGAAGTGTGTGGGTATAGCTTATAGCGGTATATTTATACCCATTATCGGTTTTTCGGCGAAAGGGCCGTGGCGGGGAAGGACGGTTGAGCTTGTTCCAGGATGAGGTTTCAGCGAGTGACCTCGGGTAGATTTAGCCTGGTCTCGCCATTTCAGGGATACGTAAGTTGATGCAAAAGGAGGGAGGATTTGATGTCATCGTTAAAAGAAGCATACTTCGTGATGATTTTTATATAAAATGGTGGTGCTGGTTTTAAAGGAATGCAAAAAAGAGACTGTTTGAAAGAGGGCGTCCCATGAAAAATAACATCAGATTTGACTTGTCCGATTATTTGATTCATTTTTTTCGGGACGTTGATTTAGAGACCGGTAGCCATATTTATTTGCCTGAGCACTGTGGTTTTAATAATCAGCATCACGCATGTTTCATTGATGCTAAATATTTACTTAGATTATCTTTACGCAGTCATAAAATTTTCTCTTCCTGGTCATACCGAAATGGGCAACGAACCGTATATGGCGACTCCCCGGTGGTATGCTTTACAGATATGCCGATTGCAGCTTATTTAGAAACTGGTGTTCGCCGATTAGAACGAAATGAAAAAATCGGTTTATATGCAATCGTTTTACCTAAAGAGCAAATGTTTAATTATGGGGCAAGGCCAGTCATATATGGGTTAGATCAGCATAACAATGCTCGATACTCGCAAGGCAGAAACGGGGAACGTATTCTTGATGAAACGGTTCTTCCTTTGATTGAACAATATAGATATGTTACTTATGTTCCAGGTAAGGTTGACTGGACACATGAACGCGAATGGCGATGGCCATATCGTGGCGATATTAAAAATTTCCTTAATCATATTAAAGAGTATGGTATTCCGGAAGACATTGAAAATACCCCAAGGTTTGATTTTAAATCAAGCGAAATAAATGGTGCTGGAATAATCGTCCCGTTTGCAGAAGATATCCCTACCGTAGCTCACGATATTTTAACTTTAATTGACCGGGGTATCATTGGAAGAAATACTTTCAAATTCATTATAGCTGTAGAGAGTTTACAATCATGGACCCAGCTCTCGGAACCGGGCGCGTTACTGTCTTGTATTAATGATAATACTTTCGGATTTGAATCTTTTTTTGATTTATCTGCATCTAAAGTAAAAAATTATGCTGATTCTATCAATGATTATGTAAGTGAATTATATTCAAAAAAAGATTTTTTAAATGATAATTATGCAGTGGAATTTGGAAATGCCTGGGTCTGGATTCATGATAACCAATCCCAGGTGGTACGGGCGTTACTGCAGGCTGGAATGATCAAGGTTAATAAAGAAGGGCGGTACTTATTAGATGTTAATTTGGCTTCTGTTGATTGGCCATTAAGAAGGAAACAAGCTTTCGCAAGTCATGTTGCGGGATGGCTCAAACATCGTTTTGATATCGAAGCGGGAGGGTATTCCGTTCAGGGAAAAGATCATTATGATGCGATCCCAAGTTATGAGACGCCGCTAAAGGACCAGCACCCTTTTTATAATCATACAGTGAATGTCGACTGGTAATTAAGAAAAGAACTTACCCTGTTAGCTCTGCGTTAATTGAGCCTGTCAGCATGAGTTGAGATATTATGAAATAAAAAATCCACGCGGCTGCGTGGATTTTATGACTTTCTTTGCCTCTCATGAGGTTCAATGAAACCTCATGAGACAACAAATGTTATTTAGACGTTGAACAGGAAGTTCATTATATCGCCATCTTTAACGATGTAATCTTTGCCTTCCGCTCGCATCTTACCGGCTTCTTTCGCGCCTTGTTCACCTTTATAGGTAATAAAGTCGTCAAAGGCGATAGTTTGGGCGCGGATAAAGCCTTTTTCGAAGTCGGTATGGATTTTACCTGCCGCCTGCGGCGCGGTTGCGCCAACCGGAATGGTCCATGCGCGAACTTCTTTCACCCCGGCGGTAAAGTAGGTCTGGAGGTTCAGCAGGCGATAACCTGCGCGAATAACGCGGTTCAGCCCCGGTTCTTCCAGACCCAGTTCAGCCATAAATTCGTCGCGCTCGTCATCATCCAGCTCAGCAATATCAGCTTCGACGGCGGCACACACCGGAACCACGACCGAACCTTCTTTGGCGGCGATTTCGCGAACCTGGTCGAGATACGGGTTATTTTCAAAACCGTCTTCATTGACGTTAGCGATATACATCGTCGGCTTCAGCGTCAGGAAGCTTAAATAACGGATAGCCGCTTTATCTTCGTCCGTCAGGTCCAGCGAACGCAGCATCCCCGCTTCGGCCAGGTGCGGCAGGCATTTTTCCAGCGCGGCCAGTTCCGCTTTGGCGTCTTTATCGCCGCCTTTGGCTTTCTTCTGTACGCGATGGATAGCGCGCTCGCAGGTATCGAGGTCAGCCAGCGCCAGTTCGGTATTGATAACATCAATATCTTCTGTCGGATTTACTTTACCCGCCACGTGGATGATATTGTCGTTCTCAAAGCAGCGAACCACGTGACCGATAGCTTCGGTTTCACGGATATTGGTCAGGAACTGGTTACCCAACCCTTCGCCTTTGGACGCGCCTTTCACCAGACCGGCGATATCCACGAACTCCATCGTGGTTGGTAGAATGCGTTGCGGTTTAACAATCTCAGCCAACTGGTCCAGACGCGGATCGGGCATCGGCACGACACCGGTATTCGGTTCGATAGTGCAGAACGGAAAGTTTGCCGCTTCAATACCGGCTTTTGTCAGCGCGTTGAACAGGGTGGATTTCCCGACGTTGGGCAGACCGACGATACCGCATTTGAATCCCATGATTTAACTCACCTTAATATCTTAATAATCAACCTGTTATAGAAAACAGATTGCAGAAATGGAAATAACTTCGCCTATTATACACGGCGTGCGGCAAAAATGCCGCACATCACTGGTTATTGCGCCTTAAAGGTATGCAAACGGCTTGTTGCTTTGGCCAGACCCTCTTTGAACCACAATTCCGTACAGCGTGCCGCTTCGTCAATGGCCTCATCAATTAATTTTTGTTCAGAAACAGGGGGTTTACCCAGCACGAAACCAACAACTTTATTTTTATCGCCTGGATGACCAATTCCAACGCGTAAGCGGTGAAAGTTGGGATTATTGCCCAGCTTGCTGATGATGTCTTTCAGACCATTGTGGCCGCCGTGGCCGCCGCCAAGTTTAAATTTCGCGACGCCCGGAGGGAGATCCAGCTCGTCGTGAGCGACCAGAATTTCGTCCGGCTGAATACGGTAAAAACTGGCCATTGCGCCAACTGCTTTACCACTGAGGTTCATGAACGTGGTGGGTACCAGCAGGCGAACATCTTCCCCTTCCAGCGTGATGCGTGAGGTATAGCCAAAGAATTTAGGCTCTTCACGCAATGGCGCACGCAGGCGCTCCGCCAGTAAATCGACGTACCATGCGCCTGCATTGTGTCGCGTCGCGGCATATTCCGCGCCGGGATTCGCCAGACCAACAATCAATTTAATTGCCACGTTTTTTGTCCTGAGTAGATCCATAACTGGCGCGTAGTTTACTGTCTGTCTGCCCGCTTGACAAAACACAGCGACACTCTGAAGTAAATTAAATAATTGCCAGCATTGATTATTAAAAATGTAAACTGTTCAGTGTGTTATTTGTAAAGTTTTGTTAAATGAAACTTTACATTTGTGATCACAGCCGCACTTACAAACGAAAGTGTTGTCTATACTTTACACATAAAGTTTAGGGGGATTTCCTAAAAACAACCCAAAAGTTCCGGAGGTGACATATGAAACGCAAAAACGCTTCGTTATTCGGTAACGTGCTGATGGGGTTGGGGCTGGTCGTGATGGTTGTCGGCGTGGGTTACTCTATTTTAAACCAACTGCCGCAGTTTAATTTGCCGCAATTTTTTGCGCATGGCGCAATACTGAGCATTTTTGTCGGTGCAGTTCTTTGGCTGGCGGGGGCTCGTGTAGGGGGGCATGAGCAGGTGAGCGACAAATATTGGTGGGTACGTCACTATGACAAACGTTGCCGCCGTAACGACAATCGTCGTCATAGCTAACCGGTTCAGGCCCGGTAAGCGTTATCGCCACCGGGCATTGTCCATTAACTGAGTAAATCCGCTAACGCCTCCGTCCTGTTCGGGAAGAAGGTCAGACGCCCAGGAATAGGTTTGATACCGGCACGCGCCATTGTGCGCAGCGGTTGGAACTCCAGGTTACTGATACGCAATTCGCAACCCTCCGGCAGACGCTTCACAAAACGCTGAAAAGCATCAAGCCCGCCTGCATCCAGTACTGGCACTGCGTCCCATTTCAGAACGACGATACGTTTGCCCTTAATACGTGACTCAAGGTCGGTAAACAGCCCTTCCGCCGCAGCGAAAAAGAGCGGCCCGATAACACGCAGCACCAGCACATCTTCAGGCACATCGACATTGACCGGCGCAAGTCGAGTCATTCGCGCAATACGGCGCATAAACAGCAGGGAAGCAAGGACAATCCCCACGCTGATGGCGATGACCATATCAAACAGAACCGTTAATGACATGCACAGCAGCATAACGATAATGTCGTCTTTCGGTGCATGGCGTAACAGATCCACCACTTTATGGGCTTCACTCATATTCCATGCCACCATCAGCAGTAGCGCCGCCATCGCGGAAAGCGGCAGCCAGGAGAGTAGCGGGGCTAAGACCAGTAGCGCCAGAATAACCAGGATAGCGTGAATTACCGCTGAGACGGGAGAGGTCGCGCCAGCGCGGACGTTGGCGGCAGAGCGGGCAATCGCGGCGGTGGCGGTGATGCCGCCAAAGAACGGCGCGATCATATTCCCCAGCCCCTGGCCGATAAGTTCGCTGTTAGCTTTATGTTTGGTGCCGGTCATGCCGTCCAGCACGACGGCGCAGAGCAATGATTCGATTGCCCCCAGCATTGCCATTGAGAAAGCCGCTGGCAGCAGCGCGCGCAGTGAATCCCAGCTTAGCGTGAAATCGGAGCCTGGAAGACTCCACGGCAGCATCAGTTGCGGCAGGAGCTGCGGGATGCCGTTGCCCTGAGTGCCGTCAGCCAGAACGTAATGGAACTGTGAGCCGATAGTCGCCACATTGCCGCCCAGCAGATTAACAATCCCCATTACGGCGCAACCGGCCAGCAGCGCGGGAAGATGTCCTGGCAGACGAATACCGAGACGCGGCCAGAAAATCAACGTTCCCAGCGTTACCACGCCAATGGCGGCATCGCCAATATTGACGGTGGGCAACGCCATAAACAGCGCGCCGACTTTCTGCAAATAGTGCTCTGGCACATGGGCCATCTGCAGACCAAGAAAATCTTTAATCTGCATGGTACCGATGGTAATACCAATCCCTGAGGTAAAACCCAACGTGACCGACACCGGGATATATTCAATCAATCGCCCCAGTCTCGCCAGGCCGAAAAGGATCAGGAAGAAGCCCGACATCAGCGTGGCGACCAGTAGGCCCGCCAGACCAAACTGTTGCGATACCGGATACAAAATCACCACAAACGCGGCGGTAGGGCCGGAAACGCTAAAGCGCGAGCCGCCGGTTAGCGCGATCACGATCCCGGCGACAGCGGAGGTATAGAGGCCATATTGCGGCGCAACGCCACTGCCAATTGCCAGCGCCATCGCCAGCGGGATAGCAATAATCCCGACGGTGATCCCGGCTATCACATCACGGGTGAACCGGGAGGCGGTATATTTTTCTTTCCAGCAAGCATCGATGAGAGCGCGGAAAGGCATCACATGTGAGGAAAATAATTTGTTCACAATAATGTTTCATCCATGAGCGCATCATCTGTCAACTAAATGGCAGGTGAAGGAGGCATAAGTCATACAAAAGGGTGTTACAGACAAAAAAACCCGCCGCAGCGGGTTTCAGATCCGGGTTCGATCAATGCTCGAACATGGCGGAAATCGATTCTTCGTTGCTGATACGGCGAATCGCTTCGGCCAGCATACCTGACAGGGTCAAGGTACGCACGTTCGGCAGCGCTTTGATTTCGTCGGTCAGCGGAATGGTGTCGCAGACAACGACTTCATCAATAACGGAGTTGCGCAGGTTGTTTGCCGCATTGCCTGAGAAGATCGGGTGCGTCGCGTAGGCAAACACGCGTTTAGCGCCACGTTCTTTCAATGCTTCTGCTGCTTTGCACAGAGTACCGCCGGTATCGATCATATCATCAACCAGCACGCAGTCACGGCCAGCGACGTCGCCGATGATGTGCATCACCTGAGAAACGTTCGCGCGCGGACGACGTTTATCAATGATAGCCATATCGGTATCGTTCAGCAGCTTAGCGATAGCGCGGGCACGAACCACGCCGCCAATATCCGGAGAAACCACGATCGGGTTATCCAGATTCAGTTGCAGCATATCTTCGAGCAGGATTGGGCTACCGAACACGTTATCAACCGGAACGTCAAAGAAGCCCTGGATCTGTTCAGCATGCAGATCTACGGTGAGAACGCGGTCAACGCCGACGCTGGACAGGAAGTCAGCGACAACTTTTGCGGTAATCGGCACACGGGCGGAACGTACGCGACGGTCCTGACGTGCATAGCCAAAGTAGGGGATAACGGCGGTGATACGACCTGCGGAAGCACGACGCAGGGCATCAACCATAACGACCAATTCCATCAGGTTGTCGTTGGTTGGGGCACAAGTGGACTGGATGATGAAAATATCACCACCGCGTACATTTTCGTTGATTTGTACGCTGACTTCGCCGTCGCTAAAGCGACCTACGGCGGCGTCGCCGAGAGAAGTGTACAGGCGGTTGGCAATACGTTGTGCTAGTTCCGGGGTGGCGTTACCAGCAAAAAGCTTCATATCAGGCACGAGAAGAACCTCAGGCATGCGTCCATTGGTGGAAAAGATTTGCCGAAAACTGTGCGGGCTAGGCAAAATCCTATCCAGGCGGTGTATTAAAGAGCGCGATGCAACGTCTGGAACAAGGTGACGTTGTCACCGAAGCTCAGCTTGCCCGGCTTACTCGTCTTCATTCACGTTTCATGTGCGCTGGTATCGATGTCTCACACCGGTCAAATACGGCATATATGACCGGCGACTCGTCATTTCGCCATCTTCCTGAAACCCGAATGCGTTAGAGTAACTCTCGATGCAATGGGGAGAGGTTGACACCCTTCGCCACAAAAGCATTGAGCCATTCCGGGGCTTGCTCAAGCACCTGGCGAGCACAAGACTCTGTATCGAATTCAGCAAAGACACAGGCCCCTGTCCCAGTCAGGCGCGATGGCGCGTATTCTAACAGCCAGGAAAGCGCCGCATCAACCTCGCGAAAACGTTTTCTTGCGATAACCTCGCAATCATTGCTGAATTCACATTTTAGTAACGTATCTATTGACCTTTTTGGCGTATTACGCGGCAATTGAGGATCTTTAAAGATAACCGGTGTCGGAATGCTTACGCCAGGGTGCGCGACCAGATACCATTTTTCCGGCGGATTCACCGGCGTTAATATTTCGCCTACGCCTTCGGCAAACGCGGCGTGGCCACGAACAAAGACCGGGACGTCGGCGCCGAGCGTTAGGCCGAGCGTCGCCAGTTCATCAATGGAAAGCCCGCATTGCCAAAGATGATTGAGCGCCACCAGAACGGTCGCGGCGTTAGACGAGCCGCCGCCCAGACCGCCGCCCATGGGAAGGCGCTTCTCAATGCTGATATCCGCGCCGCTTCCGGCGGGCAGGCGCCCACTCTCCGAGGCGGCTTTCATCAACAGCCGCGCGGCGCGGACGATCAGATTGTCTTCATTTTCAACGCCGGTAACCGGCGTTAATAAATGGATTTCGCCATCGTGACGCGGTTCGATGTGGAGTGTGTCGCCATAATCCAGAAACTGAAACAGCGTCTGCAGCGTGTGGTAGCCGTCTGCACGCTGTCCGGTGATATATAAAAACAGGTTTAATTTTGCCGGAGAAGGCCAATGGGTCATCATTTCACAATCCAGTTATCCATTTTCAGCTTAATGCGCTGACTGCCGTCTGAAAGCTCCATATTGGCAGGCATGGCAGGCTGCGTTTTGCTGTCATAGCCACCGTAAACCACTTTCCAGTTTTTACCATCCTGGCGGTAGTTCACTTCGCTCAGGCGGTACTGGTCGTCCAGTTTGTAGTCGGTGGCATCGCCAGGCAGGCCGAGGATCCACTGCCGCAGGCTGTTTAACGGAATCGGCATCCCGGTGAGTTTGCCGATCATCTCTTCGGCGTCATCGGCGGTATAACGCTGGCCTTTGTTATCCACCAACTGGACGTTGCCCGGCTGGGCGTTAAGCTCCAGCTCGGTGCTGCCCAGCGGGTTGGTAAGCAGCAGGCGGTAGCGATCCTGTCCGGTCTGTTGCCAGAAGAAGCGCGCATAGACTTTCTGATCATCTGAGATGTAAGCAAAGGCGCCGCGCGTCTGGTATTGATTCAGATGACGCACCTCTTGCTGATGCTGGCGCCACTGAGGGGAATCCGGGCTCTTGCCCGGGCCTTTATGCCCAGGAAGCGTACAGGCGGTGAGAACCAGGCTTGCTAACGGCAGTAGACGAATCAGGCGAAAATCGGGCAGGGTCATAGTGATGACGAATCCTTGTGATACGGTGCAATAATTGCCTGATGGCGTTACGCTTATCAGGCCTGAAAACTGAACCTGCAGGCTGTAAAAACGTTCGCGCCGCGATTCGGCAAATTTTTGCTATCGGTTACAGTTATAGCCTTTAATGCTAGCGCCGCCTGGTGACATCGTCTACTTTCAAGTTGTCTTAAATCATCAAATTAGCGAGCGCTGCCAATTACTCCAAAAGGGGGCTCTCTCTTTTATTGACCACGCGCATCCTGTATGATGCAAGCAGACTAACCATATCAACGCTGGTACTACTCCCGCAGACATGACCCTTTTAGCGCTCGGTATTAACCATAAAACGGCACCTGTATCGCTGCGAGAACGCGTAACGTTTTCGCCGGACACGCTTGATCAGGCGCTGGACAGTCTGCTTGCGCAGCCAATGGTGCAGGGCGGGGTCGTGCTGTCAACTTGTAACCGTACAGAGTTGTATTTGAGCGTGGAAGAGCAGGATAACCTGCAGGAAGCGCTGATCCGCTGGTTATGCGATTACCATAACCTGAACGAGGACGATCTGCGCAACAGTCTGTACTGGCATCAGGACAATGACGCCGTCAGCCACCTGATGCGCGTCGCCAGCGGTCTGGATTCACTGGTGCTGGGCGAACCGCAAATCCTCGGTCAGGTGAAAAAAGCGTTTGCGGATTCGCAAAAAGGCCACCTTAACGCCAGCGCGCTGGAGCGAATGTTTCAGAAGTCTTTTTCCGTCGCCAAGCGAGTGCGGACTGAAACCGATATCGGCGCCAGCGCCGTCTCCGTCGCGTTTGCCGCCTGTACGCTCGCCCGCCAAATCTTTGAATCGCTCTCGACGGTCACTGTACTGTTAGTTGGCGCGGGCGAAACTATTGAACTGGTGGCGCGTCACCTGCGCGAGCATAAAGTACAAAAGATGATTATCGCCAACCGAACCCGCGAGCGCGCGCAAGCCCTGGCGGATGAAGTAGGCGCTGAGGTTATCTCGCTCAGCGATATCGACGCCCGTTTGCAGGATGCCGATATTATCATCAGTTCGACCGCTAGCCCGCTGCCGATTATCGGTAAAGGCATGGTGGAGCGCGCATTAAAAAGCCGTCGCAACCAGCCGATGCTGCTGGTGGATATCGCCGTACCGCGCGACGTTGAGCCGGAAGTCGGCAAACTGGCGAACGCTTATCTTTATAGCGTCGATGATTTACAGAGCATCATTTCGCACAATCTGGCGCAGCGTCAGGCTGCGGCGGTGGAAGCGGAAACGATTGTTGAGCAGGAAGCCAGCGAGTTTATGGCCTGGCTACGCGCCCAGGGGGCCAGCGAGACCATTCGGGAATACCGTAGTCAGTCGGAGCAGATTCGTGACGAACTGACTACCAAAGCGCTGTCGGCCCTTCAACAGGGCGGCGATGCGCAAGCCATCTTGCAGGATCTGGCATGGAAACTGACCAACCGCCTGATTCATGCGCCAACGAAATCACTTCAACAGGCTGCCCGTGACGGGGATGACGAACGCCTGAATATTCTGCGCGACAGCCTCGGGCTGGAGTAGCAGCACACACCACACTTTTTTACAGGGTGAATTTACGCCTATGAAGCCTTCTATCGTTGCCAAACTGGAAGCCCTGCACGAACGCCATGAGGAAGTTCAGGCGTTGCTGGGCGATGCGGGAATTATCGCCGACCAGGACCGCTTTCGCGCATTGTCGCGCGAATATGCGCAATTAAGCGACGTTTCTCGCTGTTTTACGGACTGGCAACAGGTTCAGGACGATATCGAGACGGCTCAGATGATGCTCGACGATCCTGAAATGCGAGAAATGGCGCAGGAAGAACTGCGCGAAGCGAAAGAAAAAAGCGAACAACTGGAGCAACAGTTACAGGTACTGCTGCTGCCGAAAGATCCGGACGATGAACGAAACGCGTTCCTTGAGGTTCGCGCCGGCACCGGCGGCGATGAAGCCGCGCTGTTTGCCGGCGATCTGTTCCGCATGTACAGCCGTTATGCCGAATCGCGCCGCTGGCGCGTGGAGATCATGAGCATGAGCGAAGGCGAGCATGGCGGTTATAAAGAGATCATCGCCAAAATCAGCGGCGACGGCGTGTATGGCCGACTGAAATTTGAGTCCGGCGGACACCGCGTACAGCGTGTTCCGGCGACCGAGTCGCAGGGGCGTATCCATACCTCCGCCTGTACCGTCGCCGTGATGCCGGAGCTGCCGGAAGCCGAGCTGCCGGATATTAACCCGGCGGATCTGCGCATTGATACGTTTCGTTCTTCCGGCGCGGGCGGTCAGCACGTTAACACCACCGACTCCGCTATCCGTATTACCCACTTGCCGACCGGCATCGTGGTGGAATGCCAGGACGAGCGTTCGCAGCATAAAAACAAAGCGAAAGCGCTCTCGGTGCTCGGGGCGCGTATTCACGCCGCCGAAACGGCAAAACGCCAGCAGGCCGAGGCGTCAACGCGCCGCAACCTGCTTGGCAGCGGCGATCGCAGCGATCGTAACCGGACCTATAATTTCCCGCAGGGGCGCGTGACCGATCATCGTATTAATCTGACGTTATATCGCCTTGATGAAACGATGGAAGGTAAGTTGGATATGCTGATTGAGCCGATTGTTCAGGAACATCAGGCTGACCTGTTAGCCGCGTTGTCCGAGCAGGAATAATGGATTTTCAGCACTGGCTGCATGAGGCGGTAAACCAGCTCCGGGACAGCGACAGCCCCCGGCGCGACGCCGAGATCCTGCTTGAGTACGTTACGGGCAAGGGGCGGACGTATATCATGGCCTTTGGCGAAACGCCGCTTACTGACGTCCAGCAACAACAGCTCGCGGATCTGCTGCAGCGGCGTAAACAGGGCGAACCCATTGCGTACCTGACGGGCTTACGCGAATTCTGGTCGCTGCCGCTCTTCGTTTCTCCCGCCACGCTAATCCCGCGCCCGGATACCGAATGTCTGGTGGAACAGGCGTTGGCGCGATTGCCGGTCAAAACCTGTCGTATTCTGGATTTAGGCACCGGAACTGGCGCGATTGCGCTGGCGCTGGCCTGCGAGCGACCGGATTGTGAGGTGACTGCGGTCGATCGTATGCCTGATGCGGTTGCGCTGGCGATACGCAACGCGGAACATTTGGCTATCCGGAATGTGCGTATACTGCAAAGTTGTTGGTTCAGCGCGCTATCGGGGCAGCAGTTCGACATGATTGTCAGCAATCCGCCCTACATTGACGCGCAGGACCCGCACCTTAGCGAAGGCGATGTACGCTTTGAACCGCGCTCGGCGTTGGTGGCGGACGAAAACGGTATGGCGGATCTTACGCATATTATCGATAACGCCCGCCAGATGTTAACGCCCGGCGGCTTCCTGCTGCTGGAACACGGTTGGCAGCAAGGCGAAGCGGTAAGAGCGGTTTTCAGGCGGTCTGGTTACTCGGATGTAGAAACGTGTCGTGATTATGGCGGTAATGAACGCGTGACCTGCGGACGTTTTACGCCATGACAATTGCGATGCTGCTCACGCTTCATCTTATCTGTGTTGCGCTCTCCGTCAGTTTGTTTGTCGCTCGTTACTGGTGGCGCTATTGCGGCCATGCGTTGGCCGCCGCGCGCTGGACACGAATCGTGCCTCCCGTCATAGATACCCTGTTACTGCTTAGCGGTATTGGGTTAATCGTTAAAACGCACATCCTGCCATTCACGGAGTCGGGCTCATGGCTGACTGAAAAACTGTTTGGCGTTATCATCTACATCGTTTTGGGTTTTATTGCGCTTGATTATCGTCAGGCGCGCAGCCAGCAGGCGCGTTTTATCGCTTTCCCGCTGGCGCTGGTGGTGCTGTACATCATCATTAAACTCGCCACCACAAAAATACCGTTACTGGGGTAAGTCATGAGGTCGTTAGCTGATTTCGAATTTAACAATGCGCCGCTGTGTGATGGCATGATCCTGGCATCAGAGATGATTCGCCTGGATTTTCCCACGCAGTTTGTCTACGACGAACTGGAACGTCTGGTCAGTCTGGCGCAGGAAGAAATTAGCCAGCTCCTGTCTCAGGATGAGCAACTGGAAAAATTGCTGGCTCTTTTTTACGGCGAGTGGGGGTTCACGGATTCCCGCGGCGTCTACCGTCTTTCTGATGCTTTATGGCTCGATAAAGTCCTGAAAAAACGCCAGGGTAGCGCGGTATCGTTGGGCGCTATTTTATTATGGATAGCAAACCGTCTTGATTTGCCGTTGGTGCCCGTTATCTTCCCAACGCAGTTGATTTTGCGTATTGAATCGCTGGAAGGGGCAATGTGGCTGATTAACCCGTTCAACGGTGAAACGCTTGATGAACATACTCTGGAAGTCTGGTTAAAAGGCAATATTAGTCCGGTCGCCGAGTTGTTTAACGAAGATTTGGACGAGGCGGATAACGCCGAAGTGATTCGTAAGCTACTGGATACGCTGAAATCCTCGCTGATGGAGGAACGGCAAATGGAGCTGGCGCTGCGCGTTAGCGAAGCATTGTTGCAATTTAACCCGGAAGATCCTTACGAAATCCGTGACCGCGGGTTGATCTACGCGCAGCTTGAGTGTGAACACGTTGCGCTGACTGATTTAAGCTACTTCGTTGAACAGTGTCCGGAAGACCCGATCAGCGAAATGATTCGTGCGCAGATCAACACCATTGCGCACAAGCAAATTGTTCTACATTAATTAACCGACATTTTACCTATAAGTGTAAGGCGATCCTATGAAACAAAAAGTGGTTAACATTGGCGACATTAAGGTGGCAAATGACCTGCCGTTTGTGCTGTTTGGCGGTATGAACGTGCTGGAGTCACGCGATCTGGCAATGCGCATTTGTGAGCACTACGTAACCGTTACCCAGAAGCTGGGTATTCCTTACGTGTTCAAGGCCTCTTTTGATAAAGCCAACCGTTCCTCTATTCACTCTTACCGTGGGCCGGGTCTGGAAGAAGGGATGAAAATCTTCCAGGAGCTCAAACAGACATTTGGCGTAAAAGTGATCACTGACGTCCATGAAGCCAGCCAGGCGCAGCCTGTTGCTGATGTGGTTGACGTGATTCAGCTCCCAGCGTTTCTGGCGCGCCAGACCGACCTGGTGGAAGCGATGGCGAAAACCGGCGCTGTGATTAACGTGAAAAAGCCGCAGTTCGTAAGCCCGGGTCAGATGGGCAATATCGTGGATAAGTTCCATGAGGGCGGTAACGATAAGGTGATTCTGTGCGACCGCGGCGCGAACTTCGGTTATGACAACCTGGTGGTAGATATGCTGGGCTTTAGCGTGATGAAAAAGGTCTCCGGCAACTCGCCGGTGATTTTCGACGTTACCCACGCGCTGCAATGCCGCGACCCATTTGGCGCCGCCTCTGGCGGTCGTCGTGGTCAGGTGACCGAGCTGGCGCGCGCCGGTATGGCTGTCGGTCTGGCGGGCCTGTTCCTGGAGTCGCATCCGGACCCGGCTAACGCGAAGTGCGACGGTCCTTCCGCGCTGCCGCTGGCGAAACTGGAGCAGTTCCTGACCCAGATAAAAGCGATTGATGATTTGGTGAAAAGCTTCGACGAGCTGGATACCGAGAACTGATTGCGGTTTTTAGCTTGTGTAGGCCGGATAAGATACTATCCGGCTTTTTTATATCAGGCAAAAATCGTCATCAGATAGGCGGCAAATAAAGCCAGATGCGCCGCGCCGTTTAGCACGTTGGTGCGTCCGGTAGAGAACGAAATATGGCACAGCACTAACGAGGCTACCATCACTACCATTTCCGGCGCGCCTAAACCAAACACCAGATCATTACCTGTCGCCCAGGCGATGAGCGTGACGACCGGCACGGTTAATGAAATCGTCGCCAACACCGATCCGAAGAACAGATTCATTGCCCGTTGAACCTGATTATTCAGTACCGCCTTCAGCGCGCCCAGTCCTTCCGGCGAGAGAATTAACAGCGCGACCAGGAAACCGGTAAAGGCGACCGGCGCGTTCATGCTGGTCAGCAACGCCTCCAGCGGGCTGGCATTCATTTTGGTAACGGCAATGACCGCAATTAAATGAATGAGTAACCAGACCGTATGCCAGCCGCTACTGTGCGCGGAGGGTTTACCGTGGTGTGGATTGTCATCATCGCCTTCATCTTCATGTTCATAGATAAATAAGCTCTGGTGCGTTTTGGTTTGAATCAACAAAAATACGCCGTACATCGCGGCAGAAATTAACGCGACCAATAATGCCTGACCGGTAGAGAAATTGGCTTGCGGCAATGCCATGGGAAAAACCAGCACAATAATCGCCAGCGGAAACAGCGCGATAAGATACTGCTTAATCCCGAATAAATTCATATATTGCGTTGCGAATTTACGCCCGCCCAACAACAACGAGAAACCGACCAGTCCCCCGGTGACAATCATAATAATAGAGTAGAGCGTATCACGCATAAGCGTTGGCGCAGCATCGCCGGTGGCCATCAGCGCTGAAATTAAACTCACCTCAAGAATAACGACGGACAGGCTTAAAATAAGCGATCCGTAGGGTTCGCCGAGTCGGTGCGCTAATACATCGGCATGACGGACCACGCTAAATGCGCTGCTTAAAATACCAATAAGTGCAAGGATATTGATGCCAATAACCACTGGTAGTGACTGGCTGCTTCCCCAAAGGAACAGCACTACCAGCGCAAGAACCGGGAAAATAAGCGAAGTCTCCTTATGGCGGGTTTTCACCGCCTCACAGGCATGTGTCATGAGGGTCTCCCTTGTGCAGGTGTTAATATTTTGGAAAGAGTAAAGAAGGTAAAAATAGCAGAAATTTGTATTTTTTTAGTGGTTTTTTACGTAGTTTTACGGCGTAGACGATTTTTTTCTTTCAAGGTCAGTAAAACAAGCATCTTGTTTTAACAGTGTTTAAATAACAAAAAGTTAATTTCCGTAAAAAGCAAAAATCCTCCTCGACTGGCGTAATAACGCATTGTTTACCACACTTAATGTTTTCCCTGAAGACGGAGGTGCGGATGCCGTATAAAGCCAAAAGTGATTTACCCGATAATGTGCGGAATGTTCTTCCAGCCCATGCCCAGGACATTTACAAAGAAGCGTTTAATAGCGCCTGGGAGCAATATAAAGATAAAGCCGATCGTCGTGATGACGCCAGTCGCGAGGAAACCGCACACAAAGTCGCCTGGGCGGCGGTTAAAAACGATTATGAAAAAGGCGAGGATGATAAATGGCATAAGAAAAAATAAACGCGGTATTACTCACGTGTTAGCCTGATTTTCTTGCCGGAAGTCTATCCTGACGCGGGAGCTTTTCCCGCGTACAGATTCAAAATGTCAGCACTTTGTCCGCTGCCAGCGTCCATTGCGCCAGCTCGACCAGCGTTCCGATTTCCACACCGTCAATCAGCGGCAGGGGAGTGATACCACGTCCGTCCGCACAGGTTTTGCATAATTTTACCGGTACGTTTTGCGCGGTCAGAATTTCCAGCATTTGCTGAATATTGTAGCCCTCGGCTGGTTTTTGACCGCGTAACCCTGCGGTTACGGCATCTGACATCAAAAACAGGCGTAAATTGAGATGGCTTTCCTGCTCGCGCAGCGCAATGGCCAGACGCAGGCTATTAAATAATGATTCGCTGCCGTAGGCGGCGCCGTTAGCGATAATGACGATATTTTGCATGGATAACCCTTCTCCTTGAGAAATTTTGTCGGCAATGGCGTTATGTTACCTCGGGAACCGGGTACCGCCAAATGCGTGGAGAAAATCCCGGGACGCTCTGCGGAAAAAATAAGGATATTCCTGGAAGCACGAGAAAAGGCTGCAAAACCTGTCCGGACACGTTATGGTTTACTCTGATGCCATTCCTCTTATCTTTTGTTGTAGAAGTTGCCGACACGTTGAGCCGTATTGTTTTTCGTTCATTCTCACTCTCGCTTCTCTTGCTGGCTGCCAGCGGTACGATCCGTGCGCAGGCGCAAGATCCTTTCACGCAAAACCGTCTGCCGGATTTAGGCATGATGCCGGAATCTCACGAAGGGGAAAAGCATTTTGCCGAGATGGCCAAAGCGTTTGGCGAAGCCAGCATGAAAAATAACGATCTGGATACCGGTGAACAGGCGCGGCAATTTGCTTTCGGACAGGTACGCGATGTGGTCAGCGAGCAGGTTAACCAGCAGCTTGAAAGCTGGCTATCAGCCTGGGGCAGCGCCAGCGTGGATATTAACGTCGATAACGAAGGTCATTTTAACGGCAGTCGCGGAAGCTGGTTTATCCCTTTACAGGATAAACAGCGCTATCTGACCTGGAGCCAGCTTGGTCTTACGCAACAGACTGATGGACTGGTAAGCAACATTGGCGTAGGACAGCGCTGGGCGCAGGATGGCTGGCTTCTTGGCTATAATACCTTTTACGATAATCTGCTGGATGAAAATTTGCAGCGCGCCGGCTTTGGCGCGGAGGCGTGGGGAGAATATTTACGTTTATCCGCCAACTATTATCAGCCTTTTGCCGACTGGCAGACGCATACGGCGACCTTAGAACAGCGAATGGCGCGCGGATATGATATCAACGCGCAAATGCGGCTGCCGTTTTACCAGCATATCAATACCAGCGTTAGTCTGGAGCAGTACTTTGGCGATAGCGTGGATCTGTTTGACTCCGGAACGGGGTATCACAATCCTGTCGCGTTAAAACTGGGTCTCAACTATACGCCAGTACCTTTGCTTACCGTGACCGCCCAGCACAAACAGGGCGAGAGCGGGGTCAGTCAGAATAACCTGGGACTGACGCTTAACTACCGCTTCGGCATGTCGCTCAAAAAGCAGCTTGCCGCCAGTGAAGTGGCGCAAAGCCAGTCATTACGCGGTAGCCGCTATGATACGCCGCAACGTAACTCGCTGCCGACAATGGAGTATCGGCAGCGTAAAACGCTAACGGTTTTTCTGGCGACGCCGCCCTGGGATCTTACGCCTGGTGAGACGGTTGCGTTAAAATTGCAGGTGCGCAGCGTGCACGGTATTCGTCATTTGAGCTGGCAGGGCGATACACAGGCATTAAGTTTGACGGCAGGAACGGACACCCGCAGTACCGAGGGCTGGACAATCATTATGCCGGCCTGGGATCACCGCGAAGGCGCGGCAAATCGCTGGCGTTTATCGGTGGTGGTTGAGGATGAAAAAGGTCAGCGTGTCTCTTCCAATGAGATCACGCTCGCGCTGACTGAACCGTTTATCACGATGCCGGACGATAATCCGCATTGGCAACCGTTCCAGGAGCAATAATTAAAAGATGCGTTCCTGATGCACCCAGACGGCGGCCTCCACGCGCGATTTCAGCTTCATTTTCTTGAGCATATGTTTCACGTGCACTTTGACCGTACTTTCGGTGATATCCAGACGCCGGGCAATCATCTTATTTGGCAATCCCTGCGCGATGAGCTTCAGAATATCGCGCTCACGCGGGGTGAGTTGCGTTACATCGCGATCGGTGGTAGCGCGGTTGGCCCGCAGGCTGGCCGCCAGTACCGGCGTTAACGCTTCACTTAATACCATTTCGCCGGCGGCGGCCTGTTGTAACGCTTTGAGCAAGTCCTCAGGCTCCATGTCTTTCAACAGATAACCATCCGCGCCGCGCTTTAGTGCCGTGACGACATCTTCTTCATGGTTGGATACGCTGAAAACGACAATACGTCCTGACAGCGCTTTTTCGCGTAATTTATCCAGCGTTTCGAGACCATTCATTCCCGGCATATTCAAATCAAGGAGGATCAGATCGGGATCGAGCGATTCCGCCAGGTCAATACCCTGCTCACCGTTGCTGGCTTCTCCGACCACGCTGATATCGGGCGCCATACTCACAAGCTGCTTTACACCCGTGCGTAGCATCGGATGGTCGTCAATTAACAGGATGGTTGCCGGTTCCTGATTATTCATGGGTATCTCCCTGGGTTTCTGTGAAGTTTGTTTCTGGAATAAAAGTAACAGTGACCTCTGTTCCGCCAGTCTCGCGTCGGCGTACCTGGCAATCGCCGCGCAAACTTTGCGCCCGATCGCGCATGATGATCATGCCGTAGTGATTACTGCGTTCGGCGTTTTCCGGGACGCCGCAGCCATTATCCTGCACTTTTAGTTTGACCTGTTTGCCACATTGCGTCACTGTCACCACCACATCGTCGGCATGAGAGTGTTTAAGGGCGTTGCTGAGGGCTTCCCTGGCAATTTGCAACAGGTGTATCGCCTGGTATGAAGGCACCAGGCGGGGGGGAAGCTGATAATCCAGTTTTACCGTAAAGCCAAACCGGGCGCTGAACTCCTGGCAGCTTGCTTCCAGCGCCGGACGTAGCCCGGGTTCCGTCAACTGTAACCGGAAAGTGGTTAACAGTTCGCGCAGTTGCGCCCAGGAGCAGTTTAGCTCATTGCGAATTTGGCTGAGTAACTCACGGCTGCTTTCCGGTAACACGTCGCCCTGCATTTGCAGGCAGCTCACCTGCATCTTCATACAAGAGAGCGACTGGGCAATAGAATCATGCAGTTCGCGGGCAATGGTGGCACGCTCTTCCATGACAATCAACTGCTGCTGGCGCTCCTGATGCCTGTCGAGCGCCAGAGTCGCGGTAAGCTGTTCAACCAGCGTGTCCACCAACTGTTGCTGATCGTGGCTGAAATGGCGTCCATAGGGCAGCGTCGCCAGCAAAATACCGTATTGGGTGTGAGAGTCGGTGAGCCGCCATTTTAAGGTGGTGCCGCCGTTAATCATCGGCAGGGCGCTACGTGGGCAAAGGTGGCAGCCTTTATCATCGCAACTGATGTCCGACTGACAGGTAAATTCCTGGTGATTATCTTCATCTTCCAGGTCATAGACCCGCAGCTCAATATCATGCAACTGGGTTAAATTTTGCAGGCCATTCAGTACCGGTGAAAGACGCTCACATAGCGGAGCCTGTGAATGCAGTCGGCGGTTGGCTTGCCACAAAAACGAGAGAATCTGGTTTTTATGTTCCAGACCGGCTGTTTTTTCCTGTACGCGCTGTTCCAGTACCGCATAACTTTCGGCCAGTTCTTCAGACATATTATTGAGCGCAGAACCCAACGCGGCCATCTCATTGCGTCCACTGATATTGGCACGTTGGGTAAAGTCGCGCTGACTGACGGCGCGCGCCATTGATAATAACTGTTTCCAGGGCTGCAAAAGGCGAACACGTAGCCAGATAATCGTAAATACCAGCAATAGCGCCATAAAGATCGCCATTACCCGGTGAACTAATACCACGCGTTCGATACGCAATTCAGTAGTATGGTCGAACGACGTCACCAGGCGATCCAGGCCCGCCACAAAGCGCGTGACATCTTCTGCGACCGCGTGCGCGTTTTGCGCGTGCTGTAGTCCTGGCGAGAGTTCGTTATGCCAGTAATCCTGCAACGCTTTAAGCTGCTTTTGCTGCCCGTCTCGCTCAGCGGCGCGGGTCAGTTCCGGGCTGAATGCCGTTTGCTCCATCTCATCCAGCAGCTTTTGATCTTTAGCATCCAGCGGGACAGCGGCCAGTAGTCGATAGCTTTGCATACGCAATGAGCCCGCTTTATTAATCGCATGAGCGCTACCCTGCACGCCCTGAACCAGCCAGCCGGAAACCGCCATCCCCGCCACGCCGATAGCGGTAGAGAGCATGACAATCAGCGCCAGTTGGTTAACCAGCGTAAGAGGAGAGAAACACCGTTTAAACATGTTACCTTCTTTCTTCGGGGTAATGTCGCCGAAAAAACGTAGCAAAAAAGAGGGGCGTCAATCGGCTGTGCCGCTATTCTCAACGATACAGCGGAGTATACCCATACCTATAACGAGTTACTCCTTAATTGCCGCCGTAGAGAGGTATCTGCGACGGGAAGGAGTAGACAGACACAGCATGGTGAAAAACCACAGCTTTTTTACCAAAATAGCCTACTCATTAAGGGTAATAACTATTTTTAGTCGCCGGTGATGACGACTTTTCCTTTGATTTATATCAACTTACCTTCGGCAGTAAACCCTAATGTGGCAGACATCAAATCAAGAATCAGAGGTGTCTATGAGTCACTCATCCGCCCCGGAAAGGGCAACTGGCGCTGTTATCACGGAATGGCGTCCGGAAGATCCGGCATTCTGGCAGCAGCGCGGCCATCGTGTCGCCAGCCGTAATCTGTGGATTTCTGTGCCGTGTTTACTGCTGGCGTTTTGCGTCTGGATGCTATTCAGCGCAGTGGCGGTGAACCTGCCGAAAGTGGGATTTAATTTTACGACCGATCAGCTCTTTATGTTGACTGCGCTGCCATCTGTTTCCGGCGCGCTGCTACGGGTGCCTTACTCCTTTATGGTGCCGCTATTTGGCGGACGTCGCTGGACAGCGTTCAGTACCGGTATCCTCATCGTGCCTTGCGTATGGTTAGGCTTTGCCGTTCAGGATACCAGTACGCCATTTAGCACTTTCATTATTATTTCCTTGCTGTGTGGTTTTGCCGGCGCGAACTTTGCCTCCAGTATGGCGAACATCAGCTTTTTCTTTCCTAAACAAAAGCAGGGCGGCGCGCTGGGTCTGAACGGCGGTCTGGGCAATATGGGCGTGAGCGTGATGCAGCTGGTTGCGCCGCTGGTGGTTTCGCTCTCTATCTTTGCCGCCTTTGGCAGCCACGGTGTAGAGCAGCCGGACGGTTCTCAGCTCTATCTGGCGAACGCGGCCTGGATTTGGGTGCCTTTCCTGGCCATTTTTACGCTGGCGGCGTGGTTCGGCATGAACGAACTGGCGACGTCTAAGGCCTCGCTAAAAGAGCAACTGCCGGTGCTCAAACGTGGTCATCTGTGGATCATGAGTCTGCTGTATCTGGCGACCTTCGGATCGTTTATCGGTTTCTCCGCGGGGTTCGCTATGCTGTCTAAAACGCAATTCCCGGATGTGCAGATCCTGCATTATGCGTTTTTCGGTCCGTTTATCGGCGCGCTGGCGCGTTCGGCAGGCGGCGCAATTTCTGACCGTCTGGGGGGGACTCGCGTCACGCTTATCAACTTTGTCCTGATGGCGATTTTCAGCGGTCTGCTGTTCCTGACATTACCTACTGGCGGCGTTGGCGGTAGCTTTATCGCATTCTACGGGGTATTTCTGGCGCTGTTCCTGACGGCGGGGTTGGGGAGTGGTTCTACCTTCCAGATGATCTCCGTTATCTTCCGTAAACTGACGATGGACCGGGTAAAAGCGGAAGGCGGGTCGGAAGAAAAAGCCATGCGTGAAGCGGCGACCGATACGGCGGCGGCGCTGGGCTTTATTTCCGCGATTGGCGCGATTGGCGGCTTTTTTATTCCGAAAGCATTTGGTTCATCTTTAGCATTAACCGGTTCGCCAGTCGGCGCGATGAAAGTCTTTCTTATTTTCTATATCGCCTGCGTCGTTATTACCTGGGCGGTATATGGACGTCATTCTAAAAATAAAAAATAACTTTTGATTATCCTTTGCGCGGCGTTAGACCGCGCTTTTTTTTACCCGCATTTAGTTACAACATACTTATAGTCAAGAAGAGAGGCGCGACAGGGCTAACCACGCACATTTTTATCGGTCATCCAGGGGGATACCCCTTAATACCCACTTGTTGAAAATTTAACATTCATGTCGTGCGTAAATTTAATTTTATGTAATTAAATCAGTAAGATATATAAATAAAACTCCTCCTCCAAAAGGAGTATGCAGGAGGTTTGCGCGCCATTTGCATCCCTGTCCGCCTTGATCGTTATCAATTCTCACGCCCATTCAGCGCGTTACCTTCGCCCTTAGTTAAGCAATGTCGATTTATCAGAGAGCCGTAAGGTTCCACACAGGAGAAACCCGATGAGTAAATTCCTGGACCGGTTTCGCTACTTCAAGCAGAAGGGCGAAACCTTTGCCGATGGGCACGGCCAGCTTCTCGAAACAAACCGGGACTGGGAGGACGGATACCGCCAACGTTGGCAGCATGACAAAATTGTGCGCTCAACCCATGGGGTGAACTGCACCGGTTCTTGTAGCTGGAAAATTTATGTCAAAAATGGTCTGGTGACCTGGGAAACACAGCAAACCGATTACCCGCGCACCCGTCCTGATATGCCAAACCATGAACCTCGCGGCTGCCCGCGCGGGGCAAGTTACTCCTGGTATCTCTACAGCGCTAACCGACTGAAATATCCGCTGATGCGCAAACGTCTGATGAAGATGTGGCGCGAGGCGAAAAAACTGCATCGCGATCCGGTAGAGGCATGGGCCTCCATCATTGAAGATGCCGATAAAGCCAAAAGCTTCAAACAGGCGCGTGGTCGTGGCGGCTTTGTTCGCTCCTCATGGCAGGAAGTGAACGAGCTGATCGCCGCTTCCAACGTATACACCGTGAAAACCTATGGTCCTGACCGCGTCGCGGGCTTCTCACCCATTCCGGCGATGTCGATGGTCTCCTACGCTTCCGGCGCACGTTATCTTTCGCTGATTGGCGGTACCTGCCTGAGCTTTTACGACTGGTACTGCGACCTGCCGCCAGCCTCCCCGCAAACCTGGGGGGAGCAGACCGACGTGCCGGAATCCGCTGACTGGTACAACTCCAGCTATATTATCGCCTGGGGCTCTAACGTGCCGCAAACCCGTACGCCGGATGCCCACTTCTTTACCGAAGTACGTTACAAAGGCACTAAAACCGTCGCGGTGACGCCGGACTATGCCGAAATCGCCAAACTGTGCGATCTGTGGCTGGCGCCGAAGCAGGGGACCGATGCGGCGATGGCGCTGGCGATGGGCCACGTCATGCTGCGCGAATTCCACCTCGACAACCCGCGCCAGTACTTCACCGATTATGTCCGTCGCTATACCGACATGCCAATGCTGGTGATGCTTGAAGAGCGTGATGGTTATTATGCCGCAGGTCGTATGCTGCGCGCTGCCGATCTCGTTGATTCGCTGGGGCAGGAAAATAACCCGGAATGGAAAACCGTCGCTATCAACAGCAACGGTGAAATGGTGGCGCCAAACGGTTCAATTGGTTTCCGCTGGGGTGAAAAAGGCAAATGGAACCTCGAACAGCGCGACGGGACTACCGGTGCAGAAACTGAATTGCAGCTCAGCTTGCTGGGCAGCCAGGATGAGATTGCTGACGTGGGCTTCCCATATTTCGGCGGCGAAGGTTCAG
The DNA here is from genome assembly GCF_046550835.1 of Salmonella sp. SAL04196. NCBI lineage: Bacteria > Pseudomonadati > Pseudomonadota > Gammaproteobacteria > Enterobacterales > Enterobacteriaceae > Salmonella > Salmonella sp. SAL04196. The sequence continues at coordinate 465,787 of NZ_JBGDXE010000001.1, forward strand.
AGTACTTTAATCATGTGGCGCTGGATAACGTCCTGCTGCATAAACTGCCGGCAAAACGTCTGCAACTGGCCGATGGTTCTACCGCGCTGGTGACCACCGTTTACGATCTGACCATGGCGAACTATGGTCTGGAACGCGGCCTGAACGATGAAAACTGTGCCGCCAGTTATGACGATACCAAAGCGTATACGCCAGCATGGGCCGAGCAGATCACTGGCGTGCCGCGGGCGCAGATCATCCGTATCGCACGGGAGTTCGCCGATAACGCGGACAAAACGCACGGGCGTTCAATGATTATCGTTGGCGCCGGTCTGAACCACTGGTATCACCTCGATATGAACTATCGCGGGCTGATTAATATGTTGGTGTTCTGTGGTTGCGTTGGTCAGAGCGGCGGCGGCTGGGCGCACTACGTCGGCCAGGAAAAACTGCGTCCGCAGACCGGCTGGCAGCCGCTGGCGTTTGCCCTTGACTGGCAGCGTCCGGCGCGTCACATGAACAGCACCTCTTACTTCTATAACCACTCCAGCCAGTGGCGCTACGAGACGGTGACCGCCGAGGAATTACTGTCGCCGATGGCGGACAAATCCCGCTATAGCGGCCATCTGATTGACTTCAATGTGCGCGCCGAGCGTATGGGCTGGTTGCCGTCGGCACCGCAGTTAGGCACTAACCCGCTGTATATTGCGCGTGAAGCGGAAAAAGCCGGTATGACGCCGGTAGACTATACCGTCAAATCCCTGAAAGAGGGTTCGATTCGCTTTGCCGCCGAGCAGCCGGAAAACGGTAAAAACCACCCGCGTAACCTGTTCATCTGGCGTTCTAACCTGCTTGGGTCTTCCGGTAAAGGTCACGAGTATATGCTGAAATATCTGCTGGGTACTGAGCATGGTATTCAGGGGCTGGATCTGGGTAAACAGGGCGGTGTGAAGCCGGAAGAAGTGGAGTGGCGTGACAATGGCCTGGACGGCAAACTGGATCTGGTGGTGACGCTGGACTTCCGCCTGTCGAGCACCTGCCTGTACTCCGATATCGTACTGCCGACCGCCACCTGGTATGAAAAAGACGATATGAATACCTCGGATATGCATCCGTTTATTCATCCGCTGTCTGCCGCCGTAGATCCGGCCTGGGAATCGAAAAGCGACTGGGAAATCTACAAAGGCATTGCGAAGAAATTCTCCGAAGTCTGTGTAGGCCACCTGGGTAAAGAGACTGACGTCGTGACGCTGCCGATCCAGCACGATTCTGCCGCTGAACTGGCGCAGCCGCTGGACGTGAAAGACTGGAAAAAAGGCGAATGCGACCTGATTCCAGGGAAAACCGCGCCGCACATCATGACCGTTGAGCGTGATTATCCGGCCACCTATGAGCGATTTACCTCTATCGGCCCGCTGATGGAGAAAATCGGCAACGGCGGGAAAGGGATTGCCTGGAACACGCAGAGCGAAATGGACTTGCTGCGTAAGCTCAATTACACCAAAGCGGACGGTCCGGCGAAAGGCCAGCCGATGCTCAACACGGCGATTGACGCGGCAGAGATGATCCTGACGTTAGCGCCGGAAACCAACGGTCAGGTGGCGGTGAAAGCCTGGGCGGCGCTGAGCGAGTTTACCGGTCGCGACCATACGCATCTGGCAACCAATAAAGAAGAAGAGAAAATCCGCTTCCGCGATATTCAGGCCCAGCCGCGCAAAATTATCTCCAGCCCGACCTGGTCTGGTCTGGAAGATGAGCACGTTTCTTATAACGCCGGTTATACCAACGTTCACGAGTTGATTCCATGGCGTACGCTGTCCGGCCGCCAACAGTTGTATCAGGATCACCAGTGGATGCGCGACTTCGGCGAAAGTTTGCTGGTGTATCGTCCACCGATCGACACCCGCTCGGTGAAAGCGGTGATGGGGCGTAAATCCAACGGTAATCCGGAGAAGGCGCTCAACTTCCTGACGCCGCACCAGAAATGGGGTATCCACTCGACCTACAGCGATAACCTGTTGATGCTGACCTTGTCGCGTGGCGGCCCGATTGTATGGATGAGCGAAACCGACGCCAAAGAGCTGGGCATTGAAGATAACGACTGGATCGAAGTCTTCAACAGCAACGGCGCATTGACCGCACGCGCAGTGGTCAGCCAGCGTGTACCGGCGGGCATGACCATGATGTACCACGCGCAGGAACGTATCGTAAACCTGCCGGGGTCGGAAATTACCCAGCAGCGCGGCGGTATTCATAACTCGGTGACGCGCATTACGCCGAAACCGACCCATATGATCGGCGGCTATGCGCAGTTAGCCTACGGCTTTAACTACTACGGTACCGTCGGCTCCAACCGCGATGAGTTTGTGGTGGTACGTAAGATGAAGAACATTAACTGGTTGGATGGCGAAGGCAATGACCAGGTACAGGAGAGCGTAAAATGAAAATTCGTTCACAAGTCGGCATGGTGCTGAATCTCGATAAGTGCATCGGCTGTCATACCTGTTCAGTGACCTGTAAAAACGTCTGGACCAGTCGCGAAGGTATGGAATACGCGTGGTTCAACAACGTAGAAAGTAAGCCTGGCGTTGGTTTTCCGAATGACTGGGAAAATCAGGAAAAATGGAAAGGCGGCTGGATCCGCAAAATCAACGGCAAACTACAGCCGCGCATGGGCAACCGGGCGCTGCTGCTGGGTAAAATCTTCGCTAACCCGCATCTGCCGGGCATCGACGACTACTACGAGCCGTTTGATTACGACTACCAGAACCTGCATACCGCGCCGGAAAGCAAACATCAGCCGATCGCGCGTCCGCGCTCGCTGATTACCGGCCAGCGGATGGACAAAATTACCAGCGGGCCAAACTGGGAAGAGATTCTGGGCGGCGAGTTCGAAAAACGCGCCAAAGATCAGAATTTCGAAAACATGCAGAAGGCGATGTACGGCCAGTTCGAAAACACCTTCATGATGTACCTGCCGCGCCTGTGCGAGCACTGCCTCAATCCGGCGTGCGTGGCGACCTGCCCGAGCGGTGCTATCTACAAGCGTGAAGAAGATGGCATCGTGCTGATCGACCAGGACAAGTGCCGCGGCTGGCGGATGTGTATCACCGGTTGCCCGTACAAGAAAATTTACTTCAACTGGAAGAGCGGCAAGTCCGAGAAGTGCATCTTCTGCTACCCGCGTATCGAAGCCGGTCAGCCGACCGTTTGCTCGGAAACTTGCGTGGGGCGTATCCGCTACCTTGGCGTACTGTTGTATGACGCAGATGCCATTGAAAGCGCCGCCAGTACGGAAAACGAAAAAGATCTGTACCAGCGTCAACTGGACGTGTTCCTCGATCCGAACGATCCGGCTGTCATTGAACAGGCGCTGAAGGACGGCGTGCCGCAGAGCGTGATCGATGCGGCGCAGCAATCGCCAGTGTACAAAATGGCGATGGACTGGAAGCTGGCGCTGCCGCTGCATCCGGAATACCGCACGCTGCCGATGGTCTGGTACGTGCCGCCGCTGTCGCCGATTCAGTCTGCCGCCGACGCGGGTGAACTGGGCAGCAACGGTATTCTGCCGGATGTAGACAGTCTGCGTATCCCGGTGCAGTACCTGGCGAACCTGTTGACCGCTGGCGACACTCAGCCGGTACTGTTGGCGCTGAAACGGATGCTGGCGATGCGTCACTACAAACGTGCGGAAACCGTAGACGGTAAAGTGGATACCCGCGCGCTGGAAGAGGTGGGTTTAAGCGAAGCCCAGGCGCAGGAAATGTATCGTTACCTGGCAATTGCTAATTATGAAGATCGCTTTGTGGTGCCGAGCAGCCATCGTGAACTGGCGCGTGACGCATTCCCGGAGAAAAACGGTTGTGGCTTTACCTTCGGCGATGGTTGCCACGGGTCTGATACCAAATTCAATCTGTTCAACAGCCGCCGCATCGACGCTGTTGATGTGACCAGCAAAACGGAGCCGCACGCATGATTGAACTCGTCATTGTTTCGCGTCTGCTCGAGTACCCGGATGCTGCCCTGTGGCAGCATCAGCAGGAGTTGTTCGATGCGCTCGCGTCATCTGAGAACCTGGATAAAGAGGATGCCCAGACTCTGGGCGTTTTCCTGCGCGATTTAACCGCGCAGGATATGCTGGATGTACAGGCCGCCTACAGTGAACTGTTTGACCGTGGTCGCGCCACATCGCTGCTGCTGTTTGAACATGTACACGGGGAATCCCGCGATCGCGGTCAGGCGATGGTTGACCTGATGGCACAGTATGAACAGCACGGTTTGCAGCTCGACAGCCGCGAACTTCCCGATCATCTGCCGCTGTATCTGGAATACCTTGCGCAATTGCCGAAAAGCGAAGCGTTAGGGGGATTACAGGATATCGCGCCGATTCTGGCGCTGCTAAGCGCACGTTTGCAACAGCGTGACAGCCGTTATGCGGTGCTGTTCGATCTGCTGTTAAAACTGGCGAATACCGTTATCGACAGCGATAAAGTGGCTGAAAAAATTGCGAATGAAGCACGTGATGATACCCCACAGGCTCTGGATGCGGTCTGGGAAGAAGAGCAGGTGAAATTCTTCGCCGATCAGGGGTGTGGCGAGTCGGAGATCTCCGCTCACCAGCGTCGTTTTGCCGGTGCCGTGGCGCCGCAATATCTGAATATCACCACCGGAGGACAGCACTAATGCACTTCCTGAATATGTTCTTCTTTGATATCTACCCGTACATTGCCGGATCGGTATTTCTGATCGGTAGCTGGTTACGTTACGACTACGGCCAGTACACCTGGCGGGCGGCCTCCAGCCAGATGCTGGATCGCAAAGGAATGAACCTGGCGTCAAACCTGTTCCACATTGGGATTTTGGGTATTTTCGCCGGTCACTTCCTGGGCATGTTAACGCCGCACTGGATGTATGAAGCTTTTCTGCCGGTCGAGGTGAAACAGAAGATGGCGATGATTGCCGGCGGCGCCTGCGGCGTGCTGACTCTGGTTGGCGGTGTTTTACTGCTCAAGCGGCGTCTGTTTAGCCCACGTGTCCGCGCCACCACTACCGGCGCAGATATTTTGATTCTCTCGCTGCTGGTGATTCAGTGCGCGCTGGGCCTGCTGACCATTCCGTTTTCCGCCCAGCATATGGACGGGAGTGAAATGATGAAGCTGGTCGGGTGGGCGCAGTCAGTTGTGACCTTCCACGGTGGCGCATCCGCACATCTGGACGGTGTAGCCTTTATCTTCCGTATGCACCTGGTACTGGGGATGACGCTGTTCCTGTTATTCCCATTCTCGCGCCTGGTGCATATCTGGAGCGTGCCGGTCGAGTACCTGACCCGCAAATACCAGATTGTTCGTGCACGTCACTGATTTTCTCTCGATGCCCTAAACTCCGCTTCGGCGGAGTTTTTTTATGGCTGTTTGCCGGATGGCGGCATAAATGCCTTATCCGGCCTACGCAGGCGTCAACTCTCCTGTAGGCCTGATAAGCGCAGCGCATCAGGCATATTGCGGGCAAGTATTGAGGGCAGAATATAGGACATTAAGGTTTGATCTTGCTGAAGTGCGACTGGGAAGTGATGGTGGTGGGGGAAGGTTGACTCAGCGCTGCGCGCTTCGCCCTTCGGGTCGTTGCCTGCGGCAACGCTTTCTCGCTTTCGCTCGAATCGAACCTTAGTCGAAGCTTCTCATCCTTCCCCGTACGGAGAGATATGAGGCACTGTGCTTAACGGGGATAAGATACGCGACGAGAGTGATGGTGGTGGGGGAAGGATTCGAACCTTCGAAGTCGATGACGGCAGATTTACAGTCTGCTCCCTTTGGCCGCTCGGGAACCCCACCAGGGGTAATTCAAATTGTAGGTAAAGCTTGAAGATGGTGGTGGGGGAAGGATTATTCGTCGCTTCGCTCCTCACCCTACGGGCCGTTGCCGTTGGCAACGTTCTCTCGCTTTCGCTCAAGTCGAACCTTAATCGAAGGTTCTCACCCTTCCCCGACAAGTGCAAACTTCTGCATTGCTCATCAAGTTAACTACATCGCTGTAGTGAATAATGGTGGTGGGGGAAGGATTCGAACCTTCGAAGTCGATGACGGCAGATTTACAGTCTGCTCCCTTTGGCCGCTCGGGAACCCCACCACGGGGTAATGCTTAATACTGGCCTGCTTCCTTTCGGGAAGCGGGGCGCATCATATCAAATGACACGCCGCTGTAAAGCATTCCTTTGCCTGAAATGAACTGTTTGCGTACTTTTCATCCGTAACGGATTAAAGCTAATCAATTCATATTACTGACGATTAAAGAATAATCGTCCGATTGCCGTAAACAAAGACCCGCTGCGCCAGAACCTGATACAGCGCGCGGCTTAATACGTTTTTCTCAACGTCGCGCCCGGCACGCATCATATCTTCTGCGGTGTAAGTGTGATCGACGTGAATCACGTCTTGCATAATGATTGGGCCTTCATCCAGATTATCATTCACATAGTGCGCGGTAGCGCCGATGATTTTCACGCCGCGCTCATAGGCCTGATGATAAGGGCGCGCGCCGATAAATGCCGGCAGGAATGAGTGGTGGATATTGATAATTTTGTTCGGAAAGCGCGCCACAAAACCTGGCGTCAAAACACGCATATACTTGGCCAGCACCACATAGTCCGGTTGATGAGCATCAATGGCGTCCGCCATCTTCGTGTCATGCTCTTCACGCGTTAATCCCTCATGGCTGACCAGTTCGAAAGGAATCTCAAAACGTTCAACCAGCGAGCGTAACGTTTCATGGTTGCCAATGACCGCAGCGATTTCAACATCCAGCCCGCCATAGTTGGCTTTCATCAGCAGGTCGCCCAGACAATGCGCCTCTTTGGTAACCAGAATCACTACCCGACGGCGTCCGGCGGGATTGAGTTCACGAACAGAGCCTTCCGGTAAGGCGCTGTCCAGATCGGCCAGAAGAGTGGAATCATTGAAGATGCCTTCCAGCTCGGTCCGCATAAAAAAGCGTCCGGTGCGATGGTCCACAAATTCATTGTTTTGCACAATATTAAGCTCGTGCTTATAGCAAATGTTGGTAATCCGCGCGATAAGGCCTTTTTGATCGGGACAAATAGTACGCAGAACTTTACGTTGTAGTGATTGCATTGCCGGAAAAATCCTGTTGAGAGTGTTTGTTGTATCGATACTGTCAGGCATCACTGGCCGCAGCACTTTTTAAATTTTTTGCCTGAACCGCACGGGCAGGGATCATTTCGACCCAACTGCGGGCGGGTACCGTCAATATAATACCACTGACCGTTTTCTTTGATAAAACGAGAGCGTTCGATAATCGCCCCGGTTTTCCCTTGTTCGGAAAAGCGCGCGATAAAACTAACATACCCTGTATTTTCTGCTTCTGACCAGGTATGTTCAAAAATAGTCAGGCCGAGCCACCTGGTATTGGCAAATCCGGCGATGATATCATCACGAAACGCGGCCGCATTGCAGGTTGGATGCCAGCTCTTAATTAAGTAATCTGCGTCTTTCATCACAAAAGCGCAGTAACGAGAGCGCATGAGATGTGACGGATCGGGTGCTACTCGTTCTCCGGACACAATACGACCACAACATAGGCTATACTCGTCAGCGCTACCACAGGGACAAGGCTGAGACACAATAATCTCCCTGAATATAAAAAACGGCGTTGAACGCCAGGGTGGCATTATGTTAACTGAGCAGTGGCGATGTTGCTACGTCTTGAAGCCAGGGGAAGTCGTTAAGTACGATGAGAAAAATGAAAATAGGGCTGGCGCTGGGATCTGGCGCAGCGAGAGGATGGTCTCATATTGGGGTCATCAAAGCCCTCAAGCAAACAGGCATTGATATTGATATCGTTGCGGGATGCTCAATAGGTTCACTGGTCGGCGCCGCGTATGCCTGTAATAAATTATCGGCGCTTGAACAGTGGGTATGTTCATTCCGCTACTGGGATGTTTTACGCCTGATGGATGTATCCTGGGGCAGAGGAGGGTTGCTTCGCGGCGAACGCGTATTTAATCACTATCGGGATATTATGCCCGTCACGGATTTTGACCACTGTTCAAGACGTTTTGGCGCGGTCGCGACGAATCTTAGCACGGGACGAGAGCTATGGTTTACTGAAGGCGATCTACACCTTGCCGTACGCGCGTCGTGCAGTATGCCAGGGCTGATGTCTCCGGTTGAACATAACGGTTACTGGCTGGTAGATGGCGCAGTCGTTAATCCGGTACCTGTTTCGTTAACCAGGGCGCTGGGGGCTGATATCGTTATTGCGGTAGATCTGCAACATGATGCCCACCTCATGCAGCAAGATTTGCTCTCTGTAAATGTCGGGAATATAAATGAAGAGAGCGATGATGCGCTGCCCTGGCATAAGCGTTTAAAAGAACGTTTCAGTAGCCTGACTTCACGCCGTGGCGTGAGTTCGCCTGGGGCAATGGAAATCATGACAACCTCCATTCAGGTGTTGGAAAATCGTCTTAAACGTAACCGTATGGCTGGCGATCCGCCTGATATTCTCATTCAACCATTCTGTCCGCAAATCTCTACGCTGGATTTTCATCGCGCCCATGCCGCTATTGCGGCGGGTCAGTTAGCCGTAGAGAAAAAGATGGACGAACTTATACCCTTGGTGCGTACCGACGTTTAATGTACCTTTTACGATCACTTAAGCAAATTCTGACAGGCGCAAGCGGCAATACCATGCCACTATTGATTAAAGCCAGTCAGGGGAGAGAACATGACGCAGCCATTGGTCGGAAAACAGATTCTTATTGTTGAAGACGAGCCTGTATTTCGCTCGCTTCTGGATTCGTGGTTTTCCTCTTTGGGAGCGACAACGGCATTGGCAGGCGACGGGGTGGATGCCCTGGAGTTGATGGGGCGTTTTACCCCTGATCTCATGATATGTGATATCGCTATGCCGAGAATGAACGGTCTCAAACTGGTAGAAAACTTACGTAATCGCGGAGACCAGACGCCTATTCTGGTTATTTCCGCAACAGAAAATATGGCGGATATCGCCAAAGCGTTACGCCTTGGGGTTGAAGATGTCTTGCTGAAGCCGGTAAAAGATCTCAACCGCTTGCGGGAAACCGTATTCGCTTGCTTATACCCTAATATGTTTAACTCGCGGGTTGAAGAAGAAGAACGCCTGTTTCGTGACTGGGATGCAATGGTGAGTAATCCGACCGCCGCAGCGCAATTGTTGCAGGAATTGCAGCCCCCGGTACAGCAGGTGATTTCTCATTGCCGCATTAATTACCGGCAGCTCGTCTCCGCCGATCAGCCTGGACTGGTGCTGGATATTGCGCCGCTATCTGATAACGAACTGGCATTTTATTGCCTGGATGTCACCCGGGCGGGTGATAACGGCGTGTTAGCCGCATTGTTGCTGCGAGCGCTATTTAACGGCTTATTGCAGGATCAGCTCGGCCAACAAAAGCACCGTTTACCGGAGTTAGGCGCGCTATTAAAACAGGTAAATCATCTGCTCAGACAAGCCAATTTACCTGGGCAATTCCCACTATTTGTCGGCTACTATCACAGTGAGCTCAAAAATTTGATTCTCGTCTCCGCCGGATTGAACGCCACCTTAAATACGGGCGCTCATCAGGTTCAAATTAGCAGCGGCGTGCCGCTAGGAACATTGGGTAACGCCTACCTTAACCAATTAAGCCAGCGTTGCGACTCATGGCAGTGTCAAATATGGGGCGCAGGAGGGCGTCTGCGATTGATGTTGTCTGCGGAATGACCAAACGGAAGAGTGAGCGGAAATTGCTTTACCGGCCTTTCCCGACGAGTGTTACTATCTGCGGCAGATTTATAAGTATTTGTCTTAATTATACCAATATAAGTCCTTTTTGGACCTGAGGCTTGTTCTGGTACTGATATACTGGAACACGATACAGATTAATGAACACGTTCAATACATGAACAGTCCAGGAGAATTTTAAATGGCTGCCCTTAATTCGAAAGTCAAAAAAGCCGTTATCCCGGTCGCGGGATTGGGAACCAGGATGCTGCCAGCGACCAAAGCTATCCCGAAAGAGATGCTGCCGCTGGTTGATAAGCCATTAATTCAGTACGTCGTGAACGAATGTATCGCTGCTGGCATTACTGAAATCGTGCTTGTGACGCACTCGTCTAAAAACTCTATTGAAAACCACTTTGATACCAGTTTTGAGCTGGAAGCGATGCTGGAAAAACGCGTTAAGCGTCAGCTTCTGGAAGAGGTCCAGTCTATTTGCCCTCCGCATGTCACTATTATGCAGGTACGTCAAGGGCTGGCAAAAGGCCTGGGCCATGCCGTATTGTGCGCGCATCCCGTTGTCGGAAACGAACCTGTCGCTGTTATTCTGCCAGACGTTATTCTTGACGAATATGAGTCCGACCTGTCTCAGGATAACCTGGCTGAAATGATCCGCCGTTTCGACGAAACCGGCAATAGCCAGATTATGGTTGAGCCAGTAGAAGATGTGACTGCATACGGCGTGGTCGATTGTAAAGGCGTTGAGCTGGCACCGGGCGAAAGTGTGCCGATGGTTGGCGTGGTTGAAAAACCAAAAGCGGATGTCGCGCCGTCTAACCTTGCGATTGTCGGGCGTTATGTGTTGAGCGCGGATATCTGGGCGTTGCTGGCGAAAACCCCTCCGGGCGCCGGGGATGAAATTCAGTTGACCGATGCTATCGATATGCTGATCGAAAAAGAAACGGTTGAAGCCTACCACATGAAGGGTAAAAGCCATGACTGTGGTAATAAGTTAGGATATATGCAGGCATTCGTTGAATATGGCATCCGTCATAATTCGCTGGGTGCTGAATTTAAAGCCTGGCTTGAAGAAGAAATGGGTATTAAGAAGTAACGATACGTTATAAATTTTTTAACAGAAGCGCTGGTAAATCCGGCGCTTTTTTTATGCCTGGGGTTGTCAGCGGAGAACTCAGGCAAAAAAATCCCGCCAGCGGCGGGATTTTAAGCATCCAGGAAGTAAATTATTCCTTGATCAGGAAATCTTCCAGTTGCTTACCTTGTTCTTCCATTGCTTTTTTGATTACAGCCGGTGTACGACCCTGGCCAGTCCAGGTTTTAGTTTCACCGTTTTCGTCAACATAGCTATATTTAGCCGGACGAGCTGCGCGTTTAGCTTTGGTGCCGGATTTAGCGGCAGCCATGCTATTCAGCAGTTCATTCGGGTCAATGCCGTCGGCAATTAACATTTCACGATACTGTTGCAGTTTACGAGTGCGTTCTTCCACTTCAGCAGCAGCAGCGCTTTCTTCTTCACGACGCTCATTAACGACAACTTCTAATTTTTCCAGCATTTCTTCAAGCGTTTCCAGAGTACATTCTCTTGCCTGCGCACGAAGAGTACGGATGTTGTTCAGAATTTTAAGTGCTTCGCTCATTGTAGTAATCTCAAACTTATATTGGGGTGGTTTGTTGAGCTAATAATAGAGCGATAAATTCAGTTGTGCAATAGCCAGGAATGTAAGGAATTCAAAATTACGCTTTATTAAGCACACGTTTTAATTATCTCAACTTAAATTTTCCTTGAGGCGCCGCACAAAAAAGAGCTTATTGGCAGGGGGGATACTCACCGTTTGTCGCTAAAAATTTAGGAGTCAGGTCACATTTTATCATGATGAAATACGATCTCATTGCTGAGATATCAATCTCTTGTATTAGCTTTCCTTACAAGAAAACCCTATTACTTTGCACCGGGTATGAGTAACGGTAACAATAAGTACAAGGTTTTCATATTGGCGGGTGATGATAAGCATTGTTGATGAATTTTAACGGCATAATTTGTGAAGGAATGTGTATATACCCTTCATACTTCAAGTTGCTTATGTGTTGGCTACGCTCGCTCACCCCAGTCACATAGTTATCTATGCTCCTGGGGACTCACTCCCTTGCCGCCTTTAAGCAACTCGAATTATTTTGGGTATAGTGAGCGATGTTTGTACAATTCTTAATACTCACCGGAGCGCGAGCCGCGCCGTCGCGTCGGTAAATTATGGTACAATCCCGCCAATCTTTATTTCACTCAGGTGAGGTCCTGCGACCAATGGCACAGCTATATTTCTACTATTCGGCAATGAATGCGGGTAAGTCGACAGCACTGCTGCAATCTTCATACAATTATCAGGAACGCGGGATGCGTACCGTCGTATATACGGCGGAAATCGACGATCGTTTCGGCGCAGGCAAAGTCAGCTCTCGTATCGGTTTGTCGTCGCCGGCAAAATTGTTTAACCAAAATACATCCTTGTATGAAGAGATTCGTGCCGAGAGCGCGCGGCAGACAATACATTGCGTGTTAGTCGACGAAAGCCAGTTTTTGACTCGCCAGCAGGTTTATCAATTATCCGAGGTTGTCGACAAATTAGATATTCCCGTACTTTGCTATGGGCTACGAACAGACTTTCGTGGGGAGCTCTTTGTCGGCAGCCAATACTTGCTGGCATGGTCAGATAAGCTGGTGGAATTAAAAACTATCTGTTTCTGCGGTCGTAAAGCCAGTATGGTTCTGCGACTTGATCAGGACGGCAGGCCTTATAACGAAGGCGAACAGGTGGTTATTGGCGGGAATGAACGCTACGTTTCAGTTTGCCGTAAGCATTATAAGGACGCGTTGGAGGAGGGCTCACTGACGGCGATTCAGGAGCGTCATCGGCACATATGATACCCGAGGTAGCGATGGCTTATAAAACGCCCTGTAGCGCTTTGGACGTCATTATTCAGGCCTCCTGACGAAGGGCGTGCCGTGAGCGCGTAGGCCAGATGATAAGCATAGCGCCTTCAGGCATCAGATAAACCGGTAAAACAAAAAACGGCCTCAATTGAGGCCGTTATTGTCATGCTAAAGCAGATAACGAATTAAGCGGATTTTTTCGCTTTCTTCTCTGCTTTCGGTGCTGCAACGACGTCTTTCTTCGCTGCAACTTCACCTTCGGTGAAATCACGACCGTAGTAGGTATCCAGCAGAATCTGTTTCAGTTCGGAGATCAGCGGATAACGCGGGTTAGCGCCGGTGCACTGGTCATCAAAGGCATCTTCAGACAGTTTGTCAACGTGTGCCAGGAAGTCAGCTTCCTGTACGCCTGCTTCACGGATAGACTTAGGAATACCCAGCTCAGCTTTAATGCTTTCCAGCCATGCCAGCAGTTTTTCAATCTTAGCGGCGGTACGGTCGCCCGGCGCGCTCAGGCCCAGGTGGTCAGCAATTTCAGCGTAACGGCGGCGTGCCTGCGGACGATCGTACTGGCTGAAAGCGGTCTGCTTGGTCGGGTTGTCATTCGCGTTGTAGCGGATAACGTTACAAATCAGCAGGGCGTTCGCCAGACCGTGCGGAATGTGGAACTGAGAGCCCAGTTTGTGCGCCATGGAGTGACATACACCGAGGAAGGCGTTGGCAAACGCGATACCGGCGATAGTCGCTGCACTGTGAACACGTTCACGCGCAACCGGGTTTTTAGACCCTTCGTGGTAAGACGCCGGCAGGTTTTCTTTCAGCAGTTTCAGAGCCTGCAGAGCCTGACCGTCAGAGAACTCAGAAGCCAGTACGGAAACGTAAGCTTCCAGGGCGTGAGTCACCGCATCCAGACCACCGAACGCACACAGGGACTTCGGCATATCCATCACCAGGTTGGCGTCGACAATCGCCATATCCGGGGTCAGGGCATAGTCAGCCAGCGGATATTTCTGACCGGTTGCATCGTCGGTCACAACCGCAAACGGTGTGACTTCAGAACCGGTACCGGAAGTGGTGGTGACGGCGATCATTTTCGCTTTCACGCCCATTTTCGGGAACTTGTAGATACGTTTACGGATGTCCATAAAGCGCAGCGCCAGTTCTTCGAAGTGAGTTTCCGGATGTTCGTACATGACCCACATGATTTTCGCGGCGTCCATCGGGGAACCGCCGCCCAGCGCGATGATCACGTCTGGTTTGAAGGAGTTAGCCAGCTCAGCGCCTTTGCGAACAACGGAAAGCGTCGGGTCGGCTTCAACTTCGAAGAAGACTTCGGTTTCAACGCCAGCCGCTTTCAGCACAGAGGTGATCTGGTCTGCATAGCCGTTGTTGAACAGGAAGCGGTCAGTCACGATGAGCGCACGTTTGTGGCCATCAGTAATCACTTCATCCAGCGCGATGGGCAGAGAGCCACGGCGGAAGTAGATAGATTTCGGAAGTTTGTGCCACAACATGTTTTCAGCTCGCTTAGCAACGGTTTTCTTGTTGATCAGGTGTTTCGGACCAACGTTTTCAGAGATGGAGTTACCACCCCAGGAACCACAACCCAACGTCAGGGAAGGTGCGAGTTTGAAGTTGTACAGATCACCTATACCACCCTGAGAGGCCGGGGTGTTGATCAGGATACGCGCAGTTTTCATCATCTGACCGAAGTAAGCAACGCGTTCTGGCTGGTTATCCTGGTCAGTGTACAGGCAGGAGGTGTGACCGATACCGCCCATAGCGACCAGTTTTTCTGCTTTTTCTACCGCTTCTTCGAAATCTTTCGCACGATACATCGCCAGAGTCGGAGACAGTTTTTCGTGTGCGAACGGTTCGCTTTCATCAACGACCGTAACTTCACCGATCAGAATCTTGGTGGTTTCTGGTACGGAGAAGCCTGCCAGTTCAGCGATTTTGTAGGCTGGCTGACCAACGATAGCGGCGTTCAGAGCGCCATTTTTCAGGATAACGTTTTGAACCGCTTTCAGCTCCTGGCCCTGCAGCATGTAGCCGCCGTGGCTGGCGAAACGTTCGCGAACGGCATCATAGACGGAATCAACAACGACAACAGACTGTTCAGAAGCACAGATTACGCCGTTATCGAAGGTTTTAGACATCAGAACAGACGCCACAGCGCGTTTGATATCAGCGGTTTCATCAATGACAACCGGGGTGTTGCCTGCGCCTACGCCGATAGCAGGTTTACCGGAGCTGTATGCTGCTTTAACCATGCCTGGACCGCCCGTCGCAAGGATCAGGTTAATATCCGGGTGGTGCATCAGCGCATTAGACAGTTCTACGGAAGGTTGATCGATCCAGCCAATCAGATCTTTCGGCGCGCCGGCAGCGATAGCCGCTTGCAGAACGATGTCTGCCGCTTTGTTGGTTGCTTCTTTAGCGCGCGGATGCGGAGAAAAGATGATGGCGTTACGGGTCTTCAGGCTAATCAGCGATTTGAAGATCGCGGTAGAGGTCGGGTTAGTGGTTGGAACGATACCGCAAATAATGCCGATAGGTTCAGCAATGGTGATGGTCCCGAAGGTGTCGTCTTCAGACAGCACGCCGCAGGTTTTTTCATCTTTATAAGCGTTGTAAATATATTCAGAAGCGAAGTGGTTTTTAATCACTTTGTCTTCCACGATACCCATACCGGATTCGGCGACGGCCATTTTGGCCAGCGGAATGCGGGCATCAGCGGCTGCCAGAGCGGCGGCGCGGAAGATTTTGTCGACCTGTTCTTGAGTGAAACTGGCATATTCACGCTGGGCTTTTTTTACACGCTCTACGAGTGCGTTAAGTTCAGCGACATTAGTAACAGCCATAATGCTCTCCTGATAATGTTAAACTTTTTTAGTAAATCATCTGCGCGATACGTGAGTATAGACAGATCGACGATACTTTGTATAAATGCCTGAAATTCAGGTGGTTACTTAACGTCCGTTTCGCTCTGATTTACTAAAAGAGCTTCTGCGTTAGTATCATTTAACTCTAACGCGTTACGTCCAGGTGGCGTAAGCAAGATTACTCACTTCTGAGTAGCGATTGTGTGATCTAAATCAAGATTACGCAAAGCTGACACCTTTCAGCAGGCCATTTTAGCCTTTTATGTAAATTGTTAAGAAATCGTTGTCATGAAGAGTAAGTGGATTAGCATAACGAGTACATATAAATAACAGCGATGAATGGATGAAATTAGGTGTAGATAAGAGGTGAACTATGCGAATAAAAGGCGTATCTTCTGCGCGTTTTGATCATTAACGAACATTGACTTCATCCGGCTAACGCTTCGGAGCTAACCGTGATTCAACCGCTTTTTGATTTTCCTGTTTACTTTAAGTTCTTTATCGGGCTCTTTGCGCTGGTTAACCCGGTGGGGATTATCCCCGTTTTCATCAGCATGACCAGCTACCAGACGGCCACGGCGCGTAATAAAACTAACCTCACCGCGAATCTGTCGGTCGCGATTATCTTGTGGAGTTCCTTATTCCTCGGCGATGGCATCCTGCAGCTGTTTGGTATTTCTATTGACTCGTTCAGAATTGCGGGCGGTATCCTGGTTGTCACCATTGCAATGTCGATGATCTGCGGGAAGCTGGGGGAAGATAAACAAAACAAGCAAGAAAAGTCAGAGACGGCCATACGCGAGAGCATTGGCGTTGTGCCGTTAGCGCTGCCGTTAATGGCGGGGCCAGGGGCGATTAGCTCCACTATCGTCTGGGGGACGCGTTATCACAGTATCGCGCATTTGCTTGGTTTTTCAGTTGCCATTGCGCTTTTTGCGCTTTGCTGCTGGGGCGTGTTCCGTATGGCGCCGTGGCTGGTTCGTTTGCTGGGGCAAACCGGTATCAACGTTATTACCCGAATCATGGGGTTGTTGTTAATGGCGCTCGGCATCGAATTTATTGTCACAGGAATAAAAGGCATTTTCCCCGGCTTGCTCAACTAAACTCCCACCTGTTGATTTACAGGCGGCGCCCTAAGGGGCCGCCTTGTGACATTCCCACGTAACACTTCTTACTTTGATAAGCATTCAGCGTTTTAATGATAAAAAATACTAATATAATCTAACGCTATTTATTTTTATTAATCAATCTATTATGAACATTACTGAGACCGTGAGAAGCGGTAGGTCTGTTATTTTATTCACACCATACTCTGGGGCTTGATGAAGGATTATTGAAATGTTATTAGTTGTTTCAGCTCCATCGTAGATGAATGTGCTAAATAATGAGCATTTGTTAAATTTGTGTGTGTTTTCTGGCGCAGGTATATCCTACGCTGTGACAGCGAGATGATTTTCTTTCAAGTTATTGATTATAAAGCATAAATTAAAGCTTTTTAACATTCTTTAACTGTTTTTCTGGGCAGGAAATTTTCCATAAAAGAGAATTGGTTAACAAAATTGTAAAATGAATTGGCGGTTCAGAAACGCATTTGATACTTTTCGGCCAAACATTTTGCAGAAGATTTCACATTGTTGATAACTATTTTCATTTACATGGTTGTCAGAAATAACGTGCGACGTGGGCAGGTACGTCGTATACCGAATCGACGAAAGGCGATCGAACGAATCGTCAGAATAAATAAAGTCGGTGATAGCAAAAGCAGTGACAGACCTGGCAGTACACCACCAGTGCTGTACAGGAGCCCTGACGGGATTAAACAGGCTGGTAAAAACCAGTAATTATAATGAGTGGAGTACAAACACAATGTCTAACATCACGAAAAAAAGTTTGATTGCAGCGGGAATACTCACTGCGCTCATCGCCGCCAGCGCCGCGACTGCGGCAGACGTGCCCGCCGGTGTTCAGTTAGCCGACAAGCAAACGTTGGTACGTAATAATGGATCAGAAGTGCAGTCTCTCGACCCGCATAAAATTGAAGGCGTGCCGGAATCGAACGTCAGCCGTGATCTCTTTGAAGGCTTATTAATTAGTGATGTCGAGGGGCATCCTTCACCGGGCGTCGCGGAAAAATGGGAAAATAAAGATTTTAAAGTCTGGACATTCCATCTACGTGAAAATGCGAAATGGTCAGATGGTACGCCTGTCACCGCCCATGATTTCGTTTATAGCTGGCAACGCCTGGCCGATCCTAATACGGCATCGCCGTACGCCAGCTATCTGCAATACGGTCATATCGCTAATATCGATGACATTATCGCCGGTAAAAAACCCGCCACCGATCTGGGGGTAAAAGCGCTTGATGATCACACCTTTGAAGTGACCTTAAGTGAGCCGGTGCCTTATTTCTACAAATTGTTGGTCCACCCTTCAGTGTCTCCTGTACCGAAATCAGCGGTCGAAAAATTTGGCGATAAATGGACGCAACCGGCCAATATTGTCACTAACGGCGCTTATAAGTTAAAAAACTGGGTGGTGAACGAACGTATCGTGCTGGAGCGTAACCCGCAATACTGGGATAACGCCAAAACCGTCATCAATCAGGTGACTTATTTGCCTATCTCTTCGGAGGTGACGGATGTCAACCGCTACCGCAGCGGCGAGATCGATATGACTTATAACAATATGCCGATCGAATTATTCCAGAAACTGAAAAAAGAGATCCCGAATGAAGTCCGCGTAGACCCTTATTTGTGTACCTATTATTACGAAATTAATAATCAAAAAGCGCCGTTTAACGATGTCCGCGTGCGTACCGCGCTGAAACTGGCGTTAGATCGCGACATTATTGTTAATAAGGTTAAAAATCAGGGCGATTTACCCGCTTATAGCTACACGCCGCCGTATACCGATGGCGCAAAACTGGTAGAGCCTGAGTGGTTCAAATGGTCCCAGCAAAAGCGTAATGAAGAAGCGAAGAAATTGTTGGCTGAAGCCGGCTTTACGGCGGATAAGCCCTTAACATTCGACCTGCTGTATAACACCTCCGATCTGCATAAAAAACTGGCCATTGCCGTGGCGTCTATCTGGAAGAAAAATCTGGGTGTCAATGTGAATCTGGAGAATCAGGAATGGAAAACCTTCCTGGATACCCGTCATCAGGGCACCTTTGATGTCGCCAGAGCCGGGTGGTGCGCAGATTATAATGAACCGACCTCGTTCCTGAATACCATGTTGTCCGACAGTTCAAATAACACCGCGCATTATAAGAGCCCGGCGTTTGATAAGCTGATTGCCGACACGCTGAAAGTGGCGGACGATACGCAGCGCAGCGAACTCTACGCTAAAGCGGAGCAGCAGTTAGATAAAGACTCGGCTATTGTGCCGGTGTATTACTACGTTAACGCGCGCCTGGTGAAACCCTGGGTGGGCGGGTATACCGGTAAAGACCCGCTGGATAATATTTATGTGAAAAACTTATATATTATCAAACATTAATGGCAAGACATGGGACAACTGCGGTTGTCCCATGGTGTCTTTTTTCATCGCACTATAACTTTCCCTGGCGGATCTGTTTGTCACGTCCGGGAAGTAAAGGCACAGGCCAGAAGGTACGGGCAATGTTGAAATTTATTTTACGTCGCTGTCTGGAAGCGATTCCGACGCTGTTTATTCTTATTACCATCTCTTTCTTTATGATGCGCCTCGCGCCGGGGAGTCCTTTTACCGGCGAGCGCGCATTGCCGCCGGAAGTGCTGGCCAATATTGAAGCAAAATATCATCTGAACGATCCTATCATGACGCAGTACTTCAGCTACCTGAAGCAGCTGGCGCATGGCGATTTTGGACCATCGTTTAAATACAAAGATTACACGGTCAACGATCTGGTTGCCGCCAGCTTCCCCGTTTCGGCGAAACTTGGCGCCGCCGCTTTTTTACTGGCGGTCATTATTGGTGTCAGCGCTGGCGTGATTGCCGCGCTAAAGCAAAATACGCGATGGGATTATACGGTGATGGGATTTGCCATGACCGGCGTCGTTATCCCCAGTTTTGTGGTAGCGCCGCTACTGGTGATGGTCTTTGCGATAACCTTGCAATGGCTGCCTGGCGGCGGCTGGAACGGCGGGGCGTTAAAATTTATGATCCTGCCGATGGTCGCGCTTTCACTGGCCTATATTGCCAGCATCGCTCGTATTACGCGCGGCTCAATGATTGAAGTTCTGCATTCGAACTTTATTCGTACCGCGCGGGCAAAAGGATTACCGATGCGCAGAATCATCTTCCGCCATGCGTTAAAACCTGCGCTGCTGCCGGTTTTATCCTATATGGGGCCAGCCTTTGTCGGCATTATTACCGGCTCAATGGTGATTGAAACTATTTATGGCTTACCGGGCATTGGGCAGCTTTTCGTTAATGGCGCGCTCAACCGCGATTACTCGCTGGTGTTAAGTTTGACCATTTTAGTCGGGGCTCTGACCATATTGTTTAACGCCATTGTCGATGTGCTCTATGCCGTTATCGACCCGAAAATTCGCTATTGATACTGGAGCTCGCGATGATGTTAAGTAAGAAAAACAGCGAGACGCTGGAAAATTTCAGTGAAAAGCTGGAGGTGGAAGGTCGCAGCCTTTGGCAAGATGCCCGTCGGCGCTTTATGCATAACCGTGCGGCGGTGGCCAGTCTTATTGTCCTGTTTCTGATAGCCTTATTCGTGACAGTGGCTCCTATGCTGTCGCAATTTACCTATTTCGATACCGACTGGGGCATGATGTCCAGCGCGCCGGATATGGCGTCCGGTCACTATTTCGGCACTGACTCTTCCGGGCGCGATCTGTTGGTGCGCGTTGCCATCGGCGGGCGTATCTCATTGATGGTCGGGATTGCCGCCGCGCTGGTGGCGGTCATTGTTGGAACGCTGTATGGCTCGCTGTCCGGCTATCTGGGCGGCAAAATTGATTCTGTGATGATGCGGTTGTTGGAGATCCTCAACTCGTTCCCGTTTATGTTCTTTGTGATTTTGCTGGTGACGTTTTTTGGGCAGAACATTCTGTTGATTTTCGTCGCCATCGGCATGGTCTCCTGGCTTGATATGGCGCGTATCGTGCGTGGCCAAACCCTAAGTCTTAAACGTAAAGAGTTCATCGAAGCCGCGCAGGTGGGTGGTGTGTCGACCGCCAGCATTGTGATCCGCCATATTGTGCCTAACGTCCTGGGCGTAGTGGTAGTGTATGCATCGTTGCTGGTGCCCAGCATGATTCTGTTTGAGTCTTTCCTCAGTTTCCTGGGGCTTGGGACGCAGGAACCGTTAAGCAGTTGGGGAGCGTTGTTGAGCGATGGCGCAAATTCAATGGAAGTCTCACCGTGGCTGCTGCTGTTTCCGGCTGGCTTTCTCGTGGTGACGTTATTCTGTTTTAACTTTATTGGCGATGGCCTGCGTGATGCCCTCGACCCGAAAGATCGTTAAGGAGTACAGCCATGAGCTTATCAGAAACCGCAACTCAGGCGCCGCAATCGGCGAATGTACTGCTGGAGGTAAACGATCTTCGTGTTACGTTCGCTACGCCTGATGGTGATGTGACGGCGGTCAACGATCTGAACTTTACGCTTCGCGCTGGAGAAACGTTAGGTATTGTTGGCGAGTCTGGATCGGGGAAATCGCAAACGGCGTTCGCATTAATGGGACTGCTGGCGACGAATGGTCGAATCGGCGGTTCCGCGACCTTTAACGGACGTGAAATTCTTAATCTACCTGAGCGCGAACTGAATACGCTGCGCGCAGAACAGATTTCGATGATTTTTCAGGACCCGATGACCTCGCTAAATCCTTATATGCGCGTTGGGGAGCAGTTAATGGAAGTCCTGATGCTGCATAAAGGGATGAGCAAAGCGGAAGCTTTTGAAGAGTCCGTCAGAATGCTGGATGCCGTAAAAATGCCGGAAGCGCGCAAACGGATGAAAATGTACCCGCACGAATTTTCCGGCGGAATGCGTCAACGTGTGATGATTGCGATGGCGCTGTTGTGCAGGCCGAAACTGCTTATTGCCGATGAGCCTACCACCGCGCTTGATGTTACCGTGCAGGCGCAGATTATGACCTTGCTTAATGAGCTAAAGCGCGAATTTAATACCGCCATTATCATGATTACCCACGATCTGGGTGTGGTCGCGGGTATTTGCGATAAGGTCCTGGTAATGTATGCCGGGCGTACCATGGAATACGGTAAGGCGCGCGATGTCTTTTATCAGCCCGTTCATCCGTATTCGATAGGCCTGCTTAATGCGGTGCCGCGTCTGGATAGCGAGGGGGCGGAAATGCTGACGATTCCGGGCAATCCTCCCAATTTATTGCGTTTGCCTAAAGGTTGTCCGTTCCAGCCGCGTTGTCCTCATGCGATGGAGATCTGCAATAATGCGCCGCCACTTGAAGCGTTCAGTCCTGGTCGCTTGCGCGCCTGTTTTAAACCGGTGGAGGAACTGCTATGAATGCTGTGATTGAACAACGTAAAGTTCTCCTCGAAATCGCCGATCTGAAAGTACATTTTGATATCAAAGAAGGGAAGCAGTGGTTCTGGCAACCGCCGAAAACTCTGAAAGCGGTGGACGGCGTTACGCTACGCCTGTATGAAGGCGAAACGCTGGGCGTGGTGGGGGAATCCGGCTGCGGCAAGTCGACGTTTGCGCGCGCCATTATTGGTCTGGTGAAGGCGACGGACGGTAAAGTCGCCTGGCTGGGAAAAGATCTGCTGGGCATGAAAGCGGATGAGTGGCGCGAAGTGCGCAGCGATATCCAGATGATTTTCCAGGACCCACTGGCGTCACTCAACCCGCGAATGACGATTGGCGAAATTATCGCTGAACCGCTGCGCACTTATCATCCTAAACTTTCGCGCCAGGACGTGCGTGACCGCGTGAAAGCCATGATGCTGAAAGTGGGGCTGCTGCCGAATCTCATTAACCGTTATCCCCATGAATTTTCCGGGGGGCAGTGCCAGCGCATCGGTATCGCCCGGGCGTTGATCCTGGAACCTAAGCTTATTATTTGCGATGAGCCGGTGTCGGCGCTGGACGTTTCTATTCAGGCGCAGGTGGTGAATTTGCTCCAGCAGTTACAGCGAGAGATGGGGCTGTCGTTGATTTTTATTGCGCACGATCTGGCGGTCGTAAAGCACATATCCGATCGTGTCCTGGTGATGTATCTCGGTCATGCGGTAGAATTGGGCACCTATGATGAGGTGTACCATAACCCACTGCATCCTTATACCAAAGCGCTGATGTCGGCGGTACCGATTCCCGATCCCGATCTGGAGCGAAATAAGAAGATACAATTGCTGGAGGGCGAATTACCTTCGCCCATTAACCCACCTTCCGGCTGCGTGTTCCGTACACGCTGTCCGCTAGCCGGGCCAGAATGCGCGCTAACGCGACCGGTGCTGGAAGGGAGTTTTCGCCATGCCGTTTCCTGCCTTAAAGTAGACCCGTTATAATCGCAAGGGCTGACAATTCGTCAGCCCTTCTTGTAGGTGAGGTTACCGTGTCACTTTCTTTGTCGTCGGTTCGCCGTCGTCTTTATCATAATCTGTTCGATTTGACTACGCGCTCAGGTCGCCGTTTTGAAGGGTTATGCGCGCTGTTTGCGCTGCTTAGTGTACTGGTCATTTTTGTTGAATCAGGCGTAGGAACGGAATATCACCTGACATTTGATGAATGGCATATTTTTGTCTGGCTGGAGCTCTGCGTTACCCTGATATTTACCGGTGAATACTTGCTCAGACTGTTTAGCTGGCCCGAACCGGCAAAATACGTTTTTAGTTTCTGGGGATTTATTGATCTGGTGACGATTTTGCCGCTGTACGTCATGTGGCTGTGGCCGGAAATTAGCCTGAACTATATGTTTGCCTGGCGTGCTATGCGAGCGATTCGCGTGCTGCGTATTCTTAAACTGCTACGCTTTATGCCATCTCTGCGCGTATTCTGGAGCGCCATTATTAGCGCGCGTCATCAGCTTATTCTGTTCTATTCATTTATTGCGATCGTGATGATTATTTTCGGTGCCCTGATGTATCTTATTGAAGGACCGAAATATGGCTTCACGACGCTTAATGCCTCGGTGTATTGGGCGATAGTGACAGTCACAACCGTGGGGTACGGTGATATTACGCCGCATACGCCGCTGGGACGTATTGTCGCGTCGGTGCTTATTTTGATTGGTTATTCGGTGATTGCGATTCCTACAGGACTGATTACCACGCACATGAGCAGCGCGTTTCAAAAACGTCACTGGCAGCGAAAATGTCCGCAGTGCCAGCAAAGCCAGCATGAACATAGCGCGCAATATTGTAACCGATGCGGCAGTAAGCTACCGGATTAAACAGGCTTGCCGGAGGGCGCAATCAAACGCCATCCGGCCTGAACCGCTTATTCGCGCCAGAGAATATGGCACAGCTTGTGGTCCTTTTCCCGGCACAGCAGAACGCGGGCGAAAATGTCGTTAATTTCGCCGTCTTCGGTATCCGCCAGGCCAATCACCACCTCGGCAAAAAAGTCTGGATTCAGGTCAAAATCGACGTGCTCTTGCCAGTCTTCAGCGGGATCAAACAACTCCGCGCCGCCGCGCTCCTCGAATTGCAAATTGAACAGAATGATATCAGCCGGATCAAGATTATCCGCCGCCAGCTCAAGAAAAATATCGTAAGCCTGCTCAAGCGTTTCGTCTTCAGTCAGGCGATTGTTCAGATCCATTTCCATAGTGACTACCTGTTTACTCATGTTGGTCACGTTTTACAGCAATGGACTAAAGAAGTAAAACAATCGCTCGGTAATACGCTGCCATAACGGACGTTTTACCCACAAACGCGCATCTAACAGGCGGGAGCGCGAAATATAATCGTCCTGTACCGCAGCCAGATCGGCGCCGAAACCCGTATCATCAATGACCAGCGTAATCTCGAAATTAAGCCACAGGCTACGCATGTCGAGATTCACGGTACCGACCAGGCTCAGTTCGCCATCGACCAGTACGCTTTTGGTATGCAACAGCCCGCCTTCGAACTGATAGATTTTCACGCCCGCCGCCAGTAACTCGCTGAAAAAGGCGCGACTGGCCCAGCCGACGAGCAGTGAATCATTTTTACGGGGCAGGATAATACTGACATCCACGCCGCGCTGCGCAGCGGTACAAATGGCGTGCAGCAGATCGTCGCTGGGGACGAAATATGGCGTGGTCATAATTAAATATTCGCGCGCAGCATAGGTGGCGGTTAATAGTGCCTGGTGAATGAGATCCTCCGGAAAACCAGGACCGGAAGCAATGGTATGAATGGTATGCCCGCTGGCCTGCTCAAACGGCATAATATTCACATCCGGCGGGGGAGGCAGAATGCGTTTACCCGTCTCAATTTCCCAATCGCAGGAGTAAACAATCCCCATTGCTGTCGCCACGGGGCCCTCCATCCGCGCCATTAAATCGACCCATTGCCCAACGCCGGCATCCTGTTTGAAAAAACGCGGGTCCACCATATTCATACTGCCGGTATAGGCGATGTAATTGTCAATCATCACCATTTTACGGTGCTGGCGAAGATCCATACGGCGTAAAAAGACGCGCATCAGATTCACCTTCAGCGCCTCTACGACTTCAATGCCAGCGTTACGCATCATGGCCGCCCAGGGGCTGCGGAAGAAAGCGACGCTACCCGCGGAATCCAGCATAAGCCGGCAGTGGATGCCGCGGCGGGCGGCGGCCATTAACGATTCAGCGACCTGATCCGCCATGCCGCCTGGCTGCCAGATGTAAAATACCATTTCGATATTATGCCGCGCCAGTTGGATATCGCGAATAAGCGCCTGCATGACATCATCGGAGTCGGTAAGCAATTGCAACTGGTTGCCTTTGACGCCCGCAATCCCCTGACGTCGTTCGCACAGCTTAAACAAGGACGATGCGACGCTACTGTTTTCTTGCGCGAAAATGTGTTTGCAGGCTTTGAGGTCATTCAACCATTTGGCGGTAGACGGCCACATGGCGCGGGCACGCTCGGCGCGACGTTTGCCTAAATGCAATTCGCCCACGGACAAATAGGCGATGATCCCGACCAGCGGAAGGATATAGATGATTAATAACCAGGCCATTGCGGAGGGAACTGCGCGCCGTTTCATTAGAATACGTAATGTGACGCCGGCAATGAGAACCCAGTATCCCAAAATGACCAGCCAACTCACCACGGTGTAGAAGGTTGTCATAACTTTAAAAATCCTTTAGAAAGCGTGTTGTTAAGAGTTTACGCGTCAGGATTCACATGGCAAATAAAAACACGGGAAAAGCGCTGGTCTGCATCCGGCGAGGGGGTATAATGGCGCTTCTGTTACAGTGAGAGTCGTAAACATGAAGCGTAGTAGAACGGAAGTGGGGCGCTGGCGAATGCTACGTCAGGCGAGCCGCCGTAAAGCGCGTTGGCTTGAAGGGCAATCACGCCGTAATATGCGTATCCATACCATCAGGAAATGCATCTTTAATCGTCAGCGTAATTCATTACTCTTTGCGATTCACGGTGTGTGAGCCAGAAAGGGCACCGTATGCGGTGCCCAACAGGCCATCCTTTTCAAAAGATCTTCTTATATGGTTTGACCGAAACCTGCGCATAGACGCCCGCTGCGACGTAGGGGTCCGCATCAGCCCAGGATTGCGCCGCTTCTAAAGATTCAAATTCAGCAATCACCGTTGACCCGGTAAATCCGGCTACCCCAGGATCGTTACTGTCCACTGCGGGCATCGGCCCGGCAGTTAATAATCGCCCTTCATCATGTAGAAGTTGCAGGCGCGCCAGATGCGCGGGCCGTACCGAGAGGCGTTTTTCAAGCGAGTTGGCATTATCCTGAGCGTAAATAACATACAGCACGGGTAGAGCTCCTTAATCGGTAAAAGTTGCTGATTACGTTATTGGAAAGGGCATTTAACTGCAATGTAAAGATACCGACTTTGTTAAACATGCACATTTTGTGTGGTGTTTTTGTGCAATATCATCTTTTAAATGCCGCTATCGGCAATGCCTTATTGAATATGATTGCTATTTGCATTTAAAATTCAGCTCTGGTTTTTCAACTGAAACGATTATGACTTCAATGACCCTTGATTTACCTCGTCGCTTTCCCTGGCCGACACTCCTTTCCGTAGGCATTCATGGTGCTGTAGTGGCAGGTTTGCTCTATACCTCGGTACATCAGGTTATTGAATTGCCTGCGCCAGCGCAGCCTATCACGGTGACAATGGTTTCACCCGCTGACCTGGAGCCGCCCCAGGCGGTTCAGCCGCCGCCGGAGCCGGTGGTTGAACCCGAACCGGAGCCAGAGCCGATCCCTGAACCGCCTAAAGAAGCGCCCGTGGTGATTGAGAAACCCAAACCTAAGCCAAAACCCAAGCCGAAGCCGAAACCGGTGAAAAAGGTTGAAGAGCAGCCGAAGCGTGAAGTCAAACCAACCGCGCCGCGTCCTGCCTCACCGTTTGAAAATAGCGCCCCGGCGCGGCCAACAAGCAGCACCGCGTCGGCGACCAGCAAGCCGGTGGTGAGCGTGCCCACTGGACCTCGCGCTCTGAGCCGTAACCAGCCGCAGTATCCGGCGCGAGCACAGGCGTTACGTATTGAAGGCCGCGTAAAGGTGAAGTTTGACGTGACCTCTGCTGGGCGAGTGGAAAATGTACAGATTCTGTCCGCGCAGCCGGCCAATATGTTTGAGCGTGAAGTTAAGAATGCGATGCGCAAATGGCGCTATGAAGCAGGCAAGCCGGGTTCCGGGCTGGTGGTCAATATTATCTTCCGTCTGAACGGTACGGCGCAGATTGAGTAACTCTGGCGCCGCCAGTAGGAATATACCATCACCTGCTGGCGGCGTAAGTATGTTACCTGACGGGCATACTTAACCCTGAACCGGGAGCGGGCGGGGTTTACCGTCCGGATCGACGGCAACATAAATAAACAGCGCCTCGGTGGCCTTGTAGCGCTGTCCAATCGGTTCTGACGCGACTTTTTTCACCCAGACTTCAATATTGATGCTAATAGACGTCGTACCGCGTTTAACGCAGCGCGCGTAGCAGCATACGACATCGCCAACCGCGACGGGGCGCAGAAATGTCATTCCTTCCACGCGTACGGTTACAACCCGACCGTGCGCGATCTCTTTGGCCAGTATCGCGCCGCCAATATCCATTTGCGACATCAGCCAGCCGCCAAAAATATCGCCGTTCGCATTGGTATCGGCAGGCATGGCCAATGTACGTAAAACCAGCTCGCCCTGAGGAGTATTATCCATTGTTGTCATTGTAAAACCGACTATCAGAAAAAATTACAGCCGCGATGCTACTATGAATTTTGTGTGGAGAATAGAGGGAATAAAGGTACTGACGGGAAAGCGCAGGGCGTAAAGGTGGAGAAAATATCGCCAGGCGTTCGCAGTCTGGCGATGATAAGTCACGGGAGGGTTATGATTTATCTTCCTGTGGCAGATGCCGGTAGATATAGACGCCGCTCAGCAGGGTAAAAATGAGCGTCAGCGCCGTGAGTCCGAAGACCTTAAAGTTAACCCAGATATTTTGCGGCAACCAGAAGGCGATATAAATGTTAGCCAGACCGCACGCAATAAAAAACAGCGCCCACGCCAGGTTCAGCTTTGACCAGACCTGCTGCGGCAACGCCAGTTCTTTACCTAACATACGTTGGATTAACGGTTTTTTCATCACCCACTGGCTTATTAACAGCGCGCCGGCGAACAGCGCATAAATAACCGTCACCTTCCATTTAATAAATTCATCGTTATGGAAGAAGAGCGTCAGACCGCCGAAGACGGCAACCAGAACAAAGGTAATCAGCGCCATCTTCTCTATTTTCCGATAGCGCACCCAGCTATAAATCAGCACGATTGCCGTCGCGACAATCAGTGCGGAGGTCGCCGCATAGATGTCATAAAGTTTATAAAACGCAAAAAAGACAACCAGCGGTAAAAAATCCAGAAACTGCTTCATTCTTCGATTCCATCATCAACGAGCGTCGAATGCGCCGCGTAACGGCGCATTGCGGATTATTGGCGAATCAACATATACAGGCGGAATAAGTAGATAAGCAATACTGCGGAAATCAGATTGCTCAACGTATTCGCCAGTACAGCGCCTACATTTGGGGTCAGTACAGCGAAGCTGGGCGCGAACAGCAATAGCAATGTTTTAGCCAGTAACCAGCCTATCACCGCGGGCGCGACCAGTCTCATGTTAGCCCAGGCTAAACGCATACTGCTGCGCATTGCGGCAAACACGCCCATTTTCTCTTCAACCAACATCACTGGCGCAAGCGCCAGCACAATGGCCATAATAATCCCCGGAACGACAATCAGCATTATACCGATTTGCACTAACAGGGTAGTCAGAAAAATAAGAATAAACAGTTTAGGCAATGCAGGGGCGCTGGCGCCGATAGCGCGCAGCGCGCTAACCCGATGTCCCGCTGAAACTAATTGAATCATCAGGATGATACCGCCGGCCAGAATAGCGTTGCCGATAAGCCCGGAAAACGTCGAGGCGGCAGAGGCGCGCAACAGGATCTGCTGCTGCTCCGGCGTCATATTTTGTACCAGCTCAAACAGGCCAGCGCTGCCTGCCAGATGTTCTCCTTCACTGAGTTGCGCGATTTGCGCATCGCTGGGTGAAAAGGCATGACCTAAGACCACCGTGATAAATGCGCACAGCAACGAAACCAGCAAGATAGTAATAAATTGATTTCGGAAAAAATTTCCGGCGTCACGGTAAACGGACTTCGCCGTGATAGACATGCACTCTCCTTGAGTTTTGCAGGTGTTAATTTGCGGGCAATTGTACCCTGGATAACTCTACAGTGGCAGCATCAGCAGTTGTATGGAAAAGCATATCTTTGTAAAGCGGCGGTAATCCGTATCGCGCGCGGGCGCGATTGCACGCCTCATTCACTTCGCCTCCTTCGCCCGATATCGAAAATTCGCGACAGGTTGAAGGGCGGTTTTCATAAATAGCGCAACTGACGTTTTCACCCGGCGTGCCAATTAGCGCTTTACAGTGCGGCTGTTTTTGGTTGGTACCGGCCATACAACGTAAAAAAGGGGTAACGGGCTCGGTTAATGACGCCGGAACGCGTCCGCTGGCATCGTCGCCTTCAGCCCAATAAAAGGAGACACGAAAATAGGCACAACAGGCACCGCATGTCATGCATGGGTTAAGAACGCTCATGATTCACCTGCAAAAAACTCACGTATCAATAGATTACAACGGAAATTAATCTGTCCCGCAGTGTTCGCGAATCTTAACGCCACGCGCCATTGCGGGACATTGATTACCTTAGCCAGCCTTTATCGCCAGGGCAACAGAGCAGACAAATATTTGCATAGCGTGAATATGTCAAAATTGATCTGAATTCCTATAACCAGGATTTTCAATACAAGTTCTAAATTAATCTGGATCAATAAATGTTAAATTATAAGAACAAATGTGATCTGTGTTAGATCACTTATTACTTCATTGTGGGTATATTCATCACGCTTTTATAACCATAACGATGGAGCGGGTATGAAAAAATTTACAGTGGCGGCACTGGCGTTAACAACTCTTCTCTCAGGCAGCGCGTTCGCGCACGAAGCCGGAGAATTCTTTATGCGTGCAGGTCCGGCAACCGTCAGACCTACAGAAGGGGCGGGTGGTACGCTGGGGCATTTAAACGGGTTTGATGTGAGTAATAACACGCAACTCGGCCTGACATTCACTTACATGGCGACGGACAATATCGGGGTTGAATTGCTGGCGGCCACGCCGTTCCGCCATAAGGTGGGTACGGGCGCGACGGGCGATATCGCCACGGTTCACCTGTTACCGCCAACGTTAATGGCGCAGTGGTACTTCGGCGATTCCAGCAGCAAAGTGCGTCCTTATGTCGGCGTGGGGGTGAACTACACCACCTTCTTCGATAACGACTTTAACGATAATGGTAAAAATGCCGGGCTGTCCGATCTGAGCTTTAAGGATTCCTGGGGCGCGGCAGGGCAAGTTGGGGTAGATTACCTGATTAACCGCGACTGGTTAATTGGCGCCTCTGTCTGGTACATGGATATTGATACTACCGCCAATTATAAAATGGGCGGCGTTCAGCATCATGACAGCGTGCGTCTGGACCCATGGGTATTTATGTTCTCGGCAGGCTATCGTTTCTAATCGCGTGATGTTGTGACGAAAAAAGACCCCGCCAGGCGGGGTCAAAAAAGGACATGACACACGGATTTTACTTGTCGGAACTCACTTGTCTTCTTTCGGTTCGCCGCAGCCTAGTTCTGCGCCAGTGAGAGGATCAACGGTGGGGTCCGATTTCGTTCTTTCTGCCATCGCTTTGAGCAGCGCCAGCTGCTCGCGCGGCAATTTCACTGTCGCCAGGCCATCGCCGCCATCAACAGCAGGCATCGGTTCTGCGACATAGTTGAAGTTCTCATCGCTATTCCAGCTACCTCGCGGATCGTCGCCTTGCGACATGTTGTAGTACACGTCGGTATACTGTTCTACCGGCGGTAATTTACCCGGCGGGAAGTTGTTACGAATCGAATACAGCGCCTTTTCAAAAGAGAGCTGGTGCGCGACTTCACGGGTCATTAAGAAACTGAGCGTGTCTTTTACGCCAGGATCGTCGGTCAGATTAATCAGGCGTTCATAAATGATCTTCGCTCGCGCCTCTGCCGCGATGTTTGAGCGTAGATCGGCTGTGACTTCGCCGATAGTATCAATATAAGCCGCGGTCCACGGTACGCCGCCGGAGTTTGTCAACGCAGGGCCGCCGCCATACAGCAGAGAGGTGATATGGCTGTCATTACCATTCTGCGTAAGCGAGCGATAAAGTTCCGCTTCGTTTTCGGTGCCTTCCGCCAGCTCGCCTTTAGCGCCTTTATTAAGCATTCCTACCAGTGAGCCGATAATTTCCAGATGACTCAGCTCCTCGGTGGCGATGTCCATTAACATCTCTCTACGACCGGCATCATCATCGCTTAAACCTTGCGTGAAGTAGCGGCAGGCAGCCGCCAGTTCGCCCTGCGGGCCGCCAAACTGTTCCAGCAGCAGGTTCGCTAATCCAGGATTAGGTTCGCTCACTCGCACAGTATATTGAAGTTGTTTTACGTGTCGAAACATATTGCCTCCTGCTTATTATTTATTTTTTGGCTTCAACGCCATCTGCTTCAGATCGCAGTAAAAATTGTTCCGTTGTCTGCGGAATATGTTTGATAAGCCAGTCAGCCATTTGCATTTCTTCTTTCAGAATGGCTTCAATCGTCGGAATTGAGGCAGTGTCACCAGCTTTTTTTGCCGCCGCCAGCAGGGAGGTATAACAAGCAATTTCGAACTGCTCGAAAACATAACCGCTAATTGAGCCTTTGACAATTTCATCGGAAGGGAACATGCCACCGATAGATTGCCCCATTGCTGCCATTTTACTCATGGAGTCTTTCAACACCGAACGAGAAATGCCATTACGGTCCAATACTTCTTCGAGCATGGTAATTTGATGTTTGGTTTCACTAATATGTTGTTCAATTCTGGCTTTTATATCAGGATAATTTTCAATACGGCTGGCCATAGATTCAAGCATCGATTCTGCCTGTTTTTCCATGGCATGGGCGTCACGAAGCCAGTCATGATAATGTTCAGTATAATTCATTTTACATTCCTCAATGCGTGATAATCTGCTCCGATAATAAAATCGGAATCATGCAAGCTGATAATTAAAAATATTATTTCGATTTGCGTTCAGCACTTTTATTAACATTGCTGACTGCTAAATCGGTAAGTTTTAAATCAGTTTGTTTTTCCTCGTCGAGGGTTTCTTTGAGCAGTTTTAATGCTTTGCTATAGCCAAGCTGCTCGGCCAGGGTGGCAAGCGTGCCGTAGCTGGCGATTTCGTAATGCTCGACTTTTTGCGCCGCGGCGATAAGCGCTGCATCGCGTACTTCGTTTTTCTCCGTACTTTCGATGACTTCATTGGCTTCTTCAATCAGCCCTTCCATAGCGACGCATTTCATTCTTTTCAGTTTAATGCCAGATTCAGATTCGACGATCTGATCAATACGTTCAATCTGACCCTGGGTTTCTTCAAGATGAGATTGAAAGGCCTGGCTTAATTTTTCATTGGACGTGGCTCTGGCTAGTTTAGAAAGAGCCTTGGTTAATTGTTTTTCTGCACTATAGGTATCTGAAAGTAGATGGATAAAAAGGTCTTCAACGGTTTTAATATTCATAAATCTAATTCT
This sequence comes from Salmonella sp. SAL04196, assembly GCF_046550835.1. NCBI lineage: Bacteria > Pseudomonadati > Pseudomonadota > Gammaproteobacteria > Enterobacterales > Enterobacteriaceae > Salmonella > Salmonella sp. SAL04196. The sequence goes on from NZ_JBGDXE010000001.1 coordinate 498,643, forward strand.
CCTGGGCAAAATACTGCGAGCCAGAAGACTCGCAGATTGCTTGATAAAAGCATGTGTTATATTTACATTACAGTAAATCAGGAATTATCGGATTTACGTCCGCCGTGACTATTCTGACCACCTTTTTTACCGGCTTCAGAAGCTCGTTGCGGATCGTTTTTGAAATTCCCGCCGCTATGCTGACCGCCTTTGCGGCCCGCTTCAGATGCTTTTTCACGATTCTCGGCGAAATTTCCTGAACCACCACGATGTTCGGCCATATTATTTCTCCTGTCTCGTTGCTTGCTGAAAAAATCGGTTTTAACCGTGTCGACACCCTATTAAAATTAGTTGGTTAAACCGATTAGTCAAATTGACGGAAATAGTTGTGATTTACCGCGTAAATAACGCACAAAAAATGGTTTAGAGATAATATATTCTATATTTTCTTTTAGAATAAGCGATTTAACAGAAAATGCTTTTCATTGTTATTAATAACAAGCGTGACTATCTGCGGCAATAGAAACGTTAATGCATTGTTTGTTGACATTTCTTTACATAAAGGCAGGGGAAATTGACGTGAAAACGCTAAATTTTTCGGCGTGATTAGGAGTTTTCTTAACAAAAATTGACTTCAGACTTTTTGAAAGCTGGACAGGGAATAACACCAAAAAGATTGATGATGTACGTCTGAATCGTGATTCTGGTTCGGCGCCAACCTCTCATTAAGCCGCCAGCGTTATGCTGACGGCTTAACCCGTTATGCGCGGCTGGCGGCTTTCATCGCTGAGACAAAGGACCTGAGCTCCGCCAACATCTGTTCGGGAGACGCGTGGTTTTTCTCGATAATGTTGACAATGGCTGAGCCGGAGATAGCGCCAGCCGCCCCGGCACGCACGGCCGCAGACACCTGTTCCGGCGAGGAGATACCGAAGCCCTGTAACGCAGGCGCGGCGTGGTACTCTTTAAGCTTCTCAATGAGATGATGCAACGGCAATGCGCCACGGTTTTCCGCGCCGGTGACGCCCGAACGCGAAAGCAGGTAGGTGTAACCGCGGCCGTAAGATGCGACCTGGCGCAGAAGATCGTCATCCGCATTTGGCGGGCAGATGAAGATCGGCGCGATGTTATGCCGTAACGCCGCCTGGCGGAAGGGGGCCGACTCTTCAACCGGGACATCTGCGACCAGCACGGAATCTACGCCGACCTGTTCACAACGGGCATAGAACGCATCTATGCCGTTATTGAATACCAGATTCGCGTACATTAGCAGGCCAATCGGAATGGTCGGGTGTTTTTCACGAATCAGCGCCAGCATTTCAAAACACTGAGCCGGCGTGACGCCAGCGGCGAAGGCGCGTAAGTTCGCATTCTGGATGGTAGGGCCATCGGCCAGCGGATCGGAGAAGGGAACCCCCAGCTCCAGAGCGTCGGCGCCAGCGTCAATCAGTGTGTCGATAATTTTCAGTGACTGTTCAATGCCAGGGTCGCCCAGAGTCACGAAGGGGACAAAAGCGCCTTCCCGGCGATCGTTGAGCTGTGCAAATAAATTTTCGTAGCGTTCCATCAGATTTCCCCTCGCGCTTTCAGGATATCGTGTACGGTAAAAATGTCTTTATCTCCGCGGCCAGAGAGATTGACCACCAGCAGTTGCTCTTTTTCCGGCTGCTCGCGCATCATTTTCAGAGCGTGCGCCAACGCGTGGGAGGATTCCAGCGCCGGGATAATTCCCTCATGGCGGCACAACGTTTTGAAGGCTTCCAGCGCCTCATCATCGGTAATGGAGACATAATCCGCGCGTCCGATGCTGTTCAGGTACGCATGTTGCGGCCCAACGGACGGAAAATCGAGCCCGGCGGAAATGGAATAGGACTCTTCAATTTGCCCGTCCGCTGTTTGCATCATCGGCGCTTTCATCCCGAAATAGATGCCAACGCGACCATGTTTAAGCGGCGCGCCATGCTCGCCGGTTTCAATACCGTGACCGCCAGGTTCAACGCCTATTAGCCCGACGCTGGTATCATTAATAAAATCCGCAAACATCCCGATAGCGTTTGAGCCGCCACCGACGCAAGCGATAACGGCATCTGGCAGACGGCCCTCTTTGTCGAGGATTTGCGCTTTCGTCTCTTCGCCAATCATGCGTTGGAACTCGCGAACGATGGTGGGATAGGGATGCGGTCCTGCCGCCGTGCCGAGCATATAGTGCGCGGTTTCGTAACTACCGGACCAGTCGCGCAGCGCCTCGTTACAGGCATCTTTTAGCGTAGCGGAGCCGCTATGAACCGGGATAACCTCAGCGCCCATCAGACGCATACGGAAGACGTTCGGCGACTGGCGCTCAACGTCTTTGGCGCCCATATAGATACGGCATTTCAGACCCAGCAGGGCGCTGGCGAGCGCAGAGGCGACGCCGTGCTGACCGGCGCCGGTTTCAGCGATAATCTCGCTTTTCCCCATCCGTTTGGCCAGCAGCGCCTGACCCAGTACCTGATTAGTTTTGTGCGCGCCGCCGTGCAGTAAATCTTCGCGCTTTAAATACAACGTGGTACGCGTACCGGCGGTAATGTTCTGGCATTTCGTCAGCGCGGTGGGGCGTCCCGCGTAGTTTTTTAGCAGATCGGCGAATTGCGCCTGAAATTCAGGATCTTTTTGCGCGCTGACGAAGGCCTCTTCAAGCTGGTTCAGCGCAGGCATCAGGATCTGCGGCACATACATGCCGCCGAATTCACCAAAGTAGGGATTGAGAAGTGTTGTCATGTTTTTTCCTTAATATGCGCGCAATGTCTGAAAAACCGAGGCCAGAAGACGAGCATCTTTGATGCCCGGCTGTGACTCCACACCTGAATTAAAATCGAGACCGGCACAGCCGACTTGCGCCGCCTGGACGCAATTATCGGCCGCCAGCCCGCCCGCCAGTAACACATTATCCAGCGGTTGCCCCTGTAGCAGTGACCAGTCGAAGCGCTGCCCGCTACCGCCTTGCCCATTGTCGAAAATGTATTTATCGACATGGTGGTAATCGCGTGCGGGAAGGGCATCGCTAACGCTCAGCGCCTTCCAGATTTGCACATTGCGCGGCAACGCCTCGCGCAGCGCGTTGACATACGCCTGGTCTTCGCTGCCATGTAGCTGTACGGCAGAAAGCGACAGGACGGCGGCTTTCTGGCAAACATCGGCGATATCAGCGTTCTGGAAAACGCCGACATACTGCAATGGCGCGCCGCTTATCACTTCTCGCGCCTGCTCAACGCTCACCGCGCGTGGAGATGAGGGCACAAAAATCAACCCGCCATATATTGCGCCAGCGTCACAGGCCGCTTTAGCGTCCTGGGCGCGGGTCAGGCCGCAGACTTTATTTTCGCCAAGCAGCACGCGACGGACGGCGGCGTTAAGATCGTCATGTGCCATTAACGCCGAGCCAATTAAAAAACCGTTGGCGAAGTGGCTCAGTTCGCGTACCTGACCATAGGTGTTAATCCCGGACTCGCTGATGACAGTCACGCCGTGGCCCAGTTTTGGCGCCAGCTGGCGGGTGCGATTCAAATCAATCGACAGATCGCGCAGATCGCGATTGTTGATACCTACCACTTTTGCGCCTAACGCTATCGCGCGCTCCCGTTCTTCGTCATTACTGACCTCCGTGAGCACGCCCATTTTCAGACTGTGCGCGACGGCGGAGAGCTGGCGATACTGTTCGTCATCCAGAACCGAGAGCATCAGTAAACAGGCATCGGCCTGATAGTAACGGGCAAGGTAGATCTGATAGGGATCGATAATAAAATCCTTACACAGAATCGGTTGCGGCGCGCTTTGGCTAACGACCGGCAGAAAATCGAAGCTCCCCTGAAAATATTTTTCGTCGGTGAGCACCGAGATTGCCGAGGCGTAATGTTGATAAATACTGGCAATACGCGCCGGATCGAAATCATCGCGAATCACGCCTTTTGATGGCGATGCTTTCTTACACTCCAGAATAAAGGCGGTACGCGCGCCCTGGAGCGCATCATAAAAATGGCGTGTACTTGGCTGGATCTCATTTTGAAAACTGGCCAGCGGCTGTTGCTGTTTGCGGGCTTCTACCCAAATCGCCTTGTCTGCGACGATTTTCGCTAAAACGGTTTGCATTATTTACCCTCTTGCCGCCAGTGCGGTGACTCTGTCATATGCGGTGCCGTTGCGCAGAACATCAAGCACGGCTTGCGCGTTGGCTTTGAGATCTTCCTGACCATGCAGACGCATTAGCATCGCCACGTTGGCGGCGACGGCGGCCTCATGCGCGGCATCGCCTTTACCTTGTAATAACCGCGTCAGAATGTCACGGTTTTCTTCCGGCGTGCCGCCAGCCAACTGATCCTGATGGTAAGGCGTCAGGCCAAAATCCTCCGCCGTAAGTTGATAGCTTTTAATTTCGCCGTCATGTAGCTCCGCGACAATCGTCGGCGCATGGAGCGAAACCTCATCCATGCCGCCGCTATGTACTACCGCCGCGCGCTGATAGCCCAGTACCCTTAAGGTTTCCGCAATCGGCAGCACCAGTTCCGGGCTATAGACGCCAATCAATGCCAGCGGCGGATGCGCCGGGTTGATCAGCGGGCCGAGTACGTTGAACAGGGTTCGCGTTTTTAACTGTTGGCGAACCGGCATCGCGTGACGGAATCCGGTGTGATATTTCGGCGCGAACAGGAAACAGACGCCCAGTTCATCTAACGCCTGACGTGATTTATCGGCGTTCATATCCAGATTAATACCGAACGCCGCCAGCAGATCGGATGACCCCGATTTGCTGGACACGCTGCGGTTGCCGTGTTTCGCCACTTTCAGTCCACAGGCCGCCGCGACAAAGGCGCTGGCGGTAGAGATATTGATACTGTTACTGCCATCGCCGCCGGTACCAACGATATCCGCAAACAGATACTCCGGGCGCGGGAACGGGGCGGCATTTTCCAGCAACGCAGTGGCGGCACCGGCAATTTCATTGGGATGCTCGCCGCGAATTTTCATGCTCACCAGCGCGGCGGCGAGCTGTTCAGGCTTAAGTTCGCCGTGGACGACCGCCGAAAACAACTGATGGCTCTCTTGTTGCGTCAGAGTTTGCGCCTGATAGAGTTTCTCCAGAATCGGCTGTAGGGTGTTGGTCGGCTCCAGCTTTTGCTGCGCCCAGGCTAATGTTTGCTCCAGTAGACGCGCGCCCTGTGTCGTCAGGATGGACTCAGGATGAAATTGAAAACCGCAAACGCGATCCGCATCATGACGTACCGCCATCACCATGCCGTTGAAATGGGCGTTAATGGTTAGCCCGGCAGGAACATTACTGCCGACCAGCGAATGATAACGCGCGACCGGTAGCGGATTCGCCAGCCCGGCGAACATCGCCTGACCGTCATGCTCAATGCTGGAGGCTTTGCCATGCAGGATTTCTCCCGCCTGACCGACATAACCGCCGTAAGCTTCGACAATCGCCTGATGCCCCAGACAAATGCCGATGATCGGTAACTTGCCGCGTAGTCGGGTCAGCAGCTCCGGCATACAGCCTGCCTCGCTGGGAACGCCCGGACCGGGGGAGAGCATTAGCACCGGATTTTTCATTGTCGCCAGGCGATCGATAAGCGTCTGCGCCGGAATATGGTTACGGTAAATCACCACGTTATGACCGTTGGTCCGTAGCTGATCTGCCAGGTTCCAGGTAAACGAGTCGATGTTATCGAGCAGCAGAATATCAGCCATCAGAAGGTCTCCTGTGCATGATGCGCGGTGGCGATAGCACGCAATACGGCGCGCGCTTTATTACGGGTTTCATCGGCTTCAGACTGCGGAACAGAGTCCAGCACAATTCCGGCGCCCGCCTGTACGGTGGCGATACCGTTCTCCACCAGCGCGGAGCGGATAACAATACAGGTGTCCAGATCGCCGTGGGCGGTGAAGTAACCGACAGCGCCGCCATAGCTGCCGCGGCGCTGTCCTTCCGCATCGGCAATCAACTGCATGGCGCGTACTTTTGGCGCGCCGCTCAGGGTGCCCATGTTCATGCAGGCGCGATAGGCGTGCAGCGCGTCGAGATCGTGACGCAGTTCGCCCACTACCCGGGAAACCAGATGCATCACGTACGAATAGCGGTCAACTTTTGTCAGATCGGCAACGTAGCGACTGCCCGGCGTACAGATGCGCGCCAGGTCATTGCGCGCCAGATCGACCAGCATCAGATGTTCGGAAAGCTCTTTATGGTCGGTACGCATGTCCAGCTCAATACGGCTGTCGAGATCTCTGTCCAGCGTACCATCGGCGCGGCGACCGCGTGGACGGGTACCCGCGATGGGGTAAATTTCAATCTGACGGCTGGTGGCGTTATATTTCAGCGAGCTTTCCGGCGACGCGCCGAAAAGCGTGAAATCATCATCCTGCATAAAGAACATATACGGGCTGGGGTTGCTCTTTTTCAGCACGTAGTAGGCAGCCAACGGCGACGGGCAGGGCAATGAAAAGCGGCGCGACGGCACCACCTGAAATATCTCGCCCGCGCGGATGGCTTTTTGCAACTGGCGTACCACCGCGCCGAACGCGTCATCGCTCTGATTGCATTCGCAGCGCATGTCCGGCACCGGCGTCACCGGCAACGGCGGCGCAGGCTGGGTTAACTGTTGGCTAAGGTAGGCCAGGCGAGCGTTCAGACGCTGTTTTTCCCGGTCGCTGGCGGTGAACAGACTGGCCTGAATACGGGTGCTTTTTTTCTGATGGTCTATCACCATCAGCGTTTCCGCTAAATAAAAGCAGTAGTCCGGGCAGTTATTGCCAGCCTCAAGGTGTGGCAGCGCTTCAAAGCCAGCGACCAGGTCGTAGGCAAACAGACCGCCGAAAAACATAGCCTCCCGCTCTTGCGTCGGTATGTTCACCACTCCCTGTAACAGGCGGAACGCATCAAATACCGACAGAGAGCATAAACGGGCGTCTTCATCTAATAATGGGCTGACGGGCGGAAAGCGTAGAATGCGACCGGCAGGCAGGACTTCGTTCTCCACGCCAGCGGGGAGGGCGGTATCCAGTAGCGGTAATAACGAGGCGCCATTATCAGATAACGCCTGAATAGTGACAGTGTCACCTAGAGCGGTAATGCGCAGCGCACTATCTACCAGCAGCAGGCTTTTTAAATCGTCTTTACTGTCGATATCTGCGGACTCCAGCAGCAGCGTGGCCGGGCGATCGCCGCAGACCTGGTGAAAAAGCGCCGTTGGGTTTTCCCGGTAGGCGGCATCGCAGGTCAACAGTTCGAGCGTGGGTTTTAGTGTTTGCATGGTTATTCTCATTATTTTGTTCAAAAAAAAGCCCGCTTAACAGGCGGGCCGGGTATCGTTTGGCTGATTACAGCTGTTCATACACCGCCCGCTATCAGGAAGTGCGCCACCAACCGTGTAATGCAAATGTCGCTGCCATTTTAGATACCCTCTTCATGTGAACTTTCGTACTAGTTAACTAGTTCGATGGAATAATGTCAACACCTATTTCAGTATATTTGCCGGAACCGTTATGATGTACATGACATACCTTTATCTCTATGGGAGCCGCCTTGAGCGACACGAATTACGCAGTGATTTACGATCTGCACAGTCATACCACGGCGTCCGATGGACTGTTGACGCCAGAAACATTAGTACACCGTGCGGTAGAGATGCGAGTCGGCACGCTGGCGATTACCGATCATGACACCACAGCCGCGATTCCTGCGGCAAGAGAAGAAATTTCACGTTCCGGGCTGGCCCTGAATCTTATTCCCGGCGTGGAGATTTCAACGGTCTGGGAGAATCATGAGATTCACATTGTGGGTCTGAATATTGATATTGCGCACCCGGCAATGCGCGATTTTCTGGCGCAGCAGACACATCGGCGTCAGGCGCGTGGTCGACTCATTGCGGAGCGTCTGGAAAAAGCCCATATCCCCGGCGCGTGGGAAGGGGCATTGAGACTGGCCAATGGCGGCGCGGTGACGCGCGGCCACTTCGCCCGCTTTCTGGTGGAGTGCGGCAAAGCCGCGACCATGGCGGATGTTTTTAAAAAATATCTCGCGCGTGGGAAAACCGGTTACGTTCCGCCGCAGTGGTGTACAATAGAACAAGCTATTGATGTCATTCATCATTCTGGCGGTAAGGCGGTGTTGGCCCACCCGGGACGCTACGACCTTAGCGCTAAGTGGCTGAAAAGATTAGTGGCGCATTTTGCCGACCATCACGGCGACGCGATGGAAGTGGCGCAGTGCCAACAATCGCCCAATGAACGCACCCAACTGGCGACGCTTGCGCGTCAGCATCATTTATGGGCATCGCTTGGATCTGATTTCCATCAGCCCTGCCCGTGGATTGAGTTGGGGCGTAAACTCTGGCTGCCCGCTGGCGTTGAAGGCGTATGGCAGACATGGGAACAGCCGCAAATATCACAGTGAGGGAAGTATGAGCCAGTTTTTTTATATCCATCCGGATAACCCACAGCAACGGCTGATTAATCAGGCCGTCGACATTGTGCGTAAAGGCGGTGTTATTGTTTATCCAACCGATTCCGGCTATGCCCTGGGTTGTAAAATTGAAGACAAAGGCGCAATGGAGCGCATTTGCCGCATCCGTCATCTGCCGGACGGCCACAACTTCACGCTGATGTGCCGCGATTTGTCCGAGTTGTCGACCTACTCCTACGTCGACAACGTGGCATTTCGTCTGATGAAAAACAATACGCCGGGTAATTACACCTTTATCCTGAAGGGGACAAAAGAGGTGCCGCGCCGTCTGTTGCAGGAAAAGCGTAAAACTATCGGCCTGCGCGTACCGTCAAACCCGATTGCGCTGGCGTTATTGGATACGCTGGGCGAACCGATGCTCTCGACGTCGTTGATGCTGCCTGGCAGCGATTTTACCGAGTCGGACCCGGAGGAGATTAAAGATCGGCTGGAGAAGCAGGTGGATCTGATCATCCACGGCGGTTACCTCGGTCAACAGCCTACCACGGTAATCGATTTGACCAATGACTCCCCGGTGGTGCTGCGCGAAGGCGTCGGCGACGTTACACCTTTCTTATAAGGGTGTAAGCCTGTATACTACGCGGCCTTAAAATGGCGCGGCAACGCGCCGTTCATTCTCCTGTTCGACGCCTGTGAAGGCGACACCTGAAGGAAGCTCTATGAGCGAAAAGTTACAAAAAGTGCTGGCGCGCGCTGGCCACGGCTCTCGCCGTGAAATCGAATCCATTATTGAAGCGGGACGTGTCAGCGTTGACGGTAAAATCGCCACGCTTGGCGATCGTGTTGAAGTCACTCCCGGTTTGAAAATCCGTATCGACGGTCACCTGATTTCGGTGAAAGAGTCGGCGGAACAAATTTGCCGCGTTCTGGCCTATTACAAACCAGAAGGTGAACTGTGTACCCGCAATGACCCTGAAGGGCGGCCAACCGTTTTTGATCGCTTACCGAAACTGCGCGGCGCGCGGTGGATTGCGGTAGGACGTCTGGATGTCAACACCTGCGGGCTATTGTTGTTTACCACCGACGGTGAACTGGCGAACCGCCTGATGCACCCTAGTCGTGAAGTTGAACGTGAATATGCCGTGCGCGTGTTCGGTCAGGTGGATGAATCGAAACTGCGTGATTTAAGCCGTGGCGTACAGTTGGAAGATGGTCCGGCGGCATTTAAGACCATTAAATTCAGCGGCGGCGAAGGCATTAACCAGTGGTATAACGTAACGCTGACGGAAGGGCGCAACCGCGAAGTTCGCCGACTGTGGGAAGCGGTAGGTGTTCAGGTCAGCCGTCTGATCCGCGTTCGTTACGGCGATATCCCGCTGCCGAAAGGCCTGCCGCGCGGCGGCTGGACTGAGCTCGACCTCGCGCAAACGAACTATCTGCGTGGTCTGGTAGAGCTCCCGCCGGAAACCTCGTCGAAGGTTGCCGTCGAAAAAGACCGTCGTCGTATGAAAGCGAACCAGATCCGTCGGGCGGTAAAACGCCACAGCCAGATAGCTGGCGGACGCCGCTCCGGTGGGCGTAATAACAACGGGTAATCTCTACCGCGGTCTATAGGCCGAGAATCATCAGACAAGAGGGTTTGTGCCGGATGGCGGCGCAAACGCCTTAATCCGGCCTACGGTTAATAATCAATTCCCATCTGGGCTTTTACGCCCGCGTCGAAAGCATGTTTAACCGGACGCAGTTCGCTGACGGTATCCGCAAGATCAAGAATATCCCGGTGACAGCCGCGACCTGTAATAATCACCGTCTGGTGACCAGGGCGCGCGTTTAGCGCGCTTATGACCTCTTCCAGCGGCAAATAGTCATACGCCACCATATAGGTCAGCTCATCCAGTACCACCATATCAAGCAGCGGGTCGGCCAGCATCCTTTTCCCATGCTGCCAAACGGCCATACATGCTGCGGTGTCTGCCTCGCGATTTTGCGTCTCCCAGGTAAATCCCGTTGCCATCACCTGAAATTCGACGCCATGCGGTTCCAGCAGATTACGCTCGCCGTTGGGCCAGGTGCCCTTAATAAATTGCACCACGCCTACGCTTTTACCGTGTCCTACGGCGCGGGCGGCAGTCCCGAAAGCCGCCGTGGTTTTGCCCTTACCATTGCCAGTAAACACGATAATAATACCGCGCTCTTCCTGTGCCTGGGCGACGCGGGCGTCAACCCGATCTTTTACCTTCTGCTGGCGCTGCTGATAACGTTCATCACTCATTGGGCGATTCCTGGTTTACGGCCCGGTTGGGCGTCAAAGGTCATACCGGTTTTACGGCGACTGTCGTCGCCCATAAGCCACAGGTAAAGCGGCATAATATCGGCAGGCGTTTTTAATTTCTGTGGATCTTCCGTCGGAAAGGCGCTGGCGCGCATACTGGTGCGCGTGCCGCCCGGGTTAATGCAGTTAACACGCAGAGAACGGTTCTGGTATTCGTCCGCCAGCACCTGCATCATTCCTTCAGTAGCAAACTTCGAGGTGGCATAGGCGCCCCAGTTGGCGCGCCCCTGACGGCCAACGCTTGATGACGTAAAGACCAGCGAGCCGGCATCGGACTTCAATAATAACGGTAACAGCGCCTGGGTGAGCATAAAGGTGGCGTTAACGTTTACCTGCATGACATCCTGCCAGATCTGCGGATCTTGTTCGCTCATTGGACCGATTTCCCCCAGTAACCCGGCATTGTGCAGGACGCCATCCAGGCGGGGATAGTGCGCGGCGATGCGATCGGCCACTTGCCGGCACTCTTCAGCGGTGCAGGTCAGTAGATCAAGCGTAAACCACTGTGGTTGAACATGTTGCTCGTCAGCAATGTGCTGCGCGACCCGACGCAGTTTCTCTTCGTTACGTCCCAGCAGAATCACCGTTGCGCCGTAACGCGCATACGTGAGCGCGGCTTCCCGCCCAATGCCATCGCTGGCGCCAGTGACCAGAATAATGCGGTTTTGCAATAGATCTTGTTTCGGTTGGTAATGCATGGCTACTCCTCAACGGCGTGGTACACCGTCCTGCCAGGTTGTCTTATCTTCGCGTTAACTTTTCGGGTTTATGCCTGAAAGCGCCTTTTTTTTCAATCAGACAGGGGCGATAACGCCGTAAAATGAACGTCTTGTCATACTTTTTCTTCCTCAACAGGCATACGGATGAAGAGAGACTGGCTTCGATGCCTGTTGTACACTGAGCGCAAGTCGCGTTATTTAATCAAGGTGGGAGTCGTGGAATTGTTGTCTGAATATGGCTTATTTTTGGCAAAAATCGTCACCGTTGTGGTGGCCATTGCCGTCATTGTGTTGCTGATCGTGAATGCTACGCAACGCAAACGTCAGCGCGGCGAGCTGCGCGTGACCAATTTGAGCGAGCAGTATCAGGAGATGAAGGATGACCTTGCTGCGGCGTTGATGGATGGCCATCAGCAAAAACTGTGGCATAAAGCGCAGAAAAAAAAGCATAAGCAGGAGGCGAAAGCCGCCAAAGCGAAAGCGAAGCTGGGGGACATTGCGACATCGGACAAACCGCGCGTATGGGTGATAGATTTCAAAGGCAGTATGGACGCTCACGAAGTTAATGCGTTACGCGAAGAGGTCACGGCGGTGCTGGCAGTGGCGAAACCCGGCGATCGGGCGGTTGTGCGTCTGGAAAGCCCCGGCGGCGTTGTGCATGGCTATGGCCTGGCGGCATCGCAATTGCAGCGCCTGCGCGATAAAAATATTCCGCTGACCGTGACGGTGGATAAAGTCGCGGCAAGCGGAGGCTACATGATGGCCTGCGTGGCGGAAAAAATTATCGCAGCGCCGTTCGCTATTGTGGGGTCAATTGGTGTTGTCGCGCAAATTCCGAACTTTAACCGCTTTCTCAAAAGTAAAGACATTGATATTGAACTGCATACCGCAGGGCAGTACAAACGTACCCTGACCTTGTTAGGCGAGAATACGGAAGAAGGGCGGCAGAAGTTTCGTGAAGATCTCAACGAAACGTACCATCTGTTCAAAGAGTTTGTGCAACGGATGCGTCCGGCTCTGGACATTGAACAGGTCGCCACGGGCGAACACTGGTACGGTCAGCAGGCGCTGGAGAAAGGACTGGTTGATGAGATTAACACCAGCGATGAGGTTATTCTCGGCCTGATGGAAGGGCGCGAGGTGCTGAATGTGCGCTATATGCAGCGTAAAAAACTGATCGATCGTGTTACCGGCAGCGCGGCGGAAAGCGCGGATCGGCTGCTGCTGCGCTGGTGGCAGCGTGGACAAAAGCCGTTGATGTAAACCGCTATTGCCGGATGGCATTCAGCGCCATCCGGCATGGATTAATCAACCAGGTGATACTTCTCAGACAGCACATGCGCCAGGTGTTTAAACATGTTAAACACCGCGGTGCTTTTAGGGGTCGGTAACCCTTGCTCGTCTAAAAAGTAATCGCCGCTGAAAACCAGCACGCCATTTCTCTGCGTTACGCCGGTGGCGACAATACCTGCCATCGTGTCTTCATGTTCCCGAATAATTTTGTTGGCTTCAAGCAACAGTGTTTCGCGATCGATAGGTTGCGTCTCTTTATGCATTTTTTACTCCTTAAACAAGGAGATTAGTCTACGCTGAGCACTTCTGATGGGCAAATATTCTCACAGGAAATTGATGGATTTGTCATGTTGCGTTCACTGGCAAGATTTGTTTTTGCATGCTAATAAAGTTGCGTATCGAATTTTATCAGGTACAGTGTGACGCTTTCGTCAATCTGGCAACAGAATTGCTTGACATTCGACCAAAATTCCGTCGTGCTATAGCGCGTGTGTGCAAAAAAGCCTGTTAACTCAGTCACCTGAGGGTTACATTTCGTACACAAAGCCAGTACAAGGGGTTGATATCCGCAGACGCAGAGACCATATATCGTTGTCTCGTCGCCAGTGGAAGGTGAATCAACATGCGACGCATTCCTGGAAGAATCAACTTAGGTAAAGGTGAATATGGGTAAAGCTCTTGTCATCGTTGAGTCCCCGGCAAAAGCCAAAACGATCAACAAGTATCTGGGTAATGACTACGTGGTGAAATCCAGCGTGGGTCATATCCGTGATTTGCCGACCAGTGGCTCAGCAGCTAAAAAGAGCGCCGACTCTACCTCCACCAAAACGGCTAAAAAGCCCAAAAAGGATGAACGTGGCGCTCTCGTCAACCGTATGGGGGTTGATCCGTGGCACAACTGGGATGCGCACTATGAAGTGCTGCCCGGTAAAGAGAAGGTCGTCTCTGAACTGAAACAGTTGGCGGAAAAAGCCGACCACATCTATCTCGCAACCGACCTTGACCGCGAAGGGGAAGCCATTGCATGGCACCTGCGGGAAGTGATCGGCGGCGATGACGCGCGCTACAGTCGCGTAGTCTTTAACGAAATAACCAAAAATGCCATTCGCCAGGCGTTTGAACAGCCGGGCGAGCTGAATATTAACAGGGTCAACGCCCAGCAAGCGCGCCGCTTTATGGACCGCGTGGTAGGCTATATGGTCTCGCCGCTGCTGTGGAAAAAGATCGCCCGTGGTTTGTCGGCAGGTCGCGTTCAGTCTGTCGCGGTCCGTCTGGTCGTTGAGCGCGAGCGCGAGATTAAAGCGTTTGTTCCGGAAGAGTTCTGGGAAATTGACGCTAATACGACGACGCCGTCTGGCGAGGCGCTACCGCTACAGGTCACGCATCAGAACGACAAGCCATTCCGGCCGGTAAATCGCGAGCAGACGCTTGCCGCCGTCAGCTTGTTGGAAAAAGCGCGCTATAGCGTACTGGAGCGTGAAGACAAACCGACCAGCAGCAAACCTGGCGCGCCGTTTATCACCTCCACGCTACAACAGGCGGCCAGCACCCGGCTGGGCTTTGGCGTGAAGAAAACCATGATGATGGCGCAGCGTCTGTATGAGGCGGGCTACATCACCTATATGCGTACAGACTCCACCAACCTGAGTCAGGATGCGGTCAACATGGTGCGTGGTTATATTGGCGATAATTTCGGCAAGAAATACCTGCCGGATAACCCGAACCAGTACGCCAGCAAAGAAAACTCTCAGGAAGCGCACGAAGCGATCCGTCCTTCCGACGTTGCTGTCATGGCGGAGTCGCTGAAAGACATGGAGGCTGACGCGCAGAAGTTGTATCAACTAATTTGGCGTCAGTTTGTCGCCTGTCAGATGACGCCAGCGCAATATGACTCTACTACGCTTACCGTTGGCGCAGGCGAATTCCGTCTGAAAGCGCGTGGGCGTATTTTGCGCTTTGACGGCTGGACAAAAGTGATGCCGGCGCTGCGTAAAGGCGATGAAGATCGCACATTGCCTGCCGTGAATAAGGGCGATGCGCTGACGCTAGTTGAATTGACGCCTGCTCAGCACTTTACTAAACCGCCAGCCCGGTTTAGCGAGGCTTCTCTGGTTAAAGAGCTTGAGAAGCGCGGTATTGGTCGTCCGTCTACCTATGCGTCGATTATCTCGACCATTCAGGATCGCGGCTATGTTCGCGTTGAAAACCGTCGCTTCTATGCGGAAAAAATGGGTGAAATCGTCACCGATCGGCTGGAAGAAAACTTCCGCGAATTGATGAACTACGATTTTACCGCGCAGATGGAAGATAGTCTGGATCAGGTTGCAAATCACCAGGCCGAGTGGAAAGCGGTGCTGGATAACTTCTTCAGCGATTTTACTCAGCAGCTCGATAAAGCCGAGAAAGATCCGGAAGAAGGGGGGATGCGTCCTAACCAGATGGTGCTGACCAGCATCGACTGTCCAACCTGTGGCCGTAAAATGGGAATTCGTACTGCCAGTACGGGGGTTTTCCTTGGATGTTCAGGTTATGCGCTTTCGCCGAAAGAGCGTTGTAAAACGACCATTAACCTGGTGCCGGAAAATGAAGTTCTGAACGTGCTGGAAGGCGACGACGCCGAAACCAACGCCCTGCGCGCCAAACGTCGCTGTCAGAAGTGCGGTACGGCGATGGACAGCTATCTGATCGATCCGAAGCGTAAATTGCATGTGTGTGGTAATAACCCGACCTGTGACGGCTACGAGATTGAAGAAGGCGAGTTCCGCATCAAAGGGTATGACGGCCCGATCGTTGAGTGTGAGAAATGTGGTTCCGAAATGCACCTGAAAATGGGGCGTTTTGGTAAGTACATGGCCTGTACTAACGACGAATGTAAAAATACCCGTAAGATCTTGCGTAACGGCGAAGTTGCGCCGCCGAAGGAAGATCCTGTTCCATTGCCGGAACTGCCGTGTGAAAAATCGGACGCGTACTTTGTGCTGCGCGATGGTGCCGCAGGGATATTCCTGGCGGCCAATACGTTCCCGAAATCACGCGAAACGCGCGCGCCATTAGTCGAGGAGCTATACCGGTTCCGCGATCGCCTGCCGGAAAAACTGCGTTATCTGGCGGATGCGCCGCAGCAGGATCCGGAAGGCAATAAAACCGTTGTTCGCTTTAGCCGCAAAACAAAACAGCAGTACGTTGCGGCGGAAAAAGACGGGAAGGCGACGGGATGGTCAGCGTTCTTCGTCGACGGCAAGTGGGTTGAAGGCAAGAAATAACCCCTGCCTGTCGTCACTATAGTCAAGCGGGCCGCGTAAGCGGCCCTTTTTTATATACCCTTCATATTTAAAGTGGCTTATGTGTTGGCTACGGATTACTCGGCCCATCCATGGGCTTCGTCCTGACGGGCCGTCGCACGCGACGTTCAAATCTGCTCCCGGCAGATTTGTCGCTCATCCCAGTCACCTTATGCTCCTGGGGACTCACTCTCTTGCCGCCTTTAAGCACTCGAATTATTTTGGGTATAGCGGCCTTATTATTTTCTCGCGCTGGCTATACAGTTCAGATATAAATGATATAGTGGTTATAGTTAACACCTTTTTTATTATTAAATCGTATTAGCAGCCCGATTAAGTCTGCAGATAAACGATGGCCTGATGGCGCTAATCTGGATGATGTATTATGAAATTGCAGCAGCTTCGTTACATTGTTGAAGTGGTTAATCATAACCTTAACGTCTCCTCTACCGCTGAGGGGTTGTATACTTCCCAGCCGGGGATCAGCAAGCAGGTTAGGATGCTGGAAGATGAGCTTGGCATCCAGATTTTCGCCCGCAGCGGTAAGCATCTGACTCAGGTGACGCCCGCAGGACAGGAGATTATTCGTATTGCGCGTGAGGTGCTTTCCAAAGTCGATGCCATTAAGTCGGTCGCCGGCGAGCACACCTGGCCGGATAAAGGCTCGCTCTATATTGCCACTACCCATACTCAGGCGCGTTACGCATTGCCAGGCGTGATTAAAGGCTTCATCGAGCGTTATCCGCGCGTTTCGCTGCATATGCACCAGGGGTCGCCAACGCAGATTGCGGAAGCGGTATCGAAAGGGAACGCCGATTTCGCGATTGCCACGGAAGCGCTGCATTTATATGACGATCTGGTGATGTTGCCATGCTATCACTGGAACCGTTCGATAGTGGTGACGCCGGATCATCCATTGGCGGCAACGTCTTCCGTAACGATTGAAGCGCTGGCGAAGTATCCGCTGGTGACGTATACCTTCGGCTTTACCGGGCGTTCCGAACTGGATACCGCTTTTAATCGCGCAGGGTTAACGCCGCGGATCGTCTTTACTGCAACCGATGCGGATGTGATTAAAACGTATGTCAGGTTGGGGCTGGGCGTTGGCGTCATTGCCAGCATGGCGGTCGATCCGCTTGCCGATCCTGATTTAGTGCGGATTGACGCGCACGATATTTTTAGCCACAGCACCACAAAAATTGGTTTTCGCCGTAGTACTTTTTTACGCAGCTATATGTACGATTTTATCCAGCGTTTTGCGCCGCATCTGACGCGTGATGTGGTGGATACGGCGGTGGCGTTGCGTTCTAATGAAGAAATTGAAGCGATGTTTCAGGATATAAAGCTGCCTGAAAAGTAATAGCACCGTCGGTTTGCGTCGTAGTGGCATGGCAGACAAAGCCGCTTTTTGCAATATCCCTCAAAGTATTACGGGTAATGATCAGCAAAATAGTGTTGAATTACCCGTCCCGCCAGTTTCTTTTTCCAAATAGTTATCTTGAGTCAAAAGATTGATTTATTCACTGGCAACGATTCGTAAATTGACTGGATTTTTGACTAAAGTTTATTTAGGATTTGTCTCATCTGATGATTAATTGTACCGATTGTTTGGTGCTGAAATGATAAGTGATACCGATAGCATGAGGTTAGTAATGCCTTCTGAAAACCAGGAACCGCGCCGCGACCCTGAGCTCAAACGTAAAGCATGGCTGGCGGTTTTTGTGGGTTCTGCGTTGTTCTGGGTAGTGGTAGCGCTTGTTATCTGGCATTGGTGGGGTTAAGTGAGCATTACGTCGGAACGCGAGCGCGTGGTCGCGCCCCCGATTCAATCTTGTGACGATGATAACACCCCGGATACGACCGTTTTCCGGTCTGTTCCGCAACACTGGACGCTCACACCGCAGCAGCGGGCATTTATTGATGCTTTTGCTGACGAGGTGTCACAAAAATAATATTCGTCTTTTTATTGGCGTTACTGTTTTATTAACGCTGTCTTATTACACCGCAGCAACCGTGTGCTGAGCGCCTCTCAGTATTGATTAAACACAGTTGGTGTCGCCTATGTTAACGTCAAATATAAAGTATTGGTCATGGACTGGCGCGTTTATATTATCGCTACTGTTCTGGGCCGAGTTAATCTGGATTGCCGTCTAATCTCGTCAAAGCCCGATAATGCGCTATTTATCGGGCTTTTTCATCTTCGCTCCTCGCCTGTTAGGTTTCTCCTCTTTTAGCAATTTGGGTTGTTATCAAAACGTTACATTTTGTTTGTGTTATCTTTAATACAACCCTGTGGAGAATCAGGGTAACGCAACCCTGTCATTTAAGGAGGAGCTATGTCGTCAACCCTACGAGAAGCCAGTAAGGATACATTGCAGGCCAAAGATAAAACGTATCATTACTACAGTCTGCCGCTGGCTGCCAAATCCCTGGGCGATATCGCCCGTTTGCCCAAATCACTTAAAGTGTTACTGGAAAACCTGTTGCGCTGGCAGGACGGCGAGTCTGTGACTGATGAAGATATTCAGGCGCTGGCCGGTTGGCTTAAAAATGCCCATGCCGATCGTGAAATTGCCTGGCGGCCCGCCCGTGTCCTGATGCAGGACTTTACCGGCGTGCCTGCCGTTGTCGACCTGGCGGCGATGCGTGAAGCCGTTAAACGCCTTGGCGGCGATACGTCGAAAGTGAACCCGTTATCGCCGGTTGATCTGGTTATTGACCACTCTGTGACGGTCGATCATTTCGGCGATGACGATGCGTTTGAAGAAAACGTGCGGCTGGAAATGGAACGTAACCATGAGCGTTATATGTTCCTGAAATGGGGAAAGCAGGCATTCAGCCGTTTCAGCGTGGTGCCGCCCGGAACTGGCATTTGCCATCAGGTTAACCTGGAATACCTGGGTAAAGCCGTCTGGAGCGAATTACAGGACGGGGAGTGGATTGCTTACCCGGACTCGCTGGTGGGGACTGACTCCCATACGACCATGATTAATGGTCTGGGCGTATTGGGGTGGGGCGTGGGCGGTATTGAAGCGGAAGCGGCGATGCTTGGTCAGCCCGTGTCGATGCTTATCCCGGATGTCGTCGGCTTTAAGTTAACCGGTAAACTTCGGGAGGGGATCACCGCCACTGACCTGGTGCTAACCGTCACGCAAATGCTGCGTAAGCATGGCGTCGTGGGTAAATTTGTTGAATTTTATGGTGATGGTCTGGATTCGCTGCCGTTGGCGGATCGCGCGACCATCGCTAATATGTCGCCGGAATATGGCGCCACCTGTGGTTTCTTCCCTATTGACGCCATCACCCTGGAATATATGCGATTAAGCGGACGTAGCGACGATCTGGTCGAGCTGGTTGAAACCTACGCGAAGGCGCAGGGAATGTGGCGTAATCCCGGAGACGAACCGGTATTTACCAGTACGCTGGAACTGGATATGGGCGATGTCGAGGCCAGCCTGGCCGGGCCGAAACGCCCGCAGGATCGCGTGGCGTTAGGCGATGTGCCGAAAGCCTTTGCCGCCAGCGCCGAGCTGGAGCTGAATACCGCGCAAAGAGATCGCCAGCCGGTTGACTATACGATGAACGGACAGCCATATCAGCTTCCGGATGGCGCTGTCGTCATTGCCGCCATCACCTCCTGTACGAATACCTCGAATCCCAGCGTGCTGATGGCGGCGGGATTACTGGCGAAAAAAGCAGTAACGCTGGGGTTGAAGCGCCAACCGTGGGTCAAGGCTTCTCTGGCGCCGGGGTCAAAAGTGGTATCTGACTATCTGGCGCAGGCCAAACTTACGCCTTATCTGGATGAGCTCGGTTTTAACCTGGTCGGTTATGGCTGTACGACCTGTATCGGGAACTCCGGTCCGTTGCCGGAGCCTATTGAGACCGCGATTAAAAAAGGCGATCTGACGGTAGGGGCCGTGCTTTCCGGTAACCGAAATTTTGAAGGGCGTATCCATCCGCTGGTGAAAACGAACTGGCTGGCGTCGCCGCCGCTGGTGGTGGCGTATGCGCTGGCCGGAAACATGAATATTAACCTCGCGACAGACCCGCTGGGGTACGATCGTAAAGGCGATCCGGTATACCTGAAGGATATCTGGCCTTCGGCGCAGGAAATTGCCCGCGCCGTTGAACTGGTATCATCGGATATGTTCCGTAAAGAGTATGCGGAAGTGTTTGAGGGCACGGAAGAATGGAAATCGATTCAGGTTGAATCGTCCGATACCTACGGCTGGCAGTCGGACTCAACCTATATTCGCCTGTCGCCTTTCTTTGATGAAATGCAGGCCCAGCCTGCGCCAGTCAAAGATATCCACGGCGCGCGTATCCTGGCGATGCTGGGGGATTCGGTAACGACCGACCATATTTCTCCGGCCGGCAGTATCAAGCCGGACAGTCCCGCCGGACGCTATCTGCAAAACCACGGCGTTGAGCGGAAGGATTTTAACTCCTATGGATCACGGCGCGGCAACCATGAAGTGATGATGCGCGGTACGTTCGCCAATATTCGTATTCGCAACGAAATGCTGCCCGGCGTCGAAGGTGGGATGACGCGGCATTTGCCGGGTACGGAAGCGATGTCGATTTATGATGCCGCGATGCTCTACCAGCGGGAAAAAACGCCGCTGGCGGTAATTGCCGGGAAAGAGTATGGGTCAGGATCGAGCCGTGACTGGGCGGCAAAAGGCCCGCGGCTGTTAGGTATTCGCGTGGTGATCGCCGAGTCGTTCGAACGTATCCACCGCTCAAACCTGATTGGGATGGGGATCCTGCCGCTGGAGTTTCCACAGGGCGTAACGCGTAAAACGCTGGGACTGACCGGGGAAGAGGTGATTGATATCGCGGATCTGCAAAATCTGCGCCCTGGCGCGACCATTCCGGTTATGTTAACGAGAGCGGACGGCAGCAAAGAAACGGTACCTTGTCGCTGTCGCATTGATACCGCCACCGAGCTGACTTACTACCAGAATGACGGCATATTGCACTATGTCATTAGAAATATGCTGAACTAAAGCCGTTTATCGGGCCTGCCGTAAACAGGCAGGCCCGCGCTTTAATACCGGTGGCTTACTTGCTTAGCAGGTGGCCCATTTTGGCCGCTTTAGTATCGAGATAATGCTCATTATTTGGATTACGACCCACAATGAGCGGAACGCGTTCCACGATATTAATTCCCGCCTCGGTCAGTATTTCGACTTTCTTCGGATTATTGGTCAGCAGGCGAACTTCATCCACGCCGAGTAATTTGAACATATCCGCGCACAGGGTGAAATCACGCTCATCGGCGGCAAAGCCGAGCTGATGATTGGCCTCCACCGTGTCATAGCCTTGATCCTGTAACGCATAAGCGCGAATTTTATTAAGCAGGCCGATATTGCGGCCTTCCTGACGGTGGTAAATCAGAATACCGCGTCCTTCTTCCGCAATATGCGTCAGCGCGGCTTCCAGTTGAAAACCACAGTCACAGCGCAGACTAAAAAGCGCGTCCCCGGTAAGACATTCGGAATGAACGCGAGCCAGTACCGGCGTTTTACCTGAAATATCGCCAAAAACCAGCGCGGCATGGTCGTGTCCGGTTGCCAGTTCTTCAAATCCCACCATCAGAAAGTCACCCAATGGGGTTGGCAGTTTGGCTTCTGCCACACGTTTAAGCTGCATGTATTTCTCCAGATTATGCTGACGCCTGCGGTGTCGTCGCCTGTTGGATTGTATCCCGCTATTTTGCCATAAGGCGGCGGTCATCACCTAATCACTACCACGTAATTGCTCAGGAATGGCACAAATTTGTCAATTTTCCAGTCCGGCGAGAATTTTCAGTTATGATTGTGATACTTACTTATAAAAGGAGCATCCATGCTTTCAATTGCGAAGCGCACCGCGGCAGGAGCCGCCCTGTTGCTTATCATGCCGCTTGCCGTATGGGTATCAGGCTGGCAGTGGCAGCCAGGACATCAGGTCTGGTGGCTAAAAACGCTATTCTGGATAACGGAAACCGTGACCAAACCCTGGGGCGTTATCACGCATGTGATTCTTTGTGGATGGTTCTTATGGTGCCTGCGATTTCGCCTGCGCGCCGCCATTATGCTGTTTGCGATTCTCGGTGGGGCGATTATCGTCGGGCAGGGCGTGAAGTCATGGGTAAAGGAGCGCGTACAGGAGCCGCGGCCATTTGTGGTCTGGCTTGAAAAAACGCACCATATTCCTGTCGATGAGTTCTACACTTTAAAGCGTACAGAACGCGGACATTTAGTGAAAGAGCAGTTGGCCGGGCAACAGAACATCCCCGTTTTCCTGCGTCAGCACTGGCAAAAAGAGACGGGCTTTGCGTTTCCCTCCGGACACACCATGTTTGCAGCGAGCTGGGCGCTTTTGGCCGTGGGTCTGTTATGGCCGCGCAGACGGACTTTCACTATCGCGTTTTTGTTAGTCTGGGCGACCGGCGTAATGGGCAGCCGTTTGCTTCTGGGAATGCACTGGCCGCGAGATTTAGTGGTCGCCACGCTTATCTCCTGGCTATTAGTTACCCTGGCGACCTGGCTGGCGCAGCGAATTTGCGGGCCGCTTATGCCGCCTCGTGAAGAAGCGCAAGAAATTGCTGAACGCGAGCAGGAAAGCTGACAACGGTTGATTTTCTGACTATTGCCCTTAAATCATCTGATGGCAGGCGCATTTCCATTTCGCGCGAGGCGGGAAAATGGTAATTTAGAAGGCTGGATGCGGTAAGTTGGACACGATTTATTCGCGTAAACCACATAACGGGAAGTAATGTGAAATATTTACTCATTTTCTTACTGGTATTGGCGATTTTTGTTATTTCGGTGACGCTGGGCGCGCAGAATGATCAACAGGTGACGTTTAACTACCTGCTGGCGCAAGGGGAGTATCGTATCTCCACGTTGCTTGCTGTGTTGTTCGCCGTCGGTTTTGCGATTGGCTGGCTGATTTGCGGCCTGTTCTGGCTGCGGGTCCGCGTTTCCCTTGCCCGCGCTGAGCGTAAAATTAAACGACTGGAAAACAAGCTCTCGCCAGCAACCGACGTTGCGGTCCCTGCCGATTCGTCGGTTGTAAAGGAATAATCATTTATGTTGGAGTTGTTATTTCTGCTGTTGCCTGTAGCCGCTGCCTATGGGTGGTATATGGGTCGCAGAAGTGCGCAACAAACAAAACAGGATGAAGCTAACCGCCTGTCGCGCGATTATGTCGCAGGGGTTAACTTCCTGCTGAGTAACCAACAAGATAAAGCGGTGGATCTGTTCCTCGATATGCTTAAAGAGGATACCGGCACCGTTGAGGCTCATCTCACTCTCGGTAATCTGTTTCGCTCACGAGGCGAAGTCGATCGCGCCATTCGTATTCATCAAACGCTCATGGAAAGCGCTTCATTGACCTATGAACAGCGTTTACTGGCTGTTCAGCAACTGGGGCGCGACTATATGGCCGCCGGTTTATATGACCGCGCGGAAGATATGTTTAACCAACTTACCGACGAAACGGAATTTCGCGTAGGCGCGTTACAGCAGCTCTTGCAAATCTATCAGCTAACCAGCGACTGGCAAAAGGCGATCGAAGTAGCAGAACGGCTGGTGAAACTAGGCAAAGATAAACAACGTATTGAAATCGCCCATTTTTACTGTGAGTTAGCGTTACAGCAGATGGGCAACGACGACATGGATCGCGCGATGGCGTTGCTGAAAAAAGGTGCCGCCGCAGATAAAAATAGCGCCCGGGTGTCTATCATGATGGGGCGCGTTTATATGGCGAGAGGGGATTACGCCAAAGCGGTCGAAAGCCTGCAACGTGTGATCGTTCAGGATAAAGAGCTGGTCAGCGAAACGCTGGAGATGCTGCAAACCTGTTATCAACAGCTCGGTAAAAATGCCGAGTGGGCGGAGTTTTTACGTCGCGCCGTTGAGGAGAATACCGGTGCTGGCGCTGAGTTAATGCTTGCCGATATTCTGGAAGCGCGTGAAGGTAGTGACGCTGCTCAAGTCTATATCACGCGTCAGCTACAGCGACATCCTACCATGCGGGTGTTCCATAAGCTGATGGATTACCATCTCAACGAGGCGGAAGAAGGGCGAGCGAAAGAAAGCCTGATGGTACTGCGTGATATGGTTGGCGAGCAGGTGCGCAGTAAACCGCGGTATCGTTGTCAGAAATGCGGTTTTACCGCCTATACCTTGTACTGGCACTGTCCGTCCTGCCGGGCATGGTCGACCATTAAACCTATTCGCGGACTTGATGGGCAGTAGTATATAAAAAAAGCTTCACTTTAGTTACAACATACTTAATGATGTAAAGCTAGAAACGACGCTGGCATCGGCGACCAGGGCTTATCAGGTTGTCAATCGAACCTGTTAATTTCCCTGCGCCGCAGGTAGAATGCACGCCGTTTATCCAATTTGCGCCACTTCCGGTGCCCATCATCAAGAAGGTCTGGTCATGACGTTTACTGCTTCATCTTCTTCCCGCGCTATTACTGAATCGCCTGTCGTTGTGGCGTTGGATTACCATGAACGCGATAAAGCCCTGGCGTTTGTCGATAAAATCGATCCTCGCGATTGTCGCTTAAAAGTGGGCAAAGAGATGTTCACGCTGTTTGGTCCACAGCTCGTTCGGGATCTCCAGCAACGTGGGTTTGATGTCTTTCTTGATCTAAAATTTCATGATATTCCTAACACCACGGCCCGGGCAGTCGCCGCAGCGGCAGACCTGGGCGTCTGGATGGTAAACGTTCACGCGTCTGGCGGGGCGAGAATGATGGCCGCAGCGCGCGACGCGCTGGCGCCATTCGGTAAAGATGCGCCGTTGCTCATTGCCGTGACCGTGTTGACCAGTATGGAAACCAGCGATCTGCGCGATCTGGGCGTGACGTTGTCACCGGCGGAACATGCGGAGCGGCTGGCGCGCCTGACGCAGCAATGCGGGCTGGATGGCGTGGTCTGTTCCGCTCAGGAAGCGGTCAGATTTAAACAGGTCTTTGGCGCTGCATTTAAGCTGGTGACGCCGGGCATTCGGCCCGCAGGCAGCGAGGCAGGCGATCAGCGACGCATTATGACGCCCGAACAGGCATTATCCGCCGGCGTCGACTATATGGTGATTGGCCGCCCGGTTACGCAATCGGTAGATCCGGCGCAAACGCTGAAGGATATTAACGCGTCACTGAAACGGGAGGCATAATGAGCGATTCCAATAGTCGTCTGGTTTATTCAACACAGACGGGGCGCATTGAAGAACCTAAAACGGCGCCGGTTCGTCCCAAAGGGGATGGTGTCGTTCGCATTCAGCGTCAAACCAGTGGCCGTAAAGGTAAAGGCGTATGTTTGATTACCGGTATCGAGATGCATGATGCGGAATTAACCAAACTGGCGGCTGAACTGAAGAAAAAATGCGGCTGCGGCGGGGCAGTAAAAGAAGGAATTATTGAAATTCAGGGTGATAAACGCGACTTGATAAAATCATTGCTGGAAGCTAAAGGAATGAAAGTAAAATTAGCTGGCGGCTAATGAAAACGCCACGGTTGTAAATTACCGTGGCGTGAAAGTCAACTTTGTCTATTTTTGTAATCCAGACCTGAAAAGAATAAACGTATTATTTTGAGCCGTTCAATATTTAAACGTCTGGATTATTTTCCAACCTGGTGACCAATCACGCCGCCGACCGCCGCGCCGCCCAGGGTGCCTAATGTACTGCCGTCCGTTAACACTGCGCCGCCTAACGCCCCCGCACCTGCGCCAATAGCCGTGTTGCGATCGCGCTTGGACCAGTTTGAGCAGGCGCTCAGAGACATTGCTACGGTGATTGCCAGCACAGCAGCGGCCATTTTTTTGCTCGTCATAAACATAATACTCTCTCCTGAATTAACGATTCACGGAATTAAGCTCACTATAACTATAGTTAAAATAAAACCTGTTAAGAGATTTTCCGTAAAACCTGATTGCGCAGGGGTATATCACGCAGGTGATAGTCACTTCCTGTTATTTCGCTAATATTAATTTTACGATGTTACGCTCGTTACAACAGGTAAATAGTCTTAATTGGGATGTCAGAAAAGTCTTAGAGAGAGGATGATTTGCCATAGGGCAAACCATCAGGAAATATTTTAAACGGATGAGCCAATAACATTGACTAGCAGCCCCGCATGTTCTAACTGCATTTGATCGCTGGCGGAAATTTTGGAATCCGTAATGACACGATGGAAGCGAGAGAGCGGGCCCAGGGGATAGGGATGCACACAGCCAAATTTGGAGCTGTCGGTGAGGACAATCGCTTCTGAGCCTTTTTCCAGAACAGCGTTAACCACATCCGATCGCATCATGTCGCGTCCGGTAAAACCGGTATCAGCCTGCCAGCCATCAATACCGATAAATGCTTTGCTGAAATGCACTTGATGGATAAACTGTCGCGTCAACGGCCCTACCATGCTTTCACTTTTTTTCTGATAGATTCCACCAAGGAGAATGACTTCGCAAGGGGTCTCTTTGAGCAGGTGCGCGATATAACTGCTCACGGTGATGATCGTGACATCTTTTTGTTCCGCCAGCGTCCGGGCCAATAGCGCATTGCTGCTGCCATTTTCAATAAAAACGGATTCCCCTGGACTGACCAGCGAGGCGGCGAACTCCGCCAGTCGGCGTTTTAGCGTGTAGTTCGTCATCATGCGAGTCTCTACGTCATCGCTCTCAAGCGAAACGGCGAAACCGTGCGCACGGCGTAAATAGCTCTGCTTTTCCAGGGTATTCAGATCCTGACGAATCGTGACTTCAGATACGCCGGTAATTTTCGCCAGTTCAGCAACGCTCATCTGGCCTTTATCAACCACCATTTGCAAAATTGATTGTTGTCGGGAGTTCATAGTATTAATTTTATTCGTTAAGAGGAGTCAACAGACAGTCAGAGAGCCGGGAAGGGCTAACGGCCATCCCGGACAAATAATCGCTATCAGATTTCCCAGGGCGACCCGGGAGCCTGGGATGGCGAGATACCGTCTTTAACCTGATCTAACAGCTCTGCTCTCAATATTTCAAGGTTATTGATGGCCGAGTGGTAATCGCCAGCAACAAGGATATCCAGCACGGTATCAATGCGTGCGGCAATTCGTTGTGCTTCGATATCAGACATGTTTGTCATCCTTAATGTCAGAAAAGGTTTCAATTCATGATGCAGAAATTAATCTGAAAAGAGAAGGGAAAAATAGGGCTATGCCTGTCTGCACAGGCTGTTCTCCCTATTATCGTCGCCATTAACGCATTTTTTTCGTCTGATAACGTTTGTACCAGCGTTCAAAAGAAACGGCGGGCATAGGTTTGGCGAATAAAAAGCCCTGTCGTTCATTGACGCCGTTTTTTGTCAGGAAGGCATCTTCTTTAGCATTTTCTACACCTTCGGCAATCACTTGTAAATTTAGCGCCTGAGCCACCGCGACAATCGCCCTAACCAGAGATTGCGACAGCGGTTGCTTATGGATATCTCTGACGAAAGCCTGATCCAGTTTAACGGCATCAATAGGGAACCGGGCGAGTTGAGAAAGCGAAGAATACCCGGTGCCAAAATCATCCAGATGAATCTGGGCGCCGAGCTGACTAAATTGCTGGATAACCGATAGCGCCAGCGTGTCGTTTTCGATCAGGCAGCTTTCCGTTAGCTCGACATCGATCGGGCAATACTCAAAATTCAGATCGTACAAAGCCTGTTTAAGCGCAGTAAAAAGCGTCTGGTCGGCCAGTTGTCGCGCCGAAAAGTTAACGGCTACGCGCAAGTTAATCCCTTTATCGCGCCATTTCGCAATCTGGCGAACCACATCCAGAATCACCCAGCGGCCCAGCGGGACGATGAGTCCTGACTCTTCGGCGTATGAGATGAACTCCAGCGGCGGAATTAATCCGCGTTCCGGCGATTGCCAGCGTACCAGCGCTTCCAGGCTACGTACTTCGCCGCGCCAGGTAATTTTGGGCTGATAGTGAATAAGTAACTGGTCGTTTTCCAGCGCTTTTCGCAGGTTTGTATCCAGCCAGTGATAGTCAAATACGCGCTGATTCATTTCCGGCGAAAAAACGCAGAACTGACCGCGGCCGCCTTCTTTGGCGTTATACATTGCGGTGTCGGCAGTGCGAATGAGACTTTCGCTGTCCTGTCCGTGCCGGGGGGCCAACGAAATGCCAATGGCGCATCCCGTGTAAACTTCAATGAGTCCAATACGAAACGGTTGCCGCAGACGGGTAAGAATTCGTGAGGCTACTGCTTCCAGCGCGGCCTGAGACGTATGGGCAGCGAGGACAATGAATTCATCTCCCCCCAGTCTGGCCAGCAATTGATCTTCCTCCAGACAACTCAACAGCGCCAGCGAAACGGCCTGTAGGAGCTGATCGCCAAACATATGCCCATAGGCGTCATTAATTTTCTTGAAATTATCCAGATCGAGATAAACGATACCCACCTGCGACTCCCCAGCCGAGGCAATAGCATGATTAATAAATTCATGAATAGCATTGCGATTGGGCAGGCCGGTGACGGTGTCTGTATTCGCCAGTATGCGTAAACGCTCCTGAGCCCGCCTTTCTTCGGTGATATCCGTGCCTGCGCAGATCAGGAAAATTTCGTTTTTTCCGCTGCCGTTATGGACGAATTTATTACGAAATAAGAACAGGCGTTGGCCTTTACGGGTCTTTATCCAGCGTTCGATTTCATAGGCATTGCCATTGCGAAAAAAATTCTCAATGTAGTGCCGGGAGGCAACCGCCTCCCGGCGACTCATAAATAATTTAAAGACGCTTTGACCAATTACATCTCGCTCTTTTAAGCCCGTGTACTCTTCGCATGACTGATTAAATCGACAGATTTTTCCCTGACTATCCAGTATCGCAATGACTGAGTTGGCTTCTGATACGATTTGCTCGGCAAAAGAGAGCTCCTGCGCCTGCGTTGGCGCGACGGCAGGCGTATCAGGCCAGGTTGCCAGGCTGCCAGCCCATTCACGGTTATTAATCTTACGGCCTACCAGGTGTACTACGGTAACCTGTTTTTCTATCAACAACGTTATCAGCAGACTGGACGTAATCGCCGTTATTTCCCGGATACGCCCGGCTTGCTCCGGCGATAGCTCGACCGTTTTTTCTGTATCCGTTTCACCTGTCGGGGAGAGATACAGCACGTTGCGGTTATCAGCCAGACGCCAGTGAGAGTGAAGGGGACTTAGCGCCGTTTGTTCCTGAATCTGTTTCATCATGCATACCATCCCATTTAAGCGCCAGGTGCCCGAAAAGAAAGGTTAGCCATGTTATAAATAAGGGTAATTATGGCTGAACGTATTGTTTTATCTATGTATTCATATGTAATCCAGATTCTGGAAAAAGCATAGTCGCCAGCTAAAAATAACAAGAAATGGGGCGCTTGAATAAGATTAAACGCAGAGCATGACGGAAGGGAGAAGAAGAAAAGAAACGGCCTTTGCCTTCTCAGCAAAGGCCGTTGAGCGAGCTAAGCGTGGTTACGCTGCCGGTCGGGCAATAATGCTGCGGGTTTCCATGCGAACTTCCGCAATAGTGACATCAATGACATCCGTCACTTTATAAACCGTCTCACCTTTAATCTGTACCGTACCGTTTTCCTGGCTGCATACCAGTTCATCGCGAACGGCGTGCAGGAACGGGGCAGGGATAAAGGCGATAGCGCCGTTATCGACCAGTCGCACACGCATACCACCGCGGCTGACGTCAATAATTTCTGCCGCGAAACGGGTATTTGTCCCCGCCTTATCGTTAAGGAAGCGTGCATATAACCAGTCGCCGACATCGCGCTCCGCCATACGGTTCAGGCGACGGCGTTCCGCCATTTGCTGGGTGATATCTTCCTGCGGACGCGCAATAGCTTCCCCCTTGATGACCGCTTTCAGCAGGCGATGGTTAATCATATCGCCATACTTACGGATGGGAGAAGTCCAGGTGGCGTAAGCCTCAAGACCAAGACCGAAATGCGGTCCCGGCTCGGTGCTGATTTCCGCAAAAGACTGGAAGCGACGAATGCGGCTGTCAAGGAAACCGGAGGGCTGCGCATCCAGTTCGCGACGCAGTTTACAGAAGCCTTCCAGCGTCAGCACCTCTTCGGCATCGACATGCAGACCATGCGTTTTCAGCAGTGCGGTCAGCGCGTCGGCATTCGCGGGATCGAAGCCCGTATGTACGTTGTAAATACCGAAACCGAGCTTATCGCGCAGTACGCGCGCGGCGCAAAGGTTAGCGGCGATCATCGACTCTTCTACGATACGGTTAGCGATACGGCGCGGTTCCGCCACAATATCCAATACTTCGCCTTTTTCGCCAAGCACAAAGCGATAATCCGGGCGGTCTTTAAAGACTAACGCATGATGATGACGCCACTCACTGCGGCTTAGACAAATACGGTGCAACAGACGAATCTGCTGGGCAATGCCTTCGTTATCCGGCTGCCAGGTGCCGTTATTTTCCAGCCAGTCGGAGACATTGTCGTACGCCAGCTTGGCCTTCGATTCGATCGTGGCCGCAAAAAAGGCGATATCATCGTCAATGGTGCCGTCTGCGGCGATTATCATGCGACAGGCGAGCGCCGGACGCACTTCGTTGGCGCGCAGCGAGCACAG
Organism: Salmonella sp. SAL04196; assembly: GCF_046550835.1. Lineage (NCBI taxonomy): Bacteria > Pseudomonadati > Pseudomonadota > Gammaproteobacteria > Enterobacterales > Enterobacteriaceae > Salmonella > Salmonella sp. SAL04196. The sequence goes on from NZ_JBGDXE010000001.1 coordinate 529,301, forward strand.
ATCGTCAGACAGCTCACGCGGCAGCATAGGAATATTGAAGCCCGGCAGGTAGTTGGTGAAGGCGCGAATTTTCGCGGCGTTATCCAGCTTACTGCCTTCGGCAATCCAGGCGGTAGGATCGGCGATAGCCACCGTAAGCTGGAGTCTGCCGTCCGCTAATTCCTCAGCATAAAGCGCGTCATCCATATCTTCAGTGCTGGCGCTATCGATAGTGACGAAATTCAGCGCGGTAAGATCCTGGCGCTCCAGCCCTTCGTCCAGCATCTCCGTCGCTACGCCGTTCGGCGCTTCTTTTTCCAGGTTGTGGCGGGCAAGCGTAACCCACCAGGGAACAAAGTGATCGTCGGCAAAGGTGATGTACTGCGTTAAATCGGCGTAAAACGAACGGTCGCCTTTAAGTGGATGGCGGCGCATTTCGGCAACCGCCCAGTCACCTTCTTTGAACTCATGCTGAACGCCGCGCGCGGCGCGGCAGGGAATCGCGTCTTTCAGCAACGGATGATCCGGCACGATGGACAGGCGGTCATTTTTACCCTGAACTTTTCCCACAAAGCGCGTCAGGAACGGTTCGATCAGTTCTTCCGGCTCGGCAGACTCCCGTTCTTTTTCCGTGTGGATGACCGCGACGATACGATCGCCATGCATCACTTTTTTCATCTGCGGCGGAGGAATGAAATAGCTTTTTTGCGCGTCAACCTCAAGGAAGCCAAAGCCTTTTTCCGTGGCTTTTACGACCCCTTCAGCGCGCGGCGTCTGGGAATGCAGTTGCTGTTTAAGCTGCGCTAGCAGCGGGTTGTCCTGAAACATATTCGTCTATTTTCGTAGCCAAAAGAGCGGCTGACAGTTTTACGCGATTCTGCCTGGCGCAGCAAGCGCTCTTTCTGTAATGGATGAGTTAATAGGTTTCGCCCAACGCGATTTTTAAACGATTTAACCATCCGCACACGCCGCACCAGCCTAACATATTAATGGCCTGCTCCGATGAAACTCCCCTGGTGAGTAGCGGGAAAAAATGCGCGGCGCTAAAGCGATCGGGCGCTCTGGTGAGCCATTGTATCGCCTGTGTCAGCGCAGGCTCAAGTTCCCAACGAGCGATGTCGTCGTCTTCCTGGCGTAACGTGATGACAGCGCGACGCCACGCGCCAGGTTGGGTTGCCTGTTCGTTAAAGCAGGCGGCGCTGCCGTTGATACGTGATGTGAGGAGCGTGATAAGTGGAAGTAAAGAGGGGGGCGACGCAGTGTGTAATGTGCTGGTCAGTATGCGTTCGAGTAACGCGAATGAAGACGGATCGCGCATGAGTACCGGCGCCATCATTTGGCATTGTGAAGACGAATATTGCCGCTGAACTTTGGTATGGGCGGGAGGATATTCTACCAGACTGGCGGCGGGCCGCCATATCGTCTGGGGGTTTTGAAACCGCGCGGCCCTGGCAAAGCGCTGCATCTCCTGGCCGGGCAGTTCGCGCACGGGCAGACGGCAAAACGCCTGAAATATCGCCGCTACCCGCGCCTGAAAACCGATAAACCCAATGATCTGATTGATGAGTACGGTATCCCGGGTGGTTAATCCCACCTCTGCAAGTTGTTCGCGGGCCCGCGTATTGATAACGGAGGGGGAGCCGGCAAGCTGACGAGCGTATTGCGTAATTTGCGCCAGCCGTTGATTGCTCTCTCTTGAGGCATCAGGGCCGGGTAGCGGCGCCAGACGCGCGGCATAATAGCGGCACAAACGCTGAACCCCAAATACCTGAGCGGCGGTCAGCGCGGTGCTCATACGTTCATAGGCGCTAAACGTATGAAGCCGGTCGTTGAGAACCGTGCGGGGAAATAAGACATCCGCCAACTGGCGAGCTGGCTTTAACCATGATTCAAAAGGCGTCAACGCGGTTTTTGCTACCGCTAAATCCAGTAAAAATCGATCGTTAACATACGCGGCTTCCGGCATCAGCGAAAGCGGGGTTTGTGACGACATAGTGGATTGTGTTTCATGATACCAGTGGCTTTTACCCGCTTTTCGGCATTGTTCCATAGGGTTTCCCGAGGATGAAATGGCGATCGATAATGATTCGGCGTCGGATCGTTTATGCTGGATTATCCTGGCGTATGCGGGAAAGGGATGAAAGATTGTTAGGTGATAACAAATATCAGAACGCTATATAACGAGATGAGTGGTGAGTGAGGGGAATGGGGCAGCACAGCCGTGCTGCCCGCTAATAAACTTAATGCGCTTATTTGAGTTCCAGTTCATTCATTGCCGCAATGCTGAACCCGCCGTCAACATGGACGACTTCGCCAGAAATGCCTGCCGAGAGATCGGAGCACAGAAACGCCGCTGAGTTACCCACATCTTCAATGGTCACGGTGCGACGAATTGGCGTAACGGCTTCACAATGCGCCAACATTTTACGGAAGTCTTTAATACCGGACGCCGCCAGCGTGCGGATTGGACCCGCAGAGATGGCGTTGACGCGAACCCCTTCCGGTCCCATAGCATTTGCCATATAACGCACGTTAGCTTCCAGAGAGGCTTTCGCCAGACCCATGACATTGTAGTTCGGGATGGCGCGCTCCGCTCCCAGATAAGACAAGGTCAACAGCGCAGAACCAGGATTCAGCATGGTGCGGCAGGCTTTCGCCATGGCAACAAAGCTGTAAGAGCTAATATCGTGAGCGATTTTAAAGCCTTCGCGGGTAACCGCATTAACATAATCGCCGTCCAGCTGATCGCCAGGCGCGAAACCGATCGAGTGTACGAAACCGTCAAATTTCGGCCAAACGTTACCCAGCTCTGCAAACATAGCGTCAATGCTGGCATCTTCAGCGACATCACACGGTAAAACGATGCTGGAACCCAGCTGGGCAGCAAATTCTTCTACGCGGCCTTTCAGTTTGTCGTTCTGGTAGGTGAACGCCAGTTCAGCTCCTTCGCGGTGCATCGCCTGTGCGATACCGTAGGCGATGGACAGTTTACTGGCCACGCCAGTGACCAGAATGCGCTTACCGGAAAGAAAACCCATAGCTTTAATCCTTATAGTCATTGCTTATTTTTTGCTTTTACGAACAATGGTTAACAGCAACTTTTCAACATTATTCGAAATTAGTCTGAAATTATATCCCACTCCTGACCCCGTGTGTCACGCTATTTTTCCGCCGCTATCTCCGGCAGGTGACGTTCTAAAACCACACGGTAACGAAGTCCCTGAGGATTTTGAGCACTCCCCAGGGCCAAGCTGGCAAATCAAAGAGTCTAATGGGACAGGCCCTACGCTGCAGTATACCAGCTGGTGTAAGGTTCGCCTCATCCAACCAGAGAGAGACACCGGGACGGATAGCAAGTACGCATAGCGATGCGCCTTCCACCAGACAAATAAAGGTTCTGTAGGAAGCCTGAATATTCATCCGAATGGTTTTCCTCACCTATTAACGATGTTATGGACATGTAACTTTAACCAGCAAATGCTTAACAAAAATAATTTCTTTTTTAGGCGCTGTAGGTTTTCTCTATTTATTGATACAGAGTAATACTGAATATGAAAAATTTTTGAAATCAGGTGATTACAGTAGTTACAAATCGGGTTTTTATATGTTTGCATGTGTATTATAATAAATTTTCAGAGGATGAGGCATATGCCGTTTACATTTCAGATCGGAAATCATAGTTGCCAGATATCAGAAAGGTATTTAAGAGATATCATTGATCATAAAAAAGAGCATGTTTTTTCAACGTATGAGAAATTCATAGATTTTTTCAGGAATATATTTACCAGGCGAAGTTTAATTTCTGATTATAAAGAGATATATGATCTACTGTGCCAAAAAAACGAGCGTCCCGATATTTCGAAGCCTTTCTCGCTACGACCATTTTCGAGGCGAGATGAAGACTGTACACGATGGCGCCCCCTTCTTGGATATATTAAACTTATTGATGCCTCCAGACCTGAAACAATGGATAAATACACTGTAGAGGTATTAGCACATCAAGAAAATATGTTACTACTACAGATGTTTTACGATGGAGTATTAGTGACCGAGACGGAGTGTTCTGAACATTGCGTCGATTTTTTAAAAGAAACGATGTTTAATTATAATAACGGGGAAATTACGCTTGCCGCTTTGGGTAATGATAATCTACCGCCGAGCGAGGCAGGTAGTAATGGAATCTATGAGGCTTTTGAGCAACGTTTGATAGACTTCCTGACCACGCCCGCCATGGCGTCTGGTGATGAGAGCGGCGCTACTGATCAGACGGATGCATCACAACCAGCGGCAATAGAGGCGTTTATTAACTCGTCGGAGTTTAAAAAAAATATTCGCATGCGTGATATTGAAAAAAATAAAATAGGTAGCGGAAGTTATGGGACAGTCTATCTGTTAAATGATGAGTTTGTTGTTAAGATTCCAATTAATGAGCGGGGAATAAAAGTGGATGTTAACTCTCCGGAACATCGTAATTGTCATCCTGATCGTGTCAGTAAGTATTTGAACATGGCCAATGGCGACAAGGATTTTTCTCGTTCGGCCATCATGAATATTAATGGTAAAGACGTTACGGTTTTAGTTTCAAAATATATTGAAGGTCAGGAGTTCGATATTGAAGATGAAGATAACTATAGAATGGCGGAGGCGCTTCTTGAATCCCGGGGGGTTTATATGCATGATATAGATAACTTAGGTAATATTCTGGTTAAAGAGGGGGTACTTTTCTTTGTGGATGGCGATCAAATCGTGCTGTCACAAGAATCCCGGCAACAGCGAAGCGTTTCCCTTGCAACAAGGCAACTGGAAGAGCAAATTAAGGCCCGTTACCTGATAAAATTAAAGCAGGCCGAGACCGAAGGAAATACTGAAGATATTGAATATTATAAGTCACTTATTACAGAGCTTGATGAGTTAATCGGAGAGGAAGAACAGACACCTGCGTCAGGAAGACGTTTTAAACTAGCCGCGCCGGAGGAAGGGACTCTTGTGGCTAAGGTATTAAAGGATGAATTAAAAAAATAGCATTTAGTTCCGTTCTTTTCTGCGAATCGCCGGGGCTCATTCGCTACAGATTTGCCGATCAATTATTGAGAGTTGCTATTCGTTTAAAAGTCGTTCGGGGGATCTGGACAGCCTGCAGCGGAGATGCAACTCGCAAGTGGATGAAATGCCTCGCGATGATGCAACAACATTAACTCGCCTTGATTTTTCCCCTCTACCTGGCAAGAAGACCCCGGCTTTACGGATGGTCTCTTGCCGTCGTATTAGCGTTGTTTGGCGTAGTATGTAAATTTCCTTATAGCAATAGAAGAACATTCTCAAAACATAAAATTAGCAAGTTATCATGAAGTTAACATATATTGTTTTTTTCGATCATTTTTTATATATTGATCGTTTTTATTGATTGATTTGCGTTAAAAGCGCATTATCAGGGAGTTAAGATCAAGTGGAGTGGTCACATGCGCTATTTTTTTATGGCAGAGCCGATAAGGGCAATGGAGGGGGATTTACTGGGTGTCGAAATCACTACCCATTTTGCATCGTCGCCCGCTCGTCCGCTACACCCTGAGTTTGTTATCTCGTCATGGGACAATTCGCAGAAGCGCCGTTTTCTGCTTGATCTGTTGCGGACAATCGCGGCCAAACATGGCTGGTTTCTACGCCACGGCCTGTTCTGTATCGTAAATATCGATCGGGGTATGGCGCAGCTTGTCCTTCAGGACAAAGATATTCGCGCATTACTACACGCCATGCTATTTGTGGAGCTGCAGGTCGCTGAACATTTTTCATGTCAAGATAACGTCTTAGTCGATCCTTTAATACACGCGCTTCATAAACAACCTAATCCATTATGGCTGGGCGACCTGGGCGTAGGGAACGCAACCGCTGCGCCATTAGTTTGCGGGTGTTTTAGCGGCGTAAAACTTGATCGCAGCTTTTTTGTCTCACAAATTGAAAAAATGACGTTTCCGCTGCTTGTCAAACATATCCGGCGTTATTGTGACAAGATCGTGGTGGGTGGCCAGGAAAACACACGCTATTTGCCAGTGTTAAAAACGGCAGGCATTTGGGCAACCCAGGGCACGTTATTTGCTTCCGTTGCGTTAGAAGAGGTTGAAACATTGCTGTTGGGCAGTCGCATGAACACCCTCAGAGAATCAAACTGAGGGTATTTGTTTCGCTTAGCGATCCTTTCGCCATGCGTCAGCGGTCAGCGCCTCGCCAAAATGGCCTGCGATTAAACGGCGGGTAAGCTCATGTAGCGGAGAGGCGAGCACATCGGCGGTGCTGCCGCGTTCAACCACTTCCCCCTGATGCATCACTAATACCTGATCGCTAATATGCTTCATCATGCCGATATGCTGCGTGACATAGATATAGGAGATGCCTTGTTTTTCCTGCAATTCAAGCATCAGATTGATGAGCTGCGAGCGCATGGACATATCAAGCGAAGCCAGCGCTTCGTCCGCGATAATGACTTTAGGGCGTAAAATCAGCGCGCGGGCCAGGCCCAGACGCTGTTTCTGCCCCGGTGCCAGCATATGCGGGTAGTAGCTCACGTGATCGGGCAATAGCCCCACCATACGCATCGTCTCGACAATCTGTTTGCGCCGCTGTTCCGGCTCCAGATCGGTATTAAGGCGCAGGGGGAAGTCAAGGATCTGCGAAATACGTTGACGTGGATTCAGTGACGTTGAGGGGTCCTGAAAAATCATTCGAATACGTTGGCTTCGAAACGAATAGTCGCCGTAATGCAGGGGATGATCGTCAATAAGAAGCTCGCCGCTGGTGGGTTCAATCATGCCGGCCAGCATCTTTGCCAGCGTGGATTTGCCGGAACCGTTTTCGCCAATAATGGCCAGAGTCTGACGCTCACGAAGCGTAAAGCTTAATGGTTTCACGGCGTCGACGGTCTGGCGGCGAAACCATCCTGTCCGGTAGCGAAAGGTTTTACTCAGGTTGCGCACTTCAAGCAGAGTTTCCACCATATCACTCTCTCTCCATATTCAGCGGAAAATGACAGGCATAGAGATGATTTTTCGCGCCGGTTAAGCGTGGCGTGATAATGCATTCTCGTTGCGCGTAAGGGCAGCGCGGCCCCAGACGACAACCTATCGGTAACTGCTCCAGTAGCGGGATCGCGCCCGGCAGCGTATTCAGACGGCTTTTATGCGGCATCGCGCTGCCAAAATCCGGAATCGCGCGGATAAGCGCCTGCGTATAAGGATGATGTGGCGTCGTCACCAGATCTTTACTTGGCGCGGTTTCTACCGTCTGGCCGCAGTATAAAACGTTGATTTTGTCAGCCCACTGACTCAGCATTTGCAGGTCGTGGCTAATCAACAGAATGGTGGTATTACTGTTTTGATTCAGTCGGGTCAGCAGGCGAAAAATTTGCGCCTGCGTCGTTGGTTCCATTGAGTTGGTGGGTTCATCAGCGATCAGGAGTCGCGGTTGATTCGCCAGCGCGATAGCGATCATGACTTTCTGACACTCGCCATCGGTCAGTTCATAGGGAAAACTGCGCATCGCGTCTTTATGATCTTTAATTCCCACCCGGTGCAGTAATTCAATAGCACGCCGTTTACGCCAGCCTAAACGCTGCCACCAGCGGCCTTTATAGGTCCAGGCGGGAATATTTTGCATTAGCTGGCGGCCGACGCGTTCGGAAGGATCAAGGCACGACTGCGGCTCCTGGAAGATCATCGACACATTATGCCCGACCAGCTTACGCCGTTCACGAGAGGAGAGGCGCAGCAGATCGATATCATCAAAACGCATACGGTCGGCAGTGACTCGCCAGTTGTCTTTCGCGACGCCGCAAATAGCTTTAGCAATCAAGCTCTTTCCGGAACCCGATTCACCTACCAGGCCGCGAATTTCGCCTTCGCTTAATGTCATACTGACGCGATCGACCGCTTTTACCCAACCTTCGCTGGTTTTAAATTCAATGGTGAGATTGCGGATATCCAGTAACGGCATTATTCCACCCCCGCAATAATCGCACGACGAATCCCATCTCCGAGCAGGTTTACCAGTAAAACACTGAGCGTTATCGCCGCGCCGGGTAGCATAACGGTCCACGGCGCGACATAGATTAGCTCCAGCGCATCTCCCAACATGGCGCCCCATTCAGGAGAGGGAAGCTGCGCGCCGAGATCTAAAAATCCCAGCGCGGCGATGTCCAGAATCGCCATCGACAGCGCCCGGGTAATTTCGGTGACCAGACCGGCGGTAATATTCGGTAAAATGGCGAACCACAGAATATTCAGCGTTGTCGCGCCATCCAGACGGGCGGCAATGACGTACTCTTTTTCCAGTTCATCATGCACCATGCTATAGACAGAACGTACCATTCGCGGCAACAGGGCCAGCCAGACGGCAAACATCGCGTGTGACAGATGTGGGCCGGCAAATGCCACGACGATAATCGCCAGCAAGAGCGAAGGGATGGAAAGCAGCGTGTCCAGAATATGGTTCAGTACGGCAGAGCGTAAACCGTGCGTCGCGCCTGCCACTACGCCGAGGACTAATCCACATAGCGTAGCCGCCAGCGTTACGATAAACGCGCCGCCGACCGTGGGCGCCGCGCCGCTTAACAGGCGGCTCAGCACATCGCGCCCCAGATCGTCAGTCCCCAGAAAAAAGGAGACTTCGCCATAGCGTGACCAGGAGGGCGGCAGTAGCTGATAGCCCAAAAATTGCTGATCGATACCATAGGGCGCGATCCAGCCGCCAAAAATACACAACAACGCCAGACCGGCGCATCCATACAGACCCACCATCGCAGGCGCGTCGCTATAAAATTTGCGCCAGGCAGTACGCAGGGTGCCTGGCGGGCGCTTTTCGCTGTAGACGCTATCGTAAGGCATATTTACTCGTTTTATTTTTGTTTACCATGCTTTATGTCTTTTGAAATTTTAAAACATTATCAATTAGTTATCGAGCGTTGGGGTTTTAATTTTGTGCACTTTGAGGTTATCAATTATGCAAAATGTGTAAACTAATGTGCATATCCTCTCATGGAGTGTACACATTGCTTGCCGATACAAAATTAAGAAAGGCTCCTGCAAAAAAAGAGACCAAATCAAGGTCATCTCAGACGCTCATGGTCTCAATGTCAGGCTCTCTACATCCGGCAGTATAACATTCTTTTACCGATACAGATGGAACGGGAACGCTGCTCAACTGACGATTGGCGATTATCCAACCATATCACTATCTCATGCCAGGGAACGCCGTCAGTACTTTAGATCATGGTTAACTGAGGGACTCGATCCTCGTCGCCAGATGGTACTGGAGAAGAAGAAAAAAACAGAAGCGTTAACCGTAAAAGAACATACGACTACTGGGAGAAGTTTTAGCACTGTACGGAATTTGGGCCAGGGTCATTAAGACCGACAGTGGCGGCTGGCGCCAGTTCGGAGTATGGCGCGATCAGGATGTTGCGGTATTAGTCTCTGGGAGGTTCACAATAAGACAGATCGGAATACTCCGGCATGGGGTGTTGCGTCTTAAACCGCTGCAGCGGGTCAGCAGGGGGAATTATATTTATTAGCTCAGATGTGAGCTGACAGTTACCGATTATTTATACAGTAACTGTCAGTTTACAATATCGCAAAAACATTAACAAAAATATAATTTTGATGATAACCCCTTGATCTACCCAAAAGTAATAGAGCTGAGTTTATGATTTAATCTATAGGACTTTCCAGCGTTACTCTTACGGACTTTCTTTTTACAGTGATAGTTGGCGGGATCGTCGTGCTTCTAAGATGTGTAAATGGGATTTCACCAGCATAAAATACACCAGCACCATGGTAACCAGAAACTTTGACATCTATGTAGCCTCTACTCCAGATCTCATTAGCAACCCTCTCTATAAAAGTATCACGTTCTCCAAACACCATTCGTTCAAAGAAACCAGCATTTCTATTCGCTTTATCTATGTCCTCCTTTTTAAAACTATTAGGCTCTCTTTTATCTGCGGAATAACAACTACTAATCCTTATATCCTTTATAACCTCTAAAACTTTATTAGCAACCAGAATATCAACCAGTTGTTTTGCAGAAAAAACAGAGTCGCCACTGGCTAGAACATTAGTGCCTGCTGCACCATGACCGGTAATATAGACCTTTTTAAACGCACTTAATGTGATCTCATCTAGTATGAGGTTTTCTTGCTGCCGTGCAACAATACCTACAGCTGCTCCGCAATTTACATCATTAGTGTATTGTTGCAGATCAATGTGACTCGAAAGAGTTTTATAATGAGTGCTGATTGTTTTTTCAAATTCGGACGCTGCGTCTTTACTTATAAAAACACCAGGATATAAGTGCTTCCCAGAAAAAACTCTGGATATTTGTTGTCCCAGCATATGCAGGCAAGCCGATTTGTTGAAGCCTTTCTCTCCCATTACTAACAAGAAACCACTTTTTTGCTCAACCTGTGAAATATTATAAGCAATATTAGCTACCCTAATAATATCTTTGGCTAGGTTAGTTGCGCCATTTCCGAAGTGGCAGTGCCGGGGGCTGTCCCTCTAATATTGAGAATCGCGGCAGAAATAGGTTTCATCATATTCACCTCTCATGTAGTGATAATGGTTATTATGTGATATTTACTTTTTAATATTTATTTGTTATCACTTACCTGCTGTCCAGTCAATATTAATACATGATTACGCCTATTTTTACATTAATTTTACTGGTGCGGGATTGTATGATCTTGTTATTACTCAACGTAAGCCTCTGTTTATATATAATAAAATTGGAGAAATCTGTTGACTGTATTTTATTTACATTAATATAAATATGCTATGAATTATTACGCATGCATAATCTAACGTTATTAGATGCTATATCCGTAACCGGGTCTGAGGTGAGCATGGCTAAATTACCGCGCCGTAAATGCAAAGTTTGCCGGGAATGGTTTTCTCCTGCTTACAGCAACGTTGTCTGGTGCTGTCCTGAACATGGCGCTATCTACGCGCTGGAACTGCGTGCCAGGCGTATCAGGGATAAATACCAGACGGATAAAGCCGAACGCCAGGCGAACGCCGCAGTTTAAGGATAGGCATTGTGTGATTACGGGGATTTTCGTGCCCGTAAACCAGGGAGGTTTGTTTTTCTAATTTTATCCAGCGAGACGTAAAGTATGACTGAGCTATGGTTAGCACTCGGTTTAACACATTAGGTGGTTTGCCTGATAGTTTCTGTGGGAGGGGGTATGATAAAAAAGTAATATTATTTTTAGTGTTTTTCTGATTATGCAAGTGCCGTTGGTTTTGTATATCGTGTTGACTCGAGACCTTCAGATGTGATTTTTCGGGATGGTTTTGCTTCGCACGGTAATAACAGGAATCTTCAGCAACATATAAGAGATGACTCCTGTGCATCCGGTAGTCGAGACAGTACTATATTGCGACTATCTCAGATATTAATGAGTCTTATAATATAGCACGATTATATTACTCCAGAGCAACATTTAGCGGCAGGTTGTACAGATACAGAATCCGTGCAGACAATAGTTTCTACAGCCTTCCGCCGTCTGTTGCTTATATTGAGTTATGTGGTATCCAGTTTGGTCATTTTGAGCGAGTGATGATGCGGTTACAAAGTGAGTATGTATCTGTAAATTCTATCCCAATTGAAAATATCCATGAAGCAGTTGAGCTTGTTTACGAGAGAAATGCAAGTATGGTAAATATTGTTGGAGTGGATTATGAAAAAGAAATTAAAGGTTCTGACTCTTGCTCTTGCGTCATTATCCAGTGTTTGTTATGCAGCTATGGCTGATTATGATACGTATGTGAGTAATGTTCAGATTAAAAACCTGTCTTATGGTGTGTATACGTCAGGGGATAAGGAAACTCAGTTTTTTTGTATCGAACTGAAGCGCGGGAGTGAGGCTATTAGTGTCAATGCCATGTGTAAAGTGGATGTGTACGGGAATCATAAACAGGGGTTTGATAACATGCTAAATATAGCAAAGTATTATTATACAACAGGGGGGGATGTAAGGATATATTATAAAGAGAATGTTTGGCGCGACCCCGATTTCAAAAGTGCATTCTCTTCCAGGGAATTAATTGCGATAACTACTTGTAGCTCATCAAGTTATTGTATGGGGCCTATGTTGACAAATTAAATGTTGCTGGGTATTAAACGCTCTAAAGAACAGGCTTAATCTTGTTGGTGAGACGGTCTGAACCTTTATCAGGTTCCTGTATGGCTGTAGCGATCTGTGGGGCAACGATATTTAGACTGTTTACTGGAGCGGATTTTGGGATTGTATTTTGAGCATTTGCGGGAACGTTGTTCGTGGCAACAATGCCGCAGATACTGTCACCCCAAAGCACTCCTTCAAGCTTCTGACAATTGTGGGTGGTTTGTTTGATGGAGTGCCTCTTAAGATTAGAACTCTCACCATAAAGGCTGCGCATTTACGTGGCCTTTTTCGTATTCAGCCTCACGGGAAACACTCACTACGCGCTTTGTTGGATAAATCCAGCCCGTGAAGCCTGCTCCTTTTAGTCAGGACGTTATCAGAAGGGGACACACTGGTTGTATGGAAGCTTGATCGCCTGGGTCACAGTATGCGTCATCTGGTCGTTCTGGTAGAAGAATTGCGCGAACGCGGCGTTAATTTCCACAGCCTGACCGACAGCAGCATAGACACGTCGACGCCAATGGGGCGATTCTTCTTTCATGTCATGGGCACACTCGATGAAATGGAACGTGAATTGATTGTGGAAAGAACCCGCGCTGGACTGGAAGCGACAAGGGAGAGGGGGTGTAATGGTGGCCGACGACCGAAACTAACATTGGAACAATAGGCGCAGGCCGGGCGTTTGATTGGGGCTGGCGTACCGCGACAGCAGGTAGCGATACGTAGTGAAACCCGGAGGCGCTGATACAGAAGATAAATCTCCGGCAATCATCATCGAAGCATGGACTGCCGGAGAAAGTAGAAAACAAAGTGTATATATTTGTGTACTAAAAAACGAACTTATCACAAAAATAAAAGCATAACTTTTTGATTTAATGATATTTTTATTGTTTCTTATCGTAAGGCATACCATTCCTTATGTTTCAGAGGGTTAGCCATAGCACCCAAAATATCGGAAATCACATTGACCACAATAACCAGCGACCCAATGACCATCACGCCAGCGGAAATAGCGGCATAGTCCTGCTGACGAATGGCGTGAATTAACCATCGTCCCAGCCCTGGCCAGCTGAAAACCATTTCGGTAATCATCGCCAGCGTTAACATGGTTGAAAACTGCAGGCCAAGACGGGGAATGACCGGCGGCAGCGCATTATGCAACACGTGACGGCGTAAAATCGTAAAGCGCGACAAGCCGCGCGTGGCCGCCGCTTTAACGTAGTTCTGATCGTAGACCTCAATAGTGCTGATTCGCATCAGGCGGATCACTTCTGTGGTCGGCGCGACGGAAAGCGTGAGCACCGGTAAAACCATATGTCGTATGGCGCTCATCACCATTTCATCGCGCCACGGCGAATCTGAAATCCAGGCGTCAATGATGGCGAAACCGGTAACCGGTTTAACTTCATAAAGTAGGTCAAATCGCCCGGATACCGGCAGCCACCCCAGCGTGAGCGAAAAGAACAGTGTGAGCAGAAGCGCCAGCCAGAAAACCGGAATTGAGAAACCTAATAGCGCCAGCGCGCTGATAAAACGATCCGGCCATTTGCTACGCGTCACGCCAGCCAGCATCCCGACCGGGATGCCGACCATCAGCGCAAAACCAAAGGCGAGAATGCACAGCTCCATCGTGGCGGGAAACACCTCTTTAAGCTGTTCGGAGATCAGTTGGCCGTTAATGCTGGACACGCCAAAGTCCCAGTGCAGCAGACCGTTGAACCAGAAAACCCAGGCATTCCATAATGATGCGCCTTGTAGCGGCGCGTGCGGCGTAAAATAGCTCAGGCTAAAGCCGATAAAGGTCAGGAAGAATAGCGTCACCAGCAACAGCAATAACCGACGCAGGGTGAAGATAATCATGGTTTTTTCACCTCTTCGTGTTTTTCGCGGGAGACGCCGGCAAAAGACGCATTGCCGAACGGGCTTAACACCAGCCCTTTAATATCGTAGCGGTAAGCCTGCAGGCGTAGTGATGATGCCAGCGGCAGTATCGGCAGCTCTTTCTCCAGGATATTCTGCGCTTCCTCATACGCTTCTATGCGCGAAGCCAACTGCTGCGACGACAGTGCTTTACGCAGCACGCTGTCAAATTCAGGGTTACACCAGTGGGCGAAATTGGTTTGCGAATTGATGGCCGCACAGCTTAACAGCGGTCTGAAAAAGCTATCCGGATCGTTGCTGTCCGTGGCCCAGCCGGATAAGGTCAGATCGTGATTCATATCCATCAGGCGCGCCTCCTGAAAACGACCTTCAACCGGCACAATGACCACTTTTACGCCAACCTGCGCCATATCTGCCTGAATAAGCTCCGCCGTTTTTAGCGGACTTGGGTTCCAGGCCTGAGAACTGGTCGGCACCCAGAGATGCAGCGTAAGATTCTCAATGCCCAGCGCTTTTAGCTGTTCGCGCGATTTTTCCGGATTGTACTCCGTAATTTTGGCATCGTTATCGTAAGCCCATGAGGCTCTCGGTAAAATGGAGGCTGCGGTTTCTGCCGTGCCGTAATAAATCGACTGCATCAGGCGCTGGTTGTTGATCGATAAGGCCAGCGCATGGCGCACTGCGGGATTATTCAACGGCGGCTTATCGGTGTTAAAGGCCAGATAGGCGATATTCATCCCCGGGCGCAACGTCAGGCGCAAACGCGGATCGTCGCGTAAAATAGTTAGCTGGCTGGCGGCGGGCCAGGCCAGAACATCGCATTCACCGGTCAGTAATTTTGATAAACGCCCGGTACCGCCGGAGCCTAAATCTACCACCACTTGCGGCATCAGCGGTTTGCCGCGCCAAAACCCATCGTGGCGCTGGAGACGAATAAACTGCCCGGCACGGTACTCCGAAAGCTGGAAAGGCCCGGTGCCGACCGGTTGGCGGTCTAGCAGTTCCTGACGATCTTTTCGGCTAAGCTGCGCGGCGTACTCAGCGGACATGACGGAAGCGTAGTGTGTAGCCAGATGCCATAAAAAGGAGGCGTCTGGCTGCGTCAGGCGAAACTCAACGGTGTTATTGTCCAGCTTACGCACGCTTTTTACATTGTCGGCGAACTGTAGGCTATCAAAGTAGGGGAAGCTACTGCCGTTAATGTTATGCCACGGATGTCGACGATCGAAAATCCGCTGAAAGGTAAAGACAACATCATCAGCATTGAGTTTTCGGGTCGGCGTAAACCAGGCGGTTTTTTGAAAGGAAACGTCGCGGCGCAGGTGAAAACGGTACGTTGCCCCGTTATCCAGCACTTCCCAGCTTTCTGCCAGCTCTGGGACTAAACGATAAGTATAGGGATCGACATCCAACAGGCGGTCATATAACTGGGCGGCCAGGGTATCGACGATGAGGCCGCTGCTCGCTTTTTGCGGATTAAAGGTGTTGACCTGCCCGCTGACACAATACACAAAGCCGCTATCGCGAATATCTGCACTCGCAGTTTGTTCGGGCGCAGTCGCAGCCGTAGCCTGACTACTCAGTAGACCCGCTATCACGATCAGAGACGATAAAACCAGGCGCATAATAGTTAAGTTTTTGAAGTTCAATTTGCAAAGTGTATCGCACTTCGGCCCGCCACGTAAAAATGTCGGTGGATAACTGGCGTAAATGTCGTCAATTAGCCGGAGAAATAGCTAAAGCTGATGCTTTTTAAGCAAGGCGCGAAACTGGTGGTAGGTGAGTGCCAGCAAATCGGCGGCTCGTTTCTGGTTAAATTTCGCCTGCTGTAAGCTACGTTGCAGCAGCGCTTTTTCCTGTTGTAGTTGAAACTCCCGCAACTTGAGCGGCAGGTCGGGCGTGGCGGTTGCCGATGGCAGGGCGGGCGCGGGCGGTTCGGCGGGATGGCGTTGAAAAGGATCGATAACAATTTCATCCAAAGGATGTTCACTGCTGCCGTGGCGATACACTGAACGTTCGACTACGTTTTTCAGCTCGCGGACATTACCCGGCCAGGCGTAATGCAACAACGTTTCTTTTGCCCGATCGGTAAAACCGGGAAATAAGGGCAGACGTAGTTCACGACACATCTGAATAGCAAAATGCTCGGCCATCAGCATGATATCGCTCTGGCGTTCGCGCAGCGGCGGCAGTTGTACAACATCAAAAGCCAGCCTGTCGAGCAGATCGGCACGAAATGTTCCTTCCTTTACCATGGCGGGTAAATCGGCATTGGTGGCGCATACTAATCGCACATTAACCTGTAACGGCTGGCTGCCGCCGACGCGCTCTAGCTCGCCATATTCAATCACCCGCAGCAGCTTTTCCTGGACCAGCATCGGCGCTGTCGCCAGTTCATCCAAAAACAGCGTGCCGCCATCGGCGCGTTCAAAGCGACCGGGATGACGTTTTTGCGCCCCGGTAAAAGCGCCCGCTTCATGACCAAACAGTTCGGAGTCCAGCAGATTTTCGTTAAGCGCCGCGCAGTTAAGCGAGATAAGCGGCCCCTGCCAGCGTGAAGAGAGATAGTGCAGGCGATTGGCGATAAGTTCTTTACCCGTACCGCGTTCGCCAATAATCAGCACTGGCTTATCCAGCGGCGCGAGCCGGGAGACTTGTTCCAGTACTTCAAGAAAACGGTTTGCCTCGCCGAGCAGGTTATCTTTAAATTCAGCCATGATGAAAATCGCCACTTGTTAGTGTTTTTCACCACTTTATCCTTTTTTGCTGGCGAGGTAAAACAAAAAAATTTCTTTATTATCAGTCACATGAAAAGTTGGCACGCAAATTGTATTAATCATGTAGCAGGGCATCGCCCGTTATCAGAACATTATGTGAGGATTGAATTATGGGTATTTTTTCTCGTTTTGCCGACATCGTGAACGCCAATATCAATGCGTTGTTGGAAAAAGCGGAAGATCCGCAGAAGCTGGTGCGCCTGATGATTCAGGAGATGGAAGATACGCTGGTGGAGGTTCGCTCGAACTCCGCGCGTGCTTTAGCGGAAAAGAAACAGTTATCCCGTCGTATTGAACAGGCCACGACTCAGCAGATCGAGTGGCAGGAAAAAGCGGAACTGGCTCTGCGCAAAGATAAAGACGATCTGGCGCGCGCCGCATTGATTGAAAAACAAAAGCTGACCGATTTAATTGCTACGCTTGAACAGGAAGTCACGCTGGTGGATGACACGCTGGCGCGCATGAAGAAAGAGATTGGCGAGCTGGAAAACAAACTCAGCGAAACACGCGCTCGCCAGCAGGCGCTGATGCTGCGTCATCAGGCGGCGAGTTCTTCCCGCGATGTCCGTCGTCAGCTTGACAGCGGCAAACTGGATGAAGCCATGGCGCGGTTTGAATCCTTTGAACGTCGTATCGATCAAATGGAAGCGGAAGCGGAAAGCCATCGTTTTGGTAAGCAGCAATCGCTGGACCAACAGTTTGCCAACCTGAAAGCCGATGATGAAATCAGCGAGCAGCTGGCGCAGTTGAAAGCCAAAATGAAGCAAGATAATCAATAATGACAATGGCGGCGCCGATACGCGCCGTCGCTCATCAGCTTTAGGTGTAAGGAGAACGCATGAGCGCGCTATTTCTGGCCATCCCGTTAACCATTTTTGTGTTGTTTGTGTTACCGATTTGGCTGTGGCTGCATTACAGCAACCGCGCCGGTCGGGGAGAACTTTCGCAAAGCGAGCAGCAACGCTTACTGCAACTCACAGACGATGCGCAACGTATGCGCGAGCGCATTCAGGCGCTGGAAGACATTCTTGATGCAGAGCATCCGAACTGGAGAGAGCGCTAATGGGTGGAATCAATCTTAATAAAAAACTATGGCGTATGCCGCAAAAGGGCATGGTACGTGGCGTTTGCGCCGGGATCGCCGACTACCTTGATGTACCGGTAAAACTGGTGCGTATTCTGGTCGTGCTGTCGATTTTCTTTGGGCTGGCGTTTTTTACCGTAGTGGCCTATATCGTTCTGTCTTTTGTACTGGACCCTATGCCGGATAATCTGGCCGCAGGCAAACCGCAGCCGACCAGCGGCGAACTGCTGGATACCGTAGACAGAGAGCTTGCCGCAGGCGAAAAGCGTTTGCGAGAAATGGAACGCTACGTCACGTCAGATACGTTCACACTGCGTAGTCGTTTCCGTCAACTGTAAGTGATATATCGGGAAGGTGAAGATGAATACTCGCTGGCAACGCGCCGGGCAGAAGGTGAAGCCCGGCTTCAAAATAGCAGGTAAGCTGGTTCTGTTGACCGCGTTACGCTACGGGCCTGCCGGCGTGGCGGGATGGGCGGTAAAATCCGTCGCCCGTCGTCCGCTAAAAATGTTGCTGGCGTTTGCGCTGGAGCCAGTACTTCGTAAGGTGGCGAATAAAATTTCGCAGCGTTACAAATAGCGAGTCTGGTCATAATATTTCGTTAAGCTCTGGCGTATAGTGTGTGCGAAATACATTACGTGTCAGGACGGAAGTATGTTGAAAAAAGGAATATTTGCGTTAGCGCTATTCGTAGCCATGCCGCTTTATGCCGCAGAATACTGGATAGATGTCCGCATTCCGGAACAATATCAGCGTGAGCATATTCAGGGCGCGATTAATATCCCATTGAAGGAGATTAAATCTCATATCGAAACGGTAGTTCCAGACAGGAACGATACGGTAAAGTTATATTGCAACTCCGGGCGACAGTCGGGCATGGCAAAACAAATGTTGCTTGATATGGGGTATACGCACGCGATGAATATGGGCGGCATCAGTCGTCTTGATATGCCGAAAGTAAAAAATAGATAATCTATTGCTCAATACTCATACTAACCGCGGCGCTTAATGCGCCGTTGTTGATCTCTCCGGGTAGTTGATAATAACGTTTTTGCACATATCTATAACGCAGGCTCGTTATTATTTTTTCTTCTCTTCAGGCTCAACAGGATGTCAATGAAGCGACTTAAAACTGAACTCAACGCGCTGGTCAATCGTGGGGTAGACAGGCATTTGCGTCTTGCCGTAACCGGGTTGAGCCGCAGCGGTAAAACAGCGTTTATCACGGCGATGGTTAACCAGTTGCTTAATGTCCACGCGGGCGCGCGCTTACCGTTGCTCAGCGCGGTACGCGAAGAACGCCTGCTTGGCGTAAAGCGCGTGCCTCAACGTGATTTTGGTATTCCCCGTTTTACCTACGACGAGGGGATACTTCAGCTTTATGGCAATCCTCCCGCATGGCCCACACCGACGCGCGGCGTCAGTGAGATTCGGCTGGCGTTGCGCTATCGCTCAAACGACTCGCTGCTGCGCCATTTTAAAGATACCTCGACATTGTATCTGGAGATTGTGGACTATCCAGGGGAATGGTTACTCGATCTGCCCATGCTGGCTCAGGATTATTTAAGCTGGTCCCGTCAGATGAACGGCTTGTTACAAGGACAACGCGCTGAGTGGGCCGCAAAATGGCGGCAACTTTGCGACGGGCTCGATCCGCTGGCGCCCGCCGATGAAAACCGGCTGGCGGAGATTGCCGCCGCCTGGACGGATTATTTGCATCAGTGTAAATCGCAGGGATTGCATTTTATTCAGCCTGGACGGTTTGTTTTGCCGGGCGATATGGCGGGTGCGCCAGCGTTGCAGTTTTTCCCGTGGCCGGATGTAGACGCCTTCGGCGAGTCAAAACTGGCGCAGGCGGATAAGCAGACCAACGCTGGAATGCTGCGCGAACGCTTTAACTACTATTGTGAAAAAGTGGTCAAGGGGTTCTACAAAAATCATTTTCTACGCTTTGATCGCCAGATTGTGCTGGTCGACTGTCTGCAACCGCTTAATAGCGGGCCGCAGGCGTTTAATGATATGCGTCTCGCTTTAACGCAGCTGATGCAAAGTTTTCACTATGGTCAGCGAACTCTGTTTCGCCGCCTGTTTTCGCCGGTGATTGACAAATTGCTGTTCGCCGCGACGAAAGCCGACCATGTCACCCTCGACCAACATGCCAATATGGTGGCCTTGCTCCAGCAGCTTATTCAGGATGCCTGGCAAAATGCCGCGTTTGAAGGCATTAGTATGGATTGCCTGGGGCTGGCGTCGGTACAGGCGACCACCAGCGGCGTGATTGAGGTCAACGGTGAAAAAATCCCGGCTTTACGTGGAAACCGTTTGAGTGACGGCGCGCCGTTAACCGTGTACCCCGGCGAAGTGCCTTCGCGTTTGCCGGGGCAAGCGTTTTGGGATAGTCAGGGTTTTCAGTTCGAAGCCTTTCGTCCGCAGGTGATGGATGTTGATAAACCGTTACCGCATATTCGTCTGGACGCTGCGCTGGAGTTTTTAATAGGAGATAAGCTGCGATGAGCGAACCGTTAAAACCGCGTATTGATTTTGCAGAACCGCTAAAGGAGGAACCTACGTCGGCCTTCAAAGCGCAGCAAACTTTCAGCGAAGCGGAGTCGCGTACATTTGCGCCTGCAG
This sequence comes from Salmonella sp. SAL04196, assembly GCF_046550835.1. Taxonomy (NCBI): domain Bacteria; kingdom Pseudomonadati; phylum Pseudomonadota; class Gammaproteobacteria; order Enterobacterales; family Enterobacteriaceae; genus Salmonella; species Salmonella sp. SAL04196. The sequence continues at coordinate 549,825 of NZ_JBGDXE010000001.1, forward strand.
CTATCGATGAGCGCCCGGAAGACGAAGGCGTGGCAGAAGCGGCGGTCGATGCCGCGCTGCGTCCCAAACGCAGCCTGTGGCGTAAAATGGTGATGGGAGGGCTGGTGCTGTTTGGCGCGAGCGTGGTCGGGCAAGGCGTACAGTGGACAATGAATGCCTGGCAAACTCAGGACTGGGTCGCTTTAGGCGGCTGTGCCGCAGGCGCGCTGATCGTTGGCGCTGGCGTAGGATCGGTGGTCACGGAGTGGCGGCGATTATGGCGCTTGCGCCAGCGGGCGCATGAGCGGGATGAAGCGCGTGAACTGTTACATAGCCATAGCGTCGGGAAAGGTCGCGCATTTTGCGAAAAACTGGCGCAGCAGGCGGGGATTGATCAATCACATCCGGCATTACAACGTTGGTATGCCGCTATTCACGAAACGCAAAACGACAGGGAAATCGTCGGTTTGTATGCGCATCTGGTACAGCCGGTACTTGACGCGCAGGCGCGACGTGAGATTAGCCGTTTCGCCGCGGAATCGACTTTGATGATCGCCGTCAGCCCGTTAGCGTTGGTGGATATGGCGTTTATTGCCTGGCGTAATTTACGCCTGATTAACCGTATCGCAACGCTGTATGGCATTGAACTTGGTTATTACAGCCGCCTTCGTCTGTTCCGTCTGGTGTTGCTGAATATCGCGTTCGCGGGAGCCAGTGAGCTGGTGCGTGAAGTCGGTATGGACTGGATGTCTCAGGATCTGGCCGCACGCCTGTCCACGCGCGCGGCGCAGGGGATTGGCGCAGGTCTCCTTACTGCTCGACTGGGAATAAAAGCGATGGAGCTATGTCGGCCATTGCCGTGGATCGACAACGATAAACCACGTCTCGGTGATTTTCGTCGTCAGCTTATCGGTCAGCTAAAAGAGACGTTACAAAAGAGTAAGTCGTCGCCTGAGAAATGACTTTCCACAGGGCGCTGACTGCCTGGCTTTACGCCACAGCGCCCGTTTTTCCGTCATGCTGTCAATATTTGTTGACAGAATCCTTCCTGCCAGCCGAATAGTGGCTTATCATCTATTTAATGGTTCATTATTCAGGTGAAGGTTCCCATGCGTCTGGAAGTCTTTTGTGAAGACCGACTTGGTCTGACCCGCGAATTACTTGATTTACTGGTGTTACGTAGCATTGATTTACGCGGAATCGAGATTGATCCCATTGGGCGAATTTATCTTAATTTTGCTGAGCTGGAATTCACCGACTTCAGCAGCCTGATGGCCGAAATCCGCCGTATTTCCGGCGTAACGGATGTCCGTACCGTTCCCTGGATGCCGTCCGAACGTGAACATCTGGCCCTGAGCGCGCTGCTTGAGGCGTTGCCGGAGCCGGTGCTCTCATTGGATATGAAGAGTAAAGTGGAGATGGCGAACCCGGCGAGTTGTCAGCTTTTTGCCCAGATCCAGGAGCGAATGCGGCACCATACCGCCGCACAATTAATCAACGGCTTCAATTTTCAGCGCTGGCTGGACGGTAACCCGCAAAGCTCCCATAACGAACATGTCGTGATCAACGGGCAAAACTTCCTGATGGAGATTACGCCGGTACATTTACAAAACGAAAATGACGAATACGTGTTGACCGGGGCGGTCGTGATGTTGCGTTCCACGATTCGTATGGGGCAGCAGCTACAGAATTTGTCCACGCAGGATCTGAGCGCGTTTAGTCAGATTATTGCCGTGAGCGCAAAGATGAAGCACGTCGTTGAGCAGGCGCGCAAACTGGCGATGCTCAGCGCGCCGCTGCTGATTACCGGCGATACGGGAACCGGCAAAGATCTTTTCGCCTATGCCTGTCATCAGGCAAGCCCTCGTTCAGCGAAGCCGTATCTGGCGCTCAACTGCGCTTCAATCCCGGAAGATGCGGTAGAAAGCGAACTATTTGGCCATGCGCCGGAAGGTAAAAAAGGCTTTTTTGAACAGGCGAATGGCGGCTCGGTGCTGCTGGATGAAATTGGTGAAATGTCGCCGCGTATGCAGGCGAAGCTGCTACGTTTTCTCAATGATGGTACGTTCCGTCGCGTCGGCGAAGATCACGAAATTCATGTTGATGTCCGCGTTATCTGCGCCACGCAGAAAAATCTGGTGGAGCTGGTGCAAAAAGGACTGTTCCGCGAAGATCTCTATTATCGACTTAACGTTCTGACGCTTAATTTGCCGCCGTTGCGCGATTGTCCGCAGGATATTATGCCGTTGACCGAACTGTTCGTGGCGCGTTTTGCCGACGAACAGGGCGTTCCGCGACCGAAACTTTCTGCCGATCTGAGTACGGTCCTCACTCGTTACGGCTGGCCGGGTAACGTTCGCCAGCTTAAAAATGCGATTTACCGGGCGCTGACGCAACTGGAAGGGTATGAGCTGCGTCCGCAGGATATCCTGCTGCCTGACTACGATGCCGCGACGGTGGCAGTCGGCGAAGATGCGATGGAAGGTTCGCTGGATGACATTACCAGTCGTTTTGAACGTTCTGTCCTGACCCAGCTTTATCGTAGCTATCCGAGTACGCGTAAACTGGCGAAACGGTTGGGGGTATCGCATACAGCGATTGCCAATAAGCTGCGTGAATATGGTCTGAGCCAGAAGAAGGGTGAAGAGTAGAAAAAAAGAAGGCCTCTGGATAGAGGCCTTCTTGTGACAAAAGAGCACCGCCTGTAGCACTGACAAACGTAGCGCCAGCAGTCGCGGCTTATGCCTTCAGGACATTAAGCGCGGCGTCGTAATCCGGCTCGTGGGTGATTTCATCCACCAACTGGCTGAAAATAACGTTGTCGTTTTCGTCAAGCACGATGACTGCGCGCGCCGCCAAACCTTTCAGCGGGCCGTCAACGATTTCGACGCCGTAGTTTTTCAGAAACTCGTTATTACGCAGAGTGGAAAGCGTAATAACGTTGCTCAGGCCTTCCGCGCCGCAAAAACGCGACTGTGCAAAAGGCAGGTCAGCAGAAACGCACAATACGACGGTATTCTCCACTTCTGTGGCCAGTTGATTAAACTTACGAACTGATGCGGCGCATACGCCAGTATCAATGCTTGGGAAAATATTCAGCACTTTGCGTTTGCCTGCATATTGGCTGAGGGAAACGTCAGACAAATCTTTTGCGACAAGAGTAAAAGCCTGTGCTTTGCTACCAGCCTGCGGAATAACGTTGGCAACGGTGACCGGGTTACCCTGGAAATGTACAGTCTGTGACATAATTATGTTCCTATTTACTTATAGTTAACGTCGAAATCCAGTTTAAGTCATTATTCATTAACACGGCAAATACTATTTGTAGCAAGCCGCGTCCGGCGCTATCAGAGGGGAAGAGATGAGATCTGTTAAGGTATATGAGGAAACCTGGCCGTTGCATACGCCTTTCGTTATTGCGCGTGGTAGCCGAAGCGAAGCGCATGTTGTCGTTGTCGAACTGGAAGAAGAGGGCGTAAAAGGCATCGGGGAATGTACGCCATATCCACGTTATGGTGAAAGTGATGCCTCGGTCATGGCGCAAATCATGAGTATTGTGCCTCAGTTGGAAAACGGGCTGACTCGCGAAGCATTGCAGAAACTGTTGCCGGCAGGCGCGGCGCGCAACGCGGTGGATAGCGCCTTATGGGATTTGCAGGCCCGCCAGCGGCAGCAAAGCCTTGCCGGGCTGCTCGGCGTGACGCTGTCCCCGGTTTTTACTACCGCGCAAACGGTAGTGATAGGCACGCCGGAACAGATGGCAGCCAGTGCGGCGGCACTATGGGAAAAAGGGGCGACGTTGCTGAAAATCAAACTCGATGCTCGTCTGATTAGCGAACGTATGGTGGCGATCCGCGCGGCGGTGCCGGAGGCGACGCTCATTGTGGACGCCAATGAATCGTGGCGTCCGGAGGGGCTGGCGGCGCGTTGTCAGTTACTGGCGGATCTGAATGTCGCGATGCTGGAGCAGCCGCTGCCCGCGCAGGATGACGCCGCCCTGGAAAATTTTATTCATCCGTTGCCCATCTGTGCAGATGAGAGCTGCCATACTCGCAGTAGTCTGAAAGCCCTGACGGGGCGCTACGATATGATTAACATTAAGCTGGATAAAACCGGCGGTCTGACCGAGGCGCTGGCGCTGGCAACGGAGGCGCGGGAGCAAGGATTCGGCCTGATGCTGGGCTGTATGCTCTGTACATCAAGAGCGATTAGCGCCGCGCTGCCGCTTATGCCGCAGGTGAGCTTCGCCGATCTTGATGGCCCAACATGGCTGGCGGTTGATGTTGAGCCCGCGCTACGCTTTACGACGGGTCAACTCCATCTTTAGGATGCCAGCGGAGCAGATTCGACATAGCCAGCAGGTATTTTTCGCTGGCTTCATCGGCAGAAACAGGGGGAAACTCGGCGGTAATGCAGTGCAGGTTGAGGTCGGCGCACCAGCTGCCAAACGAACCGGGCGTTTCGTAACCAACGCTGGTCACCAGCGGCAACGCAAACGCATCGGCCAGCCACTCGCCTAGCTCGCTGCGACGTGGATCTTCAATGCAGGCTAGCGGATCGTGAAAAGAGACGACCCAGGCGGGTTGGAGTCGATGTATTAACTGGCAAAGCGCCTGGGTTTCCGGTTCTGAGCCGGGATGGTCGCCGGTTAGCAGCACGACATCACGCTCTTGCGCGCGGCTATTCCAGCGATAAACTGTTTCACCCGCTTTCCAGTTGGCGGCGGGAAAGTTACGGTTTAAATCAATGCCATTTGCATTTGCCCTTAATCCTAGTTGACAGCCATCAGGATTAACGGCAAGTACGACATGATGACGGCGAAGGGAAGGATTTAAGGTGCGTAACGCACAGGAGAGCGTCACCACGGATGAGGTTTCATCCCCGTGGGTGCCAGCCAGTATCAGGCCGCTTTCGCGATCGGCGGCAGGCGCCGGAAACCAGATTAGCGGTGCGCCTAGTAGCGAACGTCCATAATGTTCAGTGCCTGGCGGAAATGCGCCGCGCTCGGCACGGGGGCGGGTGACAGTCATACATGTTTCCCGAAGCTGAGACCAGTAGGGTAATCATCGTAGTGTTGTGTAAAACCCGCCGATTATCAAATGGTTTCTATTTACCCTCTTGTATGGCGCGATATCAACTTTCTGGCGGAAGATAATTGCATTTCTTTCTGCTGAAACAAATAATTACGTTGTCATTTAACTCATCTTTGAGGAACTTCTATGAGGCATTCTGTTTCAGTAACCTGTTGTGCGCTGTTGGTTAGCAGCTTTTCCCTGGCATATGCTGCGGATGTTCCCGGCGGAACGGTACTGGCAGAGAAACAAGAACTGGTGCGTCATATCAAAGATGAGCCCGCTTCGTTAGATCCAGCGAAAGCCGTTGGGCTGCCTGAAATTCAGGTGATCCGCGATCTGTTTGAAGGGCTGGTTAACCAGAACGAAAAGGGTGAAATTATCCCTGGCGTCGCCAGCCAGTGGAAGAGCAATGATAATCGTATCTGGACGTTTACGTTGCGGGATAATGCGCAATGGGCCGATGGAACGCCGGTGACCGCCCAGGATTTTGTCTATAGCTGGCAACGTCTCGTTGATCCCAAAACGCTTTCCCCCTTCGCCTGGTTTGCCGCTCTGGCTGGCATCACTAATGCGCAAGCCATTATCGACGGTAAAGCCACGCCGGATCAGCTTGGCGTCAGTGCCGTGGACGCGCACACTTTGCGTATTCAGCTTGACAAGCCGTTGCCCTGGTTTGCCAGTCTGACCGCCAGTTTTGCCTTTTATCCGGTCCAAAAAGCGAATGTTGAAAGCGGTAAAGACTGGATGAAGCCGGGAAAACTGATCGGCAATGGCGCGTATGTGCTTAAAGAGCGCGTGGTAAATGAAAAACTTGTGGTCGTGCCTAATACGCATTACTGGGATAACGCGAAAACGGTACTGCAAAAAGTGACATTTTTACCCATTAACCAGGAGTCGGCTGCGACGAAACGTTATCTTGCCGGTGATATTGATATCACCGAATCTTTCCCTAAAAATATGTACCAGAAATTATTGAAGGATATTCCAGGGCAAGTTTATACGCCGCCGCAATTAGGGACTTATTATTATGCGTTTAATACGCAGAAAGGGCCGACGGCGGATTCCCGCGTTCGTCTGGCGCTAAGTATGACCATTGATCGCCGTTTGATGGCGGAAAAAGTCTTAGGTACCGGTGAAAAACCGGCCTGGCATTTTACACCGGATGTCACGGCAGGATTTAAGCCCGATCCTTCACCGTTTGAACAAATGAGCCAGGAAGAACTTAATGCCCAGGCGAAAACATTGCTGCGTGCAGCAGGCTACGGATCGCAGAAGCCGCTTAAATTAACCCTGCTTTACAATACCTCAGAAAACCATCAGAAAATCGCGATTGCGGTGGCGTCAATGTGGAAGAAAAATCTGGGGGTGGATGTGAAATTGCAAAACCAGGAGTGGAAAACGTATATCGACAGCCGGAATACCGGTAATTTTGATGTTATTCGCGCCTCCTGGGTGGGTGATTACAACGAACCGTCGGCTTTCTTATCCTTATTAACGTCCACGCATACGGGGAATATTTCACGCTTTACTAATCCGACTTATGACAAAATCCTGACGCAAGCGACGATGGAAAATACCGCCGAAGCGCGTAACGCGGATTACAATGCAGCGGAGAAAATTTTAACGGAACAAGCGCCTATAGCGCCTATTTATCAGTATACCAATGGCCGGTTAATTAAACCGTGGGTAAAGGGATACCCCATTACTAACCCGGAAGATGTGGCCTATAGCCGTACGATGTATATCGTGAAGCACTGATGCGTACTGGTTACCTTTTGATGAAAGGTAACCACGCCCGCCGCCTGATGCCGCCGTTCTCATTGGTGTGTTTTCAGCCAGGCGGCAATATCCTGTGTCGGCAGATGATGTTGTGCATTCCAGGTGTCACTCATCGGCCACCACATACCGTCACCACGCGCAAAGGCGACGCGATAGCGCAGCATTGGGTCATGCGGATGTAAACGGAGCTGCTCCTGTAAGTCAGGTAGCGTCAATACGCCTCGGGTAAAAGTTTGCTGCGTCACGCGTTCGACCGTTTCCGCCAGTTTTGCATAAGAGGTCGTTTCCCCCGCGACAAAGACGACTTCGTTAGTGATACGCGGCTGATGCAGATAAATTTCAGTGGTCAGGCGACCAATATCCGCAGGCGACGTGACGGTGACCTGCATTTCCCATCCGCCGAGGGCATTGATGGTTTTTTTGGCTAAGTTGACCACATCAAAGGCCGGTTCGAAGAGAAAAGAGGTAAATATACCGGTTGAAACAATCACCCACTCTGTGACGTTTTGCTCGCGCAAAAGCGTCCTGACGTCATACTGTTCGTCCCACACCGGCTGGCCGCTGCCTTTGCCGACCACATCGTAATTCACGCCAAACTGCCAGGGGAAATAGCGCTTAACGCCCGCCTCCAGTACCGCGCGGGTGATTTTTATCTGGGTACCCGCACCGGCGACAAACCCCATACAATTGATGATCGTATCAAAACCGCGGAATTGATCTTTTAACGCTGCAACCGAACTGCCCGCGATGTCGACCGGGATAAACCGCGCACCGACATCTGCCAGTTGTTGATGAATGCTGGAACGTCGTTTGCTCTGTTTATCCCTGGATCGCCCTGACACAATAACGCTAACGGAACCATTACGCTGTGTGACCGCCGGAACCAACGACGCCAGCACTGACGCCCCCAGTTGTCCCGCGCCCAGCACCAATACTTTTTCACCTACCTGATTATTGGATTGTTTCATTTGCCCCTCTCTGTGTTGGTTCACCTGTAGATTAAAGATTACGTCAGGGTTCTGCGTTCGATAAGACGCCGAAGACGGGTTAGACTGTTCTGATAAATGGGATAATTGGCGGGGGGAAAATGGACAAGCTGGAAGCGATGCAGGTCTATGTTTGCGTAGTGGATACCCATAGTTTTATCAGAGCCGCCGAAGTGCTGGGCGTGCCGCGCTCAACGGTATCGCGGGTGGTTAAAGAACTGGAATCCTGGCTTAAGATTCAGCTTTTGCAACGTACAACCCGCAAACTTAGCGTGACCGCAGAGGGGCGGCGTTACTACGAAGAGTGCAAAAGAGTACTGGCAGATATCGCGGCCATGGAGTCGTCATTTCCCGGCCGGGCGGCACAACCCAAAGGGCGTTTTAAAGTAGGGATGCCGCAATCTCTCGCCCGGCATTGCATTATTCCCACGCTCCCGGCCTTTTTGCGCCAGTATCCGGAGCTGGAGCTGATACTTTGTTCCAGCGATAGCGTGGAGGATATTATCCTGCAAGGGTATGACTGCGTGATTCGGGCCGGCAGGATCGATGATTCCACCACGCTGGTTGCCCGTCCGCTCGCCAGCTTTAACTGGGTGATAGCAGCATCGCCCACTTACATTGAGCGTTACGGTAGCCCTGAAAATTTAGATGATCTGCAAAAACACCATGCGGTCGGCTACCTGAACCACCGCACTGGGCGTACCACCGACTGGTTTTTTACGCGTGAGGGGAAGGATTACGCGATGCGGGTGCAGGAGACGCTGGTTGTCGATGATACGGACGCTTATATTCAGGCCGGAATACAGGGGCTGGGGTTAATTCGCGTCGCCAGCTATCTGGTTGCGCCGTATCTGCACAGTGGGGCGCTGGTGACCTGCATGGACAACCATTCTTATGATTTGCCGCTTGCGCTGGTCTATCCGCAAAACAGGTTTCTGCCGCCTACGGTACGCGCTTTTTATGACTGGTGCAAAACGGCGCTGAGCCAGCCGGAGTCTCTTCGCTAAAAAATATTATTCCGGATATCGCATTGCCTGTTTAGAAAACTTTTTCACAGACGGTCAAAATGACGGTACTGGTTTTGACGCATAAGTAAAAGGCATTATCAAACAGGTGCTACACGGCGAGGATATAGCAAGCACTGAACGTTTGGATGCAATAAAAAATCTGTACAACTGTTATTAATGAACTTTTTGTATAAATATAATCGGATTTAACAATACTCATTGTACCTGTCTTTTGCTCTTATCATGGCGTCTTTACGACGAAAGGGTGCTTTAGCGTGGAATATTCAATATTAAGTAACAACCTTAAAATGCCTATGGTGGGTTTTGGTGTTTTTAAGGTAACCGACAAAGAAGAATGCCAGCAGTCAGTGTTAAGCGCTATTCGCAGCGGTTATCGTCTTATCGATACCGCTGCGGTATACGGCAATGAAGATGCCGTTGGTGACGCTGTTCGTGAAGCCATCGCGACAGGTCTGTGTACCCGTGAGGAGTTATTTATTACTTCTAAACTGTGGGTGCAAGATATGGCTAACTACGATCTGGCCAAAGCAGGTATTGACGCGTCGCTGAAAAAATCCGGGTTAGATTATTTTGATCTGTATTTATTGCATCAGGCCATGGGCGATTATTTTAGTGCGTGGCGCGCGCTGGAAGACGCTTATGAAGCCGGTAAACTAAAAGCCATTGGCGTATCCAACTTCTATGCGCATGTATTAGCCAACTTCTGTGAAACCGTCAGAATTACGCCAATGGTAAACCAGGTCGAATTGCATCCATACTTTGCACAACCCGCCGCGCTGGAAACCATGAAGCATTATAACGTTCAGCCTGAAGCGTGGGCGCCGTTAGGCGGCGGGAGACATAAACCGTATGAAAATGAAATGCTTGAAAGGATTGCCGATGCCCATCAAAAAACCATCGCTCAGGTTGTCCTGCGTTGGAACGTGCAGCGTGGCGTCACGGTTATTCCTAAATCCACTCGACAGGAACGTATTGAAGAGAACTTTACCATCTGGGATTTCTCACTAACGGATAACGAAATGGCTCAAATCAACACACTTGATTTAGGCTATGTTGGCGAAGCGGTGAAGCATTTTAATCCCGAATTTGTTCGCGGTTGTCTTGGCGTTAAAATCCACGATTGATCCCGGCGCTTGCGGATGTTTTCTCGCATGAACAGCTTCTAACACGGTTGCCGGAGCGTAGACGGCAACCGTATGATATTCGCCTGGCCGTCAGGCGCCGAAGGCACCATCGATGGTGTGCATCGCGCCGGTGACGAAAGAGGCTTCCGGACCGGCAAGCCATGCCACCATTCCAGCCACTTCTTCAGGTCTTCCGTGTCGTTTGATCGCCATGAAACTGTGCATCAGCTCTTTCATGGGGCCATCTTCCGGATTGATGTCGGTATCAATGGGGCCTGGCTGCACCACATTTATCGTAATCCCGCGGGGGCCAAAATCACGGGCCAGGCCGCGCGCCAGCCCTTGCAGGGCTGATTTACTGGCGGCGTACGCGGCCATTCCCGGTACGGGCATCCGATCGCCATTCACGGAACCGATAATAATAATGCGTCCACCTTCCGGCATGTTGCGGGCTGCTTCGACTGACGCATGGTAAGGTGCATGGATATTAATTCGGAACAAACGATCTATCGCATCGCTATCTTGTTCCAGCGCATCGCCGAAGAGAGCGATGCCCGCATTGACGACCAGAATATCCAGCGGTCCGTACTCACGCACGAGGCTGATGACGGCATCACGATCGGCGCTATCCGTCTGGATGGCGGTGCTACCGGTTTCTGCTGCCAGTTTTTCGGCGGCTTCACGCGATCCGGCGTAGCTGAAAACGACCGATGCGCCGTCAGCGCTAAAGCGTCGTACAATAGCCGCGCCGATACCACGACTTCCCCCTAAAACCAGTACAGATTTGTTGCGAAATAGCGTCATCAGGATGTCCTTTATGATATTGTAGTAACCACTACAATATGCGTAATGAAATCATGCCGTCAAGGAGTTATGTAGTAATGACTACAAAACATAGCCGAACGCCGGGTCGCCCTCGCCAGTTCGATCCGGAGCAAGCCATTGAAACCGCTCAACACTTATTTCATTCGCGCGGCTACGACGCGGTGAGCGTAGCGGATCTGACAAAAGCGTTCGGGATCAATCCTCCCAGTTTCTATGCGGCGTTTGGCAGCAAGCTGGGGCTGTATACCCGCGTATTAAAGCGTTACAGGATGACCGACGCGATTCCGCTCGGGGCGCTTCTGCGTCACGATCGCCCGACCGCGAAGTGCCTTATTGATGTGCTGATGGAAGCGGCAAGACGTTACGTTGCCGATCCTGATGCCACCGGATGTCTGGTTCTGGAGGGCGCTCATTGTAACGATAAACCGGCACGAGAGGCCGCCTGCGAGTTTTACATCGCTGCTGAAAACCTGATTCGCACTTATGTCGCCATGCGGTATCCGCAAGAGGCTGACCGGATGACTGACTTTATGGGGACGCTAATGGCGGGGCTTTCCGCCAAGGCGCGAGCGGGGTATAGCCTGGAGCGTCTTCAGGAGAGCGTACTTCTGGCTGGAGATGTGCTGGAGCGATTACTACCGGATTAACGCAGCGCATCAAAAAACCTGAGCCAATCAGTACGGGCAAACAGGGAGCAATAGCCCTAATCATCCATCTTGCCGTTGCGGTATTCGGTAAAGTACATCAAAAATAGAGGTGTCAGGGAAACGAGAGATGCAAAAATGTAGTCTTATTACGGTACTTAGCTTATCAGTGTTGATGCTAGCCGGATGTACAACGACCTATACCATGACGACCCGGACGGGAGAGATTATTGAAACGCAGGGTAAGCCGGAGGTTGACACCGCAACCGGAATGACGAAATACGCTGATGCTTATGGTTATCATCGCGTCATTAAAACCAGTGAAATAGTGCAGACGACAGAAGACGCATCGAAACTGGACTGGTAATGCGCTAAAGCAGTTGGGAGGCCGTGTCCTGTATGGGTACCGGACAGTTTCTGGGCCTGAATTGAATAGAGTGCCTGTATAGCCGAATTCCGGGTCTCAGCTTGATTTGTGTCGTCAGTTATTTGGTTGTTCCCTGTATATTGAAGGTAAACAGTACTCATGGCTAACGGTCTGTTTTGGATTGCTAACTATCCCGGATTCTGCGCGTTTTATTTAGTCACAACCGTGGTTAAGAATATTTTGGGTCAGACTTACACGCCGGGTATTAAGATAATCCGTCGCATAGAGAGCTTGATCGGCATCATTCGGTTCAAGAAGAAACGGCGTGACTTTAGGTATGAGATCAGCAAACAGGTTATATTGATCCACAGAGGCAAAATGCCGGGTAGCGCTGGCCCAGGGCATTCGCATCAGCTCTGCGTAAGAAGGGGATAGTTGAACAGGCAAATCAAATTCTTTCAGATTAGCAAGCATCTCCTTACTCATATAAAATGTGACCCTGTTTTGCGAAAAGGTGTTAAGCACTTCCTTCAGTCGTTTAACTTTTGCTTCTTTACTCATGCTATTATCAAAAAAACGTGGTGAAAGCATAATAGCAATCGATGCATTTGGTGAAATAACATTATGTAGTGGTTTCAGGGCTACAACAATCTGATCGTTTGTGAAGATACGCTGCGTACCAGAAGAGGTAGTATAGTTTCCACCCAGCCAGATCACATAATCCGTTGTTTTGAGGGGAAGCGCTTTTTCCGGTATATTACCCCTGTCAGGTGCCACCGTTTCAATTGCTAGTGAGTCTTGTCCCCAGACATTATTTATTTTAGAACTCAAAAAATTATATTCTGAAATGTTCCTTAGTTTTAGTAGAGTTATCTGTGAACGGGTAAAAAAGAGATTGAATCTCACTTTGTTCTGCAATTGCCGAAGTAATCTGAGCGTGTTCTGATCGATCAGATGAGTATACAGACCAACAGTTTTTCCGGAAAGTATTGCTGAGGCATTGTTCGCAAGAAGCATTTCTTTTATAGCTCCTTGCCCAATAATCAGTACGCAACTGTATTTTTCTGGTCTGATTTTATCTATGGGGATATCGGTAAGATTGACCAGGTCAGGAGTGCCATGCCGCCAATTATCATGAATGACTGTGGCTCCGGAGGCGTCTCCTCCGGCTCCCCTGGTGATAATAAGAGGAGGGGGGGTACTGGCATGTGCGATATACGAAAAACAAGCTACCATTGCTAGCGCTGAGTTTCTGATGGTTGTATACATATCGTCTGCCCTGATTTCGAAAATATGAATAATGTCTCCTCTTATAATGTACATCAAAAAGAGAACATTTTAATTAAACGTTATCTCAACGAGATAAAAGGTTAGCACAGGAAAGTATAGAGAGAATGTAATCATACCAACATTATAGATGTGGGAGCATGAAGGCCCCGCAAGCCGCCCGGCCAGCATACTCCCATTAATAGTTAAAGTATGGACTTTGCTTTTACCGTAAACTGTAGCCAATATGACCTGATCACTACACCGTACAGTACTGTCAGAAATCTGTCCACGGCGTCGCGTGCACGCAAGTTATTTTCTCAATCCTTTCAAAACGTTAACTTATTTAATAGTCACTTATTTTATCAGAATCAATACTGAGAGTTTTATTACCGCTCTGAAAAGAGAAGGCTTTTCAGATGAAATACGTGGATGGTACGAAGTCATTACAGTACAGGGATATAATAATAAAGATCGACAATGGATTCATTATTCTGTTGCTTTTGGACGGATGCCAAATGGAAGTATTCAATATCTTCTCCTTCTCTCCTGATAAGATTCAGTTTTGGCAATATACACATATATATTGTATTGGAAAATTGTTGATATTTTTCCTTATGACCAACGAAATGGAATTTTGCATATTTACCACATTTTATTACCCTCGACATGGGTATTTTGCCTCCATCGACGGAATTATGTTCCATACCAAAAAAACTGCTTACGGCGATGACCTGGTCATTGGTATTATCCGGCTTAAAAGACGAGAGACAATACACATTTTCGCCCCACGTTCTGAGCGTCTCATGAATGATTTTCCATTTTATAGGCGACGCTTTTTTAGGAAGGTCATTTGTTGCGATCTGATGAGATGTTTGAAATCCGAAAATTTCTTTTGACGTAAGCTGACAAATTTCGAACTGATAATGCTCATCACAGTCAAGCCAGTAGGGAGGCCGTAGGTTTCTGAGATCCCAGAAATCAGCCTTGCGATAGTTATTGGGATTGACACCAAATGTTTTTTTGAACTCTCGACTATAGGACTGCACTGAATCAAACCCCATTCTGAACGCGATATCTGTGACCGACTGAGAGGTCAGCTTTAGCAGAGTGGCGCTTCTGCTCAACTTGCGTTGTCTGATATATTTTCCGATAGAGACTCCACACTTTTCTTTAAAAAAATCCTGCAAACTCCTTCGCGAATAACCTGTTATAACAACCAGCTTTTCAATATCAATCCTCTCTTCAAGATTTTTTTCTATTTGCTCTAATACTGAGATTATTATGGCTTTTTTCATCATCATTCCTCTTTATTGAAGCCGAAAATATAAACATTTAAGGTATTTGACATACTGAGTTATTAAACTAGTGGGGTTGTTAGCTTTTCTGGCAAAACAAGAAATATTTAAATTGCTTGACGTTTTTGAATAAACTTTACACTTGGAGATCGGTTTTTGCCAGTAAAGCTAAGTAATTAGCATGGCGAAGGGCATAATTTCACAGGCGGTTAAAATGATTGAATAACCCTGAATTTTTAGCTCGTGAGATTATAAATCTCGTAATTATTTCTAATGATTTAATAAAAGGGAATTGTTTTGTACTTCAAAAAATCTTTATTAGCGTTAGCGATTTGTGCATCCGTGGTCTCAGTAGAGGCGGTGGCGAATACCAGAGCCAATGATATGGCTTCTTCTGCTACACCTGCTTCTGTTGGTCACCGTCCTGTGGCAACTACTAATGCAAAAAAGATAGAAGTGTCTGGGGAACTGACGACCGGTTCAACCCTCCAGATAGCAGATGTTTTTATTGAGGATGAGGATGGGGATCTCTTATCGCTGGATAAAATGAATAATGCCGACGATATTAAATGGTACCTGGTGGATAATGAGGCCGCCGATCCTTCTGGAACCCCGGCGGCAACCGGGACGGCTTTTACCATTCCTGCTGATGCAGGCGGTAAAAAAATTAAAATCGTTTACCGGATTAAGACGGCAACGGGGACGCCGGATAGTGCATTCTTGCCTGCCACTGTCTTATTAACTTCTTCATCTTCTGGCGTGGGCGGCGACTCCGCCGCAGACGGTACAATTTCTAATAAGCTACGTTCTGTCACTATCAATGTGGTGAATGAAAGTGGTAAACCGACTGATGAACTCAACGGTACCAATGACGCCAACACTCCAGTGGTGGGCGGCACCCTTGAAGCGGTACTGGAATGTGCCGCCACAGCGGCGGCTGAGTGTGAGGTCAGTAATTATAATTTTACCTGGCAGATGGCGGATGCCGGGACACCAGATAAGTTCACCGATCTGAATAATACTAACGCTGAAAAACATAAATATATTATTAAGGGAACTGAGCAGAATAAACTGTTCCGTGTCCACGTTACGCCTAAAACGACGAAAACCACGCCGGAGAATAAACGCGCTATCCGTCGCTGATGGTTATCGCTAAATAAACCTCTTATTTAAATACTCCCTCTGCCAGGCAGGGGGATATAGCAGGAGACAATAAAGTGGTTTTTTCTAAAAAACCCATTACTAAATATATAACCTGGGCCATTGTTACCAGTCAGATTCCACTCCCGGTCATCGCTGATAACGATAATGAAATTCAGTCGTGGATTGCGGGGACGGCATCGTCTATTTCTCCGCATCTGCAGGAGGGTACGCTGGAGGATTATGCCAAAGGAAAAATAAAGGCATTACCAGGGCAAGCCGCTAATCATCTGGTGAACGAGGGGATGAAGAGCGCTTTTCCGGAGATTATTTTCCGTGGTGGCGTCAATCTTGAAGATGGCGCGAAATATCGCTCATCAGAGTTCGATATGTTTATTCCCGTCCAGGAAACAACATCGTCTTTACTCTTTGGCCAGCTTGGCTTTCGCGACCACGACAGCAGCCGTTTCGATGGCCGCACCTATGTTAACGTTGGTGTGGGTTATCGCCAGGAGGTCAATGGATGGCTGCTCGGCGTCAATACGTTTCTGGATGCCGACATCCGTTATTCCCACTTACGTGGCGGCATTGGCGGGGAAGTCTATAAAGACAGTCTGGCCTTTTCCGGCAACTATTATTTCCCTCTCACCGGCTGGAAAACGTCAGCAGTTCATGTATTACATGATGAGCGTCCGGCATATGGCTTTGATCTGCGAACAAAAGGCACGCTTCCCGATTTTCCCTGGTTCAGTGGCGAGCTGACATATGAACAGTATTACGGGGATAAAGTTGATCTATTGGGTAACGGTACATTAAGCCGGAATCCCCGCGCCGCAGGTGCGGCGCTGGTCTGGAATCCTGTCCCCTTGCTTGAGGTCAGAGCAGGATATCGGGACGCCGGTAACGGCGGATCGCAGGCAGAGGGAGGTCTGAGAGTCAACTACTCCTTCGGTACGCCGTTACATGAACAGCTTGATTACCGCAACGTTGGGGCGCCGTCAAATACGACTAATCGGCGTGCCTTTGTCGATCGTAATTACGATATCGTCATGGCGTATCGGGAGCAGGCCAGTAAAATCCGCATTACGGCAATGCCAGTGTCAGGCCTGTCCGGGACGCTGGTGACATTAATGGCGACGGTAGATAGCCGTTACCCGATTGAGAAGGTTGAGTGGTCGGGTGATGCGGAGCTTCTCGCCGGGCTCCAGCTTCAGGGGAGTCTGGGCAGCGGCCTTATCCTTCCACAACTTCCGCTGACGGCGACCGACGGTCAGGAGTATAGCCTTTATTTAACGGTGACTGACAGCCGGGGTACTCGCGTGACCTCCGAGCGTATCCCGGTAAGGGTGACACAGGATGAGACCAGTTTCCGTTCCTGGATAAATGTTATCAATGACGATGTTCAGGTTGAGGATGGCAACTTTGTTGTCAGTACGCCGCTTCCCGCCGGAGAAGAGGGGAAGGTTATTGAGTGGCACTACGTGCGCGAGCGCTCTGAAGAGGAGTGGGCGTCGCTCAAACCACGTAATATTAAGTATCAATCAGATACGCCGGGTCTGGCATTTAAAGCGCTCGGTGGTAGAGAGCGTGACGGCCATTGGGTTGAACGGGTTCTGGTGACCCATATCGGCGATGATGCCCGCTCGCTCAAATTACATATTGAAGCAAGCGGACCAGACGATAAACATCCGGTGAAGGGTACCGTACTACTACAAGCGCAGTCAGACAGTATTGCGCAGAAGGTCACTTCTGTGGAGGTGCTTTTTACGCCGGGTACTGAAGAAGCCAACGGAAGCGTTACCGCGCCAGTCGTCGGAACGGAAATGCGAGCCAGAACGCTTTGTATAAATAACACGGACTGTACTGATGCGTTTAATTATCAGTGGGAAATCTCGGATGAAATGAAATCCTGGCAATCCGTACCGGGGGCGACAAAAGCCACCTGGCTTATCCCTTATAGCCTTAACGGGGAATCGCTACAGAATAAATATATTCGCGTCAGAATTATTTCTGATAAAGAAAATGCTAAGAGTTCTACCGCAGCATCTGATGCGAATTAATGTTTTAAAAAGGATCAACAGTGCGTATGTCGAAACATAATCTTATTATCTATAGCCTGCTTCTGGCGGCTGCGCCGATAAGCGTCTTGGCGGATTCGTCGACAACGTCCGCGGCAACCGTCGGGATGTTTTCTCCTCCTACGGCGCCGAGCGTTGGGCACAGGCCTAGTTCGCCGTTGAGTGATTATGGGTTGGAATTGAATGGGGATTATGGATATTTTGAATCATATATACCTATACCAGGCATGCTTTTAAAAGCAAGAATGGTTGGGAGAGTCAGTGATCTTGATTCTGAAAAATATCAAGCTAATGAAACGGCTACCACAGTATGTACGTATTATCGCGTTGAGAAAGATGACTCACAGCATGAGCTTCTACGTGAAAAGCCGTGTAAATATGAAATTGTTATCAGCGAGGATAATGTAGGTTCGAAGATAAGAATTGAGCATTATAACGAAACAGATATGGTCTCAGCACCAGGATATACGCCTGTGCCGATGGTTTCTGAACTCCATTCTATTGAAACAAAACGTATAGTTAAATTGAGTAAAGATTTATCTGTCATTAGTGCAGATAAATCTTTACTGATGCCAGGAGAGAGTGCTGTTGTGAAAATTATTGTTAAAGATATAAATAATAACCCCATATCTAATCTCAATCTCCAGTGTGGGCATTTTTCAACAGGAAGTTGGAATAGTCGATGCGATATCAAAGCCGGGGGTAATCCCGGAGAGTATCTTCAGACGGTAACTTATAACGGAGGTTCAAATGGAGAGTTGAAATTGACATATAAATATTTTGGGGAATTGATTAAAGATAAATTTACTATCTCCGGGACAATAAAAAAGTAGAGTAAAAACAGCAATGAATAATGGGTTGGCTTTTATTTCACTGCTCTTATTATGGATGTTGACTTGGTTCTTTAGTAGATTGCTAAATAATTATTATGGCTAAAATAATACAAACGTTAAAAGGAGAACTTTTTATGACACCAGCAACAACACAAGATTATATCTCATTGGGTCAGGAACACGCTGTCACCTTTGGCAAAACGCAGCTGACCCTCAAACCCGGTATACTGGCTGAAGGCAAACCATTACCCTGCACAAAGGGGCTGGTGAGCCATAATTTATTACCGGGTTACTGTATCCCGGGGATAAAAAAGCGGATTATTGTCGTCCCGTCACTGGATACGCCGGTTTGTGAATGGCAGGTAAAAGACTATAGTGACCGCCTTAAATCAGCGGGTAGCCACTCAAACCGGGCGGTATATGTGCTGAGTATGGATACGCCATTTGCTCAGGCCCGTTTTATTCGGGAACATGATATTCATCCCGGCATAACCTTTTTTTCTGACTACGCTTGCCGCCAGTTTTTGGATAATTCCGGGCTGAAAATTAATGAGCTCAGTATTTTTGCCAGAGCGTTGATAGAGTGCGATGAAAACAATGTGGTTACGCGTGTTAGTGTACCACGAGATATCACTCATCTTCCTGTTTACTAATCACTTATATCAGCACGCCCCTGCACAGAGAACCGAATAACCGGCAATGCAGGGGCGCAGGCATTCTCTTGTGTGCCCCCACATTTAATACATATACTATTGCATCACGCATAAGGAACTGAAAATGATGCCAGCGGATGGGGCAGGTTAACGTTATGGCACCCCTGAATTTCTGCAATAATCGTCTGGTAACCGGAAAGCCACTTATGACTTTGTGATTTGGCCTGCTGGTGCTGTAAATTATTTATCAATAGCTCCATTGATTCGCGGGTCTGCCAGTAATAATTATTAACCATTCTTCCGCTGGCGGCATCGGTATAGCTTTCCATCCCAATATAGCCATCAATAGACTGCGTATAGCGCTCAATCCAGCCATCCAGTTGATAAAACTCTTCGTCGTACTCTTTTTTTTCGAAAATAAAACTTGTCAGAAACAGCGACATGGTATTTCTCCTGTTACGCAATATCAATCAGACACCCATCAACGTGGATTCAAAACGTAAACCTGGCATCATTTTTTCAAGGCCGTCAGTCAGCATGTTTCCTGCCGCGTACAATTCATCAACCGGCATTTCCGGCAAGCTTTCAAGGATAAACCACATCGCTTTATCTGAAGCGCTTAGTCGGGTACGTACTCCCTGACGCCAGTTCCAGCGCCGACAGGTGACGCCTCTGTCATCGCGCCAGATAACTTCGCCCGGTTCTGGCGACTCGGTGACGGGTTGTCCTTCTTTCAGGGTATCAAATGTTTCACTTCCGTCTGCGAAAACCAGCCGCGGCGATCCACAATAAGCCGCGCTATTTTCGCCGCCTACCGGTACGGCATAGCGCAGGCTCACGGCGTTATAAAGATCAACGACCGGGTCCAGCGCCGCCATTGTTCCATCCTTCAACACGCGTTTTCGTAGCGCTTCAGCCGAGCAGGGGGTGCGCTTTGGTTTTGCGCCGAATGCTTTAAACACCGCATTCCAGGCGTCTATATGCGCCTGTGCCCACGCCGGTTGTCCGTTGATTACGGCCTGACAGGCCTCTTTTAACGCGATTTCTCCGACCTGCGCATCGCGAATCGGAGCGGCAATAACATTAATACTTAATGCACGAAAGCCGGGAGCGATACGGGCCAGTTCCGGGCTGATTGACGGTAACATAGAAGACATCGCATAATCCTGTAATGACTATTTTCTTCTATGATATCGACCAATGACCAAAAAAGTCAACTTATCGACCACGGCGGGCGCCGACGTCAGCACGATAAATGAAGCTGTTTCCCAACGTATCAAACAATTTCGTAGCCAAAAAAAGATGTCACTGGATGAGCTTGCGCGGCGTTCCGGCGTCAGTAAAGGAATGCTGGTGGAAATTGAAGGCTGTAAAGCCAATCCAAGCATTGCGCTGTTATGTAAGATCGCGGCGGCAATGGGAGTGTCCGTGGCGGATTTTGTCAACGTCGCCAGCGAGCCGATGGTCCATCTTATCGACCGGGATGCTATTCCGGTGTTGTGGCGCGGCGAGAAAGGCGGCAGCGCAAAACTGATGGCGGGAACCAGCGGGCCGGATATGCTGGAACTCTGGCAATGGATAATGCATCCTGGTGAACAGTTTGAATCGGCAGGGCATCCGGCAGACACCTGTGAATTACTGTTTGTTAATCAGGGAACACTGACATTAACAGTCAACGGTAGACGCTTTATTATTCGGGAGGGCTGCTCCGCTGTAGCCAGAACCGACATGCCTCATGCCTACGTTAATGACACTAATGAGGTGCTTGAATTTACCATGACGGTGAATGAAAAGAGCCGTTGATCACCGTAAGGCGCTAACAACCCGTCATCCGGACAGAGAAGCCTCGGTGCCCGATAAGCGTTATCGGGCACCGGCTATCTTTTATTTTGTCGCAGGCGCGGTCTCCGGGTCATCGATATAGAGCGTCTGGCTTGGGAAGGCGAAGTCAGCGCCGTTTTCCTGGACAATCGCAATAATTTTCAGGTAAACATCCTGCTGTACGGCAAGCCATTCCTGCCATACTGTTGTTTTGGTAAAGCAATACACCATAATATTCAGCGAAGAGTCGGCGAATTCATTAAAATAGACCAACAGCGTCTGTTTCTGATCGATATCTCTGTGCGCCTGCAACATGTTTCTGATAGCGTCAACAATGAGGCCAATTTTGTCGGCATCTTCGTAACGTAATCCAATAACCGTTTTTATTCGACGGTTGGTCATCCGTCCCGGATTCTCAACGCTAATGGATGAAAAGACGGAATTAGGCACGTACAACGGGCGGTGGTCGAATGTGTTAATTCGCGTAATTCGCCAGCCGATTTCGGCGACCGTACCTTCGATATTTCTGTCAGGAGAACGAATCCAGTCTCCGATACTGAAGGGGCGATCGAAATAGAGCATAATACCGGAGAAAAAATTGCTCAGGACATCTTTGCCCGCCATACCAACAGCGATACCGCCGATACCGCCAAAGGTCAGCAGACCGGACAGACTCATGCCAAAATGTTCGCCATACAATAAGACAATCGCGACAATAATGGTTATTTTTATGACCCGTGCCAGAATACGGGTACTGGTGACATCTCTACCTTTATTGACCTGTGCTTTTTCAAATTGGTTAATAATCAGGAAAAGTTTTATCGTCAGAATAAGCGCAATGAGCGAGGTGCAGATAAAATCAATGACCCCGGAAGAGATAAAACGCAAATTATAATCTTCAATAGCATTATTCAGGATGCTCCCGATGGTCCCAATAATAATCGCGTAAATAAAAAACTGTGCCGCATGGAACGTGAATCCTTTCTTCCACTGTACGTTACGGCTGAGCCAAAATCTCACGACCAGCAACGCCATGCCGCAACTGAAAAGTATCGCCAGATTAAATGCGTTTTTGAGAAAAAATTCAGTGAACATTATTGTTTTCCGCTCCTTCCTACGATAACAGCTCAGAATGACCTGATTAACAGGTATTTTACCCAGGATAAACGCGTAGATCATCGATAAGTAAAAAGAAGAAATAGTGCTATCAGCTTTAATCTCAGTAGTTTACTTTTTATGTAAATACAATGTCACGTTTTATAGGGCAGACATCGCGTGATTGTCATGATATTGTTGCTATCAGGTAACAAAGCCATCTGTAAAGGACAATACTATGATCATGATGAAGCTGAAATCGGCGAAGGGGAAAAAATTTCTGTTATGCCTGCTGGCAGTGTTTATCGTTGCGGCATCGGTGGTAACGCGCGCGACTATCGGCGGTGTGATTGAGCAATATCATATTCCACTGTCCGAGTGGACAAGCTCTATGTATGCCATTCAGTCGGCAATGATTTTCGTTTACAGTCTGGTGTTCACTATTCTGCTGGCGATTCCTTTGGGGATCTATTTCCTCGGCGGAGATGAGTAACAGGAATAGGGTATTGGCCGGATGGCAGCGCCATCCGGCAGGACGGAAGAGGGATTAATCGTCCTCGTCGTCCAGTTCAACCGGTGTTTGATATTCATCAGGCTTAATGACTAACAGGTCGCAGCGCAGATGGTCAATGACCTGTTCGGCCGTGTTCCCCAAAAACGCGGCCGAGAGTCCGGTACGTCCAACGGTGCCAAGCACAACGATCCCCGCCTGGAGATGTTCGGCAAGATCCGGGATAACTTCTTCCGGCAAGCCTTTTTCTACATGCGTAACTTTTTCATCGATGCTGAATTTCTGGCGCAGCGCTTTCATCGCCAGTAAATGCTGGCCTCTGATGGCGTCGTTATACACGCTGGGATCAAATTCCGGCAGCTCAATGGCGATATTGATTGGCGTAACGGGGTAGGCGCCGACCAGGTGTACTTCGGTATGATTAACCTGCTCCGCCAATTGTAAGGTCTCTTTTACCAGCTTTTCGTTGAGAGCATTGTGATAGGGCTCTTCGCTTGCCAGGTTCACGGCGACCAGGGCTTTGCCGCCTTCTGGCCACGGCTGATCTTTGACCATCCACACGGGGCTTGGGCATTTACGCAGCAAATGCCAGTCGGTAGGGGTAAAAATGACCGCTTCCAGTCGATCGTGCTGATGCGCCATTTTCAACACCAGATCGTGGCTGCCGGCGATAACCTCCTGGATGATGGCCTCAAAGGGACGATTGTGCCAGACCACTTTAATTTCAATGGGGACACCGGCTTCAAGATAATATTTCGCCTGCTCACGTATCCAGGCTGTGCGTTGACTTATTACGCCCTGACGCATTGCGGTGCGTTCGTCAGGAGAAAGCAGGGTCGTCATCTCATACGAGAAATCGTAAATAGGCAGGAAAGCTTTAATTTTGCCGCCAATCCGTTGATGCAAATAAACTGCTCGCCGTAATGCGGGTTGGTCGTCCTGATTGGGATCGATGACCACCAGCATATTTTGATACATAGCCATACAGGGTCTCCTTACAACTGTCATCGCAGTTTGTAACTAAAGAGTAACTCAAATATGGTGAATGAAACAGAGGAAGCGCTTCTGCCAGATCAATAAATGAGAAAAATTTAACGATATGGCAGAAGATAACATCAATGGTTTAGCTGACGTTTAAGCGACGTTGCGGGTATGACCGGCGGGGGCCGCCAGCGCATCGCTGTTTTCAATAGTAATATACTTACCTTTCACCGCCAGCATACCGCTTTTCTGGAAACGCCCCAGCAGACGGCTAATGGTTTCGACCGTTAAGCCAAGATAGTTGCCGATATCGCCGCGGGTCATCGTCAGGCGGAATTCACGCGGTGAAAAACCACGCTGCGCAAAGCGGCGGGACAGGTTGTAAATAAACGCAGCCAGACGTTCTTCGGCGTTCTTCTTCGACAATAACAGGATCATATCCTGATCGCCTTTAATTTCACCGCTCATCAGACGCATCATTTGCTGACGCAGGTTAGGCATTTTGCCGGACAGGTCATCCAGTGTCTCAAAGGGTATTTCACATACCATTGAGGTTTCCAGCGCCTGTGCAAAGCTCGGATGATGACCGCTGCCAATGGCGTCAAAACCCACCAGGTCGCCTGCTAAATGGAATCCAGTAATCTGCTCATCGCCTTGTTCGGTAATGGTGTAGCTCTTAATCGTTCCGGAGCGGATAGCATAGAGCGATTTCAATTCATCACCTGCTTTAAACAGAGTTTGCCCTTTCTGAATGGGCTTTTTGCGCTCGATGATATTATCAAGCTGATCAAGCTCATGCTCGTTAAGTGTGAACGGGATGCAAAGCTGGCTGATACTGCAATCCTGGCAATGGATAGCACAACCGCCAGACTGAATGCGCCGTATAATTCGCTTTTCCGGGATCATAGGTCTGCTCAAGCCGTAATTGATATTTGTCAATTTTAACATCTTTTTGGTGAGCGCGTAAGTCTGAGCTATCCCGGAGAAGGAATAATTCAAGTATAAGTTTGATGAATACTTTTATCTATTTGAAAATACGTAATTTATTTGTTGTCGCTTTACATAAAAGTGTGACCGATAAGGCACTTTTTGCCTGTATATTCATAATAAAAGATAGCCTTCATGGCGTAATAGCCACTCTTTTCGCTGCACGCCACCGGCGTATCCGGTCAGAGTGCCGTTACGCCCAATGACGCGATGGCAGGGAACAACAATACTGATGGGGTTAGCGCCATTCGCAGCACCGACTGCGCGTGCGGCGCCCGGTCGTCCCAGTTGCGCCGCCAGCTGACCATAGTGCATCACCTGCCCGCAGGGGATAGCGCGCAACGCCTGCCATACTTCCCGTTGAAAAGGTGTGCCCCCCGTTGCGGTTTCCAGGGTATCAATTACGGCGAGATTGCCTGCAAAATAATCTGCAAGCTTATCGCTGAGTCCACCGGGGTTAGTCGCAGAAAGGCGTTCATAGCCTTCGTGACGGTAGTGGATATTTAGCAGTTGCTCCATACGATCGCGGTACTGTTCCCACTCAATGGCCCGCAGTCGAAACTGCTCATCGCAAACCACCCATAACGGTCCTAATGGCGTGGCTATCTTCTCTTCAAGTAATCTCAGCATCCGTTCTCTCACATCGTCTTAATCTAACGTAAGAGACAAGATATCATGCCAGGAATACCCGCAACCATACTCCTTAAAAGATAGTCAGGGATAACACATTTAGCGCCAGTAATATCGTTGGCGGAGAAAAAGAGAGCCGGGCGAGGCGGTTAATTGCCTTACATTGTCGCTGTTATTGGAAATAACTGTAAACCGTTGTCGGTATAACAGGGCACGGTTATGATAACGGCAGTCGCAAAAACGCTGGAGGATGAACCATGAACCTTGACGATAAAGCGCTGTTTCTTGACGCCATGGAGGATGTCCAGCCGCTGAAACACCATACTGATGTACACTGGCAGCCAACGCGTAATCTTAAAACGCCCCAGCGTATCGACACGCTTCAGCTTGATAATTTCCTGACGACGGGCTTTCTGGATATTCTGCCGCTGAATGAACCGCTGGAATTTCGTCGGGAAGGATTGCAGCAGGGTGTCATCGACAAGTTACGCAGTGGGAAATACCCTCAGCAGGCCAGCCTCAATTTGTTACGCCAGCCGGTCGAAACGTGCCGAAAAATGCTGTTTCGTTTTATCCTGGAGGCGCAGAAAGAGGGGTTGCGTAATGTCCTGATCATTCATGGTAAAGGGCGAGAGGCGAAGTCGCATGCCAATATCGTCCGAAGCTATGTGGCCCGCTGGTTGACAGAGTTTGAGGATGTACAGGCTTATTGTTCGGCGCTACCGCACCATGGCGGTGTCGGGGCATGTTATGTCGCGTTACGTAAAACAGTGCAGGCTAAACAGGATAACTGGGAGCGCCATGCGAAGCGTAGTCGGTAAATCGTTGCCGCTGGCGAACAGGACCGCCAGCGCAAGCTCGCGCGAACCCGATTTTATGCCTGATATAACGCCTCATCCAAATGCTCAGGATTCTGCAAGAGAACGGGCGATAACGCTGTCCGCGGTAATAACACGCAGAAACAGTCATTCGCTTATTTAAGCGTCTATTAAAATATACTGGCTTTCGACTTAACTATTAAGCAGAAAATGGTGATAAGTACATCACTTGTCAATATGGATGGATGAATATCCTGGCATAGCGAATATAGGTAATTTTATCTGTTGCACTAAGGGAAATGGCGATGGTCTGGTATTGAATATGGAGAATGTCAAAGAAACGAATGGCAATAGATATCTGAAATGCTATAAAAATAAAACCTGTCTCCTATCCTGGTTGTAGGCCGTCAAAAATGTTGAGAAATATCAGCGTCAGGACATGCATTATTCTATTTATGGTATGTACGTTTCTTTTGGTGGATACTTTACAAATAGCTTTTCTGCACGATCTCCCTATTTTAATTACGTGTAATATCATTTATCTGATCTCGGCATTACTGCTTTGGTGGTATATGACCTGCTATCTGGTAGTGCCGATTAATACCGTGAAGAAAAGTATTGAAGAGGTCGCAGCAGGAAACTTGTCTATTCATATCTCCGAATTTGGCAATAATTGCGCCGGACGACTCATCCCCGGGATTAATAGCCTGTCGGAGAATATTTCCGCGCTGGTACGTGAAATCAGATCCTCTTCGCAAACGGCAATGACCCTTTCCGAACAACTGGCGGCGCGCAGTCTGTCGCTATCCGTAAAGACGGAACAGCAGTCGGCCTCGCTAATTCAAACTGCCGCCAGTATGGATGAAATGGCGGCGAGTACCAAAAACAATGCGGATAATACCCGAATGGCGAGCATACAGGCGGATTGTGCAACCCAATGCGCCCGTAAAGGCGGTGAATTAATGGTGCGGGTTACAGAAAATATGCGTTCTATTACCGACTGTGCCTCGCAGATGACGGAGATTATTTCATTGATTGACGGTATCGCATTCCAGACTAATATTCTGGCGCTTAACGCGGCGGTAGAGGCTGCGCGGGCGGGCGATCATGGAAAAGGTTTCTCCGTGGTGGCCGGGGAAGTGCGTAATCTGGCGCATCGTAGCGCCGAGGCGGCAAAAAGTATCAAGGCGCTGATCGACGTTACGCATGACAATGTGCGGCAGGGGGCCGCCATAGTGCAGGAGGCTGAAAAAAATATGCGGGAGATTGTTGGCGGCTCCGGGCAATTAAACGTGCTGATGAATGAAATTTCCACCACCACGCGGGAGCAGGAAAGGGGCATTAACCAGATAACCCTGGCGTTGAGCGATCTGGAAAGCGCAACCCATAGCAATGTCTTAATGGTTGAAGCGCTATCTGCTTCTTCGGATGTTTTAAAGGCGCAGGTGATCGAGTTACAGACTAAAACCGACAAATTTCGTTTAAGCCAGCCGGGTTACAGTGAACATGCGCTGACGCGCTCTCATGTATCATCTCTTTCGACCATCACCAGGCGCGGCCAGGCCTGATAATACATGTTTGGTAAGCGCCTGTTGCTAAGGCGCTTTTTCCGCACGTTCCCGTCATTCTTTTTGCGCAATGAGAAAATGAGAGATTGCTTAACCTTTCCCGAAAGCTAGACTAACGGCATGAGAGTTGTAACGTGGAGGCGCTGTGGAAGCCATTAAGGGATCGGATGTGAACGTGCCGGATGCCGTTTTCGCATGGCTACTGGATGGTCGTGGTGGAGTAAAACCGCTCGAAGATAATGATGTGATCGATAGTCAGCATCCCTGTTGGCTACATCTTAATTATACCCACCCGGACAGCGCCCGCTGGTTGGCTTCAACGCCTTTACTCCCCAATAACGTGCGTGATGCGCTGGCTGGTGAAAGCTCGCGCCCGCGCGTAAGTCGTTTGGGGGAAGGGACGCTCATTACGCTGCGCTGTATTAATGGCAGTACTGACGAACGCCCGGATCAATTAGTGGCAATGCGTTTATATATGGACGAGCGATTCATTGTGTCTACCCGTCAGCGAAAGGTTCTGGCGCTGGACGATGTGGTCAGTGATTTGCAGGAGGGCACCGGGCCCGTAGATTGCGGCGGCTGGTTAGTGGATGTGTGCGATGCGTTAACCGATCACGCCAGTGAATTTATTGAAGAGCTACACGATAAAATTATCGATCTGGAAGATAATCTTCTCGACCAGCAAATCCCACCGCGCGGTTTCCTCGCATTGCTACGTAAACAGCTAATTGTTATGCGTCGCTATATGGCGCCGCAGCGCGACGTCTATGCCCGGCTTGCGAGTGAACGGCTGCCGTGGATGAGCGACGATCACCGGCGCAGAATGCAGGATATCGCCGACAGGCTGGGAAGGGGGTTGGATGAAATTGACGCTTGTATCGCGCGTACTGGCATCATGGCGGATGAAATTGCCCAGGTGATGCAGGAGTCTCTGGCGCGCAGAACTTATACCATGTCGCTTATGGCGATGGTTTTTCTGCCCAGCACCTTTTTAACAGGGTTATTTGGCGTTAACCTGGGCGGTATTCCTGGCGGCGGATGGCGGTTCGGCTTTTCTCTGTTTTGTATTCTGTTAGTTGTCCTGATCGGTGGTGTTACTTTATGGTTGCATCGCAGTAAATGGTTGTAACAAAAGCGCTTTTCAGACCATTTCGTATGAAAAAACGCCGAGAAATTTGAGCGAAGTCAATAAACCATCTACCTATTCGGGGCAATATCTCTCTCGCAGGTGAATGCAACGTCAAGCGATGGGCGTTGCGCTCCATATTGTCTTACTTCCTTTTTTGAATTACTGCATAGCACAATTGATTCGTACGACGCCGACTTAGATTAGTCGGCTTTTTTTTGCCTGTAGAATATCTGCGTCTACCCTTTAAGAGTCTGAATGACATTCTGGAGGGTAATATGAGCTGTCTTTTGACCTTATTATATCTACACTCGTCCTTGTCGGACCCGATTCCCACTGACCCTGTTCCCATTCCTGAGCCGCTTCCCCGTCCTCAGCCGATGCCCGACCCGCCGCCGGACGAAGAACCGATTAAAATGTCGCATCAAACGCGCGGATCTGCGAGGATACGCGCCTGCTGACTATGAGTCGTTACCGCGAGAGTAAATTGTGACCGCTTTTTCAACCCTGAATGTTTTGCCCGCCGCCCAGCTCAATAACCTTACTGAGCTGGGCTATCTTGAGATGACGCCTGTTCAGGCCGCAGCATTACCCGTCATTCTGGCGGGAAATGATGTGCGTGTGCAGGCCAGGACCGGTAGCGGCAAAACGGCGGCGTTTGGTCTTGGGCTCTTGCATCGAATTGATGTCACTCTGTTCCAGACACAGGCATTAGTGCTGTGTCCGACGCGGGAGCTGGCGGATCAGGTTGCCGGAGAGTTACGTCGCCTGGCCCGTTTTCTGCCAAATACCAAAATTCTGACCTTGTGTGGCGGGCAACCCTTTGGCGCACAGCGCGACTCGCTTCAGCACGCTCCGCATATCATTGTCGCGACGCCGGGGCGCCTGCTGGATCATTTACAAAAAGAAACCGTATCGCTGGATGCGCTGCACATTCTGGTAATGGATGAAGCAGACCGAATGCTGGACATGGGATTCAGTGACGCCATTGATGAGGTGATCCGCTTTGCGCCTGAGACGCGCCAGACGTTATTGTTTTCAGCAACCTGGCCTGACGCCATTGCGGCGATTAGCGGTCGTGTACAGCAGCAGCCAATACGTATTGAAATCGATACGGTAGATGCGCTACCGGCTATCGAACAACAGTTCTTCGAAACGTCTGCGCATGAAAAAATTTCGCTGCTACAAACGTTGCTTAGCCAGCATCAGCCAGCGTCCTGCGTGGTGTTTTGCAATACCAAAAAAGATTGTCAGGCCGTTTGTGATGCGCTTAATGCGGTAGGACAAAGCGCGTTGGCGCTCCACGGCGATCTGGAACAACGCGACCGCGACCAGACGTTGGTGCGTTTTGCAAATGGCAGCGCGCGCATTCTGGTTGCCACCGACGTTGCCGCGCGAGGGTTAGATATTAAATCGCTCGAACTGGTGGTTAACTATGAGCTGGCCTGGGACCCGGAGGTGCATGTCCATCGTATTGGCCGTACGGCGCGCGCGGGAAGTAGCGGTCTGGCGATCAGTTTCTGCGCGCCGGAAGAGGCGCAGCGGGCAAATATTCTTTCAGAAATGCTGCAACTCAAACTGAACTGGCTGAATGCGCCCGCCCGGCAGTCGTTGCTCCCTCTGGCCGCAGAGATGGCTACCCTATGTATTGACGGCGGCAAAAAAGCGAAAATGCGTCCGGGAGATATTTTAGGCGCGCTGACCGGCGATATTGGATTAGACGGGGCGGATATCGGCAAAATTAACGTGCATCCCATGCACGTTTACGTCGCCGTACGTCAAGCAGTAGCGCAAAAAGCCTGGAAGCAGTTGCAAAACGGGAAGATCAAAGGCAAGTCATGCCGGGTACGGCTATTAAAATGATCGATAGTATGGCGTCTCAGCGGAGTGCTGAGACGCCTGCAGATTATTTCACTTCGATAACATCAAGCCGCAACGCCTCTAAGGAGGTGTCATCTTCTTCCGGCTGCCAGCCAGCGGGCTGCAAGGGAATCTCTTCACGATCGAACGCTAAATCGCCGCCGTCGACGACCTCGGAACCGTGAGTGATCCCTTTGAAATCGAACAGGTTAGTGTCACAAAGGTGAGACGGCACGACATTCTGCATGGCGCTAAACATCGTCTCGATCCGTCCAGGATAGCGTTTATCCCAGTCGCGTAGCATGTCGGCAATCACCTGGCGTTGCAGGTTGGGTTGCGAACCGCACAGATTACAAGGAATGATAGGAAAGGCTTTGGCCTCAGCAAAACGGATAATATCTTTCTCGCGGCAGTAAGCCAGCGGGCGGATCACGATATGTTTGCCGTCATCGCTCATCAGCTTCGGCGGCATCCCTTTCATTTTTCCGCCATAGAACATATTCAGAAACAGGGTTTGCAGAATATCGTCGCGATGGTGGCCCAGGGCGATTTTGGTCGCGCCCAATTCAGTCGCCGTACGATACAGGATACCCCGACGTAAACGCGAGCACAGCGAGCAGGTGGTTTTTCCTTCCGGAATCTTTTCTTTCACAATGCCATAGGTGTTTTCTTCGACGATTTTATATTCTACGCCCAGCTGCTCAAGGTAGGCTGGCAGGATATGCTCCGGAAAACCTGGCTGCTTTTGATCGAGGTTGACGGCGACCAGTGAAAAATTGATCGGAGCGCTTTGCTGCAAATTACGTAAAATTTCCAGCATCGTATAGCTATCTTTGCCGCCAGAAAGGCAAACCATAATGCGATCGCCTTCTTCAATCATATTAAAATCGGCAATCGCTTCGCCAACGTTACGGCGCAGGCGCTTTTGCAACTTGTTCAGGTTGTATTGTTCTTTCTTTGTATTCTTTTGAATTTCTTGCATTATTTCAGTTCTCTGGTACTAAATGGGGCAAATTGGGGGCAAACTTTGCAACTACGATAACCGCGCATTCAACATCGCTACCTGTTCGTCGTTCATGTCATCAATCCACATACCGTAAATTTCATACACCATCTGCGCAGTTTCATGCCCCATTTGGCCGGCTATAAATGCCGGGTTCGCTCCTGCCGTCAACAGCCAGCAGGCAAAAGTATGTCGCGTATGGTACGGATTACGGCGACGAATGCCAGCACGTTTTAATAGAGATAGTACCTTCGGATATTGTCAACTGTATACATCATGCAGCCAGGTCCGTTAAGAAGTGACGGGCTCAACTGAAATTCAGGCGCTGCTGCGTCCTGATGATGGTACGTTTCAAGTGGTTCCGTGGGGTGAACCGGGACAGGTGTAAAATGATATTCGGCACACCCTTTTTGCTCTTTTATTGGTGATATAAAATACGGTATCAGTATTTTATTATCTACTAAGATAGTGCAGAGTGTTTAATTATCGTTGGGTAAGATCAGTTTACCGTATACTATTTAAAATTTTCTTGCCTATTCTGGTGGTCGTATTGAATTAAAAATAGCCTGTTTCATATGTACAGTTCAGACAAATTATTTGCGATGAGAATTGCTACCTGATATCTACATCTTATGATGTATACCATAATTCTGGCTGGAGAACGTAATGCGTATAACAGTAAGTGATATATCAACCAGAGAATCACAGCAGACGGTACAGATACAAGCTATCAGAAGTTGGGATACCATACCGTACCTTTCAATGTTGGATGGACTTTATCAGGACGATATCTTTCATGAGCAAATATCTAATTTACCAGAAGAATATATTAAGCTGGATGAGATGGCCAAAGATGAAGAAAAGAACAGCTTAAATATTTATGAATTCTTCTTTGAGCCAACACATGAAATTATATGTGAAGAAATCCAATCAACATTGGATTTTTATTATTCAAATAGCGCAACCTTCCGTAGGCTGGTTAATTATAAAGTAGAGCGCAGTATCAATGACGATGTAGATACCAATAAATGCGAGGTAAAGATATCTCTAAATTACAGTTACGAAAATATTGATGGGGGGCGAGGATGTTTATCGCTTCCATTTGATCAAAACGGCTATCCAATTCCCCCTGACTTTCACAACTGTGTAAATGGAATCACATCAAAAAAATTGTTGTTAGATCTATTTCTAAAACATATTTTGCACGATCATTTAAATGCAAGCGGTGAAGTTGCAAACGTTTACGCTAATGTTATTTATAAAGAGATTGATCCCGCTGCAATTGCACATACATCGTCGTGTTTTTCTCAGGTAACGATGAGTGGTGAACATGAGCTATTTAATGTAGATAGCGTAACTGTTCCACCTAAAAGCACTGAGCAAATTATATTTGAGGGAAAGGAAATTCAAAGGGAAATTTTCTTATCTTCTCATAGCGGCAATCATTTTCAGCCAGTAATCATTCATAAAATGGACAGGAGTATTAAAAATATTGCAGTAACTAGTTTGTTATTATCATCAAGATTAGCAGTAACATCTGGTGATTATAGGATAAAAAATGGTAATTCAGAAGGTGAGAATGATTTTTTACCCGTTAAAGAATTACAAAGATATGAAAGGGCTCTCCCGGAGGATCATCCTGCCCCAAATACGGAGCCTCATCCGCTGGGTAAGGTGTTAGATGGTCTATTTGATCACTATACATCTGTTGCAGGAGGACACCTTGTCGCAGTACTCAAACTACTTGGAAAAGAACAAGAGGCAAATAGTTATAAAAGAGGCTATCATGAATTACTTGCATTTTCTCAAACTGGGCAGTGGACGCATGATGGAAGAGCTATTGCTGCTGAATATATGTTTAAAGGTCTTTTAGTTCATTTAAGTGATAAACTCATTATTCTCGGTGAGGGAAGTTTCGTTTCTTTTTTATCTTTTGTAAGAGAAAACATCCAACACCAATATAAAATATATGAGCTAATAGCGCGTGATATGCTGGTTCATCCTTTGCATTTCAGCACTGAGTCTGCACCACCCATGATAGACAGGCCTTTATGGACAATGGAAAGCCATTATACGAAAGTCCTGTATGAAAAGTTTCCTGACATTTCTGGTTCAAGCTTTGAGGTTTTCTATGGTAAGGAAGCTATTATTACAGCGTTAGAAATAGTATCTTTCGATAGACAAGAAAGAGGAAAGAGCGCTTTTAATAAAAAAAGGATGAGTCATCTTTATAAGCTAGTTCAATTAGTGATACACCATTTATCCAGCAATGGTGGTGATAGAGTATTGCTTAGCCCTGAAGGCATAAAAAATAATTTTATTATTATGCGCCATATTATTTTTTGGTGTGCAAAGATAACGGGGCCAATTAACGATAAAAAAATAAACGCAATAGCAAGAAAAATTGTGGTTAATAATAAATTTTCCAACGGTGTTAAATCAATACTTCCCAAAAGCAACGATCCTTTAATTTCGTTAATGAAAGCCGCGATCAATAAGCAGCTAAACTGGGCGGAGAAATATTATCGAGCAGAGACTCATATGAAGGAACATATGCAGGAGTGTGACATTTTAGGACTAATGGACACCAACAAAATGGTGCGAGAGGCCGTTATTGGGCTTATTCACGAGATCAGTGATATTGCGCAAAGCAGCTGGCTGACATTAGAAGAACAACATGAGAGACAGGCTCAGGCTCTCGAATCGTTCAAGGAGAAGCTTTCCTCCATGAATGGCGGGCAAGAATTCGTTTATGCATTTAATAAGATTATTCAGGAGGGGTTGGGAGGATTAATTGAGCTGAGTTTTGATCTTGATGATACTATACATCATCGCACAACTTCCTCATTAAGTCCGGCTGCAAGGGCAGGACTTCACCTCTTAGGAACGGTCTGGAATATTGTAATGGGTCTTGTCCCTGGTTTTAACGCTCTGGCTGGTACCAGCAGTATTCTTAACCGGGCTGTTGTGGAAAACTCTGCGGATGTATGCGGTTACGTACAGGATATTGTACGTATCGGTATGGAGGCTGTTCCTGTTGCTGGAGCGAAGTTCACAGAAAGAGCGGCAAATGCAAAGTATACGGGCCTCCGATTTGTTGAAGATAAAATACAAAGAGGTGTAGTACGGGCGCCGATTCAAAAGGGGAGTAATTATAAAACTATAGAGTCAATAGAAAATACAGATTTTATTTATCAAAAGAGTAGTCAGAAAGTTCTTGAGTTAGGTCCAGCAGGAAACGATGGGCTCTATCGCGCTACAGGTTTTGATAAACAAACGTATGGTTATTACAAACCGTCAGGAGAAGGCTTTTACAGAAAGCAAGCCTCATATCCACCGCTGTCATCGGAAGCGCCTAATACGATAAAATATGGCGACAGAGAGCTCGTTTTAACTAAAGAACCCGGTTCAGAAACGTATCGGGCAACCTATTCGGATAGCGGAAAAGATTCAGCCATGACATTTTACCGATCTTCTGATGGAAGATTTTATCAGGCGTCTGGGCTGAAAGGTGGGGGGCTTATTCGCCATATTGATAAGCCTTATTCAGAGTTAAGAGAAGGAGACGCGGGTTATGATGAAGAACTTCTGGATATTACGGATGATTCCCCCCTACTGGAAGACATACTGGCCTCCCTGTCAGAAGATTTATACCCTACATCAGAAGAAAATGTACAAGGTATTTATAAGAAATACCAGAGTGGGGATGCTGCAGCAGGGGAGACCGAAGTTGTATTATGCCGAGGTACAATAGGTCCGCAGGCTGAAAATATTGTTAGTTTTAAAACGGCAGGCGGTATTGAGGGGGGCGATGCAGAGGTATTGCCTGTCTCTGCTGAAATAGCCAAAGAGCAGGTTCGAAGTGGAAGAATCGTACCTGAATATACCACGGATCTTAGTGTTGCAGACAGGTTCAGCAGGGAGCATTATCTTATTATCGTTAGGGCAAAAGTCAAATATCTTACACGAGGTAGCGTCAGTGAAAGCGGCTGGGTTATGCCAAAAAAAACACCAGTGGACCCTGTTGGTATAATTGACAGGACATATGGTAAAGCAGAAAATACGGGGCAGGCAAACGCTTCTAAGTAATCATAAATCCTGAACAAGTTTATTGTTTTTATCTCTTGTGTATGAAAGATTGCTTTTATACTTTAAATAATTCGACTTGCAGGAAGGCGGCAAGCGAGCGGATCCCCAGGAGCTTACTCAAGTAAGTGACTGGGGTAAGGGAACACAGCCGCAGCACATGCAACTTGAAGTATGTTATGGCAAGATACGCAATGGTTCAAAAGCGTCTTTATTCTGTCATCCGTATTAATTAAGATGTCATCACGCTCAGAAAAATATCGGAACGAAGAGATGTATGACTAAAGAAGCTGTAATCTTTCTATTTATCGCCATCGTGGTAGAAGTTATCGCCACGATCTCATTAAAATTATCGGATAGTTTTACGCGTCTGGTACCGAGCCTCGTTACCATCATCGGATATTGTATCGCGTTCTGGTGCCTTACCATCCCAATGCGAACCATCCCTGCGGGTATCATTTATGCCATTTGGTCTGGGGTAGGGATTGTTCTTATTGGATTGATAGGATGGTTATTTCTCGGCCAAAAACTGGATATG
Source organism: Salmonella sp. SAL04196 (assembly GCF_046550835.1). Lineage (NCBI taxonomy): Bacteria > Pseudomonadati > Pseudomonadota > Gammaproteobacteria > Enterobacterales > Enterobacteriaceae > Salmonella > Salmonella sp. SAL04196. The sequence goes on from NZ_JBGDXE010000001.1 coordinate 585,924, forward strand.
CCGGCTATTATTGGCATGTTGCTTATCATCTGCGGCGTAATCGTAATCAATCTGTTTTCAAAAAGTGTCAGTCACTAGGCGATGATGATTGATTTGAGCCCGCACTCTCTTATGCGGGCTCGGGTATTTAGCGTACCACCAGTACGGAGCATTCCGCATGACGCACAACGGCTGCGGCGTTGGAACCCAACAGATAGGTAGTAATATCCGGGCGATGCGAGGCGATAATCACCATATCGGCCGGTAATTTTTTTGCCATTTCCAGAATCTTATCTTTAGGAGAGCCTTCTGCAACGTGAGCCTGCACGCGGTCCGCAGGAAGGTTGAATTTCTTGATAATCGCTTCCAGTTGAGATTTGGCTTCGGCTTTCAAATCGTCCATTGCGGGAAGCTCTGCTGAATAAGCCAGTCCCAGTGAAGCGTAATAGGGCAAAGACGGGATTACAGTCAAAAAGTGCACTTTAGCGTCGTCAATCTTTGCTTCAGCTTCAACATGCGAAATCACGCGTTGAGTTAATTCTGAATCTGAAATATCGATGGGTACAAGAATCGTTCTGTTCATAAAACCTCCTGTTTAAGTATCCACTGAAATTCTACTCCCTAAAGGCACTTTATGTACAATGACATACGTCACATTTTAGGTGCTGCTCCACGATACTCTGCGGGGACTACCTACAGGGGAGGGCGACGTAATATTACGCGTATTCCACGTAAATAATCAGCGAGTTGACGTTAAAACGTTATTTCTGCCTTGTCAGGAAAGACCTAAAAAGAGATGTTACCGTTTAATTCAATAATTAATGAAATAATTCGCAGTGAAATAGATATAATTTATACGAATGCTTTTGGGGGTATTATACGAAATAAAAATTATACAATATCATTCGGTTACGATATTCTACGCCTGTTATATGCCTTTATTGTCACATATTCATTTTGTCGCTGGGCCATTGCGTTAACCTTTGCTTTCCAGCGTATAAATTGACAAGCCCGAACGGATGTTCGGGCTTTTTTTGTTTCCAGGTTAATCCTTAGAATATTTTTTAATCTGCGCCGGGTTTTTCCGCTTTTCCTGCCAGCAAGGCAAGAAAATCATAGCGTTTTTGCAAATCCAATGCGGCATCTCGCCATAATTGTTCAGCTACTTCAGGCTGTTGCGCATTCAGGCGACGGAAACGCTGTTCATTAAGCAACGTTTCCGCAAGCGCATCTGACGGTGGCCGAGAGTCCAGAGCCAGCGGCGGTTTGCCTTCATCCGCACGGCGGGGATCAAAGCGGTATAACGGCCAGAAACCGGTCGCCGTTAACTGGCGCATCTGGTCATGGCTTAGCGCCAGATCGTAGCCATGTTCTTCACAGGGGCTATAGGCAATGATCAGCGACGGTCCTGGCCAGGCTTCGGCCTCCTGGATGGCTTTCACCGTCTGGTTTAACTGCGCGCCCAGCGAGATTTGCGCGACATAAACATGACCATACATCATCATGCTGACACCAAGATCTTTACGGGCTTTACGCTTGCCATGTTCGCCAAACTTAGTGACGGCGCCAAGCGGCGTCGCCTTTGACGCCTGGCCGCCAGTATTGGAGTAACACTGCGTATCCAGAACCAGAATATTGACATTCTCCGTCAGGCTTAACACATGGTCTAAACCGCCAAAGCCGATGTCGTATGCCCAACCATCGCCGCCAATCAGCCAGATTGATTTTTCTACCAGCGCATCAGCATCCTTTAACAGTTCCTCTGCGCCCGCAACCGATTTCAGATGTTGGCGTAATGCGGCGACCTGCTCACGCCGAACGTCAGGCGTTGCTTCGGCATGCAGCGCATCGTTTAATTCCGCCGGAATGCGATCGGCGAATTGCGCCAGTAAACGCATGACGCGCGCCCGGTGCTGATCCACGCTCAGACGGAAACCGAGACCAAATTCCGCGTTATCTTCAAATAACGAATTCGCCCATGCCGGGCCGCGTCCGTTGGCATCGGTGGTATAAGGCGTTGAGGGCAAATTACCGCCGTAAATAGAGGAACACCCCGTGGCGTTAGCGATTAACATTCTGTCGCCATATAACTGAGTCAGCAGTTTAATATACGGCGTTTCACCGCAGCCGGAACAGGCACCGGAATATTCAAACAGCGGTGTAATGAGCTGCGACGTGCGGATATCAATCCGTTCCAGTTTGCTGCGATCGATTTCCGGTAAGTCGAGGAAAAAGTCATAATTCACTTTCTCTTCTTCCACATGCTCAAGGCGCGACATCATGTTAATCGCCTTGATCTGTGGATTTTGCCGATCTTTAGCCGGGCAGACCTCTACGCATAAATTACAGCCAGTACAGTCTTCCGGCGCGACCTGCAGCACATATTTCTGGCCGCGCATATCGCGGGACTTCACGTCCAGCGAATGCAGACTGGCTGGCGCGTTCTCCATCGCCTGCGGGGAAACGACTTTCGCACGAATCGCCGAGTGAGGGCAGGCGGCGACGCAGTGATTACATTGTGTACACAGCTCCTCTTTCCAGACAGGAATCTCTTCGGCGATATTGCGCTTTTCCCAGCGGGTGGTGCCCATTGGCCATGTTCCGTCCGGCGGCAGGGCGGAAACAGGCAGTGCGTCGCCGAGGCCCGCCAACATGGCGGCGGTAACGGTTTTCACGAAATCCGGCGCGGCGTCGGAGACAACCGGCGGGCGATGCGCGCTGTGCGGATTAACCGCCTGCAACGGCACTTCCGCCAGCGATTCCTGCGCCAGAGCCAATGCCTGCCAGTTACGCTCAACCAGATCCTGACCTTTGCTGCTATAGCTTTTGGCAATCGCGCCCTGCAGCTCAACCAGGGCGCTATCGCCCGGAAGAATATGCGTCAGGTGGAAGAAAGCCATTTGCATGACGGTATTGATGCGGGCGCCAAGTCCACATTCGCGGGCGATTTTCGCCGCGTTAACCACGTAAAAACGCGCCTTTTTCTGATTCAACACCGCCTGAACTTCTTGCGGCAGACGCGACCAGACCTCGTCGGCGCTGTACGGCGTATTAAGCAGAAAGATACCGCCGGGCTTCAGACGCTCCGCCATCTGATATTTATCGATAAACTGTAATTGATGGCAGCCGACAAAATCCGCCTGAGCAATTAAGTAAGCGGAACGAATGGGTTTTTCGCTGACGCGCAGGTGCGATACCGTGAGCCCGCCAGCTTTTTTAGAGTCATAAACGAAATAACCTTGCGCATACCACGGCGTAGAATTACCGATAATTTTAATATTATTTTTCGTGGCGGATACGCTGCCGTCGCTTCCCAGACCGTAAAATAACGCTTCAAGTTTAGCGCTGCCGGGCAGGGTATTTTCCGGTAATGGCAGCGAGAGATTAGTGACGTCATCATAAATGCCCACTGTAAACCGTGGTTTGGGTTTCGCGCGGCTGAGTTCATTAAAGACCGCCAGTACGCACGCCGGGCCGAACTCTTTGGATGATAGCCCATAACGGCCGCCAATGGTGCGCGGCAACGTTTCGCGCTCGCCATTATTAAAGGCTTCCGCCAGTGCGGTCATCACGTCCAGATAAAGCGGCTCGGCCTGCGCGCCAGGCTCTTTGGTGCGATCCAGCACGGCGATAGCGCGAACGGTTTCCGGTAATGCCTGTAACAAATGTTTGGCGGAGAAGGGGCGGAACAGACGGACTTTCAGAACGCCGACCTTTTCTCCGCGTATCAGTAGCTCGTCCACGACCTCTTCGCAGGTGCCGAGGGCGGAGCCCATCATAATGATGACGCGTTCAGCCTGGGGATGGCCATAATATTCAAATGGCTGGTACTGACGGCCCGTAGCGTCGCCAAATGCCTTCATCGCCTCTTCAACATGATCATAAACGGCGTTGTACCACGGGTTGGTCGCTTCGCGAGACTGGAAGTAGGTGTCCGGATTCGCTGAAGTTCCACGAATCACCGGATGTTCCGGATTCAGCGCGCGGGCGCGGTGAGCGTCGATCTCCGCCTGCGGCATCAGGTTCAGAATGGTTTCATCCGTTAGCGGTATAATTTTGTTGATTTCATGCGATGTACGGAAGCCATCAAAAAAATGAATAAACGGAACGCGGCTTTTCAGCGTAGCCCTGTGCGCGATCAGCGCAAAATCCTGCGCTTCCTGAACGCTGGCGGCGCATAACATCGCGCAGCCTGTCTGGCGGACCGCCATCACATCGGAATGGTCGCCAAAAATAGAAAGCGCGTGTGTGGCGACGGTGCGCGCGGCAACGTGCAGTACAAACGGCGTGAGCTGCCCCGCCAGTTTATACAGCGTTGGAATCATCAGCAGCAGCCCCTGCGATGATGTAAATGACGTGGAAAGCGAACCGGTTTGTAACGCACCGTGAACGGCGGCGATCGCGCCGCCTTCCGACTGCATCTCTACCACACGCGGCGTATCGCCCCAGACATTTTTAAGCCCATTACCGGCCCAGGCATCCGCTTGTTCAGCCATTGTTGAACTGGGCGTAATCGGGTAAATGGCGATAACCTCGCTGGTACGGAACGCCACCGACGCTACCGCGCCATTACCGTCAATTGTTTGCATATGACACCCTTACATTGCGCAAAAAAGAGGGACACGCATAATCGTGAGCGCATCCTGTAGTTATCCTTTTATTTTAGCAAAGCCCTTCAAGCCCCATTTTCGCTTTTGTGTCCCTGGCGGGAGGAGAATGGCGATTTCTTGCCGAAAAGACGTAAAAAATTGCCAATAAATGTTAATGAAGCGCATAAATGCGCGCTTTGCCTCTCGACGCGTCAGTTTCTGCTGCCTATTATTTAGGGCGGTGTCGTTTGGATGAATAAACAGAGGGGAGAGAAATGCGCGCAGCGTTTTGGGTGGGATGTGCCGCGTTATTATTGTCGGCTTGCAGTAGCGAACCTGTTCAGCAGGCAACCGCGGCGCATGTTTCGCCAGGGATGAAAGCGGCGATGTCCAGCGCCGGCGAAGCGAATTGCGCTATGATTGGCGGTTCGCTTTCAGCGGCCCGGCAGCTTGATGGTTCAGTAATTGGTATGTGCGCGCTCCCCAACGGCAAACGTTGTAGCGAACAGTCGCTTGCCGCCGGAAGCTGCGGGAGTTATTAAGCGCGGCGTTTCGCCTGACGCGTATAACTTTTCACTTAATGGCTTAGTGCGCTAAATCTGCCAGTTTATACATTAGCGTTGTTTCTGCCGTCGCCAGCGTTAATTGGTTCGCGGTTAAATCGACCTGTGCGCCTTTGCTGAAGAGCTCGCTGAGGGTACCGTCCAGCGCATTAAGCTGCGGATCGGCGCACATCATTCGGGTCATCGCTAAATTTTTCACTTTTAATTCGCCGTCCGACAGTTTTCCTTCGCCGGTGAATTGATTGCACATTTTGCCAGATACCGTCATGTCCTCGCCAAAGCTGAGCTCCGGGCCGGTGACCGTTTTACCGTTTACGCTTTCCAGAACAAAGCGGTGGTGCTCCAGTTGCTCGCGTTTGACGGACACTTTTCCACTGCTCACGCACCCTGTGATTATGATGCTCAGGGCGACCAGCGTGACGATTTTCTTCATTGATATTCTCTGTAATCTGATAGTTAACACTGACTATAGTAATAATATGACCGGATAGATCTTCAGGGGTTATCCGAAAATGCTCCCCTGAGCGCAGGGGAGCGACAGGATTAGAACAGCGCGTTCGGGCAGGCTTCGCCCTTCTCAAGCTGGCTTAAGTTTTGTAGCGTGGTTTCAGAGATGCTGATCAGCGCTTCTGCGGTCAGGAATGCCTGGTGCCCCGTAAACAGTACGTTATGGCAGGCCGACAGACGGCGGAAAACATCATCCTGGATAACATCGTTTGACTTATCTTCAAAGAACAGGTCGCGTTCGTTTTCATACACATCCATCCCCAGCGAGCCGATTTTCTGATTCTTCAGAGCTTCGATAGCCGCCTGGGAATCAATCAGCGCGCCACGACTGGTATTAATGACCATAACGCCATTTTTCATTTGGTCGAATGCCGCATGGTTCAGTAAATGGTAGTTTTCCGGCGTGAGCGGGCAGTGCAGGGAAATGACATCCGATTCGGCAAACAACGTTTGCAGATCCACATACTCGACGCCGAGGTCAAGCGCGGCGGTGCTGGGATAGGGATCAAACGCCAGTAAACGCATTCCGAAGCCTTTCAGGATACGCAGCGCGGCGACGCCGATTTTACCGGTACCAATGACGCCAGCGGTTTTTCCGTGCATGGTAAAGCCGGTCAGTCCCTCAAGGGAAAAGTTAGCGTCGCGGGTGCGTTGATAAGCGCGGTGAATACGGCGGTTCAATGTCATCATCATGCCAATCGCATGTTCAGCGACGGCTTCCGGAGAATAAGCCGGCACGCGGACCACCTGCAAACCGAGCTCTTTAGCGGCATCCAGGTCGACATTATTAAATCCGGCGCAACGCAGCGCGATGTATTTCACGCCGTGTTTTTTCAGCTCTTCCAGTACCGGTCGGCTCCCGTCGTCATTCACGAAGATACAAACTGCCTCACATCCATTGGCGGTTTTCGCCGTTTTCTCGGTCAGCAGAAAATCAAAAAACTCCAGTTCAAAACCGAACGCTTCGTTCACTTGCTGTAGATATTTCTTGTCATACTGTTTGGTACTATAGACGGCGAGTTTCATATGACCTTCTCCAGTGATGTTAGAATCACACAAATATACTTAAAATTATCTTACAAAAAATCAAAAATAATTGATAGTCATACATATAATGAATAATTTTAGGTTATCATTCTCCACAACGCCTCAAATAGCCGGAGGGCGCCCCTGCAACATGCATAACGCATCACCCGCTTGCAACATGAACTATTAGGCTATGTACGGGCAATCATGCCAAAATAAAGAGATAGCCGACTGAATTTTTCGTTAAATCAGGAAATTAATGGCCCATGAAGGGTAAATATAAAGCCGCCCTTGCGCTACTGTTACTGCTGATTCTTGTCCCTCTGACGCTACTGATGACCCTCGGGCTGTGGGTTCCCACTCTGGCGGGAATTTGGCTACCCGTCGGTACCCGTATCGCTCTGGAACAAAGTCCACGCTTGACACGTCATGGGTTAGTGATTCCCGATCTTCGCTATCTGGTCAATGATTGTTCGTTAGCGCATATTACCCAGGCGGAACTGACGCATCCCAGCCGTTGGTTGCTGAATATTAAAAGCCTTAAACTGGATGCCGCGTGCCTGGCGAAACTGCCCGCTTCGGAAGCTTCTCCCGCCGCGCCGCGTACGCTGGCGCAGTGGCAGTCAATGCTGCCCAATACCTGGATTAACATTGATAATGTCATTCTCGCGCCCTGGCCGGAATGGCAGGGCAAGCTGGCGATCTCCATGACGCCGCTCATTCAGCAGATACGTTATCAGGGCGAAAAAGTAAAATTTCAAGGGCAGTTACGCGGTCAGGCATTGACGGTGAGCCAACTGGAGATCGCCGCGCTGGCCAACCAGCCTCCCGTTAGCCTGGCGGGGGAGTTTATGTTGCCGCTGGTACCGGATGGCCTGCCGGTCAGCGGTCATGCGGCAGCGACCTTGCGTCTGCCGCAGGAACCGTCGCTGGTGGATGCGGAACTGGAGTGGCGTGATAACGCCGGACAGCTCATCGTGATGGCGCGAGGTAATCCTGACCCGATTCTCGATCTCCCCTGGGCGGTAACGCGTCAGCGGCTTACCATCAGCGATGGCCGCTGGAACTGGCCATATCAGGGATTCCCCTTGAGCGGACGTCTGGCTTTTAATATCGATAACTGGCAAGCCGGGCCGGATAATGCGCGAGTCAGCGGACGCCTGAATATTCTGACCCAGGGCGATGCCGGTAAAGCGAACGCTGTACTGACTATCGGCCCGGGAAAACTCAGCATGGACAGCAGTGAGATGCCTCTACAGCTTACCGGCGAGGCTAAACAGAAGGATTTAATCTTTTATGCCGTATTGCCCGCTATGTTCCGCGGCAGTCTGGCCGATCCGCAGCTCACCTTTGCACCTGGCGCATTGCTACGCTCGCGCGGACGGGTGATTGATGCGTTAGATATTGATGAAATTCGTTGGCCGCTGGCGGGCGTTAAGGTGACGCCGCGCGGCGTTGATGGTCGATTACAGGCTATTTTACGGGCGCATGAAAATGAGATGGGCGATTTCGTTCTTCATCTTGATGGCCTGGCGAATGATTTTCTCCCTGATGCTGGTCGCTGGCGGTGGCGCTATTGGGGGCAAGGAAGCTTTACGCCAATGCGCGCCCGCTGGGATATTGCCGGACATGGCGAATGGCATGATAACACCATCAGGTTGACCAGTTTGTCCACCGGTTTTGATCAGTTGCACTATGGCGCAATGACTGTCACATCGCCAAGACTGGTGCTGAATAAACCCATTGTCTGGGTTCGCGACGCCACAACGCCGTCGCTACAGGGCGCGCTGTCTCTGGAGGCGGGAAAAACCGTATTTACCAGCGGGAGCGTGCTGCCGCCTTCTACCATTAATTTTAGCGTTGAAGGGCGCGAGCCAACCCTGTTCCAGTTTAAAGGCGACCTTCGGGCGGGGGCGATAGGACCGGTACGGCTGAATGGGCGCTGGGATGGCGAACGCCTTCGCGGACAGGCCTGGTGGCCGAAGCAGTCGCTTATCGTTTTCCAGCCGTTGCTTCCACCAAACTGGAAAATGACGCTGCGCGAAGGCTCACTGTATGCGCAGGTGGCTTTTTCCGCCGCACAGGGGCAGGGGTTTGAAGCTGGTGGACACGGCGTGTTAAAAGGCGGTAGCGCCTGGATGCCGGATAACAAAATCAACGGCGTCGATTTCATTCTGCCATTTCGCTTCCACAACGGCGCGTGGCAATTGGGGACGCGCGGGCCCGTCTCGCTGCGTATTGCCGGGATAGTCAACCAGGTCACGGCGAAAAATATCACCGCTGATTTACAGGGCGGTTATCCCTGGAGCGAGTCGAATCCATTACTGCTAAGCGATGTCAGCGTAGACGTGCTGGGCGGTCAAATCATTATGAAACAGTTGCGAATGCCGCAGCACGACCCGGCGCTTTTGCGGGTGCAAAATATTTCATCCAGCGAATTGATTAGCGCCATAAATCCAAAGCAATTCGCCATGTCTGGTCCGGTTAGCGGCGCGCTGCCGCTGTGGCTGAACAATGAAAAATGGATAATCAAAGATGGCTGGCTTACGAATCCCGGGCCAATGACGTTGCGCATCGATAAAGATACTGCGGATGCGGTGGTGAAGGATAATGTCACGGCAGGCTCGGCGATCAACTGGCTACGTTATATGGAGATTACGCATTCGTGGACGAAAATTAACGTTGATAACCTGGGCGTACTAACGATGCAGGCGGCCATTACCGGCAAAAGCCGGGTAGATGGTAAAACCGCGATCGTTAACTTGAACTATACCCATGAAGAAAATGTGTTTACGCTGTGGCGCAGTTTGCGTTTTGGCGACAATTTACAGGCATGGCTTGAACAAAATACAGCGTTGCCGCAACCTCCTTGCCGGAAAGACAAGGACTGTGAGGATAAATAATGAAAATGAGTATTGCCATGCTGTCAGCGCTTGCGTCATTTATCGTGGTGGGCTGCACGCCACGTATTGAAGTCGCCGCGCCGGAACAGCCGATTACCATCAACATGAATGTAAAGATCGAGCATGAAATACATATCAAAGTCGATAAAGACGTTGAAGAACTCCTGAAATCACGCAGCGATCTATTCTGAGGCCATAATGAAAAAGTATTTAATACTATGGGTGCTGACGCTGAGCTTGCTCACACCTTCTGTGTGGGCCTTAACCCTGGACGAAGCGCGCACGCAGGGCCGGGTCGGGGAAACGCTGAATGGCTATCTGGTGGCCTTAAAGAATGATGCCGAAACCCAGAAGCTGGTGCTTGATATCAATCATGCCCGCCGCGCCAGTTATCAGCAGTTAGCGGATAGCAATCATCTTCCCGTGGACGAGGTGGCGAAGATGGCAGGGCAAAAACTGGTTGAGCGTGCCAGGCCGGGAGAATATGTCCAGGGAATTAATGGCAAATGGATGCGTAAATAACCGCTTCCCGACAATTTTTTTACCGCAAAATGCATTTTTATATTGGTAATTTCTGAATATGAAGGTCGTATTTATATTAGGCGAACCGGAAGGCTATTTCTATACTGTTGGCTGGTATCACTATTCGCGAGAGTAACCAGGTATGACGTCTGAAAAGTTATCTGCTGCCTGCCATTGTGGCAGCGTCGTGTTTACCGTTCAACTTAGCGATGGCTTTCATACCGCCAGGCGCTGCAACTGTTCGTTTTGCCGGATGCGCGGAGCGGTGGCAGTGTCTGCGCCGCTATCGGGTATTAAAGTGCTAAAAGGGCAGGATAAGCTTACCGAATATCGCTTCAATACGGGCAAGGCGGTGCATTTTTTCTGTTCGGTATGCGGGATATATACTTTTCATCAACGTCGATCCAATCCCGATCAATATGGGGTCAATGTGGCGTGCATCGAAAATGTGTCGCCTTTTGATTTCGCCTGCGTTGAAGTCAATGATGGGGTAACGCATCCCAGCGATGGCGGCAGTAGCGGCGTGGTAGGATATTTGCGCTACGAACCGAAGAAGTCACCTCCCGTCGAAACGGGAGGCAAAAATATTTAAGCGGCCACTACGCTGTCAATCGCAGCTTTTGCATCGGCCTGAGCTTTAGCCGCCACTTCCGGCCCGTAGGCGATGCCTTCGGCAAAGACAAAATTCACGTCGGTAATACCGATAAAACCAAGGAACACTTTCAGGTAAGGCGCAATCAAATCCGTCGGGGTGTCTTTATGGATACCGCCGCGACTGGAGAGAACCACCGCGCGTTTACCGGTTACCAGACCTTCCGGGCCTTTTTCGGTATAGCGGAAAGTGATACCGGCGCGGGCAATCAGATCAAAGTAGTTTTTCAGCTGCGTCGGGATATTGAAATTGTACATCGGTGCCGCAATAACGATGACGTCGTGGGCTTTCAGTTCAGCAATGAGTTCATCAGACAGCGCCAGAGCGTCCTGTTGACGTGGCGTTAAAGGCGCATCGCCCGGACGCATCGCGCCCACCAGCTCGCCATCCAGCACCGGAACAGGGTTGGCCGCCAGATCGCGGACAGTAATTTCATCTGCGACGTGTTTTTCGCGCCATTGTTCAATAAAATAGTCAGTCAACTGACCAGACTGAGAGTACCCTGCCAGAATACTGGATTTAAGAACTAATACCTTGCTCATGGGTGTTTCCTTTTATGTGTTTGAAGGGGCGTGCCCCGTTGCTTGTTGACACTTTATTCACAAATATGTCGCAGGGATAGCGCAATATATCGAACCCTTTGTTCGAAATTATTGAACAACACAAAAAAAGCCCCAATGTGGTACTCTATACCTATCATTTAAAACGATTTTAAACAGGCAGAATGCTGCCCAAGAGCTTTATGACTGAACAATCTACGTTGACGCTTCAGGTGTTACAGCAGCGGCTGGATGCACTGATGCTGCGCGACAAACAGCGCTTTGCTCGCCGCCTGCATGGCGTAAAGAAAGTAAAAAATCCTGATGCGCAACAGGCTATTTTCCAGACGATGGCGAAAGAAATTGAACAGGCTGCGGCGCAGGTCGCTCTACGCGAAGCGGCGCGCCCCTCAATCACTTATCCGCAAAATTTACCTGTTAGCCAGAAAAAACAGGACATTCTGGAAGCGATCCGCGATCATCAGGTGGTGATCGTGGCAGGGGAAACCGGTTCCGGTAAAACCACCCAGTTGCCGAAAATTTGTATGGAACTGGGACGCGGAATTAAAGGACTTATTGGACATACTCAGCCGCGTCGCCTGGCGGCGCGCACCGTTGCTAACCGCATTGCCGAAGAGTTGCAAACGGAGCCTGGCGGCTGCATCGGCTATAAAGTTCGTTTCAGCGATCATGTCAGTAGCAACACCATGGTCAAACTGATGACGGACGGTATCCTGCTGGCGGAAATCCAGCAGGACAGGCTATTGATGCAGTATGACACCATCATTATTGATGAAGCGCATGAACGCAGTCTGAATATTGACTTCTTGCTCGGCTATTTGAAAGAGCTTCTGCCGCGTCGCCCCGATCTGAAAGTGATTATTACCTCTGCGACCATCGACCCGGAACGCTTCTCGCGCCACTTTAATAACGCGCCGATTATCGAAGTCTCTGGCCGAACGTATCCCGTAGAAGTTCGTTATCGCCCCATCGTGGAAGAGGCTGACGACACTGAACGCGATCAGCTACAGGCAATTTTCGACGCTGTTGATGAACTGGGGCGTGAAAGTCCCGGCGATATTCTGATTTTTATGAGCGGAGAGCGGGAAATCCGCGATACCGCCGACGCCCTGAACAAGCTGAACTTACGGCATACCGAAGTGTTGCCGCTGTATGCACGCTTGTCGAACAGCGAACAGAACCGCGTTTTCCAGTCGCACAGCGGACGCCGTATCGTGCTGGCGACTAACGTGGCGGAAACCTCGCTGACGGTGCCGGGTATCAAGTATGTGATCGATCCTGGCACTGCGCGCATCAGCCGCTACAGCTACCGCACTAAAGTGCAGCGCCTGCCGATTGAACCGATCTCACAGGCTTCCGCCAACCAGCGTAAAGGGCGTTGCGGACGCGTATCGGAAGGGATCTGCATTCGTCTGTATTCGGAAGATGACTTTTTGTCACGTCCGGAATTTACCGACCCGGAAATTCTACGTACCAACCTGGCGTCGGTTATTTTGCAGATGACCGCCCTGGGGCTGGGTGACATCGCTGCCTTCCCGTTTGTTGAAGCGCCGGATAAGCGCAATATTCAGGATGGCGTGCGTTTGTTGGAAGAGCTGGGGGCGATTACCGCCGACGAACAGCAAACGGCATATAAGCTGACGCCGCTAGGCCGACAATTATCTCAGCTGCCGGTCGACCCGCGCCTGGCGCGTATGGTTCTGGAAGCGCAAAAGCATGGCTGTGTGCGCGAAGCGATGATCATTACTTCCGCACTCTCTATTCAGGATCCGCGCGAGCGCCCAGTGGACAAGCAGCAGGCTTCCGATGAGAAACACCGGCGCTTCCATGATAAGGAGTCCGATTTTCTGGCGTTTGTTAACCTGTGGAATTACCTCGGCGAGCAACAAAAGGCCCTGTCGTCGAATCAATTCCGCCGTCTGTGTCGCACCGACTATCTGAACTATTTACGCGTGCGTGAGTGGCAGGATATCTATACCCAACTGCGTCAGGTGGTAAAAGAACTGGGGATTCCGGTAAACAGCGAACCCGCAGAATACCGGGAAATTCACGTTGCGTTGTTAACGGGGCTGTTGTCGCATATCGGGATGAAAGATGCCGATAAACAAGAGTACACCGGCGCGCGTAACGCCCGATTCTCTATTTTCCCCGGTTCCGGTTTATTCAAAAAACCGCCGAAATGGACAATGGTCGCAGAACTGGTGGAGACCAGCCGTTTGTGGGGGCGCATCGCTGCCCGCATTGAGCCAGAATGGGTGGAACCGGTAGCCCAGCACCTGATTAAACGTTCATATAGCGAACCGCACTGGGAGCGGGCGCAAGGCGCGGTGATGGCGACGGAAAAGGTTACTGTCTACGGTCTGCCGATTGTCGCCGCGCGCAAGGTGAATTACAGCCAGATTGACCCGGCGTTGTGTCGCGAGTTGTTCATCCGCCATGCGCTGGTGGAGGGGGACTGGCAAACCCGTCATGCCTTCTTCCGTGAGAATCTAAAATTGCGTGCGGAAGTCGAGGAACTTGAGCACAAATCTCGCCGCCGCGATATCCTGGTGGATGACGATACCCTGTTTGAGTTTTATGACCAGCGTATTAGCCATGACGTTATTTCCGCCCGCCACTTTGATAGTTGGTGGAAAAAAATCAGCCGCGAGACGCCGGATCTGCTCAACTTTGAAAAAAGTATGCTGATTAAAGAAGGCGCGGAAAAAATCAGCAAACTGGATTACCCGAACTTCTGGCACCAGGGCAATCTCAAGCTGCGTTTGAGCTATCAGTTTGAACCGGGCGCGGATGCTGACGGCGTGACCGTCCATATTCCGTTGCCGCTACTTAACCAGGTTGACGAGAGCGGTTTTGAATGGCAGATCCCAGGGCTGCGCCGTGAATTAGTTATTGCGCTGATTAAATCGTTGCCAAAACCGGTACGTCGCAACTTTGTTCCGGCGCCAAACTATGCTGAAGCGTTTTTAGGTCGCGTAACGCCGCTGGAGCTGCCGCTGCTGGACGCTCTGGAGCGTGAACTGCGCCGGATGACCGGCGTCACGGTCGACCGGGAAGACTGGCATTGGGATCAGGTGCCCGAGCATCTGAAAATCACGTTTCGCGTGGTGAATGACAAAAACAAGAAACTGCAGGAAGGGCGTTCGCTCGCCGAGCTTAAAAATGCGCTGAAAGGCAAAGTGCAGGAGACGCTCTCGGCGGTGGCGGATGACGGCATCGAGCAGAGCGGGCTGCATATCTGGAGTTTCGGCGAGCTGCCGGAAAGCTACGAACAGAAACGCGGTAATTATAAAGTGAAGGCGTGGCCGGCGTTAGTGGATGAGCGTGACAGCGTCGCTATCAAATTGTTTGATAATCCGCTGGAACAACAACAGGCGATGTGGTGCGGTTTACGCCGTCTGCTGTTGCTCAACATTCCTTCACCGATTAAGTATCTGCATGAGAAATTGCCGAATAAAGCCAAGCTGGGGCTGTACTTTAACCCGTACGGCAAAGTACTGGAGTTGATTGATGACTGTATTGCCTGCGGGGTAGATAAACTGATAGATGCCAACGGCGGACCGGTGTGGAGCGAAGCAGGTTTCACCGCGCTGCACGAAAAGGTACGCGCCGAGCTGAATGATACTGTGGTGGATATCGCGAAGCAGGTTGAGCGGATCCTGACGACCGTATTCAATATCAATAAGCGTCTGAAAGGGCGGGTGGATATGAGCATGGCGTTGGGGCTTTCCGATATCAAGGCGCAGATGAGCGGTCTGGTATACCGTGGTTTTGTGACTGGCAACGGCTTTAAACGTCTCGGCGATACGCTGCGTTATCTGCAGGCAATTGAAAAGCGGCTGGAGAAACTGGCTGTCGATCCGCACCGCGATCGGGCGCAAATGCTGAAAGTCGAAAGCGTCCAGCAGGCGTGGCAACAATGGATAAATAAATTGCCTCCAGCGCGTCGCGAAGATGATGATGTTAAAGAGATCCGTTGGATGATTGAAGAACTGCGTGTCAGTTATTTCGCGCAACAGCTCGGTACGCCTTATCCTATTTCCGATAAGCGTATTTTACAGGCCATGGATCAGATTACGGCCTAAAAAGCCAGGCGACGACGTCTTTCAAAGAGATCCGGTACAAGTTCGGAACAAAAAGGAGGAATTATGAATACAACGCCATTTCCGGCGCTCTCTGCGGAAACATTGCTGGCGGTGAATACCGTCGGACAGTGGCTGGCGCAAAATGATTTTTCCGGCGAACAACCTTATTCGTCGGATTGCGTCGTCCTGGCGGGCAATGCGGTGATCCCCACTATCGACGCGGCCTGTCGCATCGCCAAAGCGCAAGGCGTTCCTTTACTGATTAGCGGCGGTATAGGCCATTCGACGCCGTTTTTGTACGCCGTGATTGCCCGGCATCCGCGCTACCACACTATTCGCACAAGCGGACGCGCTGAAGCCGCTATCCTCGCGGATATCGCGAACCAGTTCTGGCATATTCCGGCTGAGAAAATTTGGCTGGAAGATCGGTCAACTAATTGCGGCGAAAATGCCCGTTTCTCCTGCGCACTGATCCGTCAGGCGAAAGAAAACATTAACACGGCTATCGTTGTGCAAGACCCCACCATGCAGCGGCGCACAATCGCGGCGTTTCGGCGCGTGACAAACGACGACACCGATGCGCCACGCTGGCTGAGTTTTCCTGGCTTTGTTCCGGTACTGCGCCACCTTAATGACGGTACACGTTTTGCCAATGTTGAAGAGGGCATCTGGACGGTGGAGCGTTATCTGTCTCTGATTGCCGGCGAGCTGCCACGTTTGCGTGACGATGAAACAGGGTATGGACCGCGTGGTAAAGATTTTATCATTCACGTTGATATCCCACGTGATATTGAAAACGCATGGCAGGTATTGCAGGCAGATACTACGCTGCGCAGTGCGTTAGAACAGAGAGCTTTACGCTAAAAATCGCCCGTTTGCGAGGGTGAACGGGCAAGTGCGACCACCATCTCATAAATTTGATGAATTATTTATAAAAGCTGGTTATGTTGTCGCTTTACGGTTTTCATTCAGGACGCGCTATGGGCAATAAGTATTCCGGCCTGCAAATTGGTATTCACTGGTTAGTCTTTTTTCTGGTTATTGTGGCTTACGCCGCGATGGAGCTACGCGGTTTTGCGCCGCGTAGTTATCGGCCCTGGTTTAATATGACGCACGTTTCATGTGGTATCACTATTTTGCTTTTAATGGTGGCACGCTTGTTTATTCGGCTGAAATATCCCACGCCGCCCATTGTTCCTCGTCCAAAACCGATGATGACCGGAATGGCGCATTTAGGACATCTGGTGATTTACCTGTTATTTATCGTGCTGCCTGTTATTGGTCTGGTCATGATGTATAACCGCGGCAATCCTTGGGTCGCATTTGGCATTACTATGCCCCATGCCGCCGAAGCTAACTTTGAACGCGTAGATATGCTGAAATCCTGGCACGTCACGCTGGCGAATCTGGGCTATTTTGTTATTGGACTTCATGCCATCGCTGCTTTGATGCATCACTATTTCTGGAAAGACAATACGCTGTTACGGATGATGCCGCGTAAGCGTGACTGACCGTCCTGTATGACGTTTGTCGCAGGCGGGGTTAACCGCTTTAGGCAAACAAGGCATCTATCAGAGGGGATGGCGTATTCCATACAGAAAACGCCTGCGTCTAACCAGGACCCGTGACGCAGGCGAAGGAGGACGGGTCTACATCGGAAGCGGGTATTATACTTATTTGTATGACAAATAAAATAAGCAATTGCTATTCCGTAATCCAATGTTTAATCAACGGGTTAAACCCACATGATCGCGCTGCCCGACCGCTCGGGAGTGCCTACACTTACGATGAACGTGGCGTAGTGGCGGAAAATAGCGCAACGGCGCCATGTTGCTCCAAAGTCACCTTAGCAAAATGTTCGTCCAACACGCTGCGTAACGTATCGGCTGAATCATTGGTATTACTGAATATTCCTTTCTTGTTATAAACAGCCATCAATTTCTTGCCAAAAGCATTGTGAGGAACCTCTTTGCCCAGAATCGTGGCACCAAAAAGTGTGCCGCCGGGTTTAAGCGCCATACCGGCATTTTTAATTGCCTTCGCTTTTGTTGTCATCTCACCAGGTAAGCAGTGCAGAAGATAGTACATCGAAACGGAATCGAAGCGCCCGTGCCAGTCCGCCGGGAACGTGTCGAAAACATCGTGTTGTAGTGTGGCGCAGATTTTTGTATTACCCACTCGGCTGGCGGCTATTTTCAGGCTATCCGGATTTAAATCCATCAGCGAAATGGCATGAGTCGCAGGTGCATGCTTCAGGTAATAACCTGTACCTACGCCAATATCCAGGTGAGTCTCGCCCATGTGATGCAGGAAGAAAGGAAGTAGTCGCGTATCAGTAGGGCACTTCCAGGCATATTTGTTTGAGATATTGAGTACCCACCAGTCATATAAGCTAAGCGTGAATGGGTTATAGACTTTTGCGCCTGATTGTTGTGTATGCTTCATTGTTCTCTCACTAAATAATTTCGCGCTGGAATTAAAACAACGAAGCAATCGTTAGGCAAGCATTAATCAGGTGAGTGAGTAATTTAATGCGACGAATAAAGGCGATATTATGAGTTAAGCGGTTATCTTAAAGAAGATAGAGGATAATAATAGCTGGCAAATGAATTGGACAGTTATATTATTATAAGCTGATAATTAATAATCGTTAATATACACATATTAAGCCCTATGATAATAGCATGCAATTAAATGCAGGAGGAACAATATTTATTCATACATATAAAGCGATTATTGCACATTAATTGATATTTTAAATGTTACGATGAGATAGCCATCTTGATTTAATATCACCTACCCGGAGGCGATATGATTGAGGTTTTTGAAGCGTTTGGCTGGACCTTACTTTTAGGCGGTCTGGCAGTGGCAGTACTGTTTATCACTGCACTGGATAAAAAACGGTAATCATTGCATTTGACGCGTCTGTTGAGTCGGTATTACAAATAATTGTACCTGAAATCTACCACTTCTGAAGTTTGCGATATTTTGCCATTCTGACGGCAAGGGGTAATCCTGACTGAAGTTACCGCCGCTTATCAACCAGACACGATGGTGACTTTTTGAAAGCGTTGCCAGAGTATCAATATATGTCTGATCGGCTTGCGCATAAAACAGTGAACCAAAGCCATAGGCATTCGGTCTGCCTGATGTTCCGTGTGCGTTAGGCGGTGTATAAAGAAATGTACGATAATCTCGCTTATTATAATACACATAACTTAAATAATCGAACATTTTACTGACTACCACGGCATCATTAGGCTGGTGACGGGTATTAATATAGTTTACCAGTGGTTTAAACTCGTCTATGTGCTCAGGGTTATTATGATATGAACCATAGCCGAATAATAAGGTGAATAAGATAAACCAGAAGCCACAAACCGCTTTTTTTGCGCGGGTAAGTAATACCGCGAGCAGGGGAGGAATGCTCAGCGATGAGAAGAAGAAATAACGATCGATAAATAACGGCATCCACCAGGAAATGATGAAGACCAGCATTACAGGGATGACCAGATTACAAAATAATATCAGCTGATATCTTTCATATTCTCCGTTGTATAAAGATATTCGCCCCACAGTACCGATAAAACCTCCCACAGCCAGCCACAGAATGAACGACGGAAAACCCTGTCCGTTGTTTCCGGTAAAAAATGCCAGTACATCGCAGGCAGGTCACGCCATGTTACGGGGGGAATCCAACCGATATCATTACCGGCTCTCAACTGCGCCAGATGAGTCAGTAAATTAAACAATACGGGCAACCAGGGGAGATAAGCGACAGCAATCGCCAGGTTAGCAAACCACCAGCCAGGAAGTTTAAGGTAGCAGGCCGTTTTATGGCTTTGGCAGGATAATATTGTTACTGCGATCCAGTGGGCAATAAGTGCAAATAGGGTGAAATAATGGGTGTAAAAGCTGAACGTCATAAGTAAAGCATACGCGACAAGATAGCGATTATGGGTGGGTGTTTTTATCCACATCATCAATGCTAACGCGGCTGCGAGCGTTAGCATTCCCATTAACGCGTACATGCGCGTTTCTTGACTGTAATGGACTGCCATCGGCATCAGGGCGGCAAACCATCCTGCCAATAAGGCTGTACGCTCATTTGCCAGCCATCGCGTAAGCGCGATAACCAGCACAACTGTCAGGATCCCAAAGAGTAGACTGAGAGAGCGTACCGCTGCAATGCTATCACCCCATAATATGATCCAGCCATGCAGTAACAGATAATAAAGCGGGGGATGCACGTCAAAAGCGGCATGGAAGAGCAGATTATCTACGCTATGTCGACTAATCAGCACGCTGGACGCTTCGTCACACCAAAGGTAGCGGTCAGTTATAAACAGCAACCGTATAAGGACGGAGAATATGACAATGAGACAAACATGATATTTATACTTTATTTTTCTTAACCCATCGCCGGGCTGCCATATTGATAGTTGTGGTAGCGCCATAATATCCTCAATGGAGTAAGACTTAGACCAGAATGGACACCTAACGCAATAATGAAGGTTAAAATATTAACCAACACTAAATAAAAATAACTTTGATAATGTCAGCGATGAATTAATCAGAATAGTGCAGTGCAACTCAGTAATCCTGACCGTAATGGCGAAGCAGTCTATGCTCTAAAAACCGGGTCAAACCGACAATAAAGGTAACGCCAATAAGGTACACTATGGCGGCAAAAAGGTAAGCATGGAAGAATTTAAAGCTGGTTGCAGCAACCTCCTGAATTCGCGCGAAAAACTCAGTATATTGGATAAGAAAAACGATGGTGCTGTCTTTAAGGTTATTAATCACCTGATTCGTTAAGGCTGGAATGGAAGACAGCAATACCTGAGGCAGTATAATCCACAAAAAGACCTGCCGTTTGTTCAACCCCTGAACGACTGCGGCCTCCGTTTCATATTTATTCAATGCGTTATAGGCCGTTGTCATGTACGCGGCATTATATGCGCCGACGTTTAAAGTAAACCCTGTAACCGCCACGGTAAAAGAGGACAGGTGAATGCCAGATTGAGGTAAACCATAATAGATAACAAACAGAATAAGAATGAGTGGCGTACCGATAAAGAAATCCATGTACAGTCGAGTTATGGCTTTTACCACGGGGCGATGGCTCAGGCTCAGAAAGAAAATAATAATTCCCCACAAAAAACCGGTGATGGAAACAATCAGCGCAAGTTTACAGGTTTCTTTAATACCGTCCACAACAAGTGGCAGTTGTTCAGTCAGGTCATTAAAGAAGAGAGACCAGCCAGCGATCATCGTTGTGCCTCGCTAAAAAAACAGTGGATATCTGGATCCGTTTCTCGTAAAGCAAGATCGGTAAAAGCGCCTTCTGCACGAATTTTGCCATGATTAAGAAACGTTACGTTATCGCTTAGTAATCTGGCGAGGCGAATATCATGAGTGACGCATAATATAGTGACGCCATTGTCGTGAAGTTGCTTGATCAACATTCCGACTTCACGAGTCATGAGCGGATCAAGCGCAGACGTCGGCTCATCAAAAATAATGAGTTCTGGGTCGGTGACCATTGTTCGGGCCAGGGCGACGCGCTGTTGCTGGCCGCCCGATAATTGCGAAGGGTATTTCGCGCTATGCGAGGCCATATCAAGTTTTTGTAGCTCATGTAAGGCTTTCTCCCGGGCTAGTTGTCCCGGCATGCCAAACACTTTACATAGGGCAAGGGTAATGTTATCCATAACGTTAAGATGGCGATACAAAGCGTAATTCTGGAAGACACAACCAACTTTTTTTCTGAACTCAAGAATAGTAAATTCCTTGTCATAAATATTTCTCCCGTGAAAATAAATATCACCATAATCAGGCTCTTCTAATCGAAGCAGACAGCGTAAAAGCGTCGTTTTTCCACAACCCGATGGCCCCATGACTACTTTCATGTCTCCCGATTGAATTTTCAGACTAACCGTATCAAGAACCTTTTTTCCTGAATATTCCTTACTTATCTCTTTTAGTTCCAGTAAAGCCATGAGTATCACCTCTATTTTTATGCTTCAACTGATGCGATATTTTTTCTCAAACACTCCGGCCAGAAGAGTAAAAAATTTATAAATAATGAAATATAATACACCGGCAAGAGTATAAATCTGTAACCCGTTCAGCGTGATGGCTGTCAGTGACATTGCCTGCTTCGTTATTTCAGCGATACCTACAGTATAAGCAAAGGGCGTCGCTTTTAATACAGAAGAAAACTCATTGATAATACCGGGCACAGAAAATCGCAACATCTGTGGCAACTCAATATTTAATATAATCTGTAATTGACGCATTCCTGCTACTTTCGCTACCGTGATTTCGAATGGCTCAACTAATTTAAGCGCCCCTCTGAACACCTCGGCAAGATAACTCCCGCTGATTAAGCCGACGCTGAGGTTCATGGCTACCAGAGGTGAAACATATATGCCAATCGATGGCAATCCAAAATAAACAAGAAAAACAGCAATAAGTATTGGAATTCCCCGAAGAATAAAGACCAGTACGTCGAGTATCTTCTGTAGTGGAAGGGGGGATAGTCGCCGTAATACGGCGACTGTAAGCCCGGTAAAAAACGCTGAGAGAAAACAGGTAAAGGTTACAAGCAGCGTATTACCAATCCCTTCCAATAGGAAATAAAAGATAGCCAGCATATTACCTGATGACATAGCTTACTATTTCATCCAGCTATCGACGATGCCAGATATTTTTTGTGGCCCTTGCTCTTTAAGCCATAAGTTAAAATCATCGCGCACGGGAGAGCCTTTCTTAAAGGCAATGCCAAGCTGATCAACATTCTTGAAAACATAACGACTTTCTATCGGCATCTTTTTCTTATTTTTGAAGGTAAAATAAACCGGCTCTTCTATAAAAGCCAGATCAAGATTACCATTTTTTAGATCAGCCATCGTCTCATTATATGTTGGATATAATTTTACTTTACTTAACGAGTAGTATCCTTTGGGCTCCAGATCGTTTTTGATAAGGTCGGAGTAAGCCATTCCTCGAGGGTATCCAATAGAATATTGATTTAATTCATTGAGGTTATTGAGCGTTATTTTATGATTAGCCATACTGACCAGATAAAAAGAGTTGATGTAATAAGGTTCAGAAAAATCAATAACTTTCTTACGTTTATCTGTGATTGAAATTCCCGAAAATGCGACATCTGCCTGACCACTCGCCACTGCGCCAAGCATTCCATCCCAGGCATATTCGGTGATGTTTAGCTTACAATGCCGTGACTGACAGTAAGACGAAAAAAGCTCCAGATCTATCCCCTGCAATTTGCCATCAGCACTTTTAAATAACATAGGGGGAGAGGCCGGTGATACTGCGACATTGAGTGTTTTCCCTTCAACGATGCTATCAGCAAAAGCTGAAGACGACATTATTCCCAACACTATCATCGATAAGCCAATTTTTTTGAATAACATGCTATCTATTTCCTGTAGTAAGGTAATGTGTATTATAAATTAAGCATTAGGGCGTGAACCTGACATTTGCAGGCGTAAAGTACTTAACGTTATGTATTCCATCGCTGTTAACTAATTTAATCAGGAGGTTTGACAGGAATCATCAAAGGGAATGGATTGAATATACCATGAGATATCAACTGGATATGAGTGCAGCGACCCCATGAAAGGTGAAAATGTAAAAATACCATAGACATTAGTATACTGGACATAGTTTATGCTCCATTTACGCATACATATTTACATGATAAGCAGATAAATGCTTCAGTGACGGTGTATTTAATGTCTCTAAGTATCATCTTGCCACTCTATCCAGGGCCAATATAAAGACTTATCTTTGCTTGTCAAATACATTTTCTGAGCTAATTTGATTTGCGTGCTATCTATATTTGCAAGCATATAAATTATTTATCCTATGAACAAACGACAACAAATCAGGAGTTCTGACGATGTTGTTATGTTTATCAAAACGTTAACTTGTTTTAATCGACAATAATCTTAATTCAGAAATATCTTAATATATGCGGTTGTCGAGATAAAATTCTCAAATTAACATCGTACATCTTATGTAATAAATATAAATACGATAAATAAATCCAAAACTGAGACTGCCAACCGGATAACAAACAGCAATAAAGAGGGCTCTTCATTAAGTTATCCTGGCAATGGTTAAGGTGGTAACATTTTTGGTGGCTTTACCCATTTTAATCGTGTTCACAACACGTTAATTACCTTATGATTACCATGGTAATTAAAAATGAATCCTCGATGACTCGATGACTCGTTGGCTGAATGAAAAGAAAATTCTACATCACATAGGCGCATGTATCGCGTATAATGGGCTCCGATGTCCCTAATCATTGCTATGACATAATAATATGTATCTTAACCGCTTTTGTTATTTACTCCTGATCTCCGCTGCGGTCGGAAGCATTTTTACATCGCATCCCGTCGCGATGTGGTTCCTGCTCGCCAACGTGCTAACGCTGGCGATCTACGGTATAGACAAAACGGCGGCACGTAAAACCTGGCGCAGAGTGCCGGAATCCACTTTGTTGGTGTTTGGGGTTGTCGGTGGGTGGCCTGGTGCGATTGTTGGTCAACAACTCTTCCGTCATAAAACGCAAAAGCAGCCATTCAAAACATACTTTATCGTCAGTGTGATAGTGAGTATTGTAGTTACGGTGGCGATCTATCGACTCTATCCATTTTTGTCCTACTGAACATAGAGTATGGATCACTTATTGACCAACCGGCAGCAAAGACAACCTCATATTTTCATGCCACCGGCACTATGATATTGAGCGGTGTTTTGCTCAAGGCGTACCGCAGCCGATGGAACATTATTCAGTGGAATAATGATGAGCTATAAAACTTTCTAACATTGTGGCAAAACAATGATGGACTTCTTGGGTTGGATGGACAAAGTCATTGAAGACGTATTGCGGACATATATCCAGCTGAGGGTCTTTAGCCCCGGGAACATGTACATAGCCGTGGTGAGTATAAGGGTTTTCCGTATCATAACCAATATTACTGGCCACCTCCATTATCATCTTAAATGCATCGGCAGTCTCGAAATAGCATATTTTGTGCTGGGGATATTTTTCTTTTAATTCTTCAACATTAGTTTTTAGCAGGGCATTGTGAGCGGTGCTTTCATCCTTAAGTTTTCTTTTTTCATCAGAATGTTTGCCATAGGGCGTCAAAGACAAATCGGGAATCCCCATGACTAAAACATTATTAACTCCACCGGAAATTATTTTTTCAATATCATCAATTTGTTGCTCAACGACCATCATTACATTATCTTTGTGTAGTGTCATATAGTCATTAGCCCCCAATAAAAATATCGCCAGGTCCTGGTGAGAAGGGGTGTAAGATGCGACTTGTCTGTCCGTATTTGATACAAAGTCACCGAGGCAATTAAAGCAGGAATACCTTGCCGATGTACTTCCCCCTTCAGCAAAATTAAGCATCTCTTTACCTAAGAAGTGTGGAGATGATAAAAACTCAGTCCAGGTAAATCCATTAGTAAACCTTCCGCCAAAGTATTGACCATAGGAGGGTAAGATATGATGTGTTTTTTCAAACATACGCCCCATGGAGTCAGATAAACTGTCGCCAAAAAATACCAGTCTGGTAATATCACCTAAAGAAATATTTTTTGGCTTGGGATGTAATCTATTGATTTCTTTGGCAAGACCAAAAGCTTCCGGATGACATTCAACCTCAATAGATAAAATATTTTCACCATTATCATCTTTAATAATCAACTTATCGGCGTGTTCCTGTGATTCTATAATAAACTGTTCTTTACATCCCTGAGACGCTAAGGCTCGAAGTTTGATGTAGGCTCCGCGAACCTGTACCGGTGTTAGATTCAGTTCCTGATAGTGGTAAAGTTTAAAGATACATTCGAGCGCCTCTGCATGGTAAGTGGTGAAGAAATATGCTTTGATTTTCTCCCATAAACTTAATTCCGGAGGGCGTGCGCTTTCTTTTATTACATTAAATCTTTCAGCACTGATAGATGATGTGAAATAACCCTGTCCAACACTCAATGGCATAGTGTCCTCCTTACTAATTAATCACGCTTTAGCAAAACATTAATTAACAAATATTAGCAAGAAAAGTAATCAGGTAAATGGTGTATATAGAATTGCGCTTCTTTTACAGTTTGTCGCCGCCAAAAAAACACATGCAATATTTATTATTTTTCAACGAAGTAAATATATCATCAACAACGTGAGGTTAATGCCGGGTACATATTATCTGACTGCTATCATTATTGACTGTGCGTCTGGTTAAGGCAAACCTCTAAAAAAAGTAGCCACTCCTGATTTTAGTGTGCTGGCGTGGGTATGAGCTGGCTTGATACTCAGGAAAATTAGGTAAGCTTATCATCAAGCTATTATTTCCAAGGGGGTGGTGTTTTATATAACGTGTTGATTTCTATTTTCATATTAAATATTTCTTAAGTGAGTTAACTATAATGAGTGATGATTCAATTATTAAAAACTCTTCAATGCTTTTGGCCTATTTAGGTGGTCTGGGATGGGGGAGCGCCTATTTTTATGGCTGGGGCGTCTCCGCGTACTATGGTTTCCCGTGGTGGTATGTAGGCGTCGGCCCTGACAACATTGCCCGAAGTCTATTCCATGCGATTAGCCTGATGGCTATATTCATAATAGCGTGGGGAGTGGGTATTCTATTATTTTTTTTAGTAAAGCAAAAAGCACGTATTCACGACCTTAGCTTCTTACGCCTTTTTTTGGCAGCGGTTTTGTTCTTTATTCCAATTGTTATCGAGTTTTCTCTCTTAACAGAATCGTTTTTGTGGGAGCTTTTTTTTATCATTTTACTGGTGGCTTTATGCCTATCGGTGGGGATGCGCTTTTATAGTAAATTGATGCCAGTGATTTGTTTTACGCAACTCAGTTGGGTGCGAAGACATTGTTTCACTATAGTTATGATTGGTTTTATTATATATTTTTTTATATTTTCTTTTTTTGTTGGGATCTATAAGCCACAATTAAAGAAAGAATACGAAATGATATTGTATGATGGAGGCTGGTACTACGTCCTGGCCAGGTATCATGATAGTTTTATTTTGTCGAAATCCTTTACTAAAAATAACAATAGATTTATTATTTTTAGACCAGAAGATGGACACTCTTATGAAATTACCCTGGTAAAAGTCAGACTTTAATAAAATACTGGCTGGCAAGAGCGTGAAATGACGCCAGAGCTTCCCATGGCAGAGATTAGAGAAAGAACTGAGCGCCCATATCTGTAGGCTGTGGAATAGCAATGCCGGGAAGGGCATGGCATGACACTTTATCTGACATTACCATCTGAGTGGCAGTTTAGCAGATGTTTCAGGCCAAACCCAAGTTGAATTGGACCGCTCAGAAGCCGATTACCTACATAACAAATCCTGGCCGCAAGCTTATGCTGTGGGCGGAATATACGACCGCTATTATCCAGATTGGCTGTTAACTTATTTATTTTCCCAAAGTAGCCTATAACAGGGCTCCCTGAGGCATTGGCTAGCATCTGTGCATTGGAAAAACAGCTTCCATTTGCACTATAGCAACTTATAAAGTTTATTGCCTCATGAGAGTTGCTAATATGGCGGATTGATTTGAAAAGTGATGATGACTGACTTGCACCGGAACCGTACCGATTTTCATGTTGAACAACAAAAGGAGCACCATGTTTACAAATCGAAATAGGCATGGATTATTACCTGAGATTGATTTCAAATTAACAATAATGATGACGCTTTTGGGTATTAAAAATCTTTCAAATAACGCTCATTTGATTTTTTGTCCACTATTAACTAAGTCTGGAAAGACACAAGATTGAGATATTTTCGCTACCCGTCGGCGGTGTATCGCAGTTGTGATGTTACGTTCTTACAAGACTGACATCTGCATATCATAACCTTTATTCATTACCACCTGGTGAGTAAATAAAAACTATTAAGCAAATATTTACTTCTGGGTAATGGGACTGGATTTACCGGCATTACCTCTGTGCCCCAGTCGGGCAGAACATTGCAGCTTAGAAAGAAAGCTTTGGTGTTTATTGTCTGTGGCCTGAAAAAGTTCCCATGAGCTGAATATGCTGAATGTGAACTGATTCTTGATGGTCTATGCCGGAAATCTATAAGCTATTGATTTTTATATTGTGTGTAATTTTACAATTACATAAACATAAAATTCTGATAGTATACCCCCCTATAGTATATGGAGGTCGAATGCCGCATTCACCTGAAGATAAAAAACGTATCCTTACCCGTGTTCGTCGCATACGCGGGCAGGTCGAAGCGCTGGAGCGGGCGCTTGAGTCTGGCGAACCTTGTCTGGCGATTCTGCAACAGATTGCCGCCGTGCGCGGCGCTTCTAATGGCCTGATGAGTGAAATGGTTGAGATCCATCTGAAAGATGAGCTGGTCAGCGGGGAAACTACGCCAGATCAGCGCGCGGTTCGGATGGCGGAAATCGGCCATCTTCTTCGCGCTTATCTAAAATAACAATTTCCCTCACCGTAACAGGAAGAGATATATGAAATCACGTGCAGCAGTTGCTTTTGGTCCCGGTCAGCCGCTAAAAATTGTCGAGATTGACGTTGCGCCGCCGAAAAAAGGCGAAGTTCTGGTCAAAATCACCCATACCGGCGTTTGCCATACCGATGCTTTTACCCTTTCCGGCGATGATCCGGAAGGCGTATTCCCGGCAGTACTGGGTCACGAAGGCGGCGGCGTGGTAGTTGAGGTCGGCGAGGGGGTCACCAGCCTGAAACCCGGCGACCATGTTATTCCACTGTACACGGCGGAATGCGGCGAGTGTAAGTTCTGTAAGTCCGGTAAAACTAACCTTTGTCAGGCCGTACGCGCCACTCAGGGAAAAGGGCTGATGCCGGATGGCACTACCCGCTTTTCTTATAACGGCGAACCCGTTTATCACTATATGGGAACCAGCACGTTCAGCGAATATACCGTTTGCGCGGAAATTTCTCTGGCGAAAGTGAACCCGCAGGCGCCGCTGGATAAAGTGTGTCTGTTGGGCTGCGGTGTGACGACTGGTATTGGCGCCGTCCATAACACCGCTAAAGTGAAAGCGGGCGACACCGTTGCCGTTTTTGGTCTAGGCGGTATTGGGCTGGCGGTTATTCAGGGCGCGGTTCAGGCTAAAGCCGGGCGTATTTTAGCTATCGACACGAATCCGGAAAAATTTACGCTGGCGGGCGAAATGGGGGCCACGGACTTTATTAATCCGAATGATTACGACAAACCGATCCAGGACGTTATTGTTGAGCTTACTGATGGCGGCGTAGATTTCAGTTTTGAATGTATCGGCAACGTTAACGTGATGCGAGCGGCGCTGGAATGTTGTCATAAAGGCTGGGGCGAAAGCATTATTATTGGCGTAGCGGGGGCAGGGCAGGAAATCAAAACCCGTCCCTTCCAGCTAGTGACTGGTCGCGTCTGGCGTGGCTCCGCTTTTGGCGGCGTGAAAGGGCGCACGCAGCTGCCAGGGATGGTCGAAGATGCGATGAACGGTAAAATCCGTTTAGATCCTTTTATTACTCACCGCCTGCCGCTGGAGCAGATTAACGATGCCTTTGAACTGATGCATCAGGGTAAATCCATCCGTACTGTTATCCACTTTAGCGATAACTGATTCATCCGCCAGCGGATTTTCCGCTGGCGCTTTTCTGAATTTTCTGGAATGAATGTTGTGAAAATGTGACGAAGGCGATGCTTTTCGCGGTAAGCAAACGTCATGAAGTGCCGATGACTATCTAACGGGCGTGTTTTACGCATAAAACTTACAAGAGAGTCGACGGTCATGGGCAACACATTTTCGATGCAAGCCTCGCATAAACTGGGCTTCCTGCATCATATTCGGCTGGTTCCGCTGTTTTCCTCCATTCTCGGTGGCATCCTTCTTCTTTTTGCTTTGAGCGCCGGGCTGGCAGGCTATTTTCTGTTACAGGCCGATCGCGATCAGCGTGATGTCACGGACGAGATTCAGGTACGGATGGGATTATCCAACAGCGCTAACCACTTACGTACCGCACGTATCAATATGATCCACGCTGGCGCGGCGAGCCGGATTGCTGAAATGGATGAAATGAAAGCCAATATTGCCGCTGCGGAAACGCGGATCAAGCAGTCTCAGGACGGCTTTAACGCTTATATGTCCAGAACGGTGAAAACACCCGCCGATGATGCATTGGATAACGAGTTAAACGCCCGTTACACCGCCTATATCAACGGCCTGCAACCGATGCTGAAATTTGCCAAAAATGGCATGTTCGAAGCGATCATTAATCATGAAAACGAGCAGGCAAAACAACTGGATGCCGCATATAACCATATCCTGTTGAAAGCGATTGAACTGCGCACCGAGCGGGCGAGACTACTTAGCGAGCAGGCTTACCAACGTACCCGGCTCGGTATGATGTTTATGATTGGCGCATTTACGTTGGCGCTGGTATTGACGTTAATGACCTTCATGGTGCTGCGTCGCACGGTGATACAACCCTTGCAGCAGTCTGCGTCACGTATCGAACGCATTGCGGCGGGCGATCTGACCATGGCTGACGAGCCCACAGGACGCAGTGAAATTGGTCGTCTGAGTCATCATCTTCAGCAGATGCAGCATGCGTTGCAACAAACGGTAGGGGCGGTGCGTCAGGGGGCGGAGGAAATTTATCGAGGCACCAGCGAAATTACCGCCGGTAATACGGATTTATCTTCTCGTACTGAACAGCAGGCTGCCGCCATTGAACAAACCGCGGCCAGTATGGAACAGTTGACGGCAACCGTTAAGCAGAATGCGGATAATGCGCATCACGCCAGCAAACTGGCGGAAGATGCTTCCGGTAAAGCCAGTCGCGGAGGCCAGATGGTTTCCGGGGTCGTACAAACGATGGGGAATATTTCCACCAGCTCGAAAAAAATCTCGGAAATTACCGCCGTCATTAACAGTATCGCTTTCCAGACCAACATACTGGCGCTGAACGCGGCGGTCGAGGCGGCACGTGCCGGGGAACAAGGACGCGGTTTTGCGGTGGTCGCCAGTGAGGTTCGTACCCTCGCCAGTCGCAGCGCGCAGGCGGCAAAAGAGATTGAAGGCTTGATCGGCGCATCGGTCAGCCTGATTGAACAAGGATCTGAAGAGGTTATCGCTGCGGGGAGCACCATGAATGAGATTGTGGATGCCGTCAAACGCGTCACCGATATTATGCTCGATATCGCGGCAGCCTCTGATGAGCAAAGTCGCGGTATTGTTCAGGTCAGTCAGGCGATTTCTGAGATGGACAAGGTTACGCAACAAAACGCGTCGCTGGTAGAAGAGGCGTCCGCGGCGGCAGCTTCGCTTGAAGAACAGGCTGCCCGTTTGACGCAAGCCGTTGATGCGTTTCGTTTACAGGATACTGGCGCGACGATGCGATCATCCTTCCTTTAGTAAGCGTCGCGCCAGCGGGCTATTTTAGCCGCGGGCGCGGTTAATGTCCGAC
This sequence comes from Salmonella sp. SAL04196, assembly GCF_046550835.1. Classification (NCBI taxonomy): domain Bacteria; kingdom Pseudomonadati; phylum Pseudomonadota; class Gammaproteobacteria; order Enterobacterales; family Enterobacteriaceae; genus Salmonella; species Salmonella sp. SAL04196. The sequence goes on from NZ_JBGDXE010000001.1 coordinate 616,828, forward strand.
AGCCGCTATCACAGCGGCATCGATTTACGGATCGCCGCAATCAGCATTTGCGCCCCGGTTGAGAGCGGGATATCAACTCGCGTAAGAATACCTATCGGTTCGCCCGCGCTCTGGGTCGGCACGGGTAATGAGACCAGCGTTGCCTGGCGAAGATCTTCTTTAACCGCGCCAGAGGGGACGAACCAGACGTAATCGTAATCTACGGTAAGTTGTCGTGATAACGATGCGGATAGCGTTTCGATACATCCGGCAGGCATTTTACACCCCTGGCTTTGCAACAGGGCTTCCGCATTCTGGCGCGGTACCGTGCCTTTTGGCGAGACGACTACCGGCCATTCCATAACCCGACTGAGCGTGATCGTCTCCTGTAACAGGGGATGACCGGGGCGTACCACTAATTTAAGCGATTCTAAAAACAGCAGTTCGTAATTTAAACCGCCCATTAATTCCGGGTCTGACATGCGGCCAATACCCAGATCGATCTCGCCTGACTTGAGACCCGCAAGCAACATCGTATTGTTCATGGTCGCGACCTGTAACGAGGTCGATTTTTGCTGTTGATGGAACCGCCCAATAGCCGCCGGGAGTATACCCAGCGCAGCGGTGGGGAGCGCGCCAACACGCACCACATCGGCGCTGGCGTCCTCTTTGCGATTCAGCGCCTGCCCGGCGGTATTCAATGCATCTAATACTTTTACCGCATGAGTCAAAAATTGTTCGCCAGGAACCGTTAATTGCGCGCCCAGTCGCCCGCGTTCGAACAGACGGGTTCCGGTGAGTTGTTCCAGTTCGTTCAGCGTTTTAGAAAGCGCTGGCTGGCTCAGGTTAAGGGTTTCAGCCGCGCGCCCCAGCGTTCCCTGTTGCGCAACGGCGACAAATGTATGAAGGTGGCGCAACCGAATGCGCTGACTAAACAGACCATTTTTTTCCATAAGCGATGTTAAAAACAGAGCCGTGCGGGTGACAAGTAAAGTTGTTTGTTTTTGATAACCTGATAGCAAAATATTATTAACATTTTACCATTTCAAGTTACAACTGTTTTATTTTACTGATGATTCAACTGCCGTTAAGCGTGTTAAGCCGCGATCTGGTCGGGGATACGCCAGCTCATGTCAATCTGTTCTGCATAATGAATTCAGACCGGATCACACTTTATAAATTCTTCTCCCCGGAATGGATGAGGTTTTCTACACTCCAGGTAACATTCACTGGAGGCATGACATTATGGCGAACACCATCACGGCAGATGAGATTCGGGAACACTTTTCGCAGGCAATGTCGGCAATGTACCAGCAGGAAGTTCCGCAGTACGGTACGTTACTGGAACTTGTGGCTGACGTGAATCTGGCGGTGCTGGAAAATAATCCCAAACTGCATGAGCAGTTGGCTAATGCCGATGAACTGGCGCGATTGAACGTGGAACGACATGGCGCCATTCGTGTTGGCACCGCAGAAGAACTTTCTACCTTGCGTCGGATATTCGCCATCATGGGGATGTACCCAGTAAGTTATTACGATCTCTCTCAGGCGGGCGTGCCTGTGCACTCCACGGCATTTCGTCCCATTGACGAGGCTTCGCTCTCGCGTAATCCTTTTCGCATGTTCACTTCGCTATTACGCCTGGAGCTCATTGAAAACGCGGCATTACGCCAGCGGGCGGCGGAAATCTTATCGCAGCGGGATATTTTTACATCGCGCTGCCGACAATTGCTGGATGAGTACGACGAGCAGGGCGGTTTTAGCGCTGCTCAGGCCGAAGAGTTCGTCCGTGAAACGCTGGAGACTTTTCGCTGGCATCGTCAGGCTACCGTTGATGAAGAAACGTACCTCAGCCTGCATCGTGAGCATCGTTTAATTGCCGACGTGGTCTGTTTCCCGGGATGTCACATTAACCATCTGACGCCGCGTACTCTGGATATCGACCGGGTACAGGCCATGATGCCGGAGTGCGGCATTACGCCTAAAACTCTTATCGAAGGTCCGCCTCGCCGCGAAGTGCCTATTCTGTTGCGGCAAACCAGTTTCAAAGCACTGGAAGAGCAGGTGCTCTTCGTTGATGAAAAGCAGGGTACGCACACGGCGCGCTTCGGCGAAATTGAGCAACGTGGCGTCGCGCTGACGCCAAAAGGTCGTCGATTATATGACGAACTGTTGCACAAGGCGGGAACGGGTAAGGATAACTTCACGCATCAACTCCATTTGCGGGAGGTCTTTAACGCCTTTCCGGATAGCGAATTTCTGCTTCGCCAGCAGGGGCTTGCCTGGTTCCGCTATCGCTTAACGCCTTCCGGCGAGGCGCATCGTCAGGCGATCCATCCTGGCGACGATCCGCAGCCGCTTATTGAGCGCGGTTGGGTGATCGCGCAGCCGATTACCTATGAAGATTTTCTTCCGGTCAGCGCAGCCGGCATTTTTCAGTCGAATTTGGGAAATGAAACGCTGGCCAGAAGCCACGGCAATGCCAGCCGCGACGCCTTTGAACAGGCGCTGGGATGTGCAGTACGGGATGAATTTTCGTTATATCAGGAAGCGGAAGAACGCAGTAAACGCCGTTGCGGTCTGCTTTAAAAGCGGTAAGCTTCACAGGCTGTGAGGATACTGTAAAAGGAAGGCGTTATGTTGAATCCCTCCATCCCACTGGTGGAGACGCGTCACGGTAAAATCGTGGGCGTCGTACAGGAAGAAATCCATATCTGGCGCGGTATACCTTATGCCGCGCCGCCAACAGGGGAGCTACGCTGGCGTGCGCCGCAGCCTGTTACAGCCTGGCAGGATGTGCGCCAGGCGGATTGTTTCTCCTGCGCCAGTTGGCAGGATATTACCTGGTGTCGCGAACTCGGCGGCGGCGATCCGGGAAATTTTTCCGAAGACTGTCTCTATCTGAACGTCTGGGCTCCCGCCGTACGTCATGAACCGTTGCCGGTCATGGTCTGGCTACACGGCGGCGGTTACACCATTGGCGCGGGGAGTTTGCCGCCCTATGACGGACATGCGCTGGCGAAGCGCGGCGCGATCGTGGTGACGGTCAATTATCGGCTTGGCCATCTGGGCTTTTTCGCGCATCCGGCGCTGGAAGGCGGAGAGGCGGAGTGTATTCATAATTTCGCTTTACTCGATCAAATCGCTGCGCTGCGTTGGGTGCAGGACAATATTGCCGCATTTGGCGGCGATACGCAGAATGTGACGTTATTTGGCGAATCCGCCGGCGCCCGCAGCGTGCTGTCGTTGATGGCTTCGCCGTTGGCGAAGGGGCTTTTTCATAAAGCGATTATTCAGAGTGGTTATACGCTGCCGGATACGCCCCGCGATGTGGCGCTAAAAAAAGGCGTTGCGCTGGCAGAACATCTTGGTTTAGCCAATGCCACTGCCGAACAGCTACGCGCTTTACCGGCAGAGACGTTTTGGCCGCTGGACGAGCCTTTTAAAATTGCGCCGACGCCGATTTCCGGCGACGTCGTGCTGCCGCATCCGATGCTGGAAACCTTCTTTGCGGCGAAACAGCATCCCATACCGGTGATGATCGGCTCGAATAGCGATGAAGCCAGCGTATTGGCAGTTTTTGGCGTCGATATTGCCGGTCAAATTCAAAAAATGCGCCGTGAGCGGCGTGTTGGCCTGGGGTTAATCCGGCTGCTTTATCCTGGAGTGAAAGGCGACGAAGCACTAGGGCGGCAGGTCTGTCGGGATATGGTATTTACCACGTTGGGTTATGTCGTCATGCAAGCGCAGCAGCGGATCGGCGAACCGTGCTGGCGTTACTGGTTTGATTATGTCGCCGAAGCGGAGCATAACACCTACGCGAATGGTGCCTGTCATGGCAATGAAATACCGTATGTATTCGATACGTTAACGCGGGCTGAGCCCACATGCCATTATGTGAATGAGAATGACCTGGCCTTTGCCTCGCAGGTGGCGGATTACTGGGTGAATTTCGCTCGTCATGCCAGCCGCACGCGCGACGTGCTGCACGGCCCGGTTCGCTGGCCCGCCAGCATTCGGGGGCGAGATCGTCTGTTGCGGATTGGGCTGAACAAACTTGCCGGTTTTAAAGTGGAAAACCGCTTTATGCGTGCGCGTCTGGCGCTGTTTAAACGAGTCATGAAACATCACGTTAGTCTGGAATAAACTTTTCATAACCTGAAGAATGCTGCGTGAGGTTTACATCCGATTAGGTCGGTTCTTATCGACATAAAATATTTACGCTTTTGCACAGTTTCCAGGCGACCAACAATTGGATTATTAATGAATTTTGTCTAGAGTGAGCGGTCAGAAACGGGCACATTCTTGCTGCTGAAAAAACCAGCGCGGGACCATTCACAAGACCAGAAGGACTCATTTTCAGGTATGAATCGTAGACGATTTATTAAAGGTTCAATGGCAATGGCCGCCGTGTGCGGTTCCAGCGGTATTGCTTCACTCTTTTCTCAGGCGGCGTTTGCCGCAGAATCCGATATTGCGGATGGTAAAATTGTCCGTTTTGATTTTGCTGGTCTGCAATCAATGGCCCAGGCGTTAGCGAAAAAGCCCTGGGGCGGCGCGCCGGGCCCCTTGCCGGATACGCTCGCCAATCTGACGCCGCAGGCCTATAACAGCATTCAGTATGACGCGGCGCATTCACTCTGGAACGGTGTTGCCAACCGGCAGCTCGATATTCAGTTTTTCCACGTAGGGATGGGCTTTCGTCGTCGCGTACGCATGTTTTCCGTTGATACGACGACGCATCTTGCTCGCGAGATTCATTTTCGCCCGGAACTGTTTAAATACAACGATGCCGGCGTCGATACGACGCAACTGGAAGGGCAGAGCGATCTCGGTTTCGCCGGTTTCCGTGTCTTTAAAGCGCCGGAACTGGCGCGGCGCGATGTCGTCTCCTTCCTGGGCGCCAGTTATTTCCGGGCGGTAGATGATACTTATCAGTATGGCCTGTCGGCTCGCGGGCTGGCGATAGATACCTATACTGACGGTCAGGAAGAGTTCCCTGACTTCACCGCATTCTGGTTTGACACCGCCAAGCCGGGCGATACTACGTTTACCGTTTACGCTCTGCTGGACAGCGCCAGCGTGACGGGCGCGTATAAATTTGTGATCCATTGCGAAAAATCGCAGGTGATCATGGATGTAGAAAACCATCTCTACGCCCGTAAAGATATTAAGCAACTTGGCATTGCGCCGATGACCAGTATGTTTAGCTGTGGGAATAATGAACGCCGGGTATGCGACACCATTCATCCGCAAATTCACGACTCCGATCGGCTGGCGATGTGGCGGGGTAACGGCGAGTGGATTTGCCGCCCGCTGAATAATCCGCAGAAATTGCAGTTCAATGCATATATGGACGATAACCCGAAAGGGTTCGGCCTGCTGCAACTCGATCGCGATTTCTCGCATTATCAGGATGTGATGGGCTGGTACAACAAACGTCCGAGCCTGTGGGTGGAGCCGCGCAGTAAGTGGGGGAAAGGCGCGGTTAGCCTGATGGAGATCCCAACCACTGGCGAAACTCTGGATAATGTGGTCTGTTTCTGGCAGCCGGAAAAAGCGATCAAAGCCGGGGATGCGCTGGCGTTCCATTATCGTTTGTACTGGAGCGCGCAGCCGCCGGTACAATCGCCGCTTGCACGGGTCATGGCGACCCGTACAGGGATGGGCGGATTTCCCGAAGGTTGGGCACCGGGCGAACATTACCCGGATAAATGGGCGCGCCGTTTTGCTATTGATTTTGTCGGCGGCGATCTGAAAGCGGCCGCGCCAAAAGGCATTGAGCCGGTAATTACGCTCTCCAGTGGCGAGGCGAAGCAGATTGAGATCCTCTACGTAGAGCCTTTCGACGGTTATCGTATCCAGTTTGACTGGTATCCGACCTCGGATTCTACGGCACCGGTGGATATGCGTATGTTCCTGCGCTGCCAGGGGGAGGCTATCAGCGAAACATGGCTGTATCAGTATTTCCCGCCCGCGCCGGATAAGCGTCGTTATGTCGACGATCGTATCATGCGTTAGTCAGTTTGCCTTCTGTACCGCCACAAGGGCGGTACAGGTTGCGGAAATTGCCCTGGCATAAACCCATTCGTGAGCCGCTGTTTTTGTGACACGGCCTTTCCATCGTTCTATTTTTGCAACAGTCCTTCCTGTTTATCCCTCTCGATCCTGCGGACAGGGAACATTAAGATAGCTTCACCTTATTTAAGATATAAAGTGAATATAATGAAAAAGAGTTTTCTTGGTGCTGTCCTGTCTCTGGGTTTATTAAGTGCTGCTCATGCAGATGTATATAAATTTGATAATATGCATACTAATGCGGTATTTAATATCGATCATTTCCAGACCTCAACCAATCATGGCGGGTTTTATGCTATTAGCGGCGAACTGAAATATCAGCCGGAAAAGCAAGTCGCAGAGATGCGTGTGGCGATTCCTGTGAGCGCCTTAAATACCGGGGTGGATGCGTTTGATAACCATATCCGCAGTAGTGATATTCTGGATGCGGAAAAATATCCAGAAATAGTATTTAAATCGACAAAATGGCATTTTGAAGATAATAAACCGGTTTCTATTGACGGTTTGCTAACAATGAAGGGAGTAACTAAGCCCGTTACCTTAACCACCACCAAGTTTGGCTGTTATATGAGCCCGATATTCAAGGCGCAGGTTTGCGGTGGTGATTTTGTCACGCAAATAGATCGCACCCAGTGGGGTGTAGATTATCTGGTCGATATGGGGATGACGAAAGTTGTCGATATAAAAATCCAGGCAGAAGCGGTTAAGCAATAAAAGGAATAATGATGAAAACTCATCACCTCATTCGGGTAGTGGCCTCGCTGGCGATGTTGGCAACGTCAGGCCTGGCTTATGCTGAAGAGTACAAAGCCAGCACGGACGAAAAAGCAATAAAAATGACGAACGTAGCCTCTCTGGAAGCGCGCGTTCAGGCCAGAATGGAGAAAGGGGCATTTGGTTATATTCGCGGTGGAGCCGAAGATGAGAATAACCTTCGCAGCAACACCGAAAGCTTTGACAAAAAATATATTATGCCGCGCATATTACAGGGCATTGAGTTAAAAGAGATCGATTTATCAACGCAGCTACTGGGTATTCCGCTTAAAACGCCTATAATCCAGGCACCGATGGCAGCGCAGGGCCTGGCCCACGCCTCCGGAGAGTTGGCGACGGCGAAAGGCATGGCGCAGGTCGGTTCGATTTTCTCGTTGAGCACTTATGGCAACAAGACCATCGAAGAGGTGGCTAACGTTTCCGGGAAAAATCCGTTCTTCTTCCAGCTTTATATGAGTAAGAATAATCAGTTTAACGAATTTATTCTTGCACAAGCGGTAAAGCATGGCGCTAAAGCGATTATTCTGACCGTAGATTCGCCTGTCGGTGGTTATCGGGAAGAAGATATTAAAAATAACTTCCAGTTCCCGTTGGGCTTTGCAAACCTGGAAATGTTCGCCAGAAAAAATGACGATGGTTCAAAAACCGGCAAAGGGGCAGGGATAAGTGAAATTTACGCGCAGGCTAAACAAGCCTTTACGCCGGAGGATATTGCCTATGTACATCGTATTTCCGGTCTGCCGGTTATCGTAAAAGGCATTCAGTCGCCGGAGGATGCTGAAATTGCTATCCAGGCCGGGGCCGCAGGAATATGGGTTTCTAACCATGGTGGCCGTCAATTAGACAGCGGGCCGTCCTCATTCGATATGCTTCCTGCGATTGCAAAAGTTGTCAACAAGCGAGTGCCTGTTATTTTTGACAGTGGAGTACGCCGTGGTTCGCACGTATTCAAAGCGTTAGCCAGCGGAGCGGATATTGTGGCGGTTGGCCGGCCTGTATTATACGGTCTTAATCTTGGCGGCACTCAGGGTGTGGCATCAGTGATTGAACAGCTAAACAAAGAGCTGACAATTAACATGATGTTGGGTGGCGCCAGGAATATTGAACAAGTGAAAACGACACGCTTGTTAACTGAAAAAGAGCTGCCCCGGTAATATAAAGGTCGGGTACTATACCCGACCTTTTCCTGTATGATTTCCCTCAACAACGCTTCCGGTAGAAAATGACGCGCTCTGTTTCCTCAAATCCTAACGCCTGGTGAACTTTCTGGGAAATTGTATTTTCCGGCGAGGTATCGGAGGCCATTTCCCGACACCCTTTATTCGTTCCCCATCGTTGCACCGCTGCAATCAATTGTTTCGCTACGCCGCGTTGACGGAATGAGGGGAGAACAAAAATACCTTCAAGGAAAGCCACGGGCGAACTGTCACAGCCATTGACATAATCGTGGCGGATTGAGGCATCCGCAAAGCCAATCGCCACCCCGTCTGCCATCGCAACAAATGATGCCAAATGATCGGCTTGCAGGATTTCTTCGCCGTCTGCCAGATGGGCGTCATCCGGGTGACCGGGCCAGAGCTGTTTTCGCAATCCGCGCCAGTGCTCCAGATGGGTTCTGTTCATTTGCCTGATGTCCATTAGCGCGCTCCTGATGAGGGGTCTGACATGATGAGACGGCATCCCGCCTGCTGATAACGTCGCGCGATAGCAGACGGGAGCGCACTGTCGCTAAGAATGGTAGTAATACAGGACAGCGTCGCCACCGCATGGGGTTCTACAGTATCAAACTTTGAGTGATCGGCCATCAATATGACCTCGCGTGAGCGCTGAATAATGCGCGTTTTAACGCCCACTTCAAACATGGTAGCGTTGGTGATGCCCGTTTCAATCGACAGCGCATCGCAGGAGATAAAGGCGCGTTCAACGGCAAAGGCGTTAATCATCTCCAGCGCCAGACTCTCGCCCACCGAAAAGTAGCCGGGGCGGATCAGTCCGCCGATAATGTAGCTCTCTACGTGTGGGAAGCCACCCAGTTCATTAGCGATTTTGATGTCATTGCAAATGACTTTTACTTTGGCGTCGACCAGACATTTTGCCAGTTCCAGACAGGTGGAGCCGGAGTCGAGAAAAAAGCAGTCTCCATCCTTGATGAACGTGCGGGCGAGGGCGGCGATTTCGCGTTTCGCCTCGCTTTGTAACGTTCGCTTAACGTCGAAAACATATTCTTTATCTTCCGTACTGTCGTCGAAGTCAATACAACCATGGCCGCGAACCATACCGGGATAACGGCTGGCGATATAGTGAAAATCCCGGCGCACGGTTGCCTCTGCATAGCCAAAAAGCTCAATAGCTTGCTGTGTTGAGAGGTGCCTGTGTTGCCAAAGGTAATGCAACATCTGTTTGATACGGTCAGGGCGCTGTTGGCTCATCAGCATATGACTCCTTTATAGCGCGGTGAATTGTGACAACGTCACATCATAGTTCGCCGTCGTGAATAACGCCCGGCCAATCACCAGATGCTGTGCGCCTGCGGCGGCAAGCAGCCGTGCGGCGCGAAGTGTAATACCGCCGTCCGCCCAGCATTCCGCAGCAGGGAAATGCTCTCTGCTCTGGCTCACTTTTTCACACATCGTGGCGATAAATTGCTGCCCGCGCCCGTCGGGTTCGCTGGTCATGATCATCAGCGCATCCAGTTGCAATGCCAGATAACGATAAGGCAATAGCGGCGTTGCCGGGTTAAGCGCCAGTCCTGCTTTCGCCCCGATAGCGCGAATATCCGCCAGAATCTCCGAGGGGTTTTGCACGCTTTCGACATGAATGAAAATCCAGCCGGGGCGAATAGCTGCAAGCCAGGGTAACCAGCGTTGCGGTGATGAGACCATCAGGTGAAATGAGAGCGGATGGCGAGTGTGTTGTGCGACTGCCTGAATGGTTTTCATACCGAAGGTAATATTGTTGATGAAACTGGTATCTTCGATATCCAGATGCAGTGAGCCGAGAGGCGCATCGTGTAAAGCGGTCAACGCCTCGGCATAGCGCAGCGGATCGGCGGAGGCCAGTGAAGGGTGCAGGATCATCGAAACCTCCATCAGCGCAATGCGGTTAATTGCGCGAAAAGCGCGGCGTCATTTGGCGCATCTTGCAGCATCGCGACGCTTTCCGGCGAGTCGAGCCACTGGCTGATGCGTTGAATGGTGCGAATATGTGCTTCGGCATCCGTGGCGCTGGCGCAAAGCAACAGCCAGATGGGATCGCAATCCGCATTGCCGAAAGCGACCGGCGTTGCTAACGTAGTGACGCTGATTTGATTATGGTTGGCGCCTTGCTCTGGTCTGGCATGGGGCAGCGCAATCCCCGGCGCGATAAGATAATATGGCCCCCATTTAAGGGTGTTCTCAATAATACCGTCCAGGTAGCAGGGGGCCGCCGCGCCGAAGGTAATCAGCGGACGAACGGCGATATCCAGCGCGTGTCGCCAGTCGCTGGCATGGCGTTGCGCCTGAACCCACTTAACATCATTAATCATCGATCGTTGACTCCTTGCCGGTTCGGGTTACTCTGGAACCGATCCCCGGCGTGTCTTTTGGCGAAGGCGACGGAGATCGGCAGAAGAGTTATCGCTCTCTGCAGGGGATAAGCGTTTTGCTTATCCCCATTTTATTGTCGGATATGGCGTACTTTCTCCATAAACTTCGCCACGCGCGCCTGGTCGACAAAGTTGGCGAAGACGCCGTCTTTTTTAAACGTGGTTGCCGTTACGCATCCGTCGGCAATGCAGAGCTGCTCCTCAACGTTTTCCAGACACACCCCGGTATTCGCCAGCACGACCGTGTCGGGAACGGTCTCTTTTACCCGCTTCAGTATGGCGCTATCCGTGCGGGCACCCGCCGTCAGGCCTGAGACGCACAGGGCATCGGGGTTATTGTTAAATACGGTCGATTTCGCAATTGAACAGACATCGCGGTTTCCCAGATACACCGCCGCTTCCGGAACGATGTTAAACAGCGTTTTCACGTGGCCTGCGCCGATGCGATGCTGATGGCGAATGGTTTCGCCGACATTCGTATCCCAGACGCCAAAATCGCTGGCGTAAGCGCCGGTGAAAATTTCGCGGATAAATTTTGCGTCGGTCGCCATCGCTAAATCAAACGAGGCCACAGGGTCCCACAACACGTTTACCCCAAACGGTACGCGGATTTCACTCATTAACTGACCGATGATTCTTGCCATCGCGGTGGTCGTTTCCGGTCTGACTTTCGTTAAATAAGGCAGACTAAATTCGTTGGAGAACATCACCGCATCCACGCCGCCATTTTGTAGCGCCATTAAATCGTCATGGGCGCGGTCAATTACCCAGTTCATGCCTTTCCTGGTATCGAACCCGGGATCGCCCGGCAGCGCCCGTAAATGGCACATGGCGATAACGGCTTTTTCTGTTCCTATTACCTCTTTTAGCCAACTCATTCTGGGTTGCTCCTTATTCCGGTAGTTCACGTTTACGTAAGACAAGTATGATGCTGGCAACAATGCCGACCACAATCACCACGCCAATCATGCCCAGCGACATCAATTCAGATATTGACCAGCCAAACATATTTCCCACCGACAGCGCGGTAATTTGCGCGTTTTCAGCGGCGAAGCTAAAGCCGCCTTTGAGCGCCATATCGGTAAAGTACGGTGCGAACTGGGTGGCGATCAGCAGAACGGTAATCATGACAATGATGCCGCTGAGCAGAGTACGAATCAGATCGCCGCGATGAATAACCGTGGCCATGCAGATAAAAAACGGCGCAACCGGTAAATCAGCCAGCGGCAGGACTTTATTGCCCGGCAGTATGCTCGCCAGAATTAACATGATGGGAATTAACAGCAGTCCAACCGCGATGGTGGTCGGGTGGCCTAACGTCACTGCGGTATCCAGACCGATAAAGACTTCGCGCCCTTTAAAGTGTTTCTGGAAGAACTTACGCGCGCCGTCGGAAATGGGCATTAATCCCTCAACGATAAGGCGAATCATGCGCGGAAACAGCACCATAATCGCCGCCACGGTAATCATTAAGGTTGCGCACCCTTTAAAGCCTTCGCCTGCGGCAAGTCCGAAGATCAGCCCGAGAACAACGCCAATGATCACCGGGTCGCCGACCATCCCATACCGTTTTTGGATCTCCTGAGCGTCAATATTGCGTCCTTTCATAAACGGTATTTTTTCGTATATCGCATCCAGCAATACGAACAACGGCACGGAACTGGAGCCATACCCTTGCGGAATAGAAATCCCTTCCAGACCCACAATGTTCTGTACCCGTTTCGCCGTCCAGTCGGCCATTTTCAACGACAAGGCGGCGTGGCAAATCGCGCCCAGTACGCCATAAATCAGACTGCCGGTCATCAACTGGACGACCGTTCCGGTAATGGCGTAGTGCCAGTAGTTATAAATATCAACGTTCATGGTTTTGGTCAGACGAGTCACCAACATACCGACGTTGAGCAGAAAGATAACGGGAATGATCATAGCGCCGATGGCCGTCGCATAGCCGACGCCGGACGCGGGCCCGGCGCCGACGTCAAACACATGCAGCGTCAGGCCAAAACGCTCAATCATCACTTTAATCGGCGGACTGAGACTGTCGATCGCCATGACGATCACCAACCCCATGCCGACAAAACCGATGCCGACCGTCACCCCGGCTTTCACCGCCTGCAGCCAGGGAATACGAAAGATTAAGCCGATGATAATCATAATGATGGGCACAAAGACGGTGCCGCCGAGAGACAGGATGTAATCAAACATAATGCCCCCTTTATTGTGTTAACAGCGCCTTGATTTCTTGTTTTAATGCGTCGTCGTTGATGCCTGTCAGCAGGGCGGCGCCGTTGAGCGTCGGGATGCCATAGTCACTGTGCGTACGCATGGACGTTACGATGAGATCCATACCGTTACAGTTCAACGGGATCTCATTCAGACAACATTGCGCCGTGGTTGCCGCAATGCCTTGCTCCGCCAGAAAGTCCTGCAGTTTTTGTGCAATCATGGTTGATGTCGACATGCCGGTACCACATGCCACAAGGATCTTTTTCATCATGGTCGTGCCTCTTGTGTAGCGCCTGTTTCAGGCTCAATGGGAAACTGTTCTGGCGACATATTGGCCAGCGCAGTCAGTAAACGGATACAATCAGCCAGGTCGCGCAGGCTGGCGACTTCGGCTGGCGAGTGGGTATAGCGGCAGGGAATAGAAAGACTGGCGCAGGGAATACCGTCCAGTTCAACCTGAATGTAGCCGGTTTCGGTGATGACGCCTGGCGCGACTTCTCGCTGTACGGGAATATTATTTTCGTGCGCGGTGGTCTCCAGCATCCGCAGCAAACGCGGCGGCGTAATCAGTCCCGCCAACGTACCGCGTCCGTGATAGTTCAGACAGGTGATGCCGACGCCGTGGTTGACCCGCACATCTGAGTAATCCTGCAGGTCAGGCGTGTCGCAGGATGGGGTGATATCAATACCAATCGCCAGGTCGGGGCGCACGCGTCGTAAAACGGGAATAATACCGCGAATATTGAACTCTTCCTGTACCGACGCGACCAGGAATACCGCGATATCAAGCGGTGTGGAGGCGAGGGCCTCGGCGACGCCCAGTAGCGCCGTACACCCCAGCCTGTCATCCAGCGCCTTACTGCATACCAGGTCGTTGCCCAGACAGTGCGGCGGGTTGTAAAGGGTTACTGGCGTCCCCACCTGAATACCCATTCGTTCGGCATCCGCTTTATCTTTTGCGCCGATATCAATCCAGAGTTTATCGAGCGCGGGTGGCTGGGTGCGCTCGTCACCCTTCGCGAAGTGATATGCTTTAATACCGATACAGCCCATGATATCGCCTGAACGTCCGGCAAGCGTCACAATCGAACCGGGCATAGTAATTTGCGCCGGGCCGCCCACGCGTTCAAAACGTAAAAAACCGGAGGGTTCGATCTTGCGTACCATAAAACCCACTTCATCCATATGCGCAAAAATCATCAGGCGAAGCGCGTCGGATTTATCGCTGCCATAACGGGCGACGACATTGCCCAAGCGATCCCGCCAGACGTCTTTGGCCTGCTGTTCAAACGCGTGCTGCATAACGTTTGCAATACTGCTTTCATGTCCTGAAATCCCGTTTAGCCGCAGTAAAGAAAAAAGCGTTTCCTGCACAGAAAAGGTCATTGGCGTCTCCGTGGTGATAAAACAATCAGTCGTTGAGCGTTTTATAGGCGGAGAATGGTTGGATAAGTGTGAAATGTGTCACGCGGAAATACGCTAAATAGGGCCAATAAAAAATAATGTGATGGCGATACAATAAAAACGCTCATATCACCTGCGGGTTATCGGTAAACCAGGCTATTTATGTGATCACGACCAACAACGAAGAAGGGCAACGCGATGGTGGAAATTATTCCTGTTAGCACGACGCTGGAACTGCAAGCGGCAGATGAAAGTCATGTTCCGGCGCTGCACCAACTGGTACTCAAAAACAAAACGTGGCTACAACAGTCGCTCGACTGGCCGCAATATGTCACGTCGCAGGAGGAAACGCGTAAGCATGTGCAGGGTAATATACTGTTGCACCAGCGTGGTTACGCCAAAATGTACCTGATTTTCTGCCAGAATGAGATGGCGGGCGTACTCTCATTTAATGCCATCGAACCGATAAACAAAGCCGCCTATATCGGTTACTGGTTGGATGAGTCCCTCCAGGGACAAGGGATAATGTCGCAATCATTACAGGCGCTGATGACACATTATGCCCGGCGCGGCGATATTCGGCGCTTCGTCATTAAATGCCGCGTTGATAATCAGGCCAGTAATGCGGTCGCACGGCGCAACCATTTTACGCTGGAAGGCTGTATGAAACAGGCAGAGTATCTTAACGGCGGCTATCACGACGTTAATATGTATGCCCGCATTATTGATACGGATTAAAGGGAACCGACTAAGGGGGTACGCGTAATACGATCCTCGCCATTGATCACTTTTGGGCCGCGCAGGTGAATAGTATTGCCGTCAAACGCTATCACCGCCGCCCGTCCGCTAATCTCGACCTGGTGCTCAATCAGAATTTCGCCCTGGATACAGGCATGGCCTTCAATCAGCACGTGGTCGTCCAGTAAAATCGGGCCTCCGCGTACCTCTGCATGTCCGCCTACCAGCACATGATGTTTTAACACACAGTTGCCTTCGATTAACGCATGTTCCGCTACCTGCGAGCTGTAGCGAAGGGTAGGGATAGCATCTTCCTCTGTGCCTGCGATAACCCGCGCATGGCCATAGACTTTGGCGCAGTCACAGATCCAGACATTATTGTCTTTGTTGCCTTCGATGAGCGCGAAATCAAAGACCTCCGCCCGGTGCTCAATAAAAGCGTGTGTGATAGTGGCGTCGCCATAAAGCTGTACCTGATGGACAATCCGCGAATGGTTCAGGGTGGCGCGATCGTAAATTTGTAAAATCTGCGCATGTTCATGCGTTAGTCCCTGAACGGCGAGAATTTCTGACTGGTTTAACACGCGGGCATCGCCATAAATCGCACACTCTCCGCGCACGGAAGAGGACTGAATGGTGACGTTGTCACTTATCCGTGCGCCATCGCTGATATCAGCGCGATCAATCCAGACGTTATCGCCTATTCGCACGTTATTGTAGAGCGTGCACGGCTGCGTGATACGCGCATTACCCGTAATTTCCGTGCCCGCAAAGGCCATCGCGTTTTCATCATAAATCCAGCAATCCCCCTGTTGTGACAGCACATTATCGGCATCAACCCAGCCGCCGGAGGTTCCGGCTTTAACATCGTTAAAATCCGTTACGGCAATAACTTGTCGTAATAAGACGCTTTTCTTCTCACCGTCTACCTGATAAGTAAAAGCACGAGGTTCTTCACTCAGTCGATATTTGGTCATAGGGAAATTCCGTGTGAACGATTAAGATAACCGTAGCAAAGGTACTGGCGAAACAACCAGAAATTCCATAAAATGCATTTAAAATATACTTTATAAATTAAACAAAATGCGTAATCACAAGCAGAGCGATCGTGTGCTCAATCTGCCTGCGGGCTATTTTGGCATCGTCCTTGGCACTATCGGTATGGGATTCGCCTGGCGTTATGCCAGCCAGATATGGGCAATAAGCCACTGGCCCGGCGACATCATGGTGATCCTGGCGATGATTATTTGGGCACTCTTGACCCTGGCGTTCCTTAGCCGTCTGGTGCGCTTTCCCCATAGCGTGATGGCTGAAGTGCGACATCCGGTAATGAGCAGTTTTGTCAGCCTGTTTCCCGCCACCACGATGCTGGTCGCGATCGGCTTCGTTCCCTGGTATCGCCCGTTGGCCGTTGCGCTATTCAGCGTGGGGGCCGTCATACAACTGGCGTATGCCGCATGGCAGACGGCGGGACTTTGGCGCGGAGCGCATCCGGAAGAAGCGACAACCCCGGGGCTTTATCTGCCCACGGTAGCGAATAATTTTATCAGCGCCATGGCCTGTGGAGCGCTCGGCTACAATGATGCCGGACTGGTGTTTTTAGGCGCAGGCGTTTTTTCGTGGTTAAGTCTGGAACCGGTTATTTTGCAGCGACTGCGTAGCTGCGGCGAATTACCGGCGGTGCTGCGTACGTCGTTGGGTATCCAACTGGCGCCCGCGCTGGTCGCCTGTAGCGCCTGGCTGAGCGTCAATGGCGGGGAGGGCGACACGCTGGCGAAAATGTTATTCGGCTACGGTCTGTTACAGCTTTTATTTATGCTGCGATTAATGCCCTGGTATTTATCACAACCGTTTAATGCTTCTTTCTGGAGTTTTTCGTTCGGCGTTTCCGCGCTGGCGACCACGGGGTTACATCTTGGTCACGGTAGTGAATCAGGGCTTTTCCATATTCTGGCCGTCCCGCTGTTTATTTTCACTAACGCTATTATCGCCTTATTGCTGGTTCGTACATTTCTATTGCTGGTGCAGGGGACGTTGCTTATTCGCACTGAGCGCGCTGCATTGTTGAAAACGGAGGAAAAAAATGACCGTTCGTGACGAAAATTACTTTACTGAGAAATACGGATTAACCCGCACGCATTCGGATGTGCTGGCGGCGGCAAAGGTTGTCGCGCCAGGCCGAACGCTGGATTTGGGATGTGGCAATGGCCGCAATAGTCTGTATCTGGCCGTGAACGGTTATGACGTTACCGCGTGGGATAAAAATCCGGCCAGTATGGCTAACCTTGAGCGTATTAAAGCGGCAGAAGGGCTGGATAATCTGCAAACCGACCTTGTCGATCTGAATACATTGACCTTTGACGGCGAGTACGATTTTATTCTCTCGACGGTGGTTATGATGTTTCTTGAGGCGCAAACCATTCCCGGTTTAATTGCCAATATGCAACGCTGCACAAAACCCGGCGGGTATAATTTGATTGTTGCGGCAATGGATACGCCGGATTTTCCCTGTACGGTGGGATTCCCGTTTGCTTTTAAAGAAGGCGAATTACACCGCTATTACGAAGGATGGGACATGCTGAAATACAACGAAGATGTCGGCGAGCTTCACCGCACGGACGAAAACGGCAACCGTATCAAACTGCGCTTTGCTACGATGCTGGCGAGAAAACCGGCCTGACCGATGCAAGTTCTGTAAGTCTCGCTGCGTTCGGCATTTTTTTGTCGGACGCCGCGTTCAAATTGTGCTGTCGTTACCATTTTTAGTGCATCCAGAATGATTTCGTTTTGCTATTATTTCCTTTGCATCATTGCGAAGACTAAAGGGATCGTTTCATGCGTACTCATACTTTATTTAAAGTTGCAGTGCTTACTGGCTTGCTGGCGTTATCCGGCTGTGCGTCCAAAGTCACACAGCCGGATAAGTATTCTGGATTCTTAAAAAATTATTCGGACCTGCAGGAAACTACCTCCGCCACGGGAAAACCGGTGTTGCGCTGGGTAGATCCACATTTCAATGACTCTAACTATGACAATATTGTTTACAATCCGATAACGTACTATCCCGTCCCCAAGCCAACGACCCAGGTCGGGCAGCAAGTTCTTGATAAACTGCTGGCTTATACGAACAGTAAAGTAAAATCAGCAATTGAACAGCGCAAACCGCTGGTCACGACGCCAGGGCCGCGCAGTTTGATTTTCCGCGGGGCGATTACGGGCGTGGATACCAGCAAAGAAGGGCTACAATTCTATGAGGTAATCCCTGTAGCGCTGATTGTGGCGGGCACGCAAATGGCGACGGGCCACCGAACCATGGATACCCACCTTTATTTTGAGGGTGAGCTGATAGATGCCGCGACCAACAAGCCGGTCGTCAAGG
Source organism: Salmonella sp. SAL04196 (assembly GCF_046550835.1). Classification (NCBI taxonomy): domain Bacteria; kingdom Pseudomonadati; phylum Pseudomonadota; class Gammaproteobacteria; order Enterobacterales; family Enterobacteriaceae; genus Salmonella; species Salmonella sp. SAL04196. The sequence continues at coordinate 634,992 of NZ_JBGDXE010000001.1, forward strand.
TAGTGCGCCAGGGTGAAGGTCAAGACCTGAGTAATTCCAGTACGCCAATGGCGTTTGAGACGTTGAAACAGGTCGTGGATGATATGGCGACGGATACCTCTATGTTTGACGTTAACAAAAAATAGTTCTGCGGCGCCATCGCAAGATGGCGCAAACCCCGGCAGATTAGCGGTCGCCATCAGCCAGACAACGATGGGCGGCGCGTTCTCGTTAATACAGCGTAGCCTATCCCGCCAGCGATCAACCCCCAGAATGCCGATCCGATGCCCATCAGCGTTAGCCCGCTGGCGGTGACGAGAAATGCGATAACTGCCGCGTCACGCTCATTTTCGTGAGTAAGCGCCTGATACAGGCTACCGCTAATCGTACTTAACAGTGCCAGACCAGCCAGCATTTGCACCCAGCTAACCGGCAGGGCGACCATCAGCGCGGTTATCGAACCGCCAAACCACCCGGCAAGTAAATAAAAAACGCCTGCGGCGGCGGCCGCTAACCAGCGACGCGTTGGATCGGGGTGCGCGTCCGGGCTTTGACAAATGGCGGCTGTAATGGCGGCAATGCAGATAGAATAAACGCCAAATGGCGAAAGCAGCAGCGCCAGCAATCCGGTAAAAATCATTAACGGAGAGACAGGAAGCTGATAGCCAGACGCCTTCATTGTGGCGACGCCGGGGGCGTTTTGCGATGCCATCGTCACCAGAAAGAGCGGTACCGCGACGCTCAGGCTTTGCGCGAATGAAAAGTGGGGGGGAACGAAGGTGGGCCACACCGGCGCGAAATGAATACCGCTCATCGCCACCTTACCCTGGATGAGCGCCACCGTTATTCCCATCACCATGGCAGCAATAACGGCATAGCGGGGAGCGAATACTTTAAAGAGTAGCCACGCCAATAGCATACCGCCGCACATGACAAACTCTCCGTTGAGCGTCCCGAACGCCTGCAGGCCGAAGCGTAGCAGTATTCCCGCCAGCATTGCGGCGGCAAGAGAATGGGGGATTATCCGCATCAAACGCGCAAACAATCCCGTGACGCCGCACAGCACAATCAGGGCATTGGCGACAATGAATATGCCCACCGCGTCTGGCAACGATAATCCCTGAAGCCCTGTTACCAACAGAGCGGCACCAGGCGTTGACCAGGCGGTTAAAACCGGCGCACGATACCACAAGGTTAACGTTAGTGTGCTTATGCCCATGGCTATACCGAGGGCGGTCATCCAGCCGGCGATCTCTGCGGGTGTTGCGCCAGCGGCGAGCGCCGCCTGCCAGATAATGGCGGCGGAACTTGCATAGCCGACCAGAACGGCGACCAGACCAGATAATACAGTAGGTAACGGCAGTGATAACAGACGCATGATCGCCTCTTGTGCGTTATAACGGTCAGTCAATGTAGCATTGTGCGTTATAGCGTACAAGTGATACGCTATGGCCTTACAGGGGGGAAAAATGGATAACCTGACACACTATCTGGCGACCACGTTAAGAACGCTACGCCATCAGCGAGGCTGGAGTTTATCGCGTCTGGCGGAGATCTCCGGCGTCTCAAAAGCCATGTTGGGGCAGATAGAGCGTAATGAATCCAGCCCGACAGTCGCAACGCTGTGGAAAATTGCGACGGGCCTGAACGTTCCATTCTCAATGTTTATTTCGCCTCCGCAGGCCGAATTTCCTCCGACCTTCGATCCCCAGCAGCAAGCGATGGTAATCACACCGCTGTTTCCGTGGGACCCTGAACTCTGTTTTGACTATTTTTCCCTATTGCTGGCGCCAGGCGCGGTCAGCGAATCAACGCCGCATAAAACCGGCGTTATCGAACATGTGGTGGTGATGCAGGGTCGGCTGGACATGTGTACTGGTGGGGTATGGCAAACCATAGACGCCGGTAAAGGTTTGCGTTTTGCCGGTGATATGGCGCATACCTATCGCAACAGTAGTGACCAGACGGTTCATTTTCACTCGCTGATCCATTACCCGCGTGATTAAGCGGGAAAACTATTTCGTTAGTTTGCGCTTCTGACTACAATAGCCGCCATTTCGCTGCTATTGGATAAGAAAGACTGTATGCGCCAGCAACCTCACTATCTCGAATTGTTAAGTCCGGCCCGTGACGCCGCAATTGCTCGCGAAGCGATTTTGCATGGCGCAGATGCCGTCTACATCGGCGGACCCGGTTTTGGCGCGCGTCATAACGCCAGTAACAGTCTGCGCGATATCGCCGATCTGGTCCCGTTTGCTCACCGTTACGGCGCCCGGATTTTTGTCACGCTGAATACTATCCTGCATGATGATGAGCTGGAGCCCGCGCAGCGGTTAATCATCGATTTGTACAACACCGGGGTGGATGCGCTGATTGTGCAGGATATGGGCATTCTGGAGCTGGATATCCCGCCGATTGAGCTTCACGCCAGTACACAGTGTGATATTCGTAGTGTGGAAAAAGCGAAGTTTCTTGCCGATGTCGGTTTTTCACAGATTGTACTGGCGCGCGAGCTTAATTTGAGTCAGATAGCGGCTATTCATCAGGCTACTGACGCCACGATTGAGTTCTTCATTCATGGCGCGCTGTGTGTCGCTTATTCTGGGCAGTGTTATATCTCTCATGCGCAAACCGGGCGCAGCGCCAATCGGGGCGACTGTTCGCAAGCCTGTCGTTTACCGTATACGTTAAAAGACGATCAGGGGCGGGTGGTCTCTTACGAAAAACATTTGCTATCGATGAAAGATAACGACCAAACGGCTAACCTCGGCGCGTTGATCGATGCAGGTGTACGTTCCTTCAAGATTGAAGGGCGCTACAAAGACATGAGCTATGTCAAAAACATCACCGCGCATTATCGTCAGATGCTGGACGCGATTATCGAGCAACGTGGCGATCTGGCGCGTGCGTCGGTTGGTCGGACCGAGCACTTTTTTGTTCCCTCCACGGAGAAAACCTTCCACCGCGGCAGCACCGACTATTTTGTTAACGCGCGGAAAGGCGATATTGGCGCATTTGATTCACCAAAATTTATTGGCTTGCCGGTAGGCGAGGTGCTGAATGTGGCGAAGGATTATCTCGATGTAGAAGCTACGGAGCCGTTGGCGAATGGCGATGGTCTGAACGTGTTGATTAAGCGTGAAGTGGTGGGTTTTCGCGCCAATACGGTGGAGAAAACCGGTCATAACCGCTACCGCGTTTGGCCAAATGATATGCCTGCCGACCTGCATAAAGTCCGTCCGCATCATCCGTTGAATCGTAATCTGGATCATAACTGGCAGCAAGCGCTGACAAAAACCTCCAGTGAGCGCCGTGTGGCGGTTGATATCATGCTGGGCGGCTGGCAGGAACAGCTTATTCTGACGCTGACCAGTGAAGACGGTGTCTGCATCACGCATACGCTTGACGGGGTATTTGAGGAAGCCAATAACTCTGAAAAAGCGTTGAATAACCTAACAGCCGGACTGGCGAAGCTGGGACAGACGCCTTACTACGCACGTGATATGCAGGTGACATTACCGGCGGCGTTGTTCGTGCCAAATAGCCTGCTCAATCAGTTCCGTCGGGAGGCGATTGATATGCTTGACGCGGCGCGGCTGGCCCATTATCAACGAGGTCGTCGGAAACCCGTGGCGCAGCCTGCGCCGGTCTATCCGCAAACGCATCTCAGCTTTCTCGCTAATGTCTACAACCACAAAGCGCGGGAATTTTATCACCGTTACGGCGTACAATTGATTGATGCGGCCTATGAGGCGCATCAGGAGAAGGGCGAGGTACCGGTCATGATCACCAAACACTGCCTGCGTTTTGCGTTCAACCTTTGTCCTAAGCAGGCGAAAGGAAATATTAAGAGCTGGAAAGCCACGCCGATGCAGTTGGTGCATGGCGATGAGGTACTGACGCTAAAATTCGACTGCCGCCCTTGCGAAATGCATGTCATTGGCAAAATTAAAAACCATATCTTAAAAATGCCCCAGCCCGGCAGCGTTGTCGCTTCAGTGAGCCCTGAAGCGCTGATGAAAACGCTGCCGAAGCGCAGGGGCGTTTAATTAACGAAAATAGCTCTCTGGTTTGCGCGATTTCTGCCAGTTGTGGTGCTCGCGCAAGCCTTCCGCTGATTCTTCCGCTGCCGCCCGTAATTCATCGCTGTCGGCTTCGTGTCTAAGCTGGTGCCCTCCCGTCGCAAACCATACGAATGCGTGGTCTTGCTGTTTCGCCAGTAACTGGCCTGAAAACAGCGCACAGGTCAGTAAAACTACTGATAACGTTTTTGTAAACATCATACCACCTTCCAGTTACGTCGTGAGGCTATGATGCCAATAATTTCTTTGAGTTATTATTCAACACTTCAAATTAGCGAAAACAGTTTGTCAATAAGTGCGATAAGTTGTATGAGAAAATATACTTAATACTCAGTATCTCAATTATAAAAATAATGAGCCAATTCGCTCCATAGTAAATCCATTATTCCATGGAAGTATATATTTAAAGTTATTGTATTAGATGGTTTTGGTATTGCCAGGGGATTGTAAACCATACTATTTATGGTGTGGTCAACGCTGGTGATGAGCCACATTTTTTGTTGTTTCAACGAGTGAAGATAAATCTTCAGAAAAAAGGCTGTTATGAACTTGTAGCGCTACATATTCAGCAAGATCGTTTAAACATAGCAGGCCATGAGAGGAACTTTCTTCCAGCATATTCATTAGTATCTCATTCTTAAACAAACATGAATAAACAATTTGAGTAACTGAGCTTTGTGCATAATTTGGTTCAAATGTTGCATTCTTTAAGTTAGTATCCTCAATAACCTTTGCGGCTATTTTGTTTTTGATAGCGTCGTCAATAGGTGGTAGATCTGCCTGGGTGATGCCCAGACTAATCCTGGAGGAGATGGCGGCTTTTCTTTCCTGTTCCTTCCAGTCACATAAATTACCCTTTTCTGCCATGGCGATAAGCGTCTCTTTTATATTTTTTAGGTCAACGGAAAATGTTATACCACCGGATAGCGAGAGTAGTAACCGCTCAGGGAACAAGCAACATAGCTCTTCACAAACATAAGTGCTAGTTTTTATATTAATATCAGAATATCTTTTCAGGTGGGCAGACTGAGTATCAACACAGAGTACTGTTCTATTCATTATATCATAATAGTAGTGATCCTGACGTATCACAATGCATAACGGAATATCTTCGCCATCTTTAATGCAGAGATTTGTATATTGATACTCACCATCTTTATAGTGCTGAAAATGGAATTTTTCTTTGCATGACGGTGATGATAATTCATATAACTTGCAAAATAAATCAAATAAACGTTGTGCGTCAGGCGGAGAGGCAACATCACATAATTCCTTTATATATTGATCGGCAGCGGATCTTCGCGTGCTACAGAAAAAATCTTTAATCTTTTCCCATAGTAACGTAAAGAAGGAGCGTTGAGAGATGGCACTTTGAGAAAACATCTCACTCTTTAAAAACCCTCTCCCGATAGTAATTGGCATAATTTAGACCACAAGTGATTATAAATACTTCATTACTGGAATAGGTGGTATTCAAAATATTATCCCATGTTGCCCATCGGTTTGCCTATCGGTGAAACACCTGATTTTTGCTTTGTCCTGAACGTTCAAATTGACCCGTAGTTTTAGTCATGCCCACGCCTCCTGGACATGAAGTATGTCAGGTAAAACGAATGAAACTAAAACGGTTTTCTTAATTTTCACATCATCATGTACCATAAGTAATGATTAATTACACGCTATATTATTTTTAGATAAAGTAAATTGTTGCTCAACCGTGTAGAAATTTTCTTATAAGAAGTTAAACTGAAAGTATTATTAGGCTAACAACAATGAGATATTTAGCGGTAGGGCAGAAGGCCAATACTGATAGCACTTATGATATAAATGCCTTACTCTTTAGTTTCTGTCTTAATTATATTTGTTGTAACGATTAGCTGACGGATTTATTTCCAGTTGGGCGATAAAATTATAAAAACCTGCGAGGAGGCTCAAAATGAAGAAATCAGATGGTGAAATTCACGAAAAGACAGCATCCTGGGGCATTTTGCAGTCAGAATGGCTAAGAAAATGTGGACGGCTATTATTGCTGTTACTTTACCGTTTCGTTATCGGATGGGCTTTTTTTCAGTTACTCGCCATGATCGTGGCAGGGATATTTTTGTTAGGCGTCTTATTATTTCATCCCATAATATTTGTACAGACTATCGCAATCACTGAGAAGTTAAATCATGCTTCGCTTGATTTATGGCATATCCTTAAGTTATGCCTATGGCATTACGGTATCATCGCAGGGTTTATTTTTATGGCGGAGTGTACGTTAAGTAAAAGTATACGGCAGGTTCAGCGCTTGTCCAAAAAGTTTGGGGCACAGGATTTTTCTTCACGCCCCTGATCCGCCGCTGCAACCTGCGTTCTTACTGAATAATGACTATGACCAGCAGACCGAATTATCTCGGTTCGAAGGGGATTCTATGTGTTTGAACAACTGCGGTGAATCGTAATTTCAGATGCATTATCGCCGACAATTGACGCGTTCCTCACTAATTGCCTTCCTGACTATATAGTGGTCTTATCTTTGGCGAAACAATGTTATTTAGTTATGGAAGGCGACAACAACTGTACTACTGCTTATCAAATAACCTTTCTGGTCAGGTAGACTCGCCTTCGTCAAAACACATCGTTATCTGTGCTCCTGGGACTCATTCCCTTGCCGCCTTTAAGCAACTCGAATTATTTTGGGTATAGAACAGGCGGCGTCATGGTCATATAAGCAAAATATAACCTCTCCGTTTGTAATAAGGCACAGATTACAGGGGGGAATGATGTTTATTTTAACCATCTGTTTAAGCGCTGTCCGCTAATCTGTACCTGCTCAAATACATAATCACCCCTGTGACTCTCGCGAGGTGTAACATATGGTAAAATGCGTATCTTCTTTCCTCCTGTTCAGCCTGTTTTCCATTCAGGCAATGTCAGCTGAAAACCATATTGATCTCCACCAGCCAAAAGACTTTGTCGATATTACTACGGTCGCCCCCGACGTACAGGTAGACATGCGATACTTCACTTCCCATAACTTTATTGGTCGCCCCATTAAAGGCTATAACGCGCCTGTTTGCCTGTTAACACGACCAGCCGCGAACGCAGTGAAGCAGGTCGCCGATCGTTTACGTCCCTTCGGACTTACCTTGAAAATATATGATTGCTACCGTCCGCAAAGCGCAGTGAACGACTTTATCGCGTGGGCCAAAGATCCTTCTCAAAACCAAATGAAAAACGAATTTTATCCGCTGGTAGAGAAAAAGCGTCTGTTTGAGGAAGGTTATCTTGCCGCCAGATCCGGCCACAGTCGGGGAAGTACGCTTGATCTAACGATTGTTCCACTCGACAGTAAAATACCGATATACCATCCCGGACGACCACTGGTGAATTGTACTGCGTCCGCGGCACAACGCTCGCCAGATAATAGTCTGGATTTTGGTACCGGCTTTGACTGTTTTAGTCCGTTATCCCATCCCGATAATGCCATGCTTACCGCTCAGCAACGCGCAAATAGGTTGTTATTACAAACATTGATGCGTGATGCGGGCTTTACGCCACTGGATACTGAATGGTGGCACTTCTCCCTTACTCATGAACCATACCCGAACACCTGGTTTGACTTTCCCGTTAAGCAGAGACCCTGAAACGGCGTTTTGTTGCGAAATCTAATCATTACGCCTGTTGGAAAGCACCATAACAGTTAGCAAATCGTTGTTAATTTTAACAACTGATATACACTGCGGTTGCCACCTGCAAGCAGCGCTCAATGAGAACGAATAATGAAAAAATATCAACGTCTGGCGGAGCAAATTAGAGAACAAATCGCCTCTGGCGTTTGGCAGCCCGGCGATCGATTACCCTCGCTGAGGGAGCAGGTCGCCAGTAGCGGCATGAGTTTTATGACTGTCGGTCATGCGTACCAGTTGCTGGAAAGTCAGGGACGGATTATCGCCCGTCCGCAATCCGGTTATTATGTCGCGCCGCATCCGGTTTGTCGGTCAGTCGCGACGGCAGCGCACGTTATTCGGGATGAAGCCGTAGATATCAATACCTATATTTTTGAGATGCTGCAGGCCAGCCGTGATACCTCAGTGGTGCCTTTTGCTTCAGCGTTTCCCGATCCGCGTCTGTTTCCCTTGCCGCAATTGAACCGATCTCTGGCGCAGGTCAGTAAAACCGCGACGGCAATGAGCGTCATCGAAAATTTGCCGCCAGGTAATGCAGAATTGCGCTATGCAATAGCACGCCGTTACGCGCAGCAGGGGATTACCGTTTCTCCTGACGAGATCGTCATTACCGCTGGCGCGCTGGAAGCGTTGAATCTTAGTTTACAAGCAGTGACGGCGCCGGGAGACTGGGTGGTGGTGGAGAACCCCTGTTTCTACGGTGCGCTACAGGCCCTGGAGCGATTGCGCCTGAAAGCGTTGTCGATACCCACCGATGTTAAAGAAGGTATCGATCTTATGGCGCTGGAACAGGCGTTACAGGAATATCCGGTGAAAGCGTGCTGGTTAATGACCAACAGCCAGAATCCGTTAGGGTTCACGCTGAGTGCTGAGAAAAAAGCGCGGCTGGTTGCGTTACTCACGCACCATAACGTGATGCTAATTGAAGACGATGTTTATAGCGAACTCTACTTTGGCCGCGAGAAACCCCTGCCCGCCAAAGCATGGGATCGCGACGATACCGTGTTGCATTGTTCGTCTTTTTCCAAATGTCTGGTTCCCGGTTTTCGCATTGGCTGGGTTGCGGGAGGAAGCCATGCCAGACAAATTCAGCGTTTGCAGTTAATGAGCACATTATCCACCAGTTCCCCCATGCAATTGGCGTTAGTGGATTATCTCTCGACACGTCGATATGACGCGCATCTGCGCCGATTGCGAAGGCAGCTTGCCGAACGTAAACAGCAAGCCTGGCAAACCCTTTTGCGCCATCTCCCGGCGGAAGTAAAAATTCACCATAACGATAGCGGTTATTTTCTTTGGCTGGAGCTACCTGAGCAGCTTGATGCCGGTGAACTTAGCGCCAAAGCGCTTGAACACCTTATCAGTATCGCGCCGGGGAAAATGTTTTCAACGTCCGGCGCCTGGACGCGTTTCTTTCGTTTTAACACCGCATGGCATTGGGGAGAACGGGAAGAACAGGCCGTAAAACAGCTTGGCAGCCTGATTCGCGAGATGCTGAGCGCTAAAAGCCTTGTGTGAGGTGGAATGCGTGTCAGCTCACAACCTGACTAAATTTCCCGAGTGTGCCGGGTGAGCATCTGGCGCGCCGTCTATTTTTAGGAAAGCGGCGGCCCGTTCGCCGGAAATCGGTTAATGACGATATGGGAAAATGCTATGCAATATCAATTACTGATTAATGGCGTGCTGGTGGACGGCGAGGGAGAAAGGCAGTCTGTTTATAACCCGGCGACAGGCGAGGTCATACTTGAGATTGCGGAAGCGTCGCCCGCGCAGGTTGACGCCGCAGTGCTGGCCGCCGATAGCGCGTTTGCCGAATGGGGGCAGACCACACCCAAAGCACGGGCGGAATGTCTGTTAAAACTGGCGGACAGCATCGAGCAAAACGCCCTTGAGTTCGCCCGGCTTGAATCGCACAACTGCGGTAAGCCTTTGCACTGCGTAATTAATGATGAAATTCCGGCAATCGTGGATGTCTTTCGCTTTTTTGCTGGCGCGGCCCGTTGTTTGAGTGGGCTGGCGGCGGGCGAATATCTGGAAGGGCATACGTCGATGATCCGCCGGGATCCGATTGGCGTGGTTGCCTCTATCGCGCCGTGGAATTATCCGCTCATGATGGCGGCCTGGAAGCTGGCGGCAGGTAACTGCGTGGTGATTAAGCCTTCTGAAATCACGCCGCTGACGGCGCTTAAACTTGCCGCGCTGGCGAAGGATATCTTTCCGCCGGGGGTGCTCAATGTCCTGTTCGGACGAGGGCAAACTGTTGGCGATGTATTGACCGGCCATGAAAAAGTACGCATGGTCTCTTTAACCGGTTCTATCGCGACCGGGGAGCATATTCTGCGCCATACTGCGCCAGCGATAAAACGTACGCATATGGAACTCGGTGGTAAAGCCCCGGTAATTGTTTTTGATGACGCCGATCTGGATGCGGTGGCGCAGGGCGTCCGGACTTTTGGTTTCTATAATGCCGGACAGGATTGTACTGCGGCGTGCCGTATATACGCGCAGCGCGGTATCTATGATGCGCTGGTCGAAAAGCTAGGGAACGCGGTGAGCAGCCTGAAAATAGGCGCGCCGGAGGATGAGTCGACAGAGCTGGGGCCGTTAAGTTCGCTGGCGCACCTGAAGCGCGTCACAGCGGCTGTAGAGGAGGCGAAGGCCCTCAGCCATATCCGTGTGATTACTGGCGGAAGTCAAACGGAAGGTAAAGGTTACTATTTCGCTCCGACGTTGCTGGCAGACGCAAAACAGGAAGATGCCATCGTGCAACGCGAGGTCTTCGGCCCGGTGGTCAGTATAACCGTCTTTGATGATGAAGATCAGGTTCTGAGGTGGGCCAACGATTCTCGCTATGGTCTGGCATCCTCCGTCTGGACTCAGGACGTCGGGCGGGCGCACCGGCTTAGCGCCAGATTGCAGTATGGCTGTACCTGGATTAATACCCATTTCATGTTGGTTAGCGAGATGCCGCATGGAGGGCAAAAACAGTCGGGATACGGCAAAGATATGTCATTGTATGGTCTGGAAGACTACACTCTTGTCCGCCACATCATGGTTAAGCATTAAGGATCATTTACTGTTCAGAAAAATCATGAAAAAATAGGCGGGTGTTGGCGGAGAGGGGGACCTCCCCGCCAACATGCGCAGCAAGTACTCAAAGGTTGAACACCTCAAGCAAACCAGCCGAATCTCAACGAGATCAGACCCAAAAGTCCTGCAGCAGCAAAGACATTAATCAGCACGACGGTTTTACTGGAAACATTCATTTTCGCCACCTTTCATCATAACCCCTATGGGTATAGTACGGGTTGGCGAGATCCGCAATAATACGTAAACAGGATATTCTGTGAGCGGAGCCGTGCATTGAGAACGTTTTGCTGTTAAGGCTGATAAACCTTGATGTGTGTCGAATAAAAAGAGCATATTGCGCGCGTTTTTTCCTCTGGTTGGCGCGGATGCCTGATATGACCCTCTTTCAAAAGATATTAATTTTTTACGCCGTCATGGCGGTGATATCATCCCTGATCACCTGGTTTTTGACTCATGACAAAAAACGAATTCGTTTCCTGAGCGCCTTTTTGGTTGGCGCGACATGGCCGATAAGTTTCCCCGTCGCGTTGCTGTTTTCGCTTTTCTGACCTCAAGCCCGATACAGGTTACCGGGCATGGTTTTTCCGCCAGGTCAGGCTATCAGGGCAATTAATTGCTCTCTGTCTACGTCGGTAACGTCCTGCGGATGCCGATATCCTGCGTTCTCATTGGCCAGGGTATACAGCGCAACAAGCCAGTCATAGACATAGCGGCTGGCGGCGTGAACGGGCTGTTCGTCAAGCTTTGTTAGACGCAACATTGTCGAACGCGACGTTGCGGCGAAAATGGCTGCGCCTTTCTGAACGCGGCTGGCCGGGCGTTGGGCCTCCTCGATATTTGTGTAGCCGAGCCAGGCGATGAAGTTACCAATGATGGCATGAAGCTGCGCGCCGCTCACCTCCTCGCGCTGCATGGTTTTCTGTAACTGCTGAGGTAAACCGAGGCGATAGCTGGCGGTAATTAAAATCTCCGCCACGGCGTTGAGCATCTGCGGTTCCAGACCCAGACGCTGCGCATTATCCCGGCAGTGGGCCCACTGGCGCAGATGATTGATCCACATTTTGTGCGCCTGGTAGCCTGTTTCATGACCTTCTGACGCTGAAGCGCGCGTTGGTTCGTCGGCAAAGAGATCGATCGCGTCATTAAATAAACCGCTGACCTGTTCTTCTCGCGACTGTCGGGTGCGCAGCAACGCTTCGAAGTTCTGTACCGGCGGTAACAGCCCGGCCAGCAGGTCGCCATGTCTGGCGGCCTGGGCCTGAAGACGCCGGATCACGGTTTCAACCGGTAGCTGCGCGTCATCAAACATCGGTAACAGATCGCGCACGCGGCCTCGCAGTTGTTCGCGTAACGCCTGTAAGCGCGCCTGTCGCTGTGGTGCCGATGTCGCCTGCGATAACCATTCCACCAAACGCTGCATACTGTGTTTATCCAGCGCCTGCAGCGTTCCCCAATGCACGCCAGGTTTACCCATCAACTGCTGGACGGCTTCATCCAGATTTTGCTGGGTGGCAAAACGGGCATCCTGTGGAGTAATAGCCCAGACGACGCCCGGTAACGCTGATTCATGCTGCGGCTGCGTGGCGTTAACCCACTCCAGTAAGTGACGGGCGGCGGTGGGCGTTTGCGAGCGAGATGCCAGAGCATTGCAAATCACCAGAACATCGGGCTGTACCTGTTGACGGTAATGGGCCAGCATCCAGCCTAATTTCGCCCGCCATAACGGATGAGGATGACTGTCTGGCGCGACCGGAATATCCAGTAAATCAACATTATCCAGTACGCTGTTTTCAACGGTTAGCACCAGTTCGCGGGTAAGCAGCGCCAGAGAATCAAGCGAAAGGCTGACCGCATTGAGCAGTCGGCCTTCCTTAACCGGATGCACCACCACATCGCTTTGCGTATCGCTGGCGGTTAGCGCCATTTGCGTCAGGAAGTTTTCCGCCGGTAAGCCAAAATGATCGACCAGCAGGCTGAGCGGCGCCGCCAGTTCCCCGGCATGGCTGGTTTGTTGCAACATATGCGCCAGCGCCAGCCATTGCTGGGTGATCTCCGGTTGCTCTCCCCACAGTAATGCCCAGGCGTGCGCCCGTGTCGTGAGATCCAGCGCAGGCAAGAGCGAGGCAAAGTGTTGCCATGTCGCATCATCAATATGTTGTCTGGCGGACGGAAGACAAGAGCGCCAGAAACTCGCGATGGTCGCGACCTCTTCAGCGGTAACGCCGGGGACGGGCTGCGGTTGGCGAAGCGATTGCCATTTCTCCAGGCGTGATGTGATAATGGATTTTTCGACCTGGCGACAAATGTGGGACGAGCTGGTCCAGGCAATAAAGATCTGCACCAGTTCGGCTTCACTGATCAAGCGCAGGCGCAACGGCCAGCCGTTCTCGTTTGAAAAAATGTCGCGCGTAAAGCGAATAGCCATATTCGCTGGCGCATGACCCGGATTGATGTGGCTGAAATAATCATAGTCACGGTCCGGCGTGATAATTTCCAGCTTGCCATTCTCGTTACCGCATAGCGTCGTTAGCAGATGCGCTTTTGCGGATTGCGCATACCCGTACAGACCTACGCAGCCATGTGATGCGCAGGCGGCGTTAAGCGCTGACTCATCCGCCGCGGCAAGCGTAAGTTGCGCCAGCAGAGCGTCGGCTTCATCATCCAGCCGCGTTGCGTAACGGCGCGTGTTGTTAACCCACTCGATAACAGCCTGGGTGGCGTTTAACGGTTTTGTCATTTCAGGTATACACTCCCGCTATCTATCCAGTAGTGGCTGCCGCTGTGGCGACGGTCAGCCAGCGTATTCAATTTTAATGTCAGCGCATCGGCGGCGACCGGCGTCCCGTCCTGGAGCCAGGCATCACTTAATATGAACGATTCCGGGGCGCTATCTTTGCTACTGCCGCGTAATTTCAGTCGCACATTCAGTACACCGTCGCCAGCGATGGTTTTCGCCAGTTCGGCGGAGTTAATGCTCAGGCAATAGAGTGGGGTTGCAGGCCAGCGACTGTTCGCCAGTTGACGGAAGCCCAACGTCACGTTGCCGCGTAGCGGAAAATGCAGGCGAGCGTCCAGCGTTGCGCCGGGTTTATCCAAATCGATCTCGTGATACCAGATATTTTCATCGCGAAGCGTATTAACGGTATTATCCAGTACGCCGAGATAACGCACAGTCGAATACGCACCGATATCAGCCGCTTTAAAATTGAATCGCGGCAGACGTAAGTCCAGCGCCAGGCTGCATAACATCGCGCCCACCGCAGCAGTGGATTTTGGATTGCCGATACGCCCTTGCTGACTGAAGGGATACCATTCATGTACCTGATACTTATCCATCCACACAATGCGATTAACCGGCACCGGTTGTAAGTGCCGGATGAGCGCCTGTACGCCGGGTAAACAGGTCGGTCTCCCCGTCACCAGCAAGATATCGCAGTGATAGTGGGAGATCGCTTCGCAGACCGCATGAAGCGGCGTTGTCAGCGTAAACTGACCGGCCAGCAGAGCCTCCTGAAGCTGGCTAAACTGGATTTGCAACGGCACATTGAATATATCAAATGTCGGCGAACCAGACGGTAAGGCATGATCGATCGCCTGCTGGATATAGTTCATCACGTTGCTTGTTGGGCGGCGGATCAGCAGATCGCCAAATGTCGCGTGTAAACCAGCAAACGGATCGTTAATGTCGCTTTGCTCCCAGGCGGAAAGTACCGCATGGCCCAGCGGCATAAATAATTGCAGCGCCGTTTGCTGGCGCAAAATGGCCTGAGTATCAATTCGTCCCGAATCGCCAAATAAGGTCGCCAGCAGGGCGGCGGCATCCGTAACGCCTGCCCGTTGCAACGCCGTTTGCAGGGAAGGGAGTACGCAACGCTGAATGATATCCAATAGCAGATCGTCCCCGGCGACTTTAAAACCTTCGCGAAACAGGAGGTGAGGCGTAATTTTTACATTGGCCCCCACGCCGTCATCTAACTGATAGTGAACGATCGCCATATCCGTCGTGCCGCCGCCGATATCAATCGATGCCACGCGCAACGCGCGTCCGGGGACGACGCCGGGTTCAGGTTGGCGATCCGGTCTGGCGAGTGCATTAAAAAAGGATTCGGTACGCCCGGCGTAATGCGAAATGGCTTCGTTATAAAGCCATACCAGTTGGCCACAACTTGCTTCGTCCCATTCCATCTGTATTTCTGGTACCGGCACCACGCTTTTTTCACGCTGCTTAGGCGTGGTGAAATCCTCATCCTGCGGATGCCAGCCCATAGCTTTCCAGACCAGCGCCAGCGCTTCAAACATTCGCTGGCGGAAAATTTCTCGCTCCTGTTTCGGCATAGCGGAAGGCAGCGTTAAAATCAGGGTGCGTAGCTGGCGCGGCGAGGCGGGAAAGCCGAGTCGCAGCCGGGTGGCGACGCTGTTAATTTGCCCCAGCGCCTGAGCCAGAATTTCGCACAACATATGCGTCATCAAGGTGCTACGGCTGTATTGCGGCGAAAAAACCGGTAGCCTTTCTTCATGCGGCAGGCGGAATAACGGCTGTCCGTCGTCGTTCATCAGATTCATCAGCGGAAACGCGGTGGCAAGCGGTTCGCGCTGCGTTTTACCGTGGATCTGACTAAAACGCCAGTCCTGCAAGGCGGGGGTTTCATCCCACAGGTAGCGGCGCGGGCTGGAGATACCGCTGCTGCCTTCGGTGCCCACACGCTGCATAGCAAGGGCGCGAGCCTCGTCGCCCACACGCACAATGGAAGGCCAGACAAAGGCGTCGTCTCGTCCGCTTTCGACAGAAAAGTGTTGCTTGCCAAAGCGCGCTTCCGAGAATTCCACCCGGCTGGTAAATAAAGGATCGTTCAGATACTGCGGCTCGCTTAAAGAACGCACCTGAAGCTCTGCCGTCTGGCGTAACCCGTCATTCGCATCGCCATGATCCTCGATCAAGACGCCGCAGGTATGCGTATTGCCGACATCCAGAATCAGATCGACCGGGATTGCGGGCGTGCTTAACGTATGTGTCACAAACTTTACTTCCGGCACCGTAAGCTGTTCGCCTAACAGCGTCAGTAAATTCAACCAGTGCGCCTGATACTCAAAGCTACGCAGCGCTTGTTGTATGGCCTGTTCCGAACGGTTTTCCACCTGTGAGGCATACTGAAGAAACGACTCGCGCAGCCAGCCGTCAATCCATGTCTGGTCAAGAAAATCGGCAACTTCTTCATCGCGCCAGGCGAGCGCAAAACGTGTGCCATTGAGCAGATCGTTTTCGCAAGGCGCCAACGCCGCAGGCATATTTTTGGCCAGTTGACTGTCGAAGGCGAGGGTGATGCGGTGTGTGTTTCCGGCGCTATCTGGCTCGCTGAGTTTACGTACCTGAATGCGCGCCCAGTTATCCGGCCCGTCAATAAAGGTACGCGGCGGATTAAAACGCAGGAACGGCAGGGGGAGCCAGATTCCGTCGAGTACATCCAGAGAATAGTGCAGCGTCTGAGTGCTTTCCGGTTTCACGACTTCGGGTTGGCCGCCAGCACGTCCTGGCAACGTGTAGCGCCCGCTGGTCAGATCAAAATCGAGGCGCAGTAGCGGGCCGTTTGCCGTTTTGCGCACAAAACGTCCGTAGTGGGCCGACTCTTGCGGCGTTAAGCCAAAATCAAGAAACTGGACGCCGCTGTTTGCAATGAGCGTGACGCTCTGTTTGTAATCACACAGATTGACCAACATAAAATCAGGCACCTATCTTTTTAAACGTCAACGGAATTGCCGCGTGGTCGCCATAACGGGCGGTACAGGTTGCGACGTCATTGACGCCTGCTTTACAGGTAATTTCCGGCATCGGATAACGTGAACCGTCGGTGCAGCGCGCATTGCCGCGACTTTTAATCATCAGCTCGCCCGTTTGATGCAGACCAGAGAAAATTTCCGCCCGACAAACCACGTTATCGCCATGTACTACGCGCGCGATACCTTTGTTATTTTGGATCTGATAACGCAGAGAGGGCGGCTTGCCGGTAATCGGATCTTTGACATCCACGCTGACCCGCCAGCTACCGTTTAAAAAGCGCGTGGTTCCAAGCTTCATCTGCGTACTGTCCATCACCAGCGCGTCTTTGGGGATAGCGGCAATAATAACAGGCGCTTCCGGCAACGGCGCCGCTTTGGGGGCGGGCGTCACCTCAGCGCGATGCAGCGGCAAATGCGCGGTGAGTTCAGGCAATGGGGTAACGTCAGTTTTCGCGGTAGCGACAGGCGCGGCGCGAACAGGAGAGGACCCGTCAACGGATGAAGATGGCCAGAAAAAAGGCGTGGCGACGGCGGCGATAACCACGGCAGCGACAGGTAAGCTCCACAGCGGTAGGCGGCGAGCTCTTTTCGCCTCAGCAACCGGGATGGGTGTGGCCGGCTTCGGCTCGCTAACGATAACGGGCGGCGCAACAGGTTCCTCCGGCATTTTCGGCGGCTCAATGACAGACGTTAACAAGGGTTCATCCGCCTGACTAAACGCCGCCTCTACCAGCGGCTTTTCTTCGGGCTCCGGCTCCGGCTCGACCAGAGGGATGTCGGGGATTGCCTCGGTTATCCGCAGGCAGTCCAGCACATCATCGCGTGTATTTTCGTTGAGATTAACGAATCCCCAGAAGGTGATAACCGGTTTGCCGTTAACCAGGAAAACATGATTTTCGCCGGGAAATTGCGTCGCTTTCTCAAGTAGCGATCCAAATAGCTGAAGCGCTGTTTTACCGGATTGCAGACTTTTGCGACTGAGTGCAGCCGCGCTTTCAAAAGTGCTGGCTAAATAACGTAAAGCCCGAGAACGTGTCTCTTCGTCAGCCGCTTTCCACGCTATCGCCTGACCTTCAATCGGCGAATACCAGTCAACCCGATCGCCATTATCGTTAAGTTGCGGAATCGCCAGACAGTCAACCATCGCCTGCTGTTTACGCAGACGAAGCGTTTCGCGAATTTGCAATGCTGATTCAAATACGGCCTGACCGCCGCCGCCCACGGCCTGATAATCATCCAGATTGCCGCTGCGCAAGAGAGATTTTGCCACGTTGTTATCCCTTAGACTTCTTCACGCGTCTACTTTACGGGGTCTATACGCAAGCAAACGGCGGAAGAAAGGCAAAAAGGCGCGAATTCTCGGTCTATTAAGCCCCGTGTTTTCACTTGACGTAAGTTAAATCAGGAGGGCGGCGGCGAATTACCGCATCGGGCGACAATAACGCGTATAATAGGCGAATCATGCTGTTACAGAATAAAGAGTAGGAGAGCTTATGTCGCACCTGGAGGAAGTGAGCGCCCGCGTGGATGCCGCCATTGCGGAGAGCGTAATTGCCCATATGAATGAATTGCTGATTGCCTTGAGCGATGACGCTGAATTACGTCGCGAAGATCGTTATGTGCAGCAGCAGCGTTTACGCACGGCTATCGCGCATCACGGCAGGCAATATCAAGAAGATCGGGACGCGCGCCGCGAGCAGCTCACCAAAGGCGGCACGATCCTGTAACCCATTAAAACTGGCGCTTCGCAATCAGCCATGCGCCAATGACCAGCAACAGCGCGCCGAACGCCGGCCCGACCATTGCGCGTAACGTGACGCCGTGGCTACGCGCGATATCCAGCACCAGTCCGCCGATTAACTGGCTGGCGACCAGTACCGCGATAGTCGTCGCGGCGCCAACGTTCTGATACCCGCTAATGCTGGCAAATACAAAAAATGACCCCAGCAGACCGGGGATCAATGTCCACCAGCGCACGCTGGCGACCAGCTCGCCGAAGCCCGCAGCACCTTGCTTAAACCACAATATCGTCACAAATAAAACGATCCCTACCAGCGAGTTCAACAGCATAGCGATCAGAATCGTCGATGATGTCTGCGTAATACGCACCATAATACTGTTTTGTACCACCAGCCCGACGCCGGCGGCGATCAAAAAGATAAGCGTCAGCGACTGGTTCATCAGCAGGCGTCCGGCGCGGCGTGTTCATCAAGCTGGAGCTGCATAAACGTAAGATCTAACCAACGGCCAAATTTTACGCCGACCTGCGGCATTTGCGCGGTAACGGTAAATCCCAGCGAATGATGCAGGCGTATCGAGGCGGCATTCTGTGACTCAATACCGGCCACCATCACATGCTTGCCGCAGCGTCGGGCTTCGTCGATCAGTCTGCTGAGCAGTTTTCGCCCCAGTCCTTTCCCCTGGTGCGCCGGATGAACATAAACCGAGTGCTCGACGGTATAGCGAAAACCGTCGAAACTGCGCCAGTCGCCAAATGATGCATAGCCAGTCACCACGCCATTTTCTTCGCTTACCAGCACCGGATAGCCCAGCAATTGACGGGCCTCATACCAGGCAAGGCGGTTATCCGTATCGACCGTCCGATCGTTCCAGATGGCCGCAGTATGTAATACCGCATGGTTATAGATTTCGGTAATCGCGGCGCAGTCTGCTTTATCGGCAAAGCGAATCGTCATAGGGAACCCCAGGGAATGTTTACGATAGTGTTAGAAATACTATTGAAGGCGGCATAAATCAACGAATTAGCGCAAGAATTCATGTTTAGCGAGGAGGGGAAGAAAGTCGTTCATAAAAGCGCACAGCCTGATATCTGAGAGTGTTTAACTCCCTCAGAAAGCTAATGTTCGACTATTATTGATGGATTATGCCAGGCATGAGGAGAATAGAATGAAGCAACAGACCAACCGAAATCGTCGTTGGGTTTTGGCCTCGCGTCCCCACGGCGCGCCGCAGATGGATAACTTCCGCCTCGAAGAAGATGACGTCGCGACGCCCGGTGAAGGGCAGGTGCTATTGCGTACCGTTTTTTTATCACTCGACCCTTATATGCGTGGCCGCATGAGCGATGAACCCTCTTATGCGCCGCCTGTTGAACCTGGCTGCGTTATGGTTGGCGGTACGGTTAGTCGCGTTGTCGCGTCAAACCATCCTGATTACCGACCAGACGAATGGGTGTTGAGTTACAATGGTTGGCAGGATTATGACATTTCAGATGGCGAAGGGTTGGTAAAGCTGGGTGATAATCCGCAACATCCTTCCTGGTCGCTGGGGATTTTAGGAATGCCGGGGTTTACCGCCTATATGGGGTTACTGGATATCGGCCAGCCGAAAGAGGGCGAAACGCTGGTTGTCGCCGCCGCCACCGGCCCCGTAGGCGCAACGGTTGGGCAAATTGGCAAGCTGAAGGGCTGCCGGGTC
This sequence comes from Salmonella sp. SAL04196, assembly GCF_046550835.1. Classification (NCBI taxonomy): domain Bacteria; kingdom Pseudomonadati; phylum Pseudomonadota; class Gammaproteobacteria; order Enterobacterales; family Enterobacteriaceae; genus Salmonella; species Salmonella sp. SAL04196. The sequence goes on from NZ_JBGDXE010000001.1 coordinate 655,027, forward strand.
GTGGGTATTGCTGGCGGCGCGGAAAAATGCCGTCATGCGACAGACGTTTTGGGATTTGATCTGTGCCTTGATCATCACGCTGATAATTTCCCACAACAGCTTGCGCAGGCCTGCCCGCAGGGTATCGATATCTATTATGAGAATGTCGGTGGTAAAGTCTTTGACGCCGTCTTACCGCTACTGAATACGTCGGCGCGGATTCCGCTCTGCGGTCTGGTCAGCGGCTACAATGCGACAGCGTTGCCGGACGGTCCAGACAGACTGCCTCTGCTGATGGCAACATTACTTAAAAAGCGTATTCGCCTGCAAGGTTTTATCATCAACCAGGACTATGGTCACCGGATACATGAGTTTCAGCAAGAAATGGGGCGTTGGATAAAAGAAGGGAAAATACATTACCGGGAGCAGATTACTGATGGGCTGGAAAATGCGCCAGAAGCGTTTATGGGGCTGCTGGCGGGGAAGAACTTTGGCAAAGTCGTGATACGTTTAGCGGACGATGCGTAAAGAAAAAATGGCGGCATTATGTCGCCATAAAAATGTGCAAATTTTAAAATTCCGGCTTTACTTATATTCATCATTCAGATCGCGGTGGGGCAGCTTATCTCCCTCAGCGGCCTGAACCGGTCAAAAATCTCGATACATGAAGGAATGACGGAGATAAAACGGTTGCCATAAAGAAACCTGTATTGTTGTAAAAGATGAGAATATCACGCAAGTAAATTATCACTTTTATTTATTTGGCCGTTCAGGCCTGGATTATCTTTTTTACAATTAAGTTCCGAAACTTCTTCGGGACTCGATTGCGATGTTGTTCTGCCAAGAGGTGAAGGAAGGAAAATGCCGGGTACGGAAAAAACACAACATATAAGCCTGACCACACAGGTTGAAAATCGGTTAAAGCATCAATTGTCTATTGGCGCATTAAAACCAGGCGCAAGGCTTATCACTAAAAATATCGCTCAAGAGTTAGGCGTCAGTATTACGCCGGTGCGTGAGGCTCTGTTAAGGCTGGTCTCTTCCAGTGCTTTGGCGGTGGCGCCAGCACAGGCGTTTATGGTGCCGGAGATCTCGCTGGAAAGTTTGCTGGAAATTAATACGATTCGTACTGCCCTGGAGGAGATGGCGGTGGTCGCCGCTGCGGGTAAGATTACTCCGGATCGCGAGCAGACGCTGAATGCGCTATTAGATGAATTTCAACAGGCGCTGGAAAGTGGCGTTATGGAGAAAATTCTTTTGGCCAACCGCGCATTCCGCTTTGAGATCTACCACTACGCGGATATGCCAACGCTGTATGCCATGATCGAGCAATTATGGGTACGCCTGGGGCCAAGCCTGCATTTTTTATATGATAATTTTAAACTTGATGATTATCAAAACGGCGTTAATCTGTACAGAAAATTGCTTAATGCGTTAGTGACTGGTGATAAAGAAGCCAGTCGCCACTGCCTACAGAACGTTTTGCAACAAAACGTAGCGACGATTAAAAATCAGTACTTCATGTAACTATGACTTATCAATAGCGGGGATTCCCCGCTATTGCCGGATATTTGCCGGATATTTATTCAAATTGCCATGCCAGATTAATCCCCACGCCATAGTTACGCCCTGGCGCTGGCTCATAATATCGGCCATTAGATTCATTAACGATCACTGAACCGATATATTCTTTATCAAATAGATTATCTACCCGCCCAAAAATATCGACGGTAAGCTGACTGTAATTAAATTTATACCCTGTATTTAGTCCAACAACGGTATACGAAGGCGCTTTGGCGGTATTTTCATCATTGGCCATGATATCGCCCATATAGCGAACGTCTGTTCCGGCGTACCACCCCTCATCCGGGATAAAACCTAATGAGGCGAATCCCATATTACGGGCGATGCCGGGCATCCGGTTTCCATCACAGTTTTGCCCCTGACAAACGTTACTGCGATAGGTCGCATCCAGCCAGGTCCATGATGCTTTCACCCGCCAGTCGCCGGCGAAGCGCTGGTCCAACGAGAGTTCTGCGCCCTGGCGGCGTGTTTTGCCCGCGTTTTTGTAGGTAGTGCGTCCTCCCATACTGCTGGCGACGACAATTTCATCATCGGTATCGGTTTGAAATAACGCGGCGGTCAACAAGCCATTGCCAATCCGCGTTTTACTGCCGACTTCCACCGTATCATTGGTCGACGGTTTGAGGTCAAAGTTGAACCCACTTTGGCCGTCAGCGCGATAAGAAAGCTCATTGATTGTGGGAGTTTCAAATCCGCGACCGGCAGCAAGATAGAGATTCCAGGCGTCAGTTAACGCATATTTTAGCGATCCGGCGGGTAGCCAGTGGTGATAGCTGGCGTCGCCGCTGTCATCGCCATTGCCGGGCGCGATATAGTGATCGTTAGAATCGAACCACACGGAACTGTAGCGCACGCCAGCATCCAGCGAGAGTTTTTGCGTAAGCTGCCACTGGGTTTGCAGATAAGGATCGACATTCCACATCAGGTTACGCTCATCCCGGCGTAAATCGCCTTTATGCCCAAACTCAGGGGTGCCGTTGTTGAGACGGAAGTTATTGTAACCCTTGCGGTTTTCGCTCATGTTTTCATAGTTTACTCCGCCAGTGAAGGTGACCGGCACACCTAATTCTCCCCGGTGAGTCCAGCGGGAATCAATGCCCTGATAGTGGCGTTGCAGTGTAATTACGCCGCCAGCCTGAGCTGGTTTTAGCTGTGCCACCAGGGGAATAGACTGGTATTGCGTGGTTTCCCGCTCTCCGGCGTAGGCCATCACGCTGATATCATCCTGCGCGCTGAGCTGACGTTCATAACGCAATCCTGCCTGAGTTTGTTTGATGGTTTTACGCGTATTGTACTGTTCAGCGCGCGGCGCCTGTTGCGGATCGGCTTTCCATTCAGATTCGGTAAGTCCGCCGGGATCGTCCGCCTTAATGTCCACACTATTAAAAATCAGCGAGAGTTTACTGACATCGTCAAGGCGAACGCCCAGTTTGGCATTAGCCAGATTTTTTCGCGCACCGCTGTGATCGCGGTAGCCGTGGGTGGTGAAACGGGTAGTCGATACCGTGTAATCCACGTCGCCTAGCTGTGTGCCGTCACCCATCGCGCCCGTGGCTTTTAGCCCATAGCGCCAGCTTCCATAACTGCCGTAGTAGCTGCTGGCCTCAAGGGTAGGCGGCTGTTTGCCGGTTTCGGTGGTGACATTTATCACGCCGCCGGAAGCATTGCCGTATAGCGCTGAGAAAGGGCCGCGTAACACTTCAACGTCTTGTATGCTGTTAATATCAATATTCGAAATCTGGCCTTGCCCATCCGGCATGGTGGCGGGAATGCCATCAACATACAGACGAATGCCGCGCACGCCAAAGGCGGAACGCGAGCCAAATCCGCGGATAGAGATTTGCAGATCCTGCGCGTAGTTCTGCCGGTTTTGCACCTGCAATCCCGGGACGCTGGTTAAAGACTCAGATAAATTGACGCGCGGCGTCGCCAGACGCATGTCTTCTCCCTCAATGACGCTAACGGCGGCAGGTGTATCCAGTTCGGATACGGTTTGCGGCGTTGCGGTGACTATCATGGTTTGTTCATTGGGCGCGCTGGCGGCCTGAAGGACCGGGGAGAAGGTCAGAGGCAATAAGAGGGCGGGATAAAGTCGCTGTCTAACGGAAATAATTTTCATGAAAATGCCGGATAAATGTAAGCGTATCAATGGAAAACGTGACATTAAGGGTAGTCAATATGTAAAGTTTTGAAATTTTAATCGCACATTAAGTTAAGAAAATGTGCGGTATTTAAGAGCCATGACATTCGCAGGCGAGGAAAAGCTCCACTTTCTGATAAATAATGATTATTATTCTCAACTTATAATAAGTGCGGAACGAAGATCCCGCGCAGCGAAGTAGTGTGAAGCAGCTATACACGTTTTTATCAAAGGGAGTCGTCATGCACTTACGTCATCTTTTTTCGCCGCGCCTGCGTGGTTCTTTATTGTTAGGTTCGCTCCTCGTCGCATCCTCATTTAGCACGCTGGCGGCGGAAGACATGCTGCGTAAAGCGGTAGGCAAAGGCGCTTATGAGATGGCCTGGAGTCAGCAAGAAAACGCGCTCTGGCTGGCTACATCGCAAAGCCGTAAACTGGATAAAGGCGGCGTAGTTTATCGTCTCGACCCGGTGACGCTGGAAATCACGCAAGCGATTCATAACGATCTCAAGCCGTTCGGCGCCACCATCAATGCCGCGACCCAAACGCTGTGGTTTGGCAATACCATTAACAGCGCTGTTACCGCGATTGATGCCAAAACGGGTGATGTAAAAGGTCGTCTGGTACTTGATGCGCGCAAACGTACTGAAGAGGTTCGTCCGTTACAGCCCCGTGAGCTGGTTGCCGATGCGGCGACCAACACGATCTACATTAGCGGTGTTGGTAAAGAGAGTGCTATTTGGGTAGTGGATGGCGAAACCATCAAACTGAAAACGACGATCGAAAATACCGGCAAAATGAGTACGGGTCTGGCGCTCGACAGTAAAGCGCAACGCCTGTACACCACCAATGCGGATGGCGAATTTATCACCATCGATACCGCCAGCAATAAAATTCTCAGTCGTAAGAAGTTGCTGGATGACGGTAAAGAACACTTCTTTATTAACCTGAGTCTCGATACCGCAGGTCATCGTGCGTTTATCACCGACTCGAAGGCGACTGAGGTTCTGGTTGTCGATACCCGTAATGGCAATATTCTTGCCAAAATCGGGGCGCCTGCCTCTTTGGCCGTCCTGTATAATCCGACACGTAACGAGGCGTATGTGACGCATCGTCAGGCAGGGCAGGTCAGCGTGATCGATGCGAAGACCTATAACGTTGTTAAAACGTTCGATACGCCGACGTACCCGAATAGCCTGGCGCTATCGGCAGACGGTAAAACGCTCTACGTCAGCGTGAAGCAGAAATCGACACGTGAACAGGAAGCGACGCAGCCGGATGATGTTATTCGCATTGCTCTGTAAATAGGGTATGGAGGGGGAAACCCCTCCAGTCATCTCTTTAAACGCACCGATACGCCTCGTTACACCCCGCCGATAGCCTGATGATTCTGTGAGAATTACACTGCCTTTTTGCTGTAGTTAACTCATTATATTCACGAGGAAAATATGAAAAAGTTATTTATATGCTCAGGTTTGGGCATGATGTTTTTTATGCTTGCGGGTTGCACAACCAACTATGTAATGACGACGAAGAATGGGCAAACGATCGTAACTCAGGGTAAGCCGCAGTTAGATAAAGAGACGGGGATGACCAGTTATACCGATCAGGAAGGCAACCAGCGGGAAATTAACAGCAATGATGTGGCGCAGTTGATTAAGGCTGACTAAGCATTGGGCGCGATGGGCAACGCGCATTAAACCCGGCAGGCCTGGGGCTGCCGGGGAAGGGGAATGTTATGTCGCTGCTTCTTCTTTCAATACGACATTCTCTGTCGAATCCGCCGTTACTGGCGCAGTTCGATGGATCTCCGCCACGCGACGTCGCACGCCAAACCAGCCGGCAACCAGCAGAATGGCGATCAGCGGCAACGAGGCGATAGTGTAAGTTCCATTCGGGTAGTCAAACGCCATGAGTACCAGCACGCTTAGTAAAAACAGCAGCGTTAGCCAGGAGGTAAAAGGCGCGCCGGGCAGTTTAAAACTGACGTCTGCGGCTTTGCCTTCTTTTATCGCCTGGCGTAAACGCATCTGGCACACCATGATAAACGCCCACGACGCGATAATGCCGAGCGAGGCAAAATTAAGAACGATCTCAAACACGCGGGAGGGGACCAGGTAATTCAGGAACACGCCGACCACGTAAACCACCAGAGTCGCCAGAATACCCGCATAGGGCACATGCTGACGGCTCATTTTCGCCATGAATTTCGGCGCGGAACCCCCCATCGACATTGAACGTAAAATTCTCCCCGTACAGTAAAGCCCGGAGTTCAGGCTGGAAAGCGCGGCGGTTAACACCACGATATTCATAATACTGCCGATATAAGGCACGCCAAGTTTAGAAAAGAAGGTGACAAACGGACTTTGCCCCGCCTGGTAGGCGTTCCACGGCAGCAGCAAAACCAGCAATACGACCGATCCTACATAGAAAAGACCAATACGCCAGATCACGCTATTGATGGCTTTTGGCACCATCGTCTGTGGATCTTTGCACTCCCCAGCGGCGGTACCGACCAGTTCAATCGAAGCAAAAGCGAACACCACGCCCTGAATCAGTACCAGCGCGGGCAACAGGCCGTGCGGGAAAAAGCCGCCATTATCTGTAATCAGGTGAAAACCGGTGGCATTACCCTCAAGCGGTTGACCGGTACCGAGAAAAATCGTGCCTACCACCAGGAAGATAACAATGGCGAGTACTTTTATCAGCGCGAACCAGAACTCCATTTCGGCAAACCATTTTACGCCGATCATGTTCATGGTACCGACAATGGTTAGCGCGCCGAGCGCGAACACCCATTGCGGAACGTCGCCAAATGCGCCCCAGTAGTGCATATATAACGCCACTGCGGTGATATCGACGATCCCGGTCATCGCCCAGTTAATAAAGTACATCCAGCCTGCGACGTAGGCCGCTTTTTCACCCAAAAATTCACGGGCGTAGGAGACGAAGCTCCCGCTGGAAGGGCGATGCAATACCAGTTCGCCCAGCGCGCGTAAAATGAAAAAAGAAAAAATGCCGCATATTAGATAGACCAGCGCCAGTGCCGGTCCGGCCATTTGCAATCGGGCGCCTGCACCTAAAAATAAACCGGTGCCAATCGCGCCGCCGATAGCAATCATCTGAACCTGACGATTCCCCATCGCTTTGTGATACCCCTCTTCATGGGCGTTCAGCCAGCGTCGTTTCGCCGCATGTTGTTCTGCGGCGTGCGTAGTCTGTGTTTTCATTACGTTACCTGTTATAGCCTGTCCTGACAGAAAAATTCCTTATGCCGCGACGGGCGCTCACCAATCGATTGCCTGCAATGGCGAATGCCGCTTTTCCCTGATTCTGTGACAGGGATAAAACCGCCGGCGGAGCATCCTACCTGCAATTGTTAAATGACGCAAAACATACGGGAAGAACAAAATGAGGATGTCGAGTTTATTTGTGTGGTCAGATGTGGTGCGGTGTGGTCACGATTCAGCCAGATAAGACGCCAGCACAAATCCGCAGTGATTACTTTGCGCAATAATTAATCAGGGTTAATCCTTGGTGGGATTTATGGTCATAGATATAACCTCGAACGATAAACCACCTGACGATATTGCAGCAGCATCAGATAAGGCCGTTGCGCCTGTTATTCTCATTTTCTCCTGAAAATATATGCCTTTGAGCAATTTTGTTGATTGACATATCGTCATAATGAGAGAGGAGTAGGACATATAAAGCTATTGAGCAAAATTTGAAGGAGCAGGATATGCCACATACATCAGTTTCTACCTATGCCAGAGCTTTATCAGGAAATAAGCTACCTCATGTTGCTGCAGGAGATTATGAAAATAAATTATCAACAAAAATCATGAAAGGCATCTTGTATGTGCTTACCGCAGGATTAGCCTACGGATTTACAAGAGTAATTGAACATTATTGCAATGTTACGCCTAAAGTTGCGGAGTTCTGTGCCAATGCAGGGAATATCCATGATCACCTTGCTGATGCTGTATGTGATGGACTGTATGCTATAGATGTCGAGCTTTCTGATGGTCGGAGGTTAATATTCGAACAACTCTCGCTGATAGCTGGAGGTAAGCCAATCGTCAGGATATCGGATGGCGAACATTCCGTTGAGGTTGAGGGAACCTTTGAAGATATTTGTATGAGACTGGAAGAGGGCTTTTTAGAAGCGCCAGCGTACTATCATTATGATATTGATAAAGACCATAAAACCGTCAGAGAACGAATAGCAGCATATAATGCCTTACCTCAGGCATTAGGCGCCATTCCGAGTTTAAAATATTATACCGATCGGGCCAGCGACATGCCGGAGGCGAAAGCGCAACGGGCGGCCGACATAAAAGAGCGTTACCGTAACTATTTGGACACTTATTAAAAAGCGTTTATGTTTAGCCAGTTTTGTTAGAAATCAGACTCGCTGAGCTGGCGTTAAAAATTTTAACACGCCGCTATTTTGGCGGCGTGTCGCAAAGAGATTCTCAGAACCCGACTTCCGTTTGTAGGCCAAAATCCCACGTACCTCCGGCGCTGTAGCCGGCCTGTCTTATTTTTTTCAAAAGTATCCAACGCTATTCCACGGATAGGGTATCCTGTTGCGCAGCGATATCCGCCTCAGCCTGTGTGCCGAACGCAAGCATTAATGTTAATGGAAGCCTCAGATGACCTCTTTTTTACATGCTTATTTTACGCGATTACATTGTCAGCCGTTGGGGGTTCCTACGGTTGAAGCGCTCAGAACGCTTCACTTAGCGCACAACTGCGCGATTCCTTTTGAAAATCTGGATGTGCTACTGCCTCGTGAAATACAGCTCGATGAGACGGCATTAGAGGAGAAACTGCTTTATGCCCGACGCGGTGGATACTGTTTTGAACTGAATGGCCTGTTTGAACGTGCGTTACGCGACATCGGTTTTAACGTCCGAAGCTTATTGGGGCGGGTCATTCTGTCTCATCCCGCCAGTTTACCGCCGCGCACGCACCGTTTGCTGCTGGTTGATATTGAGGACGAGCAGTGGATCGCGGACGTGGGGTTTGGCGGCCAAACGCTAACCGCGCCGCTTCGTCTGCAGGCTGAAATTGCTCAGCAAACGCCGCATGGCGAATACCGCCTGATGCAGGAGGGGAGCACATGGATTTTACAATTCCGCCACCATGAGCACTGGCAGTCGATGTACTGTTTTGATCTGGCGGTGCAGCAGCAGAGCGATCATGTGATGGGCAATTTCTGGTCGGCTCACTGGCCGCAATCCCATTTTCGTCATCATTTGTTGATGTGCCGCCATTTGCCTGATGGCGGCAAGCTGACATTAACGAATTTCCACTTCACGCGTTACCACCAGGGACATGCCGTTGAACAGGTCAATGTACCGGATGTACCGTCGTTGTATCAGTTACTTCAGCAGCAGTTTGGTCTCGGCGTAAATGATGTAAAGCACGGTTTTACCGAGGCGGAGCTGGCCGCGGTAATGGCTGCATTTGATACCCATCCGGAGGCGGGAAAATAATTTTTTGCCGTGAGGATTTGCGGGCCAGACAAAGATTAAAAAGTAATGGCCCATTCGGCATGAAACAGAATGACCGCCTGGCCGGAGATGGTGACGTTTTCCGGCTGGTTATCGCGAATGGTGACGGTAACATCAACAGTACCCTCTTTGCCTAAAGCGCGCCCCTGATGGCCTTGAATCTGCAGCGTTTTACCGTCATGCGCCATCAGGCCATGATGGACGAGCCATGCTCCCATCGGGCCATTGGCGTTTCCCGTTACCGGATCTTCCACAATCCCTATCGCCGGAGAAAACATTCGCCCATCGGTTTCGTTTTTTCCCGGACGAATCTGGAAAGGAAAAAAGCCGTTACAGCCAATTTGCTGGCTGATTGCCGTCAGGGCTGCCAGATTCGGAGAAAGGGCATCAATATCAACGTCTGGTTTGAGCAGGATCATCACTTTTGCATGTCCTGTTGAAGCCACCTGAATCGGCGCTCCCGGCACGATATCATCTTCAGTCAGGTTCAACGCGGTGATGATGGCAGCCCGAATCTCTCCGACTAGCGGTGGTTCAAAAGAGGGCTGACCTTGTTCCAGCGTGATGCGATAGTCGTTGTGTTCGGCATGAATTTCAACGCGATGACGGCCCGCTAACGAGGTTTGCCAGACGGTGGTGTTTCCCAACCCCAGTACCGTTGCCCGAACATAATGCGCGGCCACGGTGGCATGACCACAGATGGGGACTTCTACTGTCGGTGTAAAGTAGCGTATGCGCACATCACTCTCTTCGCTTTTTAGCAAAAAGGCGGTTTCCGAGTGACGAAGTTCACGGGCAATCAGCTGCATCTGTGCGTCGCTTAGCGTATCCGCATGTAAGACAACGCCAGCAGAGTTGCCGCGAAAAGGTTCGCTGGTGAAGGCGTCAACATGGTAAATCTGCGGTTTCATTGATGTTCTCCTTTGGCTGAAGAATCATCATAGCCTGTGCGCTGCCGAATGACGACGCCCATGTGTTTTCTTTGCCCGGTAAGCGTACGCCCCGGGCAAAGAGAATTAGCGGCGGGTACGAACAATCTGGTAGCGACGGGTGAAATACTCAAACGGCGCGCTCCAGACATGAACCAGACGGGTGAACGGGAAGAGCAGGAAAATAGTCATTCCCAGCACCAGATGAACGCGGAAAACAAACGCCACACCGTTCAGCATTTCCGAAGACCCGCCGCGGAAGGTGACTATACTTTGCGCCCAGCCCACCAACTTCATCATTTCGCTGCCATCCGGATATTGCGCCGAAAACGGAATGGTGCTCAGGCCAAGCAGGCACTGAATCAGCAAAATGCTCATGATGATAATATCAGGTGTAGTGGATGTCGCCCGCACACGCTGATTGGTCAGACGACGCCACAGTAATCCCGCGCCGCCGATCAACGTTAATACGCCGCACACGCCGCCGAGGATCATCGCCATCTGCTGTTTTACCGCAATCGGCAGGAACCAGGCATACATCCAGTGTGGCGTCAGCATCCCGAACAGATGGCCAAAAAAGATCCCCAGAATGCCAATATGGAACAAATTCGACCATATCACCATCCCGCGCTTATCCAGCATCTGGCTGGACGACGCGCGCCAGGTATATTGTCCGTAGTCATAGCGCAGCCAACTGCCGAGGAAGAATACCGTGGCGCAAATATAGGGGTAGATGTCGTAAAAAAAGACGTTCAGGTACTGTATCATTTCGGGCCTCCCGCGCTGACATCGACGTACTGCGGCGCCGCGTCCTGGCTAAAGCGTCGTTGATAATGGTGTAACGGTGAACTGTCACAGGTCGTAGCGTTATCTTCGATAAACTTCACCTGTTCTTCTTCCCAGACGGCATCCAGTGCCTGACGGGTATCATCCCGCGATTCCTGAACAATCTGTTTGGTGACACTGTCACTTGTAAGCGTACTGCCCGCCAGCGTCAGCAGGGCGTCAAACAGTTGATACCACGGCGCTCCTCGCTGTTTCAGACGACCGCCCAGCAGCGCCAGAATAGGGGCAATATTCTGTAATCCCTCGCGCGCTTCCGCTTCCGGCAACACGCTTAAGTACTCCAGATAGAGCGGCAGGTGATCCGGCAGTTCGCGGCAGTTGAGCTGCAGGCCCACGGTTTCATACTGGCTTAACAAATCGACCATCGCCTGGCCGCGATCGCGGGACTCCGCATGAACATGCTCGAATAACAGCAATGAAGTGGCGCGCCCGCGGTCAAACACTTCGCACCATTCTGCTTGTTTATCCAGTAACGGCGCATAAAGCAGCTCGCGAGTGAAGTTGGCCAGCATTGGCGCATCGTGTTGGATAAGGGCAAGCGCTTCATCCCGACATTCCCACAACTCGTCGTCCGGATACTCCATCAACAGGCCAATCGCTTTGAGGATTTGCATTATTCCCCCTCCGCTTTATCACGTACTTCGGTGATATTGATGGCATCAATACGGCTACTGTTGAACAGGTTGAATTTGGTATCCGAGCCGTGACAACCGTCGCCAAAAGTAAAGCCGCAGCCGTTGCGCTCCGGAAAGGCGTCGCGCGCCATTTCCCGGTGGCTGGTGGGAATGACAAAACGATCTTCATAATTGGCAATCGCCAGGTAGCGATACATCTCTTCAACCTGTTGTACGCTCAGACCCACTTCGTCAATCGCGCGGGTATCCGTCACGCCTTCAACCGTCTGCGAGCGCATGTAGTGGCGCATCGCCATCATCCGCTTTAGCGCCCGAATGACCGGACCGGTATCGCCCGCGCTGAGCATATTGGCCAGGTACTGGACTGGAATACGCAGCGTCTCCACCGCCGGCAGAATATTGCCATTGTGCGGCAACCCGCCCGCGTCGGCGTATGACTGGATGGGCGACAGCGGCGGTACGTACCAGACCATCGGCAGGGTACGGTATTCCGGGTGCAGCGGAAGCGCCAGCTTCCAGTCCATCGCCATTTTGTACACCGGCGACCGTTGGGCGGCGTCGATGACGTTTTGCGGGATGCCCTGTTTAAGCGCCTCTTCGATGACCGCCGGATCGTGCGGATTGAGAAACACATCGCACTGACGTTCATACAAATCTGTCTCGTGTTCGGTACTGGCCGCTTCTTCAATCCTGTCGGCGTCGTAGAGCAGAACGCCAAGATAACGAATGCGCCCGACGCAGGTTTCCGAACAAACGGTCGGCTGGCCGGATTCAATACGTGGATAGCAAAATATGCACTTCTCAGACTTGCCGCTCTTCCAGTTAAAGTAGATTTTTTTGTACGGGCAGCCGCTGATACACAAACGCCAGCCCCGGCATTTATCCTGGTCGATTAGCACGATGCCGTCTTCTTCACGCTTATAAATAGCGCCACTTGGGCAGGTGGCGACACAACTGGGGTTGAGGCAGTGTTCGCACAGGCGCGGCAGGTACATCATGAAGGTGTTTTCGAACTGACCGTACATCTCCTTTTGTATGTTGTCGAAGTTACGGTCGCGGGCGCGTTTTTCAAACTCGCCGCCGAGCAGCTCTTCCCAGTTTGGCCCCCAGATCACCTTGTCCATCCGTTTTCCGTCAATCAGTGAACGAGGACGGGCGGTGGGCTGATGCTTACTCTCCGGCGCATTATGTAAATGCTGATAATCGAAGGTAAAGGGTTCATAGTAATCATCGATTTGCGGAATCACCGGGTTGGCGAAAATTTTGCTAATTACCCCCATTTTGCCGCCCAGACGGGGCCTTATCTTGCCATTAACATCACGAACCCAACCGCCTTGCCACTCCTGCTGGTCTTCCCAGTTTTTGGGATAGCCGATACCCGGTTTAGTTTCGACGTTATTGAACCATGCGTATTCCATCCCTTCACGTCCGGTCCAGACGTTTTTACAGGTGACGGAGCAGGTGTGACAGCCAATACACTTATCGAGATTCAGTACCATCCCAACCTGTGAGCGTATTTTCATTTTTTCGCCTCCTGTACCTGATCCCGGCCCTCATCATCCAGCCAGTTAATGTTTTTCATTTTCCTGATCATGATGAATTCATCGCGATTCGAACCCACGGTTCCGTAATAGTTGAAGCCGTAAGCCAGTTGCGCATAGCCGCCGATCATATGCGTCGGTTTTGGACAGACCCGGGTCACGGAGTTATGGATCCCGCCGCGCATCCCGGTCACTTCCGAGCCCGGAATGTTCATAATCCGCTCCTGGGCGTGGTACATCATGGTCATACCCGGCGGAACGCGCTGGCTGACCACCGCACGAGCGGTAAGAGCGCCATTAGCGTTGAAGGCTTCAATCCAGTCGTTATCTTCAATACCCAATTCACGGGCATCGGCTTCGCTGATCCAGACAATCGGCCCGCCGCGCGACAAGGTCAGCATCAGCAGGTTTTCGCTGTAGGTGGAGTGAATTCCCCATTTCTGGTGCGGCGTCAGGAAGTTAAGCGCTTTTTCCGGGAAACCGTTGGGCGGAATTTCTCGCATTTCGCTGACGCTGCGGGTATCAATCGGCGGACGATATGCCACCAGGCTTTCGCCAAAAGCGCGCATCCACGCATGATCCTGATAGAGTTGTTGCCGCCCCGACAACGTGCGCCACGGGATCAGTTCATGTACGTTGGTATATCCGGCGTTATAAGAGACATGCTCGCTTTCCAGTCCTGACCAGGTCGGGCTGGAGATAATTTTGCGTGGTTGCGCCTGGATATCACGAAAGCGAATTTTCTCATCTTCTTTATTGATGGCCAGATGGGTGTGCTCGCGCCCGGTCATCTCGCCCAGCGCCTGCCAGGCTTTCACCGCCACCTGGCCGTTAGTTTCCGGCGCTAAGGCAAGAATCACTTCCGAAGCATCCAGCGCGGTGTCGATCCGCGGACGTCCTTTCGCCGGACCATCGTGTTTGGTGTAATTGAGCTTACCGAGGAAATCGACTTCATCTTGCGTATTCCAGGCAATCCCCTTACCGCCGTTGCCTAATTTATCCAGCAGGGGACCCAGCGAGGTAAAACGTTCATAGGTGGCCGGATAATCGCGTTCAACCACGACGATATTGGGGGCGGTTTTTCCCGGAATAAGTTCGCACTCGCCTTTACGCCAGTCGAGAATATCAAATGGCTGCGCCAGTTCCGCCGGGGAATCATGCTGGAGCGGGTGTAACACCACATCGGTTTCCTGTCCGAGGTGTCCGACACACACCTCAGAAAAGACGCTGGCGATACCTTTGTAGATTTCCCAGTCGCTTTTGGATTCCCAGGCAGGATCGACCGCGGCGGAAAGGGGGTGGATAAACGGATGCATATCCGAGGTATTCATATCGTCTTTTTCATACCAGGTGGCGGTCGGCAAAACGATATCGGAAAACAGACAGGTACTGGACATACGGAAATCAAGCGTGACCAACAGATCGAGCTTGCCCTCAATCGCGGCGGACTGCCATTCCACCTCTTCAGGCTTAATTCCTTCGCTGGAACCCAGCGCTTCGCCCTGGATACCGCTGTCGGTGCCCAGCAGATATTTGAGCATGTACTCATGACCTTTCCCGGAGGAGCCGAGCAGGTTAGAGCGCCAGACAAATAAATTTCGCGGGTGATTATGACCACTGTCAGGCTGTTCGCAGGCAAAACGGATAGCGCCTGATTTCAACGCCTGCACGGTATAATCCGCCGCAGACAGCCCGGCTTTATCGGCGCTCGCTTTCACGCTGAGCGGGTTAAGATTAAGCTGCGGTGCCGAGGGTAGCCAGCCCATACGTTCCGCGCGCACGTTGAAATCGATCAGGTGTCCGGAAAATTTAGCCGGATCGGCCAACGGCGACAGCAACTCTTGCGCAGTCAGTTTTTCATAGCGCCACTGGCTGGCATGGTTGTAGAAAAACGAGGTACTGTTCATCTGACGCGGCGGGCGATTCCAGTCCAGCGCGAAGGCCAGCGGCAGCCAGCCGGTTTGCGGCCGCAGCTTCTCCTGGCCGACATAGTGCGCCCAGCCGCCGCCAGTTTGTCCAACACAGCCGCAGAACACCAGCATGTTAATCATCCCACGGTAATTCATATCCATGTGATACCAGTGATTCACTCCCGCGCCGAGGATGATCATCGAACGACCGTGAGTTTTATGAGCGGTCTCGGCAAATTCACGCGCAATAGTTTCGATATGTCGACGCGGCACGCCGGTAATCTGTTCGCCCCAGGCCGGCGTGTAGGCTTTTACGTCGTTATAATTATTGGCGCTATGGCAGTCATCCAGACCACGATCCAGCCCATAATTGGCCAGCACCAGATCGTAAACGCTGACGACCATCCGCTCGCTACCGTCCGCCAGAGCCAGGCGTTTCACCGGTAACTTACGTACCAGCACCGGTTCCTGCCGCACGCTGCGAAAATGTGGGTTTTCGTTACCGCCAAAATAGGGGAAGGCGACACCCGCCACATCATCATGCTGACCGAGTAAAGAGAGCGACAGTTCAGTTTCGACGCCCGCCGCCACCGCTTCCAGGTTCCATTTTCCCTTTTCTCCCCAGCGAAAACCGATAGAACCATTGGGCGCGACCAGTTCGCCCGTACTGTTGAGCGCGACGGTTTTCCATTCCGGATTATTGGCTTCTCCCAGTCCATCCACCAGATCCGACGCGCGCATCATACGCCCCGGTACATAACTGCCGTCTGCGTGCTCATCCAACAGGACCAGCATCGGCATGTCGGTATAACGGCGGCAATAGTTAAGAAAATAGTCGCTGGGATTATCGAGATGAAACTCTTTCAAAATGACGTGACCCATGGCCATCGCCAGCGCACTGTCTGTACCTTGCTTTGGCGCCAGCCACTGATCGCACAGTTTAGCGACTTCGGAATAGTCCGGGGTGATGGCGATTGTCTTGGTGCCTTTGTAGCGCACTTCGGTAAAGAAGTGGGCGTCCGGGGTACGCGTCTGCGGCACGTTAGAGCCCCAGGCAATAATGTAGGCTGAGTTATACCAGTCGGCGGACTCCGGCACGTCAGTCTGCTCGCCCCAGGTCATTGGCGACGCGGGCGGAAGATCGCAATACCAGTCATAGAAGCTCAGACAAGTACCGCCAAGCAATGACAGATAACGTGTTCCGGCGGCGTAAGAAACCATCGACATCGCCGGAATAGGTGAAAACCCCGCCACACGATCCGGTCCATAGGTTTTGATTGTCCAGACGTTAGCAGCGGCAATGAGCTGATTCAGCTCTTTCCAGTTCGAACGAATAAAGCCGCCATGTCCGCGCACCTGTTTGTAACTTTGGCATTTTTGCGGGTCGTTCATTATAGATTCCCATGCCAGTACCGGATCGCTGTGCCGGGAAAGGGCCTCGCGCCACAGTTCTATCAGCCGCTTACGCACCAGAGGGTATTTCAGACGGTTGGCGCTATAGAGATACCAGGAGTAGCTGGCGCCGCGCGGGCAGCCGCGCGGTTCATGGTTCGGTAAATCGGGACGCGTGCGCGGGTAGTCGGTTTGCTGGGTTTCCCACGTCACCAGACCGTTTTTGACATAAATTTTCCAGCTACAGGAGCCCGTGCAGTTGACGCCGTGGGTTGAGCGCACGATCTTATCAAACTGCCAGCGCTGGCGATAACTGTCTTCCCAGTCGCGGTTGG
The DNA here is from genome assembly GCF_046550835.1 of Salmonella sp. SAL04196. Classification (NCBI taxonomy): domain Bacteria; kingdom Pseudomonadati; phylum Pseudomonadota; class Gammaproteobacteria; order Enterobacterales; family Enterobacteriaceae; genus Salmonella; species Salmonella sp. SAL04196. Next base: position 671,840 of record NZ_JBGDXE010000001.1, read on the forward strand.
TATACATCACCTGACCATGGCCGTCGGCAAAGGTATCGCCTTTTTGTTTAAAGTAACGAAAGCGATCCAACAGTTTACTCATGACATTTCTCCTGCTTCGATAAATTTTCCGCCATCCTGTCGATTTGGCGTTAAACCATTGCCGGATGGCCGTCCTACAGGTATGTATGTTGTTATTGTTGTTTAGGCTTACGACGCCCGTAGACCAGCCAGGTCAGCAGGACGCAAGCGATGTAAAACAGCAAAAAGATTTTCATGGCGCCCACCGGCGAGCCGGTCAATGCCAAAGAGGTGCCAAACGCTTTTGGAATAAAGAAGCCGCCCACAGCGCCAATAGCGGAGATAAACCCGAGCGCGGCGGCGGTATCCGTCACCGCTTCGCGCTGCGCCTGCTCATCGCTCCCGCCGCGCAGTTTGACGTTGTAGAGCGTGATCTGACGAAAGATCACCGCAATCATCTGGAAGGTAGAACCGCTGCCGAGACCCGCTGTCAAAAACAGGCCCATAAAAACAAGATAGAACGCGCTAAAGCTGCCTGCGCCGGATCCTGGCAGCGTGAGGAATAGCAGGGCGGTAAACAGCGCCATAAAGATAAAATTAATGAGCGTTACGCGAACGCCGCCGAATTTATCGGAGATCACGCCGCCTGCCGATCGCGCCAGCGCGCCGATAAAGGGGCCAAAGAACGCCAGTTGCAGAATGTTTACGTCGGGAAATTGCGTTTTGGCGAGCATGGCGAAACCTGCGGAAAAGCCGATGAATGACCCGAATGTCGCCAGGTACAGCAGGCTAAGCAGCCACAGGTGCAGGCGTTTTAGCACCGGCAATTGCGAGGCGACAGACGCTTTTGAACTGCCGATATCGTTCATACCAAACCAGGCGGCAAGTGTCGCGACAGCCAGTAACGGCACCCAGATCCAGGCGGCGTTAGTGAGGGCGAGCAGGGAGCCATCAGGTTGCGGTACGCCCCGGACGCCTAAAAAAGTAAATATCGGCAGAAAAATAACCAGCGGCGCAATCAACTGCATCACACTGACGCCAAGATTTCCCAAGCCGCCGTTAATACCCAACGCGCTACCTTGTCTGGCTTTTGGAAAGAAAAAACTGATGTTGCCCATACTGGACGCGAAGTTTGCCCCCGCAAAACCGCACAACAGAGCGATGAGCATAAATACCCCGAAAGGGGTGGCGGGATTTTGCACGGCGAATCCCAGCCAGGCGCAGGGAATAATCAATATTACGGTGCTTAATACGGTCCATTTACGGCCACCAAACAGTGGCACCATAAAGGAGTAGGGAACGCGTAATATTGCGCCGGAAAGAGAAGGTAATGCGGTTAATAAAAAGAGTTGGTCGGTGGTAAAATTAAATCCAATTTTATTGAGGTTGACGGCAACAGCGCTAAACAACATCCAGACGCAAAATGCCAGGAGCAAACAACTTACTGAAATCCATAAGTTTCTTCTGGCGATGCCTTTCCCTTTATTCTCCCAGAAGGCTGGATTTTCGGGCCGCCAGTCACTCAAGAGATAACGGTTATAATTCTCGTTTTGTCGTGTCATTTTACCCCTCACATGCGCATATCATTTGAAAAAACACACAAAAAAGAGACAGAGCGTCACGCGCTCTTTTGAGAACTTATTGAAGTTTTTTTAGAATATTGAGTGAAAGAATAGATAAAAAACCAGGCCAGCGCGGCGCGAAGAGGAGATATGATGTTTCTTAATTGTTACTATTTGTAAACTAAAAGTGATTTTTATTAAATTATTTGTAACTTTACGCAAAGAGTTCAAGCGTAATCATCCGATCCAGATGGTATTTAAACGCGGGATCGGCCATTTCCGGAATACCCAGCACATACATACCGTCCAGCCCGCACACCAGTGCGATAAGCCGCCAGGCGATATCCGTGGCGTTAGCAGTAAACGTAAATTCTCCTGCCTGTTTGCCCTGCTCAATAATTGTGACCGTTTCCTCATGCCACATCTGCATCGTAAGGAGATAAGCATCTCTGATGTGCGGATCCCGGTCGGCCAGAATTTGCGCCTCTCGCCACAATTTTATGTAAGGCTCAAAGCCGCCGTCTTCGCTACCCAACATAGCGTGAAGCCGTGCACGCCAGGTGGCGGGCGGCGGAACTTGCCCGGCATCAAGCAGGGTGCGGATCAAATGGACAAAGGCCAGCGCTTTGAGCTCGCCCGCCGAGCTGAAGTGGTGATGCACCTGGCCGGCGGCGACATCGGCTTCTGATGCGATTCGTCGCACCGTCATGGCGGTAAACCCCTCTGCCAGCGCCACGCGCATCGCCGCTTGCAGGATCACTTCGCGGCGTTCATCCCGGTTAAGGTAACTCATATTTTCCCCACATTAGCCAATGCGCGCAGTGTAACAAAAAGCTGGACATTCGTTCAACTTACCGTAGGATCCTGAAGCTGGACAAGCGTCCAAATTTGAGTTTTTGAAGGGAGAGTTATGTTTCGTCAGTGGTTAACGTTAGTCATTATTGTGCTGGTCTATATTCCTGTCGCCATTGATGCCACGGTCTTGCATGTCGCCGCCCCGACACTGAGTATGACACTGGCGGCCAGCGGCAACGAGCTGCTGTGGATCATTGATATTTATTCTTTGGTTATGGCTGGCATGGTGTTGCCGATGGGCGCGCTTGGCGATCGTATCGGTTTTAAACGCCTGCTGATGCTGGGCGGGACGCTCTTTGGCCTGGCGTCACTGGCGGCAGCGTTTTCGCATACCGCCAGTTGGCTTATTGCCACCAGGGTATTACTGGCTATTGGCGCGGCGATGATTGTACCGGCGACGCTGGCCGGGATACGCGCCACCTTTTGTGAAGAGAAGCATCGCAACATGGCGCTGGGCGTCTGGGCAGCGGTAGGTTCGGGCGGAGCGGCGTTTGGGCCGCTCATCGGCGGCATCTTATTAGAGCATTTTTACTGGGGATCGGTTTTCCTGATCAACGTGCCGATTGTGCTGGTCGTCATGGGCTTAACCGCCCGCTATGTTCCTCGCCAGGCGGGCCGTCGCGATCAACCGCTCAATCTTGGCCATGCGGTGATGCTGATTGTTGCTATTTTGCTGTTAGTCTATAGCGCTAAAACCGCGCTGAAAGGGCATCTGTCGCTGTGGGTCATCTCGTTTACCCTGCTTACCGGCGCGTTGCTCCTGGGACTCTTTATCCGCACACAGCTTGCGGCATCGCGTCCGATGATTGATATGCGACTATTTACCCATCGCATTATCCTGAGCGGCGTCGTGATGGCGATGACCGCGATGATCACTCTGGTGGGTTTTGAGCTGCTGATGGCGCAAGAGCTGCAGTTTGTTCACGGGCTATCGCCTTATGAGGCCGGGGTATATATGCTGCCGGTGATGGTCGCCAGTGGATTCAGCGGGCCGATTGCGGGCGTGCTGGTCTCGCGTCTGGGACTACGGCTGGTCGCGACGGGCGGCATGGCGTTAAGCGCGCTGAGTTTTTATGGCCTGGCGATGACGGATTTCAGCACCCAACAATGGCAGGCCTGGGGGCTGATGGCGCTGCTGGGATTTAGCGCCGCCAGCGCATTGCTGGCTTCCACGTCGGCAATTATGGCCGCTGCGCCGGCAGAAAAAGCGGCGGCGGCCGGCGCGATCGAAACGATGGCTTATGAACTGGGCGCGGGACTGGGCATCGCCATTTTCGGTCTGTTGTTAAGCCGTAGCTTCTCCGCGTCTATCCGTCTGCCTGCCGGGCTTGAGGCGCAAGAGATTGCCAGAGCGTCATCTTCAATGGGGGAAGCCGTGCAGTTGGCGAATAGCCTGCCGCCCACGCTGGGGCAGGCAATACTGGACGCCGCCAGACAGGCCTTTATCTGGTCGCATAGTGTGGCGTTAAGCAGCGCCGGGAGTATGCTTCTTTTGCTGGCGGTAGGGATGTGGTTCAGCCTGGCAAAAGCCCAACGCCGATAACATAACGCCTGATGAGATAAGCGCTTAATGCGCTAGCTGGCAGGGGGAGTCCATTTCCTCAACCTCTTTACCGCTGAGGCGTGCGTATTGCCCCGTCAGTCGCCAGAAAGCAGGCTGGGTTTCGGTATAAATTTCCGCAGCCAGAATCAGCCGACGGCGATCAACTTCGTTCAGTTCCAGTAAGGTCCAGGGAATAAAATAGCGATCGGTATCGGTAAGCCGAAACCACAGCGGACACCCGCAGCCGGAACAGAAGTAGCGTTCGCCGCGCGAAGAGGATGAAAAGTATGGCGGTTCCGGGGAAAAGGGGGATAGCTGTGGTTGCCCGCAGGCTTCCAGATACATGGCTATTCCACCCGACCATTTTTGACACAGCGTACAATGGCAGGCATAGACATCCAGCATTTCGACGTCAACGGTAAAATGGCTCTGTCCACAAAGACAACGACCAGTGAACGTCTGCACGGCATACTCCTTATGACCGAGTCTACATCAAGAGAAAAAGCCAGCCCTGAAAGGACTGGCTTTGTATTCAGACTACAACAAAATTAGAACTGGTAGTTCAGACCAACAGCAACGATGTTGTCGGTAGACACTTTAGCCGCTTTGGTGAAGTCGCTGTCGTCCAGCAGGTTGATTTTGTAATCAACGAAGGTGGACATGTTTTTGTTGAAGTAGTAGGTAGCACCGACATCGATGTACTCAACCAGATCCTGGTCGCCGTAAGTACCCAGGTTTTTACCTTTGGATTTCAGGTAAGCGATGGACGGACGCAGACCGAAGTCGAACTGATACTGAGCAACCGCTTCGAAGTTCTGGGTTTTATTCGCGATAAACGCATCACCCGCTGCATCTTCACCGAAGGTGGTCATGTTCAGCGTTTCGGAGTAGGTGGTCGCCAGGTAGATGTTGTTCGCATCATATTTCAGACCAGCAGCCCAGACTTCAGCGTTTTTACCCGCAGCATTCAGGTTGCTCGCTGCTTTCACCTGGTTGTTAGTACGGTCAGACTTCGCATAGGCTGCACCTACGCCAAAACCTTCGTACTCATACGTTGCGGACAGACCGAAACCGTCGCCGTTAGACTCGTATGCGCCGTCACGGTCGTTTTTGCCCTGGTACTGCGCGGCAAAGTTCAGACCTTCAACCAGGCCAAAGAAGTCAGTGTTACGGTAGGTGGCAACACCAGTAGTACGGCCAGTCATGAAGACGTCAGTCTGAGTCCAGGTATCGCCACCAAACTCTGGCAGAACGTCGGTCCATGCGCCGATGTCGTAAGCAACGCCGTAGTTACGACCGTAGTCGAAAGAACCGTAGTCAGCGAATTTCAGACCAGCAAACGCCAGACGGGTTTTGTCTTTGTCAGCGCCCTGGCTTTCAGTACGGTTGCCTTTGAATTCATATTCCCACTGGCCAAAACCGGTTAACTGATCGTTGATCTGCGTTTCGCCTTTAAAGCCCAGACGCGCGTAAGTTTTGTCACCATCACTTCCGTTATCATCAGAGAAATAATGCTGAGCGTGAACTTTACCGTACAGATCCAGTTTATTGCCGTCTTTGTTATATACCTCGGCTGCATTTACAACGCCTGCTGCCAACAGGGAAGTCACTGCCACTGCCACTAACTTAAGTTTCATTTTAATAATCCTTATAATTTTCTTAGCGCGTTTCCTCAACCATTGTTAAACGAGGCGTTTGTCAATGGCAGACTATTTTTAAATGACGGAGTGGCATAAGTTCAATAATAAGTTTCATAAGATTACAAATTATTTTAATTTGTGTGATCGAGATCTCCTTAATACATTTGAGAGTATTAATTCAAATAGGGACTGTCTAATAAGATATATTTTCGGAGGGGACTATTGGGCTGTTTATGGTTTTATTTTTGGTAGTAACGACTGATTATTATATGCACTAATACAGTTGCCAGCTAGCGTTAATTATATATTTGTTAATAAAATTATATCATCACATTAACATATTTAACGATTTTATAAAATCCGTATTTTTTACCAGCGCATCCTGGTATGGCGCAGGGGGAGCACGTGAAAATGAAAAATCGTCAAATACACACAGGCGATAGATAAAAGCGTAGTTGTGTTATGAAGAGTGTCAAGGTGCAGCGGGTCGATTTAATATCAACATCGGCCCGCCCGTCGCTATTAGCGCCGCCGCGTTGCCAGCCAACAAAGTAGCGAACCTACGCAAACCATGACTGCGCCTTGCCAGAAGGAGAATGACAGTGGTGAGCTGAGTAACAGCGCTGCCAGAGCAGAGGACATGACGGGGGTAAAATAGGACCCTACGGCCATGATAGTCACATTGCCATGAAGTATGCCCACATTCCATGCGGCGTAGGCAAACCCTAACGTTAATGCCGCGGTAAAAAGTTTAGCAATCACCGGTAGGCTAAATATCATGGCAGGTTGCGGCGTAAGAAAATAGTGGAACCACAGCGCCACGGCGGTGAGTAACACAAAGACGGTGATACCGTTAAAACCACGCGCATATTTATTGGTGACCGTGCAGTATGTCGCCCATATAAACGCCCCAAGAAATGCCAGTAAATAACTTAGCGGACTGGTGGCGACATTGCTGATAATTTCTCCTGGATTAAGACCATTCTCGCCCCCCAGAACCCAGCAAACGCCAGTAAGTGCAATAAGCAATCCAGGCACAATAAGCCAGTTAGTTTTTTGCCCGTTAAAAAGAATGGCAAACAGAATGGTCAGGCTGGGCCATAAATAGTTAACCATGCCGACTTCGATAGCCTGATGGCGAGTGGCGGCATAACCGAGAGAAAGCGCCAGGCATATTTCATAACTGACAAACAGTACGCTGCCTGCGATGAGGTATCGCCCCGGGAAACGGCGGATATCAGGTAATCCGACGGTAAAAATCAGCAGCAGGCCGCTTAATGAATAGATCATGGCTGCGCCGCCTACCGGTCCGAGACCTTCGCTGACGCCGCGAATTAACCCAACCATCGTGCTCCACAGAACGATGGCAACAAGCCCTATTAGCGTTGCTTTTTGTGATGTCATGCTTTGTGACTGTCCTGAATACCGCGCAAAATAAACTGCCACTTATAGCACTTTTTCCGAGGGCGATGCCATGCAGTGTCATTTTTTAGTACCTCCCTGGAGTTATTGCAGTTTAAAAATAGGGCTATTTAATAGCGGAACCGTTTCAATATTGATTTGACGCAAAAAAGTTATCGATTTTGCTGTTAGTTTCCTCGCGAAGTTATACACGCATCCTGGACTGAGGTTTTGCTGCAGTTCGAAGGAGGCGTGCATCCGTGGAAAAAAGAGGAAAGCAATGGACGTCAGCCGCAGACAATTTTTTAAAATCTGCGCGGGCGGTATGGCGGGAACAACGGTGGCCGCACTGGGTTTTACCCCTAAAATGGCCCTGGCTCAGGCGCGAAACTATAAGCTGTTGCGCGCAAAAGAGATCCGTAACTCCTGCACATACTGTTCCGTAGGTTGCGGGCTATTAATGTATAGCCTGGGAGATGGGGCAAAAAACGCGAAAGAAGCGATTTACCATATTGAAGGCGACCCGGATCATCCGGTAAGCCGTGGCGCGCTGTGCCCGAAAGGGGCCGGTTTGCTGGACTATGTTCACAGTGAAGATCGCCTACGCTATCCGGAATACCGCGCGCCGGGTTCCGACAAGTGGCAGCGCATTAGCTGGGATGACGCTTTTACTCGTATTGCTAAATTAATGAAAGCCGACCGCGACGCCAACTTTATTGAAAAGAACGAGCAGGGCGTCACGGTTAACCGCTGGCTCTCTACCGGAATGCTGTGCGCCTCGGCGGCCAGCAATGAAACGGGTATGCTGACGCAGAAGTTTGCGCGTTCTCTCGGTATGCTGGCGGTAGATAACCAGGCGCGCGTCTGACACGGACCAACGGTAGCAAGTCTTGCTCCAACATTTGGTCGCGGTGCGATGACCAACCACTGGGTGGATATTAAAAACGCCAACGTCGTGATGGTGATGGGCGGCAATGCCGCAGAAGCGCATCCGGTGGGTTTCCGCTGGGCGATGGAAGCGAAAAACAATAACGATGCGACGCTGATTGTCGTTGATCCACGCTTTACGCGTACGGCGTCGGTGGCGGATATCTATGCGCCAATACGTTCCGGTACAGACATTACCTTTCTGTCCGGCGTTTTGCTGTACCTGATCGAAAATAACAAAATCAACGCTGAATACGTTAAGCATTACACCAACGCCAGCCTGCTGGTGCGGGATGATTTTGCCTTTGATGACGGTCTTTTCAGCGGCTATGACGCCCAAAAGCGCCAGTACGATAAATCCTCCTGGAACTACCAGTTCGATGAAAACGGCTATGCCAAACGTGATGAAACGTTGACGCACCCACGCTGTGTGTGGAATCTGCTGAAGCAGCACGTTTCGCGCTATACGCCGGACGTTGTGGAAAACATTTGCGGTACGCCGAAAGCGGACTTCCTGAAGGTGTGTGAGGTGTTGGCCTCTACCAGCGCTCCGGATCGCACTACCACCTTCCTGTATGCGCTGGGCTGGACGCAACATACCGTCGGGGCGCAGAACATCCGTACCATGGCGATGATCCAGTTGCTGCTCGGCAATATGGGGATGGCTGGCGGCGGTGTGAACGCCTTGCGCGGCCACTCTAATATTCAGGGCTTAACGGATTTAGGACTGCTCTCCACCAGCCTGCCGGGTTACCTGACGCTACCGTCAGAAAAACAGGCCGATCTGCAAACTTATCTGGCCGCGAATACCCCCAAAGCGACGCTGGCCGATCAGGTCAACTACTGGGGTAATTATCCTAAGTTCTTCGTCAGCCTGATGAAATCTTTCTATGGCGATGCGGCGCAGAAAGAGAATGACTGGGGTTTTGCCTGGCTGCCTAAGTGGGATCAGTCCTATGACGTGATCAAATATTTCAACATGATGGATAGCGGGAAAGTCACCGGCTATTTCTGTCAGGGCTTTAACCCGGTGGCGTCCTTCCCGGACAAAAACAAAGTGGTGCAAAGCTTAAGCAAATTGAAGTATCTGGTCGTTATCGATCCGCTGGTGACTGAAACGTCAACATTCTGGCAGAACCACGGCGAATCTAACGATGTCGATCCGACAACGATTCAGACCGAAGTCTTCCGTCTGCCGTCTACCTGTTTTGCAGAAGAGGATGGCTCTATCGCTAACTCCGGTCGCTGGCTACAGTGGCACTGGAAGGGTCAGGACGCGCCGGGCGAAGCGCGTAACGACGGCGAGATTCTGGCCGGTATTTACCATCGTCTGCGTGAAATGTATCGCGCAGAAGGCGGTAAAGGCGCCGAGCCACTATTGAAGATGAGCTGGAACTACAAGCAGCCGGATGAACCGCATTCGGAAGAAGTGGCGAAAGAGAACAACGGCTATGCGCTGGAAGATCTCTATGACGCCAACGGTACACTGCTTGCCAGGAAAGGCCAGTTGTTGAGCAGTTTTGCATTACTGCGCGATGACGGTACGACATCCTCCTCCTGCTGGATTTATACCGGTAGCTGGACGGAGCAGGGCAACCAGATGTCCAGACGTGATAACGCCGACCCGTCAGGGCTTGGCAATACACTGGGTTGGGCGTGGGCGTGGCCGCTAAACCGTCGCGTATTGTATAACCGCGCTTCGGCGGATCCGCAGGGTAAACCGTGGGATCCAAAACGGATGCTGATCCAGTGGAACGGCGCGAAGTGGACAGGGAACGATATTCCGGACTTTAACAACGCGGCGCCGGGGAGCGGGACCAATCCGTTTATCATGCAGCCGGAAGGGCTGGGACGTCTGTTTGCTATTGATAAGATGGCGGAAGGACCGTTCCCTGAGCACTACGAGCCGATGGAAACGCCGCTGGGCACTAACCCGCTGCACCCGAATGTGGTCTCGAACCCGGCGGCGCGTCTGTATGAAGAAGATGCGCTGCGCATGGGTAAGAAGGAGCAGTTTCCGTACGTGGGCACGACTTACCGCCTCACAGAGCATTTCCATACCTGGACCAAACATGCGCTACTTAACGCTATCGCTCAGCCGGAACAGTTTGTGGAGATCAGTGAGACGCTGGCGGCAGCGAAAGGTATTGCTAACGGCGACTATGTGAAGGTGAGCAGTAAACGCGGGTTTATTCGCGCGGTCGCGGTGGTAACTCGTCGTCTTCGCACCCTGCATGTCAACGGTCAGCAGGTTGAAACGGTGGGGATCCCGATTCACTGGGGCTTTGAGGGTGTCGCGCGCAAAGGCTATATCGCCAATACTCTGACGCCAAATGTCGGTGATGCCAACTCGCAAACGCCGGAATACAAAGCGTTTTTAGTTAACATCGAGAAGGCGTAAGGGAGGCGAACATATGTCTATGGAAACGCAGGACATTATTAAACGGTCCGCAACAAACGCCATCACGCCGCCTCCGCAGGCGCGTGATTACAAAGCCGAAGTCGCGAAACTGATCGACGTCTCCTCCTGTGTCGGCTGTAAAGCCTGCCAGGTAGCCTGTTCTGAATGGAACGATATTCGCGATAACGTTGGTCATTGTGTCGGGGTGTACGATAACCCTGCCGATCTCAGCGCCAAGTCCTGGACGGTGATGCGCTTTACCGAAACCGAGCAGAACGGCAAGCTGGAGTGGCTGATTCGTAAAGATGGTTGTATGCACTGTGAAGATCCAGGCTGTCTTAAAGCCTGTCCATCTGCCGGGGCTATCATCCAGTACGCGAACGGGATTGTTGATTTTCAATCTGAACACTGTATCGGCTGTGGTTACTGTATCGCCGGGTGTCCGTTTAATATTCCGCGCCTCAACAAAGAGGACAACCGCGTTTATAAATGTACGCTCTGCGTCGATCGCGTCAGCGTGGGCCAGGAACCGGCCTGCGTCAAAACTTGTCCGACCGGGGCTATTCACTTCGGCACCAAAAAAGAGATGCTGGAACTGGGTGAGCAACGCGTGGAGAAGTTAAAAGCGCGTGGCTTTGAACATGCCGGTATCTACAACCCGCAGGGCGTCGGCGGTACGCACGTCATGTATGTGCTGCACCATGCCAACCAGCCGGAGTTGTACCACGGCTTGCCGAAAGATCCGCAGATCGATACCTCAATCAATCTGTGGAAAGGGGCGCTAAAACCGCTGGCCGCAGCGGGCTTTATCGCCACTTTCGCCGGTCTGATTTACCACTACATCGGTATTGGCCCGAATAAAGAAACGGACGACGATGAGGAGGATCATCATGAGTAAGTCGAAAATGATTGTGCGCACGAAATTTGTCGACCGCGCCTGTCACTGGACGGTGGTGATCTGCTTCTTCCTGGTAGCGCTGTCGGGGATTTCGTTTTTCTTCCCGACGCTACAATGGCTGACGCAAACCTTTGGCACGCCGCAGATGGGACGTATTTTGCACCCGTTCTTCGGTATTGCCATTTTCATCGCTCTGATGTTTATGTTCGTGCGTTTCGTCCACCACAACATCCCGGATAAAAAAGATATTCCGTGGCTGAAAAATATTGTCGAAGTATTGAAAGGCAATGAGCATAAGGTGGCGGATGTCGGCAAATACAATGCCGGACAGAAGATGATGTTCTGGTCCATTATGAGCATGATTTTTGTGCTGCTGGTGACTGGCGTGATTATCTGGCGTCCGTATTTCGCGCAGTATTTCCCCATGCAGGTGGTGCGTTATAGCCTGTTAATTCATGCGGCGGCGGGCATTATTTTAATGCACGCGATCCTCATCCATATGTATATGGCATTTTGGGTGAAAGGCTCGATTAAAGGCATGATCGAAGGGAAGGTCAGCCGTCGCTGGGCGAAGAAACATCATCCACGCTGGTATCGTGAAATCGAGAAGGCGGAAGCAAAAAAAGAGAGCGAAAAAGGTATTCAGTAATTCTTTCGCGATCTGATAAACAAGGCGCTATCCTCGTAGCGCCTTGTTTTCATCTGCGGCCTGTTATCAAACCTACTCAGACGACCGCAGCAAATCGTTTAACGACGGAAATCGATGACCATACGGCCACGAATTTGTCCCTGTTCCATCTCTTTAAAAATAGCGTTGATATCTTCAAGCGGACGTAAAGCGACTTTTGGCACGACTTTTCCTTCCGCCGCGAACTGGAAGGCTTCGGTCAGATCCTGGCGTGTCCCCACCAACGAACCGACAACCTGAATGCCATCCAGCACCAGGCGAGGGATATCAAGGTTCATGGCTTCTGGCGGCAGTCCGACTGCCACCACGCGGCCTCCGGCGCGAACGGCATCTACTGCGGAATTAAACGCCGCCTTAGCGACCGCGGTAACCACCGCTGCGTGCGCGCCACCGGTTTTTTCCTGCACAATTTTAGCCGCATCTTCCGTACGTGAATTAATGGTCAGATCTGCGCCCATTTCCTCGGCCAGTTTCAGCTGTCCATCATTGACATCAATGGCGATCACTTTCGCATTGAAAACGTTTTTCGCGTACTGCAAGGCCAGATTACCCAGACCGCCCAGACCGTAGATGGCAATCCACTGGCCAGGTTTAATATGAGAAATCTTCACCGCTTTATACGTGGTAACGCCCGCGCAGGTAATACTACTTGCCGCCGCAGAGTCCAGACCTTCCGGTACTTTCACCGCATAATCCGCGACGACAATACACTCTTCGGCCATGCCGCCATCTACCGTGTAACCGGCATTTTTCACGTTGCGGCATAAGGTTTCATTGCCCGTATTGCAATACTCACAGTGTCCGCATCCTTCATAAAACCACGCGACACTCGCGCGATCGCCGGGTTTCAGCGAGGTGACACCAGGACCGACTTCCGCCACGACGCCAATGCCTTCGTGTCCCAGGATGACGCCGGTTTTGTCACCGAAATCTCCGTTTTTCACGTGTAGATCGGTATGGCATACGCCGCAGCACTCCATTTTTAGCAAAGCTTCACCGTGGCGAAGGGGACGCAGCGTTTTCTCAGTAACATCAACCTGATGATCTTGTGTGACAACAGCAGCTTTCATAACCTTCTCCTTTTCTTAATAGTGAACTGCATAGCAGGTAATAGCAGGTAATAGCAGGTAAGGTGCTATTACCTCTTTAGGATTAATATTTCTGATGAGTTATGCAAGGCGGCAGAAATACAATGTAATAGTTTAGCCAGGATTATCCTGATAAATCCCCGTTCAATACATAAAGGTGGCTAATATTAGTAGCTTGACAAATAAGCAGGGAAAGGAACTCAGGGGTGTCGACAGACTCACCAAAACTAAAGAAGACAGAGATATCCGGCGGCATTCACCGCCGGGTACGTATTAAATGGAAGTCCGACGGTAGTCGCGGTATTCCGGTTTCCAGAAGTTATCGTCAATCGCCTGTTGCAGCGCTTCCGCAGAGGTTTTCACCGCTACACCTTGCTGCTGCGCCATTTTGCCTACGGCAAAAGCGATAGCGCGCGACACGACCTGGATATCTTTAAGCGCTGGCAACACTAATCCTTCGCCGTTATTGACCAGCGGAGAATGTTTCGCCAGCGTCTCACTGGCTGACATCAGCATTTCATCAGTAATGCGCGATGCGCCGGAAGCGATAACCCCCAGACCGATGCCGGGGAAAATATAGGCGTTATTACATTGTGCGATCGGATAAATCTTATCTTTCCAGATGACCGGCGAGAATGGGCTGCCGGTTGCCACCAGCGCGTTGCCTTCCGTCCAGGCGATAATGTCCTGTGGCGTGGCCTCCACGCGAGAGGTGGGATTAGAGAGCGGCATGACGATTGGGCGAGGGCAATGCTTATGCATCTCGCGGATGATCTCTTCAGTAAAGAGCCCGGTCTGGCCGGAAACCCCGATCAGAATATCCGGCTTCACGTTACGCACCACATCCAGCAGCGACAGCACGTCATTTTCGGTATCCCAGTGCTGGAGATTGTCGCATTTCTGCACCAGTTTTGCCTGGAACGGCAATAAATTAGGCATCCGGTCCGTCAACAGGCCGAAGCGATCGACCATAAAAACGTTCTGTCGAGCGGCATCTTCGCTTAAACCTTCACGCTGAGTCTGCGCGATGATCTGTTCAGCAATTCCACATCCGGCGGAACCCGCGCCGAGGAAAACGATTTTCTGCTCGCTAAGCTGACTGCCGGCAGCGCGGCTGGCGGCGATCAACGTACCGACGGTCACGGCTGCGGTGCCCTGAATATCATCGTTAAAGGAGCAAATCTCATCACGATAGCGCGTCAACAGCGGCATTGCGTTTTTCTGCGCGAAATCTTCGAACTGTAGCAGGATATCTGGCCAGCGCTGCTTAACGGCCTGAATAAACTCGTCGACAAACGCATAATACTCATCGTCGGTAATGCGCGGATGACGCCAGCCCATGTAAAGCGGATCGTTGAGTAACTGTTGATTGTTGGTGCCGACATCCAGCACAACGGGAAGGGTATAGGCCGGACTAATGCCGCCGCAGGCGGTGTATAATGACAGCTTACCGATAGGGATCCCCATCCCGCCGATGCCCTGATCGCCAAGCCCCAGAATCCGCTCGCCATCCGTCACCACAATAACTTTAATGTTGTGGTTAGGCACATTCTGCAAAATGTCGTCCATATTGTGACGGTTCGGATAAGAGATAAATACGCCGCGCGCCCGGCGATAAATCTCAGAGAAACGCTCACAGGCCGCGCCCACGGTCGGGGTATAGATAACCGGCATCATCTCTTCAAGATGGTTTTGCACCAGTCGATAAAAGAGCGTTTCGTTGGTATCCTGGATGTTACGCAGGTAAATATGCTTATCGATTTCTGTTTTAAACCCCTGATACTGGAGCCAGGCGCGTTCGGCCTGTTCTTCAATCGACTCGACGACCTCCGGCAGCAGTCCTGACAAATTGAAGTTGCGGCGCTCTTCTACGCTAAAAGCGCTGCCTTTGTTTAACAGGGGGAATTCCAGCAATACAGGGCCAGCGTAAGGGATATAAAGGGAACGTGCTTTCTTGGTTGTAGTTTCCATGTTACTCACTCTTTTTCGAATAACTGTCCCTGGCACCGTCGTTTATCATCATATATTGCCTTCCACCAGGGAACCGACCCTGAGTATAAAGCATTGTGAGACGTTAAGGTCATTCCTATAAACAAAAACACCATTGCAGATGCAATGGTGTTTAACGTCATTTCAGGACTGTACGATTACTTTTGGCTATCGGCGCGGCGCTTTCTGCCGGTTGGGTTATTCACCACGCTGCTGGTGTCGCCTTCAGTAACAACCTTACGCTGGTTGGAAATTCTGTAATCCAGTCCAAGTATATGACGAGCCTGACGGTTCGATTTCATGTTAACTCCTCAATCCTGTTGCTAGTTTTAAGGACAAATTCGCTTACGCGAAAGAAACGTAACCCCTAAGGTTGCCGATACAGCATAGCAGGTTTTACAGAGTCGGGTGCTGCCCGCTTACCACATAGTTGATGGTCTGCTGGTAGATGTCACTGAGGATGTCATTGTCGGAAGCCTCAACCCATTTGGTCAGCTCCATTAAAATATCATCTTCAGTGACAACGCCTAACTCCGCGCGTAATCCTTGTTCAATCGCGTTGACCAGGGCCGGTTGTGCTGCTGAGGTATTTGCTGAGTGATAAGTAAACATATAATGCCTCCGTGAACATGTATTTATTTAGTACGGCTCGCAGAAAATTAATTCGTATTCAGCATGGCAAATATTTTTGCGGCTGTGGTTAAGATTAGTCCTGGAGTTATTTTAACGCAAGGCGGAACTCTAATTGTTTACCCCAGAAGAAAATATATTACGTTTGCCAATTACATATCCTCATACAAATAGTGGTCAATTAATATACATTTAAAAGGCTACTTATTGTGATTTTTATCTTCTATTACAACGAGATAAGACAAATCTTAATTTGAATAAAAATATACATAGTGGAATACGCTTCCGGAAGAAAACGTAAGGATAAAAGGAGGGATATATTCTTTAAAGAAAGGGAGGCCTGTTGATTTAATATCCATCACTGAAAAAGCATACAACTATTTTCTATATCTGAAGTGCGGGTAATTGACAACATGCTACATCCATCGGCATGGACAACGCAGATTAGCAGCATGGTCTATACTTTATTTTTTGAGCCAACAGGAGAGCAAAAATGACAATCCATAAGAAAGGTCAGGCACACTGGGAAGGCGACATCAAACGGGGTAAAGGTACTGTATCAACAGAAAGCGGCGTGCTTAATCAACAACCGTATGGATTCAATACCCGGTTCGAAGGCGCGCAGGGAACCAACCCGGAAGAGTTAATTGGCGCCGCACATGCGGCCTGTTTCTCCATGGCACTATCACTCATGCTGGGAGAGGCTGGATTTACGCCGACATCCATTGACACCACCGCTGACGTATCGCTTGATAAGGTGGAGGCGGGCTTCGCCATTACCAAAATTGCGCTACAAAGCAAAGTCGCGGTAGCAGATATTGATGCTTCAACTTTCGATCAAATCATCCAGAAAGCAAAAGCCGGGTGCCCGGTATCGCAGGTTCTGAATGCGGAAATCACCCTCGACTACCAGCTTAACGCCTGATAACTCCGCCAGCCCGGTAACGACTCTTGTTTATCGGGCTGTTGAATATCGCTTTTTCTCCCTCTCTCATTTTCTTCACGCTATCGGGCGTTAAAAGTACACGGAGCGAATGAAAAAGTATCAGACGTCAGGAACCTCGAGAAGCGTCTTCTTACCGTGTCTTTGTTGGTATTCATTACAGGTGTTAATCATTTTCTTTGCAGCTCCTTTTAGTAAAGAAAGCATTAAATCATCATAATCAACGTAGAATCTGGTTGTTTCGGTTTCCGTTTTTATCTCCCCAATTGCTGCTATTTCAGTGGCTAATTTCAATTTTGCCGCATCGATATCTTTATTCGCTTGTTTCACTGTAGCCGATAAGCTAGTAAAGAAATTTTGCACTGCTTTTAGCCTGTTATTCAATTCTGGAATCAATTTCCCTTCAATCACGCCCGCAGCAATAGAATAGGAAATAATTAATCCAAATGGACCGGCGACTATGCCTGCAGCAGCACCGGCATAAGCTTCCTTACGAATTCTATCCACCTGTGACTGGAAATAACTACTTTTTTCCGAGAAATCATTGGTTAACTGGCTATCTAATGCCAGCAGTTTTCCGGAAGCGTTGTTGAAACTTTGTGAACTTGCCAGGAGAGATTTTTGCGCTTCATTCAGTTTATTGACGCCATCATCTAATATCCTGATGAGAATATCTTTCTGGGCTGATGCTTTTTTCTCATTATATTCATCAAATAGTAAAATATACGCTGAGAGTAATTGCGTCACGACACCACACCATTCATAAACAGTTTGTGTCGCTTCAAAATACTTGTCCTGGCTGTCCATAAGCAAAACTTTAATATCACCAACTAAAACAGAAGCTGCCTGCGAGTACTCCTGTTTAAAACGGCTTAACTCTTTTATGGTTTCATCAAAGGTCTTCCAGGGGATGACCTGGTCGAGGTATTTGTTATAAAGATCTAATGCCCCATCTGCGGTTTCGATCGCGCTTTTAACTACCTCTACAGTTTGTTCTGCAAATATTCCGGTCATGATCATTTGCCTCTTTAAATATATAAATTGCAATTAAGCTATTGTTTTATAACTTATTTCTACCTATTACCTCCAGACAGCTTTTGTAGCTTAAGTTAACATTCCAGAAGCTGGAAATACTGCCAGCTTCCTGCTTATCTACGCAGGGTACGATTACTCTGCTGCATTTTCTCCAGAATACGACCAAAAGAAACTGTTTTGCTTCCTACTTTCACCATCCCATCTTCCGGTAAGTAGCTAAATTTGACGTACAGTATATTGTTGCTGGTTTTATCTTTTGGCTTCATAGCCAAAATAGCTTGCTGTAATGCCTTTAGGTCGGCGGGGATTCCCACCGCATCGGTGATATCGGTACCGGGCACAAATTTCGATACCTGATCAACAGTTTGAGTCAATATATCTTGCAGCGGAAATAAGCCGGTAAAACGTTGTTTGGGTTTATATTTTGTCACTCCCATATAAATGTCAGGTAGACCTTTAATGTGGTTTTCAATACTGCGAGTTTTATTTTGCAACATAAATTCGCTAATCTCTACCGGAGAGCCGATCAATACCAGCGGTTTCACTCCTGCACCTTTTTCGGAAAAGAGATAGTTGTTATTGCTGCTTTTTACTGCTTTCTGCAATTCGCCACGATCCATGATTAAGCTGTAATATTTACCCTCTTTCACAACAGGTTTGGGTTCACGCCACATATTGATATCGCTAGCTTGTGCTAAACTGGATGCCATCATGTAACCGAAAAACGCCAATGTTACGGATAGTTTCATTAACTTTACCTTTTAATTAGCCAAAAAAAATAGCACTCGTAAAAAGTATAAAGCCGTGGTTACAACAAAACTTAAACGTCGCTCACTTCACCGATAAGCATTTATTTATCTTAATAATGTAAATTACCCTTCCAATAATGCCTGAATTATTACCCTTTGGATTCAACTGTTTGCAGTTATAGTGCTAAATAACAATAAATCTACTGGAAGTATACAGTTTGTGTACGAAAGGTGTTTTTTATGATTACGGAAACCTGAAATTGTCCGACTATCTGTAAATGCTATGAAATTGTATTGTAGATCCGATTGCGCCCGGTGCTGATGACTACCGGGGCAATAGTGGTTGGTTTAGCCCTGATAGGGTTCGCCAGCGGCGTAGACGCCGCAAGCCGTTTTGGCCAGGGCTGGTGGTTGCCTCCGGAATGCTGACAGGCAATCTGTTTACGATGTTTGTTCTGCCCACCGTTTGTGTCTGGCTGGCGCGATTGCGACAGCATGTCAGAGCGAAGTTCTCTTTCATCAGCTCAACGTAGTGCATACCACGTCATTTGCTATTGTCGTGGTCTACTTTTTCGCCCTAAAATCTGCTCGCCATGTTGCTTTATTCATCAAACATCAAAATCAGTCAACGTAAATATCAATAATAGCCATATCACGGAGGGTGATCTTTATTCCTGAGAGAGGAGGGGTATTATTTTCTGCGTTCTACATTAACGGGTTAACGCGCAGATGTAGAGGTTATTTATATAATTATTGGAGCAACAACAATGAATAAATTCTCCCTTGCTACAGCAGGTATTATCGTGGCAGCGCTGGTAACCAGTGTTAGCGTGAATGCGGCAACAGATACTACTAAAACAAACGTTACGCCTAAAGGTATGAGCTGCCAGGAGTTTGTTGACCTCAATCCGCAGACGATGGCGCCAGTCGCTTTCTGGGTGCTGAATGAAGATGAAGATTTTAAAGGCGGGGACTACGTTGATTTCCAGGAAACTGAGACGACAGCAGTGCCGCTAGCCGTTGAGCTTTGTAAGAAAAACCCGCAGAGTGAATTAAGCAAAATAAAAGACGAAATCAAGAAAGAACTCTCAAAATAAGAGTAAACTGATATCAAAACCCGGCCTGTGTGTCGGGTTTTACTATTTGTGACACCGTCACAAATAACATCTTCCATTTCTTCTACCAATCACGTGGTATTGCACTATTTTCATTAGAGCCCTTTCACTATATGGAGACCTAATGAAAATTTTACCGCTGGCACTCTTTATCATTCCTTTTCTGGCCGGATGTGGCGCCAATAATACGCCGCCGCAAACGCCTATTCCCGGGGAAAAAACATCTGCCAAATTACGTACCCTGGAAACAGGCGCGGCGGCTATTCAATCCAGACCACCTGTCGATGCCATCAGTACCTACCTTGACGGGTTCCATTTTTATAGCGGTGATAAAAACGGACAGATGGAAGCGCACCATTACGTTACCGTCCTGAACGAAGATGTCATGCAGGCGGTGATTTACGACGGCAATACGAAAAACGCGCGCCTGATGGGGGTGGAGTACATTATCAGCGAAAGTTTATTTAAAACGCTTCCTCCCGAGGAGAAAAAACTGTGGCACAGCCACCAGTACGAGGTGAAATCCGGTAGCCTGGTGGCGCCTGGCTTACCGCAGGTCGCTGATAAGGCGTTGATGAGTAAGATTGTTAATACCTATGGCAAGACCTGGCACACCTGGCATACCGACCGGGATAAAACCCTGCCAATGGGTATCCCTGCGCTGATGATGGGCTTTACTGGCGACGGGCAGCTTGACCCCGCGCTGCTGGCCGATCGGGATCGCCGTCTGGGAATTGATACCCAGGCCATTAAACGCGAGCGGCAGAATCTGCCTGAACATCCCGTTATCAAGGGGGCTAACGCCTGGGAGCAGGGGGAGGTTATCCAGCTACAGCGTGCTCAGGGCTCTGGCGAACACGGGCGAGGCGATACCGCGCACTTCGGTACATCTGAGCAATCCCGACAATAATTCCACGGTTTTACACGCAGATACGAAAAAGAATGCCTGTTAAGTGACAGTGTCACGTAAAGATTAGCCCCATAGTCTATGCTTGTTCTTCGGATGTTGTAGAGGTTATGGGTTAAACGGAGCGACAAATGAGTTCAAAAATTTTTTGCAAAAGCTGGGGGGCTGAATATATCGCCGCTGATGTTGTCCGCTTTCGTCTTTGGGCCACCGGTCAGCAAAAGGTTATGCTCAGGCTTGCGGGTAAAGACCAGGAAATGCAGGCGAGCGGTGACGGCTGGTTTACGCTGGACGTCTCCGGGGTGACGCCAGGTACGGAGTATAATTTTGTACTCAGCGATGGCATGGTGCTCCCCGATCCGGCTTCCCGCGCCCAAAAAACTGACGTCAACGGTCCGTCATATGTGGTTGATCCAGGCAGCTACGCGTGGCGCAACACCGGGTGGAAAGGTAGCCGTTGGGAGCAGGCCGTGGTGTACGAGATGCATACAGGCACGTTCACTCCGGAAGGCACCTTCCGCGCCGCAATAGCGAAGCTGCCTTATCTCGCTGAACTCGGCGTTACCGTTATTGAAGTGATGCCCGTTGCGCAATTTGGCGGCGAACGCGGCTGGGGCTATGACGGCGTACTGCTTTACGCGCCGCATTCAGCCTATGGGACGCCGGATGATTTCAAAGCGTTTATTGACGCCGCGCATGGGTATGGTCTTTCCGTCGTCCTGGATATTGTGCTGAACCATTTCGGCCCGGAGGGAAATTATTTACCGCTATTGGCGCCGGCGTTTTTCCACAAAGAGCGCATGACGCCGTGGGGAAATGGTATCGCCTATGATGTCGACGCCGTGCGGCGCTATATCATCGAGGCGCCGTTATACTGGCTGACAGAATACCATCTCGACGGCTTACGCTTTGACGCTATCGATCAGATTGAGGACAGTAGCGCCAGGCATGTGCTGGTTGAAATCGCACAACGTATTCGGGAAGACATTACCGACAGACCCATTCATCTGACCACCGAAGATAGCCGCAATATTATTTCTCTGCATCCCCGTGATCAGGGTGGCAATGCGCCGCTGTTTACCGCCGAATGGAATGACGATTTTCATAATGCCGTCCACGTTTTTGCGACCGGAGAGACCCAGGCCTACTACAACGATTTTGCTGATGCCCCGGAAAAACACCTCGCAAGAGCGCTGGCCGAAGGATTCGCTTATCAGGGAGAAATTTCACCACAAACCGGCGAACCTCGCGGCGTAAAAAGTACCGGACAACCCCCGGTCGCCTTTGTGGATTTTATTCAGAATCACGATCAAGTCGGTAACCGCGCCCAGGGCGACAGACTGATAACCCTTGCGGGAGCTGAACGAACAAAAGTATTGCTCGCCACGTTGCTGCTTTCACCGCATATTCCGCTGCTTTTTATGGGCGAAGAGTATGGCGAAAGCCGTCCTTTTCTTTTTTTTACCGATTTCCATGGGGATTTAGCCCGCGCCGTTCGTGAAGGTCGCGCAAAAGAGTTTGCCGATCATGCAGGGGAAAATGTTCCGGACCCGAATGCGCCAGAGACCTTTCAACGCTCAAAACTTAACTGGAAGCAACAGCACAGTGAAGAGGGTAAAGCGTGGCTGGCGTTTACCCGCGAACTACTGCTTTTGCGCCAGAAGCATATCGTACCGCTGTTGTCCGCTGCCCGTGAGAGCTCAGGAACGGTATTGCAAACCGCGCCCGGGTTTATTGCCGTTAGCTGGCGTTTTCCGGGAGGAACACTGTCACTGGCGCTGAATATTAGCGCCACGACGGTATTACTGCCCGATTTACCGGGTAAGACTCTCTTCGCCTGGCCGAATGAATCCACCGGGTCGCTTTCCCAACATTCTCTTATTGTCCGCTTAGCCCAGGGAGAGTCTGCATCATGATCCCAACTGCAACGTATCGCCTTCAGTTTCGCAATGGCATGACCTTCGATCGCGCTGCGGCGCTGGTGCCTTATCTTAAAAATCTGGGTATCAGCCATCTTTATGCCTCACCCATCTTTACCGCCACCAAAGCGTCAACGCATGGTTATGATGTCACCGATGCGAATGAGATTGAGCCTTCTATTGGCGGGCGCGAAGGATTTGAAAGACTGGTGGCCGAACTTAAAGCGCAAGGTCTGGGATTGATCATCGATATTGTGCCTAATCACATGGCCAGCTCGCTAGAAAACGCCTGGTGGCGCGACGTGCTTGAATATGGCAAGGAGAGCCGTTACGCGCGCCATTTCGATATTGACTGGTCGCGCCGACTGACGCTGCCTTTTTTAGGCGACACGTTTGACGCCGTGCTGGAAAACGGAGAAATTGCGATCAAGCCCGATCCCGCTACGGGTAAACCCGCGTTCGCCTATTATGATAACTATTATCCGCTTGCGCCGGCGACATGGCAGGGGCGCGAGGCCGAAATACTGGCGCTTACCGATAAAGCCGCTATTGCTGATTTGCATGAGCGCCAGCCGTGGAAATTAATGTCCTGGCGCGATGCTGCTCGCTCGCTTTCATTTCGGCGTTTCTTTGAGGTCACAGGGCTGGTAGGAATGCGGGTGGAAGATAAAACCGTCTTCGACGATACACATCGGCTGATTCTGGAGCTGGTCAGAACGGGGGCGGTTGACGGTTTACGTATCGATCATATCGACGGCCTTGCCGATCCGAAAGCCTATCTTGCGCGTTTACGTCAGGAAGTGGGGCCGGCGTGCTATATCACCGTGGAAAAAATTCTCGCTAAAGGCGAGCAACTTCCTGATGACTGGCCGGTTTCCGGCACCACAGGCTATGAATTTATCGCCTCGCTGGCGGAGGTGCTGGTTGACGATGAGCAGATAGACAATCTGCGCCAGGCTTACGAGACCGTTAAAGGCGCGCCAGTGGATATGCGGGCGGAATTACGGGCAGCTAAATTGCTGATGGTCGATCGCAATTTCGAGGGGGAATTTACCCGGCTGCTCGCGCTTGCGCTGTCGATTGCCAGCGAGCTACAGATCGCACAGGAAGAGAGCGTCGTTCGGCAGGCGTTACGCGAGTTATTAATTGCCTTTCCCGTATATCGCACTTACGGCACGGCAGAAGGGCTACCGCCGACCGATATTTGCCTGTTACATCGTATTGTGGAACGGGTAAAGACGCTTGAAAACCCTCCGCAGCCAGAAGCGCTTACATTTCTGAGCCGCCTTCTTACCGGCGATGTTCCCACCTCCAGCCTGGAGGAGGCGACACAGTTTCGCGTTCGGTTCCAACAACTCACCGGTCCGCTGATGGCGAAATCGGTAGAGGATACGCTTTTCTTTCGTCAAAACATGGGACTGGCGTTAAATGAAGTCGGCGCCGAGCCCGTCACGCATCACTTCTCCATTGAACGCTTTCACCATGAGATGAAAACCCGACAGGCGCGACAGCCTGACGCGTTATCCGGTACGTCGACCCACGATACCAAGCGAGGCGAGGATGCGCGAGCACGGCTGTATACGCTTACCGAAGCGCCGGAACAGTGGAGCGAATGCCTTGCCCGCTGGCGGCAGATGAACCAGACCCATGTCAAATTTTTGAATGATGGCACTGCGCCAAAATCGGCGGATACGTGGATGTTATATCAGGCGCTGACCGGCGTCTGGCCCCCGATGCTACAACCACAGGACGAAAAAGGTTTAAACGCGCTGAAAATACGCTTTGAAGCCTTTGTGGAGAAAGCGCTACGCGAAGCGAAGCTACGTACCGATTGGGTGGACAGTAATGAGGCTTACGAAACGGCAATGCTTGATTACGCCCGTTATTTACTGGCGCCGGATAATCAGACATTTTTGCAGGATTTTTATCGTTCCTTGCAACCCTTCATCCGCGCAGGGCTGGTTAACAGCCTGACGCAGACCGTTATCAAATTAACCGCGCCGGGAGTACCTGATATCTATCAGGGAAGCGAGGCGTTGAATTTTAGCCTTGTCGATCCCGACAACCGCCGCGAACCGGATTTCGCCACGCTGGCGCAGCAGTTAGACCAGCTAACGCCGGGAGTTTTCTCGTGCGAAGAGAGTTGGCTGAACGGGCAGGTGAATCAGTATGCCACCGCCGCCTTACTGCGTCTGCGTCAGCAGAATCATGATCTCTTCCGTTTTGGCGACTATATACCGCTGCGGGCTGTTGGTCAGCGTGCCGACAAAGTCATCGCTTACGCCAGAGCCAATCATGATGATGCGCTGATTGTTGTTGCGCCCCGACTGGTGTTCGCCGAATGTGACGGCTTATTGTCACAATCGCATAGCGGTTTCTGGGCAGGAACCGACATTATTATACCCGGACAGCTTAATCAGCATCGTTATCGCAATGTGCTTACCCGGGAGAGGTTAATGCCTGGTGAACGCCTGTCGTTGGCCTCACATCAGGGCGGCGTACTGGTTTTAATGAGCGACTGAGTTTATGTGTTGATGTGCCGTGACAGGACAACGTTTACCGTGGGTGGAGAAAGAGAATGACAACAAACAGGGCTTTTGAAATCAGATCAGGATACAGCCATACGCTTGGCGCGAATTATGACGGCGAAGGCGTGAATTTCGCTATTTTTTCCGCCCATGCGGAACGCGTCGAGCTTTGTCTTTACGACCCGAGCGGGGAGCATGAAATCGCTCGTCTGGAGTTACCGGAGTATACCGACGAAATATGGCACGGCTATGTCCCGAAGTTGCAGCCCGGCGCGCTGTATGGGTACCGCGTTTACGGTCCTTATGACCCGGAAAATGGTCATCGTTTTAACCCCAATAAGCTGCTTATTGACCCTTATGCCCGTGAGCTGGTGGGCGATATTCAGTGGAACGATGCGCATTTCGCGTATCAATTACTTCATGACGATAAAGATTTGACCTTTGATGACCAGGATAGCGCGCCATTTACGCCTAAATGCCGGGTGATTGATCCGGCTGAGGCGAATTGGGAGGATAGACAACGGCCTTCCATACCGTGGTCGAACGCCATTATTTATGAAACGCATGTAAAAGGCTTTACCCAGCTTAATTCCGCGATCCCTGAGCCTATACGCGGTACGTTTGAGGGCATGGGGCATAAAGCCAGCGTGGATTACATTAAAAGTCTGGGGATTACCTCCGTCGAGCTTTTACCCGTTCACTGGTTCCCGGACGATCAGCATCTGCTCGATAAAGGACTGAAAAATTTCTGGGGATACAACTCGCTGGGCTTTTTTGCACCGGCGACGCGCTACTATGGTCCAAAAGGTATTCAGGGATTCCGCGATATGGTGCGCGCTTTCCATGATGCCGGCATCGAAGTGATACTGGATGTGGTCTATAACCATACGGCAGAAGGGAATGAGCTTGGTCCCACGCTGTCATTTAAAGGTATCGATAACTTCTCTTACTATCGCACCATGCCCGATCAGCATCGCTATTACATTAACGATACAGGGACAGGTAATACCGTCAATACCTCTCATCCACGGGTACTGCAAATGGTGATGGATTCGCTTCGCTATTGGGCGGAGTCAATGCATGTCGACGGCTTTCGTTTTGATTTGGGCACCATTCTTGGTCGTGAGCCGGAAGGCTTTGATCAGAGAGGCGGCTTTTTTGATGCGGTAACGCAAGACCCGGTACTGGCAAAACTGAAACTGATTGGCGAACCCTGGGATATCGGACCGGGCGGCTATCAGGTTGGCGGTTTTCCACCAGGGTGGGGCGAATGGAATGATAAATACCGCGATACGGTGCGCGAATACTGGAAAGGTGACAACGTCACAAATGATTTCGCTGCACGCCTGCTGGGTTCCGGCGATCTCTATGATTTGCGCGGCCGTCGCCCCTGGTCAAGCGTTAACTTTATTACTGCCCATGACGGCTTCACGCTGAACGATCTGGTGTCTTATAACGACAAACATAATGAAGCCAATGGCGAAGATAATAATGACGGGCATAATGATAACCGCTCCTGTAACTATGGCGCAGAAGGGCCAACCGACGACGAGGGCATCAATGCGATACGCGAGCAACAGAAACGTAATTTCCTGACCACCTTGCTTTTCTCGCACGGCACGCCGATGTTATTAGCGGGCGATGAGTTTGGCCGCAGTCAGATGGGCAATAACAATGGCTACTGTCAGGACAGTGAAATATCGTGGGTCCACTGGGATAATTTGCCGGAAACCGCCAATGCGCTACGGGAGTTTACCCGTCATCTGATTCAACTGCGCGCCACGCAACCGTTGCTGCGCCGGGAGAGCTGGCGTGACGGTCTGGAGATCCGCTGGTTTAACGCCGGCGGAGGGGCGCAGCAATCCGAACAATGGGATGAGGGATCGACGATAGGCGTATGTATTAGTCGACCCGATCTTCAGCCGGAAGCGGGGATCTGGCACGACGCCTTACTGCTTTTCAATCCGTTTGAAGGCAGCGTACCGTTCCGTATTCCGATGTGGGGAGAAGGCGGCTGGGTACTTGAACTGACGACTGCCGATAACGCGCAGCAGGGAATGCGGATTACCGAAGAAATGGATTTCGATCTGGCCGGGCGCAGCATCGTGTTATTCAGACGCCCCTGATAGTGAAACCGCGCTCCGGACCCAACCGGCCTTGATGGCCGGTTTTTTTACTGGCGCTCAGGCGATATCATGCCGCAGAAATAACACCGTTGTCAGTTTATCGCCCGAAAAATTCATCCGCCTGTTGGTATTCCTTTAATTGTCTTCACCGATATTCGCTTCAGGCCGTCTATTGCCATTTCAAGGTAGGTACGTGGACATCCCAGATTTAAACGGATAAATCCGCTGCCCGCCGGGCCAAAGCCGCTGCCCATTGAAGGAGCAATACCCGCGACATCCGCCATTACCCATTTTAGCTGTTCGTCATCCAGTCCCAGTTTTTTACAATCCATCCATAATAAATAGGTTCCCTGCGCCGGGACAATTCTTGCCCAGGGAAGGTGCTCTGTCGCTTGTTCAACAAACCAGCGGCGGTTTTCCGCCAGGTAATCCAGTAGCGAATCCAGCCACTGTCTGCTTTCATTCCATGCGGTAGTCGCCGCCTGAACGGAGAGGGCGTTAAAGACGTCCAGCCCATGAGCGTCCAGACGAGACAGAAAACGCTGGCGAAGCGTAGGATCGGGAATGAGAAAATTAGAAATTCGCAACGACGATAAGCCAAATGTTTTGCTGGCCGCAGTGGCGGAGATGACCCGTTTATGCCAGCGCTCCCCTAAATGCAGTACCGAGGTAAAGGTTTCGCCGGGCAGCAATAGATCGGCCCATATTTCATCCGAGATGAGAGTGACATCATAAGCTTCACATAATAAAAGCAGTTGCTCCAGCTCGTTGGCCGACCAGCAACGCCCGGTTGGATTATGTGGATTACACAAAATCATCAGCGGAGGGCGCTCATGGCGAAACAGCCTTTCCAGTTGGCAAAAATCCATCTGGTAGCCATCGTCCGGCGACTCGCTAAGGGGATTCTCCAGCAGTTTTCTACCATTAAGCGTGATTATTTTGGCGAAGGAGCCATAGTATGGCCCCTGTACCACTACGCCGTCGCCTGGATGCGTCAACATTTGCACTAAGAGCGCCAACCCTGGTACGACGCCTTCCACGCTGCATACCCATTCTTGTTTTAACGTGAGCTGGTGGCGTGATGAAAACCAGTGAAGCAGGGCGTTAAAATAGGCCTCATCGCGTTCGCTATAGCCAAATACGCCGTGCTCGATTCGCTGATGCAATGCCGCCTGAACCTCAGGCGGGCAGGCAAAATCGAAATCAGAAACCCACATCGGCAGCAGTTTTCCAGCGCCGTCGCCAAAGTGACGCTCAATAAAATCCCACTTTACCGAACCAGTATTGTTGCGATTGATAATCTGGTTAAAATCCATCTTGTTTCCTTATTATTTCGTCACTGACGCTTGCGGCGACTTTTCTGAAGCGGAGGCAGTTCTGGCAATACCAATTCCGCTAAAACCATAAATTAATGCGAAGAAGATCGCCGCATAGCACTGGATAGCCCAGGGCAGAAGATCAAGCGTGCTAACGCCCAGCGTGGTCGCCATGTAGACACCAGCCGAGGTCTACGGCAGGAGAGGTTCGATAACGGTACCGGCATCTTCTATCGTCCGTGAAAGGTTTTTAGTATCCAGCCCCATACGACGATAGGCATCTTTAAACAGTTCGGCGGGAACTAACAATGCCAGTTTACCGTCGCTGGTCGCTCCTGTGACCAAAATTGTGGTGCCGATAGTGGCGGCAATGAGCTGACCAACGCTATGAATAATAGTCAGCAGCCGGTTAATGATGATCGTTAACGCGCCGGTTAACGTTAGCGCTCCGGCAAATGAAAAAGCGCAGAAAACTAACAGTATTGTTCCCATCATCGAGAACATTCCGCCCCGGTTTAGCAGGCGCGGAACATCGGCCACGACACCTTCAGCGCCTTGTGGGAACATGGCGATATCAAATCCATCAATGAAAGCGTCCAGTCCCTGTTTGATGCTCAGTCCCTGCATGATGACGCCGAGGAATAAGGCAAGTACGCAGGCGCTTAACATTAATGGGATGACAGGCTTCTTGCGAATTGCGCCCCACAGTACGATCACCGGCGGCAAAATAAGAACAATATTAAAATGGTATAGCGACTCCAGCGAGTGGATGATGTCCGTAACGCGCTGCGGCGTGGCCACCTCGCCCAGCATATTACTGTGTCCGGCGATAAGATAAACCACGGCGGCAAGCAGGAAACTTGGCAGGGTCGTCCAAAGTAAATGCTGAATATGCTCAAACAGAGTAGTGTCTGCGACAATCGCGGCAAAGTTAGTCGAGTCGGACAACGGTGAGATTTTGTCGCCGAAATAAGCGCCAGAAACGACGGCGCCAGCTGCTGCTGCAAGAGACACGTCCAGCCCGGCGGCAACCCCCATTAACGCAACGCCAACCGTCCCGGCGGATCCCCACGATGTACCGGTACAGACGGAGACCACGCTGGTTAAAAAGAAGGCTGCAATCAAAATATATTCCGGGCTTATGAGTTTTAGCCCCCAGTACACCATGTAGGGAATGGTGCCACTAAACATCCAGGTGCCAATCAAACCGCCCACGCAGATCAGGATCATGATAACCGGCATTGCTTTAGCCAGCTTATCCACCACTGAGTTGATGATGTCTTCCCAACAGTATCCTTGCCACCATGCAATGCCTGCCGCTACCGCCGCAGAGCACAGAAGGAGCGGTTCGATACGTAGCCCCATGATGCCGTAACCGATAATCAACAATAACAACATGGAGATGACTGGGATTAGCGCTAAACCCAATGACAGCGTTTTCTTCTTGTTTTGTGATGCACTCATAATGGAGCTCCGGTCAGTAAGGTAGCTCAAGGGTAGGGGGATACGCTTCTCACTACTGTGATCCATTACTTTCGTCCATGTAACCGATTACATGAGAAGGGTTAATTTGATAGTCATCACAGTTTTTACTGTTGACGACGCATTCATCGTGAAAAATAGGGCGCGACAGAATCGCGGATCACCAGTTCGGCATTGAAATGATTGCTGCTGGGCGGCGGCGTAATGCCCCGGTATAACTGTATCGCCAGTTGCGCGGCACAACGCGCCATTTGTTCGACCGGATAATGCATTGTTGTTAACGCCGGATAAAGATACCGGGCCAGCACCACATCATCAAAGCCGACAATAGAGAGCTGTTGCGGAAGCTGAACGCCGCGTTGATGAAGAATACGCATAATGCCAGCGGCCATCACATCGTTAAACGTGACCGCAGCCGTAAGGGGAAGCCCGCTATTGATAAGTTGATGCGCGGCCCGCTCGCCGCCTTCTTCGTTAAACGGAACGCTAATCACCCAGCGAGGGTCTGGAGAAATACCATATTCTTCCAGCGCCTGACGGTAACCATCAAGGCGTTCCTGACGATCGATAATTGGCAAGTCAGATGTCACACAGGCAATGCGCCGATGCCCGTTCGCCAGGAGATATCGGGTCGCTTCCCTGGCGGCGCTGCGATTTTCCAGCCAGATACACCGGTTGGCCATACCGGCGATATAACGATTAACAACAACCAGCGCTGGAAAGTGGGCTGCGTAGCGCAGCAGCTCTTTATCCGGTAATCGGCTGGCGTGTACAACAATAGCCTCACAGCCTTGATTAACCAGAAAATCCAGTCCCGCTTTTTCCATTTCTTCGTCGTGGCCGCCGCTACATACCATCAAGCGATACTGCTGCTTACGAGAAACATCTTCTACGCCGCGAGCAAGGCGGGCAAAAAAAGGATCGGCCAGATTGCCGGTTAACAATCCGAGCATATCGCCGCTGCGTTTCGCCAGCGCGATAGCGGCGGCATTCCGGCGATAATTGAGATCGCGCATGGCTTTCTCTACACGTTCGCGCGTGACGGGTTCAACCCACGCGGTCTGGTTAATGACGCGTGATACAGTCGCGGTTGATACACCGGCCATGGATGCAACATCCTTTATTGTCGCCATGTTAAGCTCATATTTGTTCGTTTAAAGGGTATCAAAGCCATTGATTATCATGTTACGTGGAAATCAGTGCAATCACTGCGGCGCAGCCTGAATTAGCCATTAAGAACTCAAAGAAAAAAAGATCTCATCCGGATTAATTTTTGCAGGAACAGCCACGTTAGGTATAGCTTCTCTTGCCATGCCGCAACTGACATTACTTTCAGCAGCAACGGGAATTACCGAATACTATACCCGCCTGACCGTGTCACTGGGCTGTACTCCCCTCAGTGTCATGCCGGAAGAAATTCGGCTTTGCTGATAAGCACAGCGGCTTGTCCGGTGGTGAGCCGGTAGTCACAGGGTAGGGGAGGAATACAGCCTATGGCGTTTCAATGTCTGAAAACACTACCACATCTTGTGTCAGAGGGCCGCTGCGCGCCAGGCCGTTTCGCAAAGTTCGATTATTTTTGCAGTGTTCTGCCCTTAACAAATGGCCAGCTCGTTCACGACCTCAGCTACGCTCTTGATGCTGCGGATATTTCCGATGCCCGTGCCCAGCGCAATGTATCCTTCATCTGTATTACCTTCCAGCATGCCGATACGCAACCCGCGTAAACCTCCCATCGTCTGGGCCAGTTCTTCATTGCTTGCACCAGCTTTATCCATCGACACGAGCTTGTCAGCCAGCTTGCCAGGAAGTGAGCGGTAGTAATCTGGCAGGGTACGGAAAAGCAGCAAATCCAGGCCGTTAGCATTAATGATTTTATCCTTTACTGACTGCGGCACACGGCTTTCTTCTGTCCCAATAAACACCGAACCAGCAAAGACACCCTCTGCTCCCAGCGCATGGGCAGCACGGGCGGTACGACTATCGGTAATCCCGCCTGCAGCCATGACGGGAACACTCTTCACCGAGTCCGCAATCAGCGGCACGATCGAAAAGGTGCCAAGCGCGGTGCCAGGCAATGTGCCACCTTCATCAAAACCTGTTGCAACAATAATGTCGGCGCCGGCTTTTTCCGCTAAACGTGTATTTTCAGGTGTCGGATTAATATCGCGGTAAATAATTGCAATACCCGACGCTTTTAGTTCATTAAACAGCGAAGTGATAATAGCTCCTTCTCCGTAACCGGTATAAACAACAGCTTTTACTCCCTCTTCCTTTATTACCTGTAGGATAGGCGGAGTCCAGATGTCGTTTTCAGGGGTTGGAATAAGGTTCACCCCGAATGGTTTTTCGGTAAGTTTTTTGGTTTTACGAATTTCTTCACGCATTTTTTCTGCTGTTTCATCAGGCGTTGATACAGCAGTTTCCGCTGTTAAGCCCGCATTTGGGCCAAGCACACCCAAACCACCGGCGTTGCTTACGGCTGCAACCAGTCTTGCATCGGTAAGCCAGGACAATGGGCCTTGTATAACAGGTTTTTCGATACCCAGAATCTGGCAGATACGGTTGTACTTCATGACGTAATCTCCTTCGAACAAATTTTCAGCCAGCCTTTTAGGCGACTGTGGTAGTTAATTAATCTGAAGAAGATCTTAAGCCTCTTTATTGTTACGAAAAACTATCCAGTCTTTAAAACAGAATTACTGATAAAGTAACAATAGCCAGGTCGGATATGCACGAAAGAGCGTTATCAGAGATGTGCATCCGGACCAAAAACCTCGCACAGCCAGTCGATGAATACACGAACTTTAGGTGCCAGATACCGACGATCCGGGTAAAGCAGTGAAACCGGTTTTGGCGGGGGCGGGAAATCAGTGAGGATCTCTGTCAGCTCTCCACTGGCAATAAAGGGTGCAAGCGACGGACGCAATCCGTGTAGAATTCCCAACCCCGCCAGCCCACATGAAAGAAACGCTTCTGAATTGTCTACCAGGATGCTGGAGGGTACTTTTATTGACGCAATACTGCCATCAACCGTGAATTTCCACTCCATTATCTGCAGGCTGTGATTACTGAAAAAATTTACAGCCCGGTGGGACTTCATCAGCTCATCGATAGAGTGCGGCGTGCCATGCTTCGCAAGATAAGATGGCGCAGCACAAGTCACCATGGCTGCCGTTCCCAGACGTCTGGCAACAAAACTGGAGTCATTAAGCTCACCAAGTCGGATGACGCAGTCCACACGCTCGGCAATCAAATCAATCTTGCGATCGGACGTGCCAAGTACAATCTCAATATCCGGGTATCGGTTCTGAAAATCTCCAAGAGCCGGAATGATGACTGTCCGGGCGAGCGTAATAGGGACGTCAAGGCGCAGGCGGCCTTTCGGCGGTTGCGTGCGGGAAAATAATCGCCGGACGTCGTCCAGCTCGCTTAGAAGCGACAGGCAACGCTGGTAAAACTCTTCCCCTTCATCCGTCATACTGACCTGTCGTGTTGTGCGATGCAGGAGCTTAACGCCCAGATCATGTTCCAGATTCTGAACGGCGCGGGTAACAGCAGGGCGGTGCAGCTCAAGCACCTCCGCCGCGCGGATAAAGCTCCCTTGCTCTACCACATTGACATAAATATTCATGGCTTCCAGCATATTCAGCTGCATCTGTTCTCAGTCCTCAACCATTATTTGTGTCGAAGGGGGAAGCTCCTTATAACATTCCTGTCTGCTGGAACATATCCCTTTGTGAGCTGATTGTTTTATCTGGAGTAACATACTGCTATCGATACATGACTTTTACCGGGTGGTTGAGGTAAGACATGTCATTTGTAAAATCGCTACCAATTCTTCGCAACCTTTTTGGATGTTCGGCGGCGTCGTATACAAAAACAAACAGGCCAGGCGATACGGTTACGCATGTGCAGGTCATGCCAGGCGCGACGCTAAAATACGAGCCGATTATGTTTGACCGCCGCCAGTGTAGGTGGCGAGTGTGAATGCAAGACATTGGCAGACAGTGAATAATCAAACCTCGTGAAATGAGGTTCCCATTAATTTTTTAGCCCATGTCAGCGCAGCGCAGGAAAATTGCCCGTCGTCTGGAAAAAAGCCCGTTATTAAAACGGGAACTGTCGGAAATGGCTGTTGAGTCCTACGGCGATGCCGTGTTATCTGCAGCGCGTGAAACAGGCCTTGATGAAAAGAGTTTTCCGTCTGAAATGCCGTGGGCGCTCGCTGATACGCTGTGCGACGATTTCATCCTGGACTGACACACTGACAATGACGAACCGAACACAATAGCCGGTTTTTTTATGCCTGAGCGGCGTGTGCTGCGTGAAATCGTGTGCAGGATAGCGGGTGCAAATCAACAGAATTCGCTCAGCGTCACGGCAGGGAAGGGATCAAACTTATGGGCCAGAAGTTTTTTGACATGCACGAATCCAGCCGCCTTAACATGTCTTTTAAATGTTCTGGTGCATTTAACATAATATACATTATGCGCATTAGAATAGCAGAGGGCGAAAAGCAGCCCCCCAGCGTGAATCAGTCATACAACCAGCGACCAGACCTGGCAGACGCAATGAGCATACCTATCGTGAACTCCGGCACCTGAGGAATATCGTTTTTGCGAAACGGATTAAGCAAATGCTTTAGCGGTGGTTCTGGCGGATAGTATGTTGTGATCGAGAAATTCCCTTTATCTACATTGAATGTCGTAAAAAAATCATCCATCAATGCCAGTGCTTCATCATCTTCCAACCGTAAATCTGAATCCAAATCTGTTGACGGTGTCAGTTCTTTTTTCTTAAAGAGGTAAATTCCATCATGGCTTCTTACCAGTTCATAAATCCGCTGTTCAAGAGCATCACTTACCATATTTTATCGCTTCCTCTGGCAATACGGTTGTAATCCCTGCCTGTACGATATGCAATCTGCGACACGTCAGAGGCCAGAATAATCCATCCGACTGTTCAGCAAGGCCACCAAGTAAAATAATATCACCATCTGCAAGGCTGACTTCGGTTGTTACATCACGCTTGATAAGGGTTGGCGAGTTATTAACGCCGGTTTCAGTGGTCACAAGTTAGGTTCTGGACATCTGAACTTAGCCTTGAAAAAACCGTCAGCTGCCCGCATCACTGACCGGGCTGGAGCTGAATCCCCTTCGTGAAGGATGCTTTTATTAGTACTATTAAAGGTGCTATATTTAGTCATCAACCAGGAGGTAAATTATGGCATTTCAAATTTTAACGACTACTGCAGCAAGCATTACAGAACTGAAACGTGATCCAATGGGAACTTTCAATGCCGGAGATGGCGCTCCAGTTGCCATTCTTAACCGTAATGAACCGGCTTTCTACTGTGTGCCTCCGGCACTTTATGCTCATCTTATGGATATTCTTGAGGATGAAGAACTCGGTCGTATTATCGATGAGCGTGCGAATGAACGCGTCATTGAGGTCAACATTGATGACTTATAAGCTGGCATTTAACGAATCAGCACTAAAAGAGTGGAAAAAACTGGGTCATACCATACAGGAACAGTTTAAAAAAAAGCTAAGGGAACGGCTTGAAAACCCTCGGGTTCCGGCTTCTCAATTACATGGAAGAAAGGATCAGTACAAAATTAAGCTGCGTGGTGCAGGATACAGACTGGTGTACAGCGTCGAAGATGAAATTATCACGGTAACTGTCATTGGTGTTGGAAAGCGTGAAAATGATGCCGTCTACAAAGTGACACAACACAGAAGCTAATCACTCAGGAAATGCTCTCTTTCCCCGTCAAGCGATACGACAAACAGGCTCAGTTCTTTTATGTGACTGCACCTTGACATATGTCACGTATATGAAACTATGGCCTACGTTGTGTATGGTAGGCAGTCACACAGACGGCACGCCGGAGTCTGATTTTCAAAAACAAGTGAGGCTTGCTTTTGAAAACCTGAAAGCAACACTGACTGCAGCAGGATGCACATTCGATGACATAGTGGATGTCACCACATTCCATACCGATCCAGAGCAACAACTTAACGACGTTATGGCGGTGAAACAGAAGATATTTGCCCATCCCCCTTATCCTAACTGGACCGCTGTTGGCGTTACCTGGCTGGCCGGCTTTGATTTCGAAATAAAGGTTATTGCCCGAATCCCCTGATGCTTATTCTCGGTAAAACCGGTAGCATTATGTGTACCGGTTTTATTTTATTCATCCCTGCCCTTCATCCTGTATGATTAACATGCAATCACCAAACATATCGAACTGACATGACTGGATATCTTCTGAGGCATAGGCCTTCATGAGTAGATCAACCCCAGCAAACTGACCGGTTAACACCATATGCGTCGTTTTTGGCTGATGTAAGTTCGTTAGCAGGCAGTCAACCACTTTCAGTTGATAGCCTGGATGTATATAAAGTTCAGTCCAGCCAGAACTTGCTTTGAGGCAATTGTGCTCCCTCGAATACGCGGATTCCAGGCATCGTGTAACGGTAGTTCCTACGGCAAAAATACGTCCGCCATTTTGCTTCGCAGTATTAATGATATCCGCTGTTGCTTGCGGAACCTCGTAGTATTCTTCGTTGATAGTCACTTCCTCTACACATTTTGTTTGTATTTTTCTGTTGGACAACATTTCTGTTGATGCAACATGTAAAGTGATGAAGGATATTAACCCACCTTTATCTTTGATTTTTTGGATAAGATCCCAGGTAAAATGAATGCCGGCAGAAGGTATTTCCAAAGAACCATACTTTTTAGAAAAAACGGAACGGTAAGCATCTGGATATTTATAAAACAAGCTGGAGTCCACATACTCATCAAGACGCTCACCATGACTGGCCAAATAGCAAATTAAGGCCTCATGATTTTCCACGACGGCTCGGTACTGGCTCTCTTCGCTAAACTTTTGCTCTATCTTAATGGAAATTTCAGGGTTATCAACCAAATAGAAAACATCATTCGCGTTAAGCCTTTCTTTTAAAAGTCCGGAAATAATTACTCTATTATTTGGTAAAAATCCCTCTAAAACAATTTTAATTAACCTATTCTGTCTTGTTTTACAGATAAACATATGGTTTATTATAGTACTGTCGTTAAAACAGATTACATCACCTTCTTTGATATAATCTGTTACTTTACTAAAGTCTACCTTATGAATTTCCCCTTTACTCCGGTTGAGGACAAGCATTTTACACTTTTCCCTGTATGAATCATTGGCTATCCAATGAGGTCTGAGTGGGATAGTCATCTGATCGGTAATGCGAAAATCATATTTTTCGGTAAGCATATATTTACCCTTTGAAAAACCATTGATACGGCGATTGTTATATAGCCGTATTCTGCAGTATACGTTAGCCTTTCAAAGGGTGAAAATTAACTCGATAAATGTTGTTGTTATATTTACTTTGCTGGCTATTTAATCAATGTCAGATACCGATATTAACCTGGACGATCGGATTTGACCGCCCTTTTCTTTTGCTTATTCCGGCATTGGAGCATCGCTATCCATTGCATCGGCAAACTTTTGCATTAACCGAACAAAGACATCAAGTTCATCCTGAGGCCAGTCTTTAAAAACAACTTTGCCCATTTGCTCTCGCGCAGCGTCTATACGCTCCGTCATCGCCTTTCCTGTCCGGGAAATAACGGCCTCGCGTATACGACGATCGATGGCATTATGCTGCCGTATTATCAACCCCAGCTTCTCCAGTTTGGCGACCTGTCGGCTTACCGTCGTATAATCACGACCGGCACGTTCGGCTAACTCAACAACGCCAATCGGCCCTAAACGTTCGATACTAATAAGGATCGAAAATAGCGCACGATCGAGTTGAATCCCCGCCTCTGCAATTAATTTCTCATCATTACGAGGCCGGTTAAGCGCGCTCACCACGCGAATCAACGCACTGTGAAGCACCTTCATTTGCTCGGAAATATGTGTATCTTGCACATTTTTATTTTCTGACATAGCATGCCTCCTCTTATGTGCATAATACACATATCGGAGAGACGATGACAAGATACACCACTACAGATGTACTGATCTGCGGCGCTGGCGTTACCGGGCTTACTTTAGCCATCGAACTGGCGCGTCACGGGGTCTCATTTCGCCTGATTGAGAAAAGAACGACGCCTTTTATCGGCTCCCGCGGTAAAGGTATTCAGCCGCGAACGCAAGAAATCTTCGAGGATCTTGGAATACTCAATAAAGTGGTCGCCGCCGGCGGGCTCTATCCCCGATTACGAACCTATCGTCACGACGGAAGCTATGTAGATTCAGTTATTGCGCATCATACAAAACCGACCCACGCCGAACCCTACCATCTGCCATTGATGGTTCCACAGAACGTGACAGAAACGATTATGCGGGAGCAATTAAAAGCATGGGGACATCGGGTAGAGTTCGGCTGCGAGTTACGACATTTTGCGCAAACCCCACGCACGGTCACCGCGTATGTTGCCGGGCCGGCTGGAGAAGAGGTCATCATCGCGCATTATTTGATAGGCGCGGATGGCGGCGGAAGCTTTGTCAGAAAAAAATTAGGCGTCAGCTTCCCCGGTCATACGTTGGGAATCCATGCGCTTGTGGCTGACGCTTCACTTTCCGGTCTGAACCGGGATGTATGGCACCATTTTAACGATGGCGATATGGCGCGGATGATAACGATTTGCCCTCTCGCCGGCACGCAGCTCTTTCAAATCCAGGCGTTGTTGGCCCCGGACGACTCGCAGAATTTCTCAGCCGACGTGCTCACGGCTTTTCTTACTGAGCGAATCGGGCGGACGGATGTTCGCATCCATTCGATTCCCTGGGTATCGAAGTACCAGATGAATGCGCGCATAGCGGAACATTACCGTGTGGGTAAGGTATTTTTAGCCGGTGATGCCGCTCATGTGCATCCGCCGACGGGTGGGCAAGGGTTAAATACCAGCATCCAGGATGCCTATAACCTGGGATGGAAAATGGCAGCCTCGCTGCGGGGCGCAGGAGAAGAGCTTCTCGATAGCTATGAACAGGAACGCCGCCCGGTAGCCGAATCACTGCTCCACCTTTCTACCCGATTACTTGACTCTCAAAAACAGGGTGGCATCAAACGAGAACGCGACGTTCAACAACTTGACATCCAGTATACCGACTCCCCCTTAGCCCACACGTTGCCCGAACGTCAGCATGGGTTACAAGCGGGAGAAAGAGCGCCGGATGCTCCTCTTTTGGGTGCCGGCGGCCAATCATTACGATTATTTCAGTTACTCCAGGGTCCGGACTGGAATCTGTTGGCCTACGAAACCCACGGTAAGGTCATCGATGCGCGGCGAAATCTGCGTATTCATCACATTGGCGAGCAGGACGAGCTCATCGATACCCTGGGGCACTTCCGGGAGTCCTATCATCTGGCGCCGGGTCAATGCGTGTTGATTCGACCCGATGGCTATGTCGGCGCATTCTTTCACGGCAAACAGAGCAACGATATTGAAAATTATCTCTCTCGTTTTTCCATAGGGATTAAAGATGAATACTAATGTCTATGAGAACACCGACAGCGAAACTATCACTCCGCTCAACAAGCGGCGTATTTTGCCTGTTTTCCTGCTTGTCGGCCTTTACGCCGCCAGTACAGCGGCTGTAATGTCAGTACTGCCTTTTTATATCCGCGAGATGGGCGGTTCGCCGCTTATCATTGGAATCATCATCGCCACTGAGGCTTTTAGCCAATTTTGTGCGGCGCCCCTGATTGGCCACCTTTCCGATCGCGTTGGCCGCAAGCGAATACTGATTGTCACGCTGACTATTGCGGCGATAAGTTTACTATTACTCGCCAACGCGCAATGTATCCTGTTTATCCTGCTCGCCCGCACGCTTTTTGGCATTAGCGCCGGGAATTTGTCAGCCGCCGCAGCCTATATTGCCGATTGTACGCACGTCAGAAATCGGTGCCAGGCAATCGGTATCCTCACAGGCTGCATTGGTTTAGGCGGTATTGTCGGGGCAGGCGTTTCAGGGTGGCTATCGCGTATCAGTCTGAGCGCGCCGATCTACGCCGCCTTTATACTTGTCCTTGGGTCTGCCCTGGTCGCGATTTGGGGGTTAAAAGACCCGTCCACAACATCACGTACCGCAGATAAAATAGCGGCGTTCTCTGCCCGCGCTATTTTAAAGATGCCAGTCCTTCGCGTCTTAATCATCGTAATGCTTTGTCATTTCTTCGCCTATGGCATGTACTCTTCACAATTACCTGTTTTTCTTTCTGACACCTTCATCTGGAATGGGCTTCCCTTTGGGCCAAAAGCGTTAAGCTACCTGTTAATGGCGGACGGGGTTATTAATATTTTCGTTCAGCTATTTCTGTTAGGTTGGGTGAGCCAATATTTTTCGGAGCGAAAGCTAATTATTCTAATCTTCGCCCTTCTTTGTACTGGATTTCTCACTGCGGGTATCGCCACGACCATACCAGTGCTTATTTTTGCTATCGTTTGTATTAGTATCGCTGATGCGCTAGCCAAACCCACTTATCTTGCCGCCTTGTCCGTCCATGTATCGCCTGCCCGACAAGGTATCGTCATCGGAACGGCGCAGGCATTAATCGCAATCGCTGATTTTATATCCCCTGTATTGGGCGGATTTGTCCTGGGTTATGCCCTGTATGGTGTCTGGATCGGTATAGCTATCTCTGTCGCCATTATTGGTCTGGTGACGGCAATGATTTACCTTTCAAAAAGTTCAGTGCTAATAGCGAAACCAGAAACAGAATAATGTGACAACGTCACAAGCACTATTACTCCTTTCTTCCCTTATTTATCAAAAGTATTGTACTTATATTGAATGTTTAAGAGGTATTTATGGAA
Source organism: Salmonella sp. SAL04196 (assembly GCF_046550835.1). Taxonomy (NCBI): domain Bacteria; kingdom Pseudomonadati; phylum Pseudomonadota; class Gammaproteobacteria; order Enterobacterales; family Enterobacteriaceae; genus Salmonella; species Salmonella sp. SAL04196. The sequence continues at coordinate 712,419 of NZ_JBGDXE010000001.1, forward strand.
ATTATGCTGGTTGGCATTTGCCCTTGTAAAGCGCGGGGAAAGCATGAAAAAAATATATCTCGTTGTTATCGTACTGTTTTTTATTTCTACAAAAGTTTATACACTACTTCATAACAACATCTTCTTTTGTCGAAACAGCCCGGAGTGTGATTTGTCTCATGTTCTCCCCGACTACCGGGAGAAGATTTCAGGCACACCGCTAAAATATACCTTGATTAGTACAGCTCCATTAGCACAGGTTGTAGTCAGACACTATGAATTATTATCGCAACACTGGTCGCCAGATGACATGGTAACCCCTGCGCAATGGCGACATAACGTTGATATTTATATCCCTGAAACGGCAAAAGAGCACCATGCTTTGGTGGTTGTAAACAACGGAATTAATTATGATAAAGGCGTACAAATCACTGGTAAACCCGGTGATTTCCCCCAGGAAACACTGGCAAGCATCGCCCGTGATACGAATACCATCGTAATATCAGTGAGTGATATACCTAACCAATATTTAACCTTTCAGGATGATAAAAAACCACTGAAAGAGGACGAGAGCGTTTCCCGAAGCTGGGCATTATTTATGGAAGCGCCGGAGCAACGTGAGTTAATGCCCTTAAATATTCCTATGGTCACTGCCCTATCGCAAGCGATGAGATTAGCAAAAAAGGAGTTAACGCAATGGAATATAAATTCCTTTATCATTACAGGTATTTCAAAGCGTGGGTGGACTACCTGGTTGTCAGCTATTGCCGATCCTGATGTTGAAGCAATTGTTCCCTTCGCCATTGATCTACTTGATATTGATGCTTCACTTGAGCATATTTATCAATCATACGGTGGAAATTGGCCCATTACATTCTACCCCTACTACCAGCAAGGCATAGATGAGAAAATAAAATCCCCCACATTTACCCAGCTAAGGCAAATAATAGATCCGTTAAGATATCTCAACACTATTTATCAACCCCGCCTTGCAATACCGAAATATATTATTAATGCAAGCGGCGATGATTTTTTCGTACCAGACAATACTCGCTTTTATTATAGCAAACTCCCTGGCGTAAAATCATTACGTATAGTGCCTAATATGAACCACTACTCAATTAACCAGTTCGCTGAAGAAAGCCTCGTTCCTTTTATTAATAGGTTTCAAAGTAAAAAAACATTACCACAGTTGATCGGCCTTATTCACCACCATCTTCTTACGGTCTATTTCTCAGAAGCGCCGGTAAAAGTCGTTCGCTGGACAGCCAACAATCCAAATGCGCGTGATTTCCGTTATGCCTGTGGCATCCGTTATCAGCCGCTTACAATAGATATTCCCGCCAACAATAAGATCAGTATTACGTTAAATGAACCGAAGACAGGTTGGGAAGCTACCTATATCGAAGCCACTTTTAATGATGGCTATGTCGCCACGAGTCAGGTTTATATTACGCCCGATGAAAAATACCCACAGACAGCACCACCTTCCGTTAACGCCACATGTCAAACGTTACCGGGGCGTGGATTAGGGGAAAACGATAGCCCCGATTGAATTTTCAAGTAATTGTCTGATTTTAAATAATTTTATCCATCACGCTTGCGATGGATAAAAATCCTCTGCGATAAATTTTTGTTATATTGATCACGTTCTAACCACAAGAGAGGTGATTTGAAAATAACCTTAAAATATTGTGGTCAGGCCGCTAGACCACAATAAGAGGATTAATCATGAAAAGAAAAACAATGGGATGGCTTATCGTTTTTCTTCTATTTATAGTTTACATGCTCAACTATATGGATCGTTCAGCATTGTCGATAACTGCCCCCTTGATCGAAAAGGAGTTAGGATTTAACGCCGCGGAGATGGGAATGATCTTCAGCGCATTTTTTATCGGATACGCCCTGTTTAATTTTATTGGTGGCTGGGCCAGCGATAAAGTTGGGCCAAAAACGGTTTTTCTCATCGCAGCGTTACTATGGTCTGTATTTTGTGGCTTAACTGGTTTAGTCACCGGATTGTGGACAATGCTTATCGTGCGCGTTCTTTTCGGTATGGCTGAAGGACCGGTCAGCGCTGCCGGAAATAAAATCATCAATAACTGGATTTCCCGAAAGGAGTCTGCCACGGCGATCGGAATTTTTAGCGCCGGTTCCCCGCTCGGCGGCGCGGTGTCCGGGCCGATAGTGGGCCTGCTGGCGTTATCCTTAGGCTGGCGCCCCGCATTTGGCATTATTTTCTTATTTGGCCTGGTCTGGGTACTACTGTGGTACTTTATCGTTAGCGATAAGCCAACAATGAGTAAACGCCTGGCGCCGGAAGAACGCATTGATTTTGAAAATCATGAGGACGTTATTTTATCTGATGATGGCCGGGCTACGCCTTCACTCGGCTATTACATGAAACAACCAATGGTATGGGCAACAACTCTGGCTTTTTTCAGCTACAACTATATTCTTTTTTTCTTCCTGACCTGGTTCCCAAGTTACCTGAACCATTCGTTACATCTCGATATTAAAGAAATTAGTATCGCCACGGTAATTCCCTGGGTCATCGGCGCCATTGGTATGGTGCTCGGCGGCGTCTGTTCTGATGTAATTTATCGGATTACCGGTAATGCTCTGCTCTCACGTCGACTTATTCTGGGCGTATGTCTGGCAGGCGCAGCGGTATGTGTTGCCGTTTCCGGTACTGTTAGCACTATTGGTAGCGCAATTACGCTCATGTCAGTTTCACTCTTCCTGCTCTATTTAACGGGCCCAATTTATTGGGCGGTTATTCAGGATGTTGTTCATAAAGATAAGGTAGGGAGCGTCGGCGGAGCCATGCATGGCCTGGCTAATATATCCGGCATTATCGGTCCGCTTGTCACCGGTTTTATCGTTCAATTTAGCGGTAAATATGACTATGCGTTCTATCTGGCTGGTGCTATCGCTATCGTTTCAAGCCTGTTGGTCTTCGTGTTTGTAAAAAGTAAAGGATTCAAAGCCAATGAAAGTCAAAGCTGTGTTCATTAATAAGCCTGGTGAAGTTGAAACCCGCTGGGTGGATTATCCCCATAAGAAAGAAAATGAAGTATTAATTAAGGTTGATGCTGCAGGCATTTGCGGATCGGATATCGGGGCTTTTCGTGGAACGAACCCACTTGTTACTTACCCAAGAATTATTGGGCATGAAGTGACCGGAATTGTTCTTCAGGAAGGTACCGGAATGCCGGACAATATTAAAAAAGGCGACCACGTGATTGTTGACCCCTATATTTATTGTGGTCACTGCTACCCTTGCTCTGTCGGCAGAACTAACTGTTGTGAAAATTTAAACGTCATTGGCGTGCATGTCGATGGCGCAATGCAGGAGGTGGTGACTCATCCCGCACATTTAATTCATAAAATACCAGATAATGTGCCTTCTGAAATGGCGCCGCTGGCAGAACCGCTGACCATCGCTCTGCACGCGCTGCATCGGGCAAACGTTAAGGCCGGGGAATATGTTGCCATCATCGGCGCGGGGGCCATTGGTCTTATGGCGGCATTAAGCGCGCGTCATTACAAGGCAACGCCTATTCTGATTGATATTGTGGAAGAAAGGTTACGCTATGCGCAAAAGCTTGGCGTTCCCTATGTGCTGAACGCCGCTGACGATCAGGTTATCGACGCTATTAAAAATATCACCCACGGCACCATGGCGCAGGTCGTGATAGAAGCTTCCGGCGCAAATAGCGCTATTCGAAATACGCTTGATTTAGCATCGTTTGCTGGTCGTATTTCGTTTACCGGATGGCCAAAACAGGAAACGTCGCTGCCGACGAACCTGATCACCTATAAAGAACTGGATTTACGCGGCTCCCGCACCAGTGCCGGTGAATTTGATGAGGCATTACGTATGCTGTCTACGCTGGAGATTAATCCACAAGATGTTGTCAGTAAGATCGTCAATCTTGATGAGATCCCTGATGCAGTTAAAGAGCTTGATCGCTATCCGGAGCGCTACTTAAAGATTAATGCTGTTTTCCATTGAGTTACGGCGAGTTCTACCGCATGGCATGACCGCCATGCGGTGTTATTCATCGACAAACTTAGCCGCCGACAATCTTTCTCACATAGCGTAAATGTTCCAGAGATCCCTCATAGGCGCTGTCAGCATCAGACTGGCGCATCGCATCCACTATCGCTTTATGCTGTTTGTTGAGATTAAGTAAAACATTTCTGTCTCCAGACTGCTCATCAAGCCCGGCATAAGGGATATTAATCCGTTGTTCCCATAACATACGGGACATATCGAACAACACCCGGTTACGGCTGGCCTCAGAGATCGCAAGGTGAAATTCTTTATCCAGCGAGTAAAAGCCGTGGACGTTATTATCGTTAATGGCTTGATCCATACGATGATAAATCGCCTCTATTTGGTTGATGACGTCAACGTTATCGTTTTGTGCGGCTAAGCGCGCACAATGGCTATCGACCAGCTCGCGAGTAGAGAGAATTTCTTCGATGGTATAGTCGCTGGCAAGGTGTTTTTTATCTGAAACGATAACCCCATTACCGGACTGAATCACGATCCATCCGGAGATCTCCAGTACAATAAGGGCTTCTCGCAAGGAGGCGCGGCTCACGCCAAGCTGTTTTGCCAGTTCGCGTTCTGGCGGTAAAAAAGTTCCCGGGGGAAAAATATTATCATTGATCAGCTTAATGATGAGGTTGGCTATCTTCTGATAGAGCCTCTCCTGCCTGACCTCAGGTATAACCATGCGCCCTCCAATCCATATCCAGGGGATTTTGAATGGATTTAGCATACCATCCTGGCGCTGGTGATCGTGATAATTAATTACCGTGCATGATAAAGAGAAGCAACCGCCGGTAGCCTCCATTACCTTCGCCGAGACTACCGGGGAAACTAAACCGAGATGAGCTATTTATCCTTTGACGTTGATTTTCTCGAACACGGGCGCTGTCGCGTTCTTAAACTGAGAAAGAGACCAGGTTTTATAGTTGATATCATTGTAGCCGCGCACCATCATCTCACCGTGCGTTAAGTCAGACAGCGTTGTCCAGACCGTATATTCTGAGACCGGTTTGCGGGTGGCGTTGCCTTCCCCTTCACTCCCCATATAATCAACCGTAATATTTTTCGGACGATCGAAACGGCTCATAATATGCGCAAGCGTATTCATTGCATCGTGGGCGGATGTCGCTTGCGGCGCATATGTGGTGTAATAAACGCCGCGTATAAAACGGGAAACCGACGTATCGGACGATGGCAAGTCTGCAATAGCAATCCCGCTATCAGGCTGCATCACTTTTATCCCGCCCAGTGTGCCTGAAGAGCGGTCCACATTGGTTAATTGCGTATAGTTATTCAGATTTGTCAGATGCCAGGGGAATGCGGGACCATTTGTCATCACGCGAGTGGGATTGTCATAGACATGGAATTTGCCATTTTCCACTTCAACGACAATGCTTCCTCCTTTCTTGTCGTAAAACGCATAATGAAATGGCGATTTCAGATCGCCAAACCGATGCAGTTCCGGTGACCAGAATTTACCCTCTTTTATTGCCTGTTTTACCTCGCCGACAGTAGCAAAACGGGCCAGCGCCCATTCTCCCAACGAGGTGACAGGAATTGCCTGTTTATATTCACTCGCGGGCAATGGCGGCAACTGCGCATTCATGATCATGTTTTCACTAAATGACAATCCCGCGCTATTCATGCCTTCAAGTATGTCTCTGCTATCGCCATCAGTGATGGTGGAAGTAATGGCCAGTATCGGATATTTCGCCTGATAGCTCACTCCCTGACTGCCATCCGGCGTTTTTTTATCAAACTGTGTTCCCGCCGGATAATACGTTAACCATGAGGGTAAATCCTGCATATATTCCAGCGTACGTCCATGAAAAACATCGCCTTGTTTATCCTGAATAGCAAGGGTTGTGCAGGCCTGTGCAGCCAGGGCGTATGAAAACAACGCCGGAGCGATAAATAACATTGCTTTACTTTTTTTCATCATGCTCTCCTTGTTTGTAAAATGGATTGGATGAATATATTAAATTAAACCTATCAATGGTTATGCAGCACGTAATTAATTGTGATCTTATTTTACAAGCTAATAAATTTAACTGACGGGTTTAAAGGAGAGTTAAACACAGCGAACTAATATGAAACGCGTTATCCGTGTGACCATTTAAAAAAATCCCATCATGTTATAAATAAATCTTATCAACATTAAGAGATACCATCACAACGCTATATTTACTCCACATCACCAATAACATTAAATTAATTTATGTTTTTGAGTAATGTGAGTAGCACACATGTAATCGGTTGTTACGAATTAGAAACATAATTGCTACTAAAACACGTTGAGAAAGACAAGAAATGCAACATATGATGCCCACACTAACTATAGTGGTTTGGGATAAACGTTATGCAAACACAAGATACATTTTATCAAGTTATGCGTAGACACGGCGTGACAAGGCGTAGCTTCCTCAAGTTTTGCAGCCTTACCGCAACGTCTTTAGGCCTGAGCAGTTCGATGATTCCTCAGATAGCTTATGCCCTGGAGAATAAACCGCGTACGCCAGTGATATGGCTGCATGGTCTTGAATGTACCTGTTGTACCGAATCTTTCATTCGCTCTGCGCACCCGTTGGCAAAAGATGCCATTCTGTCGCTCATTTCCCTGGATTATGACGACACCATTATGGCCGCCGCAGGGCAACAAGCCGAGCAGGCGTTGGCGGATGTGATGCGCGAGTACAAAGGAAATTATATCGTTGCCGTGGAAGGTAACGCGCCGCTGAATGAAGATGGGATGTTTTGCATACTGGCTGGTGAGCCGTTCCTGGAGAAGTTAAAACGCGTCAGCGCGGATGCTAAAGCGATTATCGCCTGGGGGTCCTGCGCATCATGGGGCTGCGTGCAGGCAGCCCGTCCCAACCCAACTAAAGCCACGCCGGTTCACAAATTAATTACCGATAAACCCATTATTAAAGTGCCAGGCTGCCCACCTATACCTGAAGTGATGTCCGCCGTTATCACCTATATGCTGGCATTTGATCGCATCCCTCCCCTTGATCGTCTTGGACGACCAAAAATGTTTTATGGCCAGCGAATTCATGACAAATGTTACCGACGCGCGCATTTCGATGCCGGTCAGTTTGTGGAAGCGTGGGATGACGAAGGCGCCAGAAAAGGGTATTGCCTGTACAAGATGGGCTGTAAAGGCCCGACCACTTATAACGCCTGTTCAACCGTTCGCTGGAATGATGGCGTGTCTTTTCCTATCCAGTCAGGTCATGGATGCCTCGGATGTTCGGAAGATGGATTCTGGGATTACGGTTCTTTTTACAGCCGGGCAACGGGCATTCCGCAAACCGGCATTGAGGCTACCGCCGATAAAATCGGAATGGGCGTTGCTGGCGTCGCGGGCGCTGCCGCCATCGCTCACGCCACGGTGAGCGCCATAAAACATGCCCGCAATAAAAACAACACGTCATCAGAAAACGCTCCGGAAGAGAAAAAATAATTATGGCATATCCTTATCAGACTCAGGGTTTTACGCTGGACAATAGCGGACGGCGAATTGTGGTCGATCCGGTTACTCGCATCGAAGGGCATATGCGTTGCGAAGTGAATATCGACAGTAATAATGTCATTACTAACGCCGTGTCGACCGGCACCATGTGGCGCGGCCTGGAGGTTATCCTGAAAGGTCGCGATCCGCGAGACGCCTGGGCATTCGTTGAACGCATTTGCGGCGTCTGCACCGGTACACACGCTCTGACCTCAATCCGTGCCGTAGAAAATGCGCTGGGAATCGCGATTCCGGACAACGCAAACTGTATCCGTAATATGATGCAGGCTACGCTACACGTTCACGATCACTTGGTGCATTTTTATCATCTGCACGCGCTGGACTGGGTTGATGTGGTTGCCGCCCTGAAAGCCGACCCGCATCAGACCTCCGCCATCGCGCAAAGCCTTTCCGCATGGCCGCTATCCTCGCCGGGATATTTCCGCGATTTGCAAAATCGACTGAAGCGGTTTATCGAGTCCGGTCAACTTGGCCCTTTCCGTAATGGCTACTGGGGACATCCGGCGATGAAACTTCCGCCGGAAGCCAATTTGCTGGCGGTCGCCCACTATCTTGAAGCACTCGATTTTCAAAAAGAGATCGTAAAAATTCACACCGTTTTCGGTGGTAAAAACCCGCATCCTAACTGGCTGGTGGGCGGCGTTCCTTGCGCCATCAACCTTGACGAAACGGGCGCGGTCGGCGCAGTGAATATGGAACGCCTGAACCTTGTCAGTTCCATCATCCAAAAAGCTCGCCAGTTCTGCGAACAGGTTTATCTTCCGGACGTCTTGCTGATTGCCAGTTATTACAAAGACTGGGCAAAAATCGGCGGCGGGTTATCGAGCATGAACCTGCTGGCTTATGGCGAGTTTCCGGATAACCCTAACGATTATTCCGCCAGTAATCTTCTGCTTCCGCGTGGGGCTATCATTAACGGTCGTTTCGACGAAATTCATCCTGTCGATTTAACCGCCCCCGATGAGATTCAGGAGTTTGTTACTCACTCCTGGTATACCTATGGTAACGGCAATAACGATAAGGGCCTGCATCCTTGGGATGGTCTGACCGAACCGCAACTGGTCATGGGCGAACACTATAAAGGCACAAAAACCTTTATCGAACAGGTGGATGAGTCCGCTAAATATTCATGGATTAAATCGCCGCGCTGGAAGGGACATGCGATGGAGGTAGGTCCGCTGGCGCGTTATCTGATTGGATATCATCAAAATAAACCGGAATTTAAAGAACCCGTGGATCAACTGCTTAGTGTATTAAAGCTGCCTAAAGAAGCGCTCTTTTCTACATTAGGGCGTACTGCCGCGCGTGCGCTGGAATCCGTATGGGCAGGCAATACGCTGCAATATTTCTTCGATCGTCTGATGCGTAACCTCAAGTCCGGCGATACGGCGACGGCAAACGTCACGCTCTGGGAACCCGATACCTGGCCTACATCGACAAAAGGCGTTGGTTTCAGCGAGGCGCCGCGCGGCGCGCTGGGGCACTGGATAAAAATTGAAAATCAGAAAATCGACAGCTATCAGTGTGTGGTACCGACAACCTGGAATGCCGGGCCACGTGACGATAAAGGTCAAATTGGCGCGTACGAAGCGGCGTTAATGGGGACTAAACTCGCCGTTCCCGATCAACCATTGGAGATTTTACGTACTCTGCACAGCTTCGATCCCTGCCTGGCCTGCTCCACCCATGTTATTGATAATCATGGAGGGGAGCTGGTCAGGGTTCAGGTACGATGACGACGATTCGGAGGTCTCAATGCATCTCAAAGAAATAACCAGCCAGGGGTACTATATCTATGAAGCGCCGGTCCGTTTATGGCACTGGATCACGGCGTTATCCATTGTCGTCCTGGCTGTTACAGGATATTTCATTGGCCACCCCCTGCCATCGATTCAAGGTGAAGCGACCTTTATGTTTTGGATGGGCTGGATACGACTGATCCATTTTACCACGGCGTATATTTTTACTGTCGCGCTGCTGTTTCGTATTTACTGGGCATGTGTCGGCAATGAGTACGCCAGGGAGATGTTTCTGGTTCCGTTCTGGCGCCGCGCCTGGCGCAAAGGCGTTATCAGCGAAATCCGCTGGTATTTTTTCCTCGAAAAAGAGGCCCATCGTTACTATGGACATAATCCGGTAGCGGGACTGGCGGTAATGTTCTATTTCTGGATGTCCGTACTGATGGTGTGTAGCGGCTTTGCGCTCTATGGCGAAGGACTTGGAACAGACAGTTGGGCGTATCAATGGTTTGGCTGGATGATTCGCCTGACTGGCAACGATAGCCTCGCGCTGCATTTCTGGCACCGGCTGGGCATGTGGTTCATTATCGCCTTCGTCATTGCGCATGTTTATACCGCTATCCGCGAAGACATTATGAGCCGACAAAGCGTGATTTCCGTCATGATAAGCGGCTGGCGCTGGTTCAGGTGATAACAATGGCAGAAGTAACAATCTTAGGGCTTGGCAACCTGCTTTGGGCAGATGAAGGGTTCGGCGTCAGAGCGGCGGAAAAGCTGTTTGAACAGTATGCCGATAACGAGAAAGTTGACGTTGTTGATGGCGGTACGCAGGGGCTGGCGCTGCTGCCCTGGCTGCAACAGACCGAAAAACTGTTAATCATGGATGCTATCGATTTTGGTATGGCGCCAGGTTCGCTGGCGATGTTTCGTGATGAACAGGTTCCCGCCTATCTGACGGCGAAAAAACTCAGTTTACATCAGACCAGTTTTTCTGAAGTGCTGGCATTGCTGCAATTAACCGACGGCCAGTTATCGGAGATTGTGCTGATTGGCGTGCAGCCGGAATGTCTGGATGACTATGGCGGGAGTCTTACGCCGCAGGTAAAGGCGCAACTGATGCCTGCGGTCTGTCTCGCGCAGGAAGTGCTGGCGCAATGGGGTATCACCGCCTCTTCAGCGGCCTTGCCCACTGAAAGGCTCAATCATTACAGCCTGTGTATGGAACGCTACGAAGATGAACGGCCAGATGCGCAAAGCGCCTGCCGGGTCGGCGATATTCGGGTGCTACAGAGAGAGAAATCATAATGTGTATCGGCGTTCCTGTGCAGGTTATTTCACCCGGTCAGTGGTTCGCCAAATGCCGCGACCGACACGGCGAGCTTATCGACGTTGATATTCGGCTTGTGGCTCCCCCCTTAGCAGGCGCATGGCTGCTGACATTTGGCGGCGCAGCACGACGAGAAATGGACGAAGCGGAAGCCGCTGAGGTACTGGCGGCGCTGGACTCGCTGGAACAGGCCATGCTTACGCAAAGCGATCCGCTGACCGGTTTTGCCGATTTATTGTCTCGCACGCCTGAATTACCGGAGCATTTAAAAAAATGACTATCTCACCCCAAAATCCTGTTTGTCCACTGGCGGATAAAGGCTTTCTGGTTACCGATGCGCAAACGCTCCCGTCGTTGATTAATGCGCATCCGACTCTGCTGGTTTTGCTGCAAAGCGACCCCAACAAACATCCGGAAGTCGCCGACAGTTGGGTCATTATCCCGGAGATCCTCAAGCAATTTCCGGCGACGTCTTATACCGCGGCATTTGCGGATAGCGAACAGAGTGATCTGATCGCCCGGGAGTATCGCATTCTGAAATATCCGGCGCTGCTTTTCTTTCGCCAGCACCGTTTTGTCGGCAGTCTGGCGGGATTATATAGCTGGCAAGAATACTCTCAGCGGGTGGCCGCATTGCTGACCACACCGGGCTATCGTCAGGATATTCCCGTTATCACGCAATAGAATGAAAGGTAACACACGTGAATCATTCCAGAACTATTCCAGTCGTTAATATTGCCGGACCAGGCTCGCAGCCAGAAGAGGAAGACTTTAACTTTCTTCCTATCCCCGCCGGCATTAATCTACCACTGACGCCGGTTTTACCGGAACAGGCGTTGCCCGCTGAGCTTCGTGTTGCCAGACACATCCTGACTACGCTTATTCGCGATATGGATAACCCGGTGGCAACGCTCCCATTTCCCCTGAGCTATAAGCTGAATGCCACTGAGCAACAGAATAGCGGTTTGTTGGATCAACTGCTCGGCGAAGGTGAAATCTCCGCCCGGGTACTATTATCCGATGGAAAAGAACAGCGTATTCAGGAGACGGTTTTTACGGGTGTCTGGCGTGTGCGTGAATATAACGCTGACCAGCAACGGGTTGCCGATGAAATTATCATTGGCCCGATCCCGGAGAGCATCTGGCAGACGCATCCGCAGCCGACGATTACGCCAGAATTGCCGCCACAACCGGCGGGACTGATGAATGGCGCCTTTATCGCGCATGAAATAGCCGAGCGCGTAAAACAGCCGGTAAAAGAGCCGCATATCATTAACTTAACGCTGTTGCCAGTAAACGATGCCGATCGCGAGTATCTGGAGCATTTTTTAGGCGAAGGCTGTAGCGCTATTTTTTCACGCGGATATGGTAAATGCCGGATTGTAAGCACGCATTTTCCCGGCGTATGGCGGGTCAATTATTTCAATGATATGAACACATTACTGCAAGATATGATTGAGATAGCAGACATTCCTGATATCGCCGTTGCAGGCATCGACGATATCGAAGATGCCTACGCGGGGCTAAAAAATACGTTGGAATGGCTGAAAGAATACCCGGTCACAGAAAATGAGCCAGTGGTGCGCATGGAGTGCAAAGTATGTTGGTGGGTTTACGACCCTGCGCTGGGCGATGACGTATGGCAAATTCCACCCGGCGTGCCCTTCAGCCAGTTACCTGATTACTGGTGCTGTCCGGTTTGCGAAACCAGTAAGTCCGGGTTTATGGTGATCGATGAAGGTAATAATTCGTGCAAAGATTGACCGTCTATTCTCACCCGCTACGGATTATCTGGCAGGAGGCGCCGATCGGTCGTTTGTTACAGGGCGCAACGCCGGTATACGCAAAAACGCTTATTTCACGTTTGTTTACGTTGTGCGCTCAGGCGCACAGCGCAGCGGCGGCTTTACTGTTGTTTCCTGAAGAGAAGCCAGATATGCAGGCCGCACAACAAGAGCTGGCGCGAGAAACGCTCCGTCGCGCGTTGACCGACTGGCTCCCCCTGTTTAGCCACCGACAGGCAACCGCTGAAGAATGGGCGTTGTTACGTCGCGGAGAGTTATCCCCGCTGGCAAGCACAATCTTTTTTGACGATGATCCTCAGACCTGGCTTGCCGCTGGCGTAAAGGGCTGGGAAGCCTGGTTTTTGCAAGAGCGTTCTGAAACCGCCCGCTGGCTGGCGACATTACAGAATATCATTACACCTACACTACCGATGGCGTCATCCCCGGACCATACGTTAATAACCCCTGGTCCCCTGGATGTCTCGCCTCTGGCTATCGAATATCCGCTACTGTCAGCCTGTTGTCTTAGCGGAAAAATGACTGCGCTACGTCTGCTGGCCCGCTGCGTTACGCTCGCCCGAAGTTTGAGCGCCCTTCCTACCCTGCGCTGGAATCGTTTTGATGATGGCGAATGGAAAATAGCAGTAGTGGAAACCGCGCGAGGATGGTTAGTTCATCAGGCCAGACTGACGACGTCAGGCAATATTCTTGATTACCGTATTATCTCGCCTACCACACGTCACGCCCAATCTGACGGCGTCATTGCTCGCGAACTGGCCACTATTCCACTCTCATTGTGGTCGCAACAGTTACAGGTAATTGATCCTTGTGTCGCCGTAAATATTGTTGAATGAAGGAGCTGGCCCATGCATGAATTAGCCCTGGCGCAAAATATTATCGAATTGCTGGAGGAGCAGGCAGTAAATCACCAGTTCAGCAAGGTAAAGCAAGTCTGGCTGGAGATTGGCGTTATGGCCTGTGTTGAGGTGCCGGCGCTGCATTTTGGCCTGGACGTCGCCGCTCGTCATACCCTTGCTGACAATGCGCGTTTCCACATTACTATCGCACCGGCGCAAGGTTGGTGTCTGTCCTGTAATCAACCCTTCACCTCTCAAACGTCCACACTCTGTTGCCCCTTTTGTCATTCAGGTAAAGTGCAGATAGATGACAGTAGCAGAATGCGCATTCGCGAGATCGAAGTCGAATAGCCAATGAATAGTCAATAAAAAAGGACGCCAGAAGCGTCCTGAAATAATAAAAGAATAAATTAACAATAATAAAGGTTAAGCAGTGACACAGTTTTGGGAAAAGGAGGGTATCCCTAAACTGCCTTAATCAGCAAGTTTTATCAAAACTCGTAGACTAAGCCGAGCGCCACGGTGTTGTCTGTATTAGGATTCGATGGGTTGCCATCTTTTAGCAGATTGATTTTGTAGTCAACATACGCGGACATATTTTTATTGAAGTAGTAATAGGAACCCACATCAATATATTTCACAAGGTCGAACGAACCCAGTCCATCAACATCATTGGCTCTGGATTGCAGGAACGCCAGTGACGGGCGTAAGCCATTATCAAATTGATATTGCCCTACCATTTCCCAGTTATCGGTTTTATGTGCAAAGCCGCCCAATGTATCGCCCATATAGGTCATATCATAAGTACGGGTATAGTTTGCCGCCAGGTAAATATTATTGGCATCATACTTCACGCCGCCAGTCCAGGCTTCAGCACGGTCGCCATTGTCGTATTTATCTTGCGTCATCTGATCAAGCGTGCGTTTGGAACTGGTATAGGCTGCCCCCAGGCTCACCCCCATGCCCAAATCATATGTCGCTGATGCCCCGAAACCATCGCCATTCTGGTACGCGATACTTTTTCTGGCATTATTACTTAAAGGATCGCCTTCTTTCGACAGGCCGTCATTTTTACCCTGATACTGCAACGCAATATTCAGACCATCAACCAGACCAAAGAAATCATTATTGCGATAAGTCAGAACGCCATTCGCGCGTCCGGTCATAAAATTATCGGAAGCTTCATACGAATCATTACCAAATTCAGGCAGTACGTCAGTCCATGAACCAATGTCGTATAACACGCCATAGTTACGACCATAATCAACAGACCCCATATCGGCAAATGCCAAACCAGCAAAACCGAGACGCGTCCAGCTTTGCGGGGAACCGCTGGAGTCACCATCTTCCGGACGATTGGCGTTGACCTGATACTCCCACTGTCCAAAACCGGTTAGTTGATCGGTAATTTGAGTTTCGCCTTTAATACCCATACGGATATAAGATTGATCGCCATCCGTACTATGATTACTGGAAAAATAATGCAGGCCGTCGACCTTGCCATACAAATCCAGTTTATTGCCATCCTTGTTATAGATTTCTGCTGCGTTGGCGGCTCCAGCCATCATTACGGCTGCGGCTACCGCAGATAACACCACTACTTTTTTCATTTTATATGCCTTATTTGTCTTATTTTTGGACTTTCCGCAAAACCTGCTCGCGGAACTGTCCAGGACAATATCACTAACAATTACCGTGCGTTAAGTTTCAAAGTGTAATATTAGCTTGCTATGTATTAGTGATGTTAAAATGCAAGTTAAGCATGACTACATCAATGATATGCCCTGTTTTCTGCTGTAATAACAAGGGGGTTACCCGTAGAGAACTGGCTTACGGTCGGGGATGCCAGGGCGAGAATGGCACTGAACACTCGGCTGACATTCGGTAAGACGGAATCATAATCAAGTCAGTTGAGGCCACAGCCCTTCTTATTTTTGTGTATAATTTGTTACGTTTGCATTTATTTTTAAATTAGCGTTATGAAAATATCAGTACTACTGAAATAGCACTTCTTCGCTTCGTGTATTTTTACTATGGTTAATTATCACATAGCGCAAACGGTCATTTGTGTATCACTATTCATAAGATTAACTATTTACCAGCGGTAATAAATACAAAAACAAATCAAGGGACAACAACAATACTGAAACTCTAAATGTTGATATTTTGAGTCATGCCGTTACAAACAAATACGATATTCTTAATTGCACTACTCCCTTTTCGGGGTAATTTTATAGAAGGATGTTTTTTATTGTTCGTGAGCCATGCTCCTTTAGTATAAAGGTGAACGTAACAGGAAAGATAAAGCGTCTCAAAAACAGACCATATGGGTATAACTATTATGCAAAAAACGTCACTATTGTTTTCGGCCGCCGCAATAACGTTAACTCTGATGGCGTCATCGGCATCAGCGGCAACGCCAACCGCCGCACAAAATGAAGCTACGTCGACCGTTAAACAAGAAATTACAGAAGGTATTAACCGCTACCTTTATTCAATAGATAAGGCAGACCCAACGTTAGGCAAGCAGCTCTTTTATGTTTCACCGGAAACCAGTTTTATTCATCCACGCGGTCACGAACGCGGATGGTCGCAGATCGCTGAAAATTTTTATGGCACCACTATGGGTAAAACCTTCAGCAAACGCACATTAAAACTGGACGCTCCCCCTGCTATTCATGTGTATGGCAATGCCGCCGTTGCAGAGTTCGACTGGCATTTTACCGCGGTACGCCGTGATAATGGGCAGACTCAACACACGGCAGGCCGCGAAAGCCAGGTGTGGGCGAAGATACCAAACACAGGATGGCGAATCGTTCATGTCCACTACTCCGGTCCAGCCAAAACCGGCGTTGGAGAAGGCTATTAAGCTTTGCTCTTCAGGTTATGGCGCAGATGAACATTCTGCGCCAGTTAAGACGATCTCAGGTCAGTTGATAGTGCTTATCCGGTATCCGTTTTGCCGGAATATCCCTTTCATCATTCATTTGCAGTAAATCGATTTCTATCGCATTGCATATCGCATCCAGCGGTAAATCATTATTTTCAGTACCGAACGGATCTTCCAACTCTTCCGCCAACGCATCCAGCGCGATAAACGTATAAGAAATAAGCACCGAAATAAACGGCGTCATATAGTGCAGATCAACCACCAGTGCAAATGGCAACATAATGCAGAAAAGATAAACCGTACGATGCAAAATTAACGTATAGGCAAAAGGCACCGGCGTGTTGGCGATGCGTTCACAGCCGGCCAACACTGACGACATATCATTTAAACGGTTGTTGAGGCTATGAAATAAAATATCGGAAAGCTTTCCGCTGCGGCGGCGAATCGCCAGCCACTCTCCCATCAGCAATAAGATACGATTAGCGGGCGAATGGGAAGCGACAACTTTCTGTAACGCCTCCTGGTCAAGATAGTTGCTCAAAACTTGCGTCTGAGGCTGTCGACGCAATGTCATACGTAAACAGTGGGCAAAAGCGATTTGTAACCGAACAAAATCCTCGATACCGCGTTCATCAGGTAAGGTTGTTTTCACCTCACGCAATATTGAGCGTGAAGCGATCATCAACTGCCCCCACAAATGTCGGGCTTCAACGTAACGCGCATAACAGGCATTATTGCGAAACCCCAGAAAAATGGCGATAGCGACGCCCAGTATGCTAAACGGCGCAAGGGTAAACTTAATACCCAGCATTGTGTACCAGGGCAGCATGATAATAACGGCGATAGAAAGAAGAAAGTTAAGGAGTAGTCGTGAAAAGATTTTAGATAACACGGAACCATGCCAGACAAATATCAGGCGAATCCAGTGCTGTTGTGGTCTAACGATCATGATTATCTTCAGCAGGTGAAAAAGCACTGTCATTAAACGTGATCCAGATCAAGGTTGCAAGCTTCTGGTGATACACGGATCCCCTGCCCTGTAGAACATTTTTTTGCACAGTGCTGACAGGGGTTGAAAAAAAAACAATCAACTGTATGTTGTAACTAAATATGCGCTTCAGCGCATGAGATATATGACGGTCAACGGCTGCTATCAGTGGTATGAGGGTAATTTATCAGGGAAAGCGTCAGCAACGACGCGCTGCCCTACCGCTGATTCATTTGTATGACCAGCCAGTAATGGATAACGCTGACAATATACTGTTGCTGCGCTTCGCTCAGAGGTTCTCCCTGAGGTATCTGGTGCCACTTCGCCAGGCACCCGCGACAGCAGGTTGCCGTCGCATGTTGCGCGATAAATACCGGATGGCCCCGCATCGGCGTTTGCTTACCATCATTCGCCGGGTGAGCTGGCGCCAGTCGCTGGGCGATAAAATCGGCGGCGTGTTTATCAATTACCTCCGCGCCTTTATCCCAGCAATATTGTCTTTCTTTTATCCCGAGACGAAAACGCGAACGAAATGTCGATCGCGCCAGGCGGGCAAAGAGCGGTTCAAGCGCATTCATCAGTATACCGAACGTCCTAACGTTTGTGTTAATTGCTCAAGCGCGGCGATACCTGCCAGAGAGTTTCCTGCAGGATCCAGCTCCGGACTCCAGACGGCAATCGCCATTTCATGCGGCACGATGGCGACAATACCGCCGCCCACGCCGGATTTAGCGGGCAATCCCACCCGCCAGGCAAACTCTCCGGCATTCTGGTACATCCCGCTGGTCGCCATTAGCGCATTAATCTGCCGGGCCTGCATGGGGGTAACTACCGGCTCGTCGAGATGAAACGCCTCGCCCTGATTCGCCAGAAAGACAAACGTCCTCGCCAGTTCCATGCAGCTCATTTTCAACGCACAGTAGTGGAAGTAATTTTGCAACACGGTAGGCACATCATGATGAAAATTACCGAATGATTTCATCAGCCAGGCAATCGCGGCGTTACGGGCGGAATGCTCAAATTCAGAGCGCGCGACCGTAGCGTCATACGTAATATCCGATACGCCGCAAAGCGCGCGCACAACTTCCAGCATCCGCTGACGCGGCGCGCTAAGCCGCCCTTGCAACATGTCGCATACCACCAGCGCGCCCGCATTAATAAATGGATTACGCGGGATGCCTTGTTCCATCTCTAACTGAACCAACGAATTGAATGGCGAGCCGGAAGGATCTTTTCCGACGCGCTGCCAGATCTCCTCTTCCGGATAATGACGCATCGCCACCACCAGACTGAGCACTTTCGAAATAGACTGAATAGAGAAGCGTTCGTGCGCATCGCCCGCCTGATAATGCTGCCCGTCCACGGTACAAATCGCTATCCCCAGCTTTGAACCCTCGACGGACGCTAATGCCGGAATATAGTCAGCGACTTTGCCCTGGCCAATGAGGGGGCGAACGCGCTGTAAAATCGTCTCTAAAATTGCATTATCCATGGCCCTGGCCACAACATGCTCCTTGCTCGCAGGTCTGAAAAGGCCTGCGAGTATAGCAGAGGGCGCCACGCGACGTCAGGGCGATTAGACGCGGTTCTTCCAGACGGTCTGCACATTACAAAATTCGTGTAAACCAAAGTGCGAAAGCTCGCGACCGAAGCCGCTTTTCTTCACCCCGCCGAATGCCACACGCGCATCGCTGGCGCTGTACCCATTAATGAATACCCCGCCGCACTCAAGACGCGCCGCCATCTCCTCGGCCAGCGTATCGTCGGCGGTAAAGATCGTCGCCGACAGGCCAAACTCACTGTCATTCGCCAGCGCGAGGGCGTGCGCCGCATCTTTTGCAACGGTAATGGCGGCAACAGGCCCAAAAAGTTCCTGACGAAATGCCGTCATGTCAGGTGTGACATCCGCCAGAACGGTCGCGGCATAATAGTTGCCCTCCCCGGCGATTTTCTCCCCGCCCAACAGTAACCGTGCGCCTTCGGCGACGGAAGCCTGCACCTGTTGATGGAGTTCATCACGCAAATCAAAGCGCGCCATCGGCCCCAGGTCATTCTCTTCAACCAGAGGATCACCCATCTTTAATGCTGCGGCAGCCGCCACAAAACGATCGGTAAACGCCTGCGCAATGCCCTCTTCGACAATAAAACGTTTGGCGGCGGCGCAGACTTGTCCGGTGTTTTGATAGCGTCCTGCAACCGCGGCTTTTACCGCCAGTTCGAGATCGGCATCATTGAGTACAATAAACGGATCCGAGCCACCCAGTTCCAGTACGCACTTTTTCAGCGCCGCCCCAGCCTGAGCACCAATCGCCGCGCCGGCGCGCACGCTACCGGTCACCGTCACCGCCGCGATTCGCGGATCGTTAATCATCTGACTCACGCCCTCATTATTGGCGTTCACCCATCCATAGACGCCAGCAGGAGTACCGGCTTCCGTCAAGATTCGGGCTATCATCTGCGCGCAACCCGTGACATTGGGCGCATGTTTTAACAAGTAGCTATTCCCCGCCAACAGTATCGGCACTGCCCCGCGTAACACCTGCCATAAAGGAAAATTCCACGGCATTATCGCCAGAATGACGCCCAGCGGACGGTATTCAATCACCGCCTGCTGATTTTCTACCAGCGTAGGCTCAGGATTCAGCATTGCCGGGCCATGTTCCGCATACCAGTCGCATAACGCGGCGGATTTCGTCACTTCCGCACGCGCCTGCTTTATGGGTTTACCCATTTCACGCGTAATACATTGCGCCATCTCTTCTGCATGAGCGCGAAGCGCCTGACCAATATCACGTAATGTTTGCGCCCGTTGCGCTACCGATGTCATTTTCCACTTTTTGAAACCGCTCGCCGCCAGACTCAGCGCATGTTCAATCTCTTGCGCGTTAGCCCAGGGCATTGCCGCCAGCGTCTGGCCGGTCGCAGGATTCACGGATAACGCCTGTGTTGCAGTCATCATGGTCATGTTCTTTCTCTCGTTATCAGGGGAGTTGTACCATCATGACGCCCTTTACCCTTTCTGAAAAATGAATAATATTAACCAGACTATTCACGAATTGAGAAAACCATGGACCTGACGCAACTGGAAATGTTTAACGCTGTCGCTCTGACGGGCAGCATTACGCAGGCGGCGGCAAAAGTGCACCGCGTTCCGTCCAACCTGACCACGCGTATCCGCCAGCTTGAAGCCGACCTGGGCGTCTCTCTGTTTATTCGCGAAAACCAGCGACTCAGGCTGTCACCAGCCGGGCATAACTTTTTACGTTACAGCCAGCAGATCCTGGCGCTGGTCGATGAAGCCCGCATGGTGGTTGCCGGAGAGGAACCGCAAGGACTGTTTTCACTCGGCGCGTTAGAAAGTACTGCCGCCGTACGTATCCCCGCGCTGCTGGCGGGTTATAACCAGCGTTACCCTAAAATTCAGTTCGCGTTAACGACCGGTCCTTCCGGCGCCATGCTGGATGGCGTGCTCGAGGGAAAGCTGAACGCCGCCTTTATTGATGGCCCGCTAATGCATCCGGGGCTGGAAGGTATACCGGCTTACCAGGAAGAGATGATGATCGTCGCGCCACACGGCCATTCCGTCGTTTCGCGGGCCAGCGAGGTGAATGGTTATAACATCTATGCTTTTCGCGCCAACTGTTCTTACCGACGGCATTTCGAAAGCTGGTTTCATGCCGATGGCGCGACCCCCGGTACGATTCACGAAATGGAGTCATATCATGGAATGTTGGCGTGCGTAATTGCCGGCGCAGGTATTGCGCTGATGCCAGCAAGTATGCTCAACAGTATGCCAGGACATCATCAGGTGGAAGCCTGGCCGTTGGCGGAGAAGTGGCGCTGGCTTAACACCTGGCTAATGTGGCGGCGCGGGGCGATGACGCGTCAGCTTGAGGCCTTTATCGAGTTACTTAACGCCCAACTGGCGAGCGTCGACTGAAGACGAAACGGCCTGCGAAGTAAATGAGAAGCAGGTCACAAAATGATTGTCTTTTCGCCAGTAAACGTTTTAAGATCGCGGTCTCACCTTCTCGCAACTAACCCGAAATATTTTTATGACAATCAATCCAGTTTCCCGCAAGGTCGCGTGGCTACGGGTAGTTACGCTTGCTATTGCCGCTTTTATTTTCAATACCACAGAATTTGTGCCGGTTGGTTTGCTATCAGACATTGCTGAAAGCTTTCATATGCAAACCGCGCAGGTCGGCATCATGCTAACCATTTACGCCTGGGTAGTTGCCGTCATGTCGCTGCCTTTTATGCTTCTTACCAGTCAAATGGAGCGCCGTAAGCTACTCATTTGTCTGTTTGTTTTGTTTATTGCCAGCCATGTGCTCTCCTTTCTGGCATGGAACTTTACCGTGCTGGTCATTAGCCGTATTGGCATCGCTTTCGCCCACGCTATTTTCTGGTCGATAACCGCCTCGCTGGCGATCCGCCTGGCCCCTGCCGGGAAACGCGCTCAGGCATTAAGTCTGATAGCGACCGGCACCGCGTTGGCCATGGTGCTTGGGCTGCCGATAGGTCGCGTTGTTGGTCAGTATTTTGGCTGGCGCACCACCTTTTTTGCCATCGGCATGGGCGCATTAATTACGCTGCTATGTCTGATTAAGCTTCTACCGAAATTGCCGAGCGAGCATTCCGGCTCACTAAAAAGTTTACCTTTGCTATTCCGGCGCCCGGCGCTGATGAGCCTCTATGTACTGACCGTCGTTGTGGTGACTGCGCATTACACCGCTTATAGCTATATTGAACCGTTCGTTCAGAATGTCGCCGGGCTCAGTGCGAATTTTGCTACCGTCCTGTTACTGATCCTCGGCGGCGCCGGGATCATCGGCAGCCTTGTGTTTGGTAAACTGGGTAATCGCCATGCCTCGTCGCTCGTCAGTATCGCTATTGCCCTGCTGGTTATCTGTCTGCTTCTGCTGCTGCCTGCGGCGAATAGCGAAGCGCATCTGGCCATACTGAGCATTTTCTGGGGCATCGCGATTATGGTGATAGGGCTCGGTATGCAGGTGAAAGTACTGGCGCTGGCCCCGGACGCGACCGATGTCGCAATGGCGCTATTTTCAGGCATCTTTAATATTGGTATTGGCGCTGGCGCGCTGGTAGGCAATCAGGTGAGTTTGCACTGGTCAATGTCGGCCATCGGCTATATTGGCGCTATACCCGCCTGTGCCGCGCTGGTATGGGCTGTGCTCATATTCCGCAAATGGCCAGTGACGCTGGAAGAACAACCGCATTAAGACATTCGTCTGCCGGGAACAGGTTTCCGGCAGACGAAAATGCGCCTTAGTGGTACGTTTTAATAATTTCCAACACGCCGTTGATAATAAATTGCACGCCCATACACACCAGCAGGAATCCCATTAAGCGGGAGATCGCTTCAATCCCCCCTTTCCCCACCAGCCGCATAATAGCGCCAGAACTGCGTAAGCATCCCCACAGGATCACCGCCACGGCAAGAAAAATAATCGGCGGCGCGACCATAATGACCCAGTCGGGAAACTCGCCGCCATGACGCACCGTGGAAGCGGAACTGATGATCATTGCGATGGTCCCCGGTCCTGCGGTGCTTGGCATAGCCAGTGGAACAAACGCAATATTGGCCGTCGGTTCGTCTGCCAGCTCCTCCGATTTGCTTTTCGCTTCCGGCGACTCATGCGCCTTCTGCTGCGGGAAAAGCATTCTGAAGCCGATAAACGCCACGATTAACCCCCCGGCGATCCGTAGCCCTGGAATCGAAATACCGAAGGTGTTCATGACTAACTGCCCGGCATAGTACGCCACCATCATAATAGCGAAGACATAAACCGAAGCCATATAGGACTGCCGGTTGCGTTCCGCACTATTCATATTGCCCGCAAGGCCAAGAAACAGCGCCACGGTGGTTAGCGGATTGGCTAACGGGAGCAGTACGACCAGCCCCAATCCAATCGCTTTAAACAAATCCATCATAATACTATCTCTTACCCATCAGCGTTTCATGAACCGGAAGTATAAAGTGAAATTGCCCAGGCGCGCCATTTCGCCAGTGTGCAAATTAATATCCTCTACAACATATAACCTGTAATTATCAATTAGTTACAAGTTATCACAACACAATACTCCGGACGCCTTTTAGCAAATCGTGGCATCGGTCAATTCATTTAGTTGACTTATACTTGCCTGGGCAATAGTATCTGACGAAATTAATTACTTGCCGGGGCAACCATTTTGAAAAGCACCAGTGATCTGTTCAATGAAATCATTCCGCTGGGTCGCTTGATCTACATGGTAAATCAAAAAAAAGATCGCCTGTTAAATAACTATTTATCCCCGCTGGATATCACCGCAACACAGTTTAAAGTGCTGTGCTCGATACGCTGCGCGGGATGTATTACCCCGGTTGAACTTAAAAAAGTGCTGTCTGTCGATCTCGGCGCATTGACGCGGATGCTCGATCGCCTGCTGTGCAAAGGCTGGATCGAAAGACTGCCGAATCCTAATGACAAACGCGGCGTACTGGTGAAGCTAACGCCGGACGGCGCGGCAATTTGTGAGCAATGTCATCAACGACCAGGGCAAGACCTGCATCAGGAATTAACAAAAAACTTAACGGCGGACGAAGTGGCAACGCTTGAGTATTTGCTCAAGAAAATTCTGCCGTAGACAAAAAAGAGGTATGACGATGTCCAGACGCAACACTGACGCTATTACTATTCATAGCATTTTGGACTGGATCGAGGATAACCTGGAGTCGCCGCTCTCACTGGAAAAAGTGTCTGAGCGTTCAGGATATTCCAAATGGCACCTGCAACGGATGTTTAAAAAAGAGACCGGTCATTCATTAGGCCAATACATTCGCAGCCGTAAAATGACGGAAATCGCGCAAAAATTAAAAGAGAGCAACGAGCCCATTCTCTATCTGGCGGAACGCTATGGCTTTGAGTCACAGCAAACATTGACCCGGACGTTCAAAAACTATTTTGATGTGCCGCCACACAAATACCGGATCACCAATATGCATGGCGAATCACGGTATATGCTGCCGCTGAACCATGGCAACTACTAGTTTGTTTATGCGCCACGCGAAGAGCACCATGAAAATGCTGTTTCCCGCCCTGCCGGGTCTGTTACTTATCGCCTCCGGATATGGCATTGCAGAACAAACTTTGTTACCTGTGGCGCAAAATAGCCGCGATGTGATGCTGCTGCCCTGTGTGGGCGATCCGCCAAATGACCTTCACCCCGTGAGCGTGAACAGCGATAAGTCAGATGAATTAGGCGTGCCCTATTATAACGACCAACACCTTTAACCTCTTTGCCCCGTTTTGCGGGGCATTTTTTTAGTACCGTCTGGCGATGACAAGTCCGCCGCTATCACCTCGCGGTATGGTCTGAAATTAGCGTTTGTCTTCTTAGTAACATAATGCCTCATCCCCGGACGCGCGCAGTACGGCGCACACGAAATCCAAACACATTGATATAGAGTCCAGCCATAATCAGTACTGCGCCCGCAAGCTGCATCCCGGTCAACGTTTCCCCGAGTAACACCGCAGCGCTCGCCAGCCCGACTACCGGCACCAGCAATGATAACGGCGCCACGCGCCAGGTCTCATAGCGCCCCAGTAACGTGCCCCAGATGCCGTAGCCAAGTATAGTGGCGACAAAAGCCAGATAAAGCAGCGACAATATCGTCGTCATATCGATGGTAATAAGGCTTTGCGTAATGTGATCCGCCCCCTCCAGTAGCAGCGATGACAGCAGGAACGGCAGGATCGGGATCAGCGCGCTCCAGACCACCAGCGACATCACCGCCGGGCGCGGACTATGTTGCATAATTTTTTTATTAAAGATATTGCCGCAGGCCCAGCTAAATGCCGCCGCCAGAGTCAGCATAAATCCCGACATCGCTATATGCTGTCCGTTGAGACTGGCTTCAATCAATACCAGTACACCTATGATCGCCAGGGCGATCCCCGCCAACTGCTTACGTTGTAACCGCTCGCTAAAAACAAACGCCCCCAATGCCATGGTAAAAAAGGCCTGCGCCTGTAATACCAACGACGCCAGTCCTGCGGGCATACCAAACTTTATCGCGCAAAAGAGAAAGGCGAACTGCCCAAAGCTTATCGTCAGCCCATAGCCCAGCAACAGCGTAAGCGGGACTTTAGGCCGGGCGACAAAGAAAATTGCCGGAAACGCCACCAGTAAAAATCGTAATCCTGCCAGCAATAATGGCGGCATATGGTGCAGGCCTACTTTGATGACAACAAAATTGAGCCCCCATACGACAACCACCAGTAACGCCAAAAAACCGTCTTTACGCGACATCATCGGCCCCTGTCATTATTAAAATTTTGTAAAAAGGTAAGTTATCGGAAATCAGTGCGCCATAACAGGACTTTTCTTTTTACCGTGAGCATGGCATTGAACAACACACGATGGGCAAAATCCTGCGTTATGGTATGTTAAGACTACGCTATAGCGTATAGACATCATGCTTTTGCGGGCACGGTAGATTAAAACGTCCCGATACGTAACCTCCATTTCAGGCAGGAAAAATGAATCCAGGATTGAGACGTTCGACGTTGGCTCTACTCGCCTCATCGCTGTTATTGACAATTGGACGCGGCGCCACGCTCCCCTTTATGACCATCTATCTTAACCGTCAGTACGGTTTAGGCGTGGATCTGATTGGCTACGCGCTGACCAGCGCGTTAACGATTGGCGTCATTTTTAGTCTTGGCTTTGGGATTCTGGCGGACAAGTTTGATAAAAAGCGCTACATGTTACTCGCGATTATCGCCTTCGCCTGCGGATTTATCGCCATCCCAATGGTGCATAATGTCGTACTGGTTGTCCTGCTTTTTGCGCTTATTAACTGCGCCTATTCGGTTTTTTCTACCGTCCTGAAGGCCTGGTTCGCCGATAATCTCACCGCGACAACAAAAACACGGATTTTTTCGCTCAACTATACCGTACTCAATATCGGCTGGACGGTTGGCCCGCCGCTCGGCACGCTGCTGGTGATGCAAAGCATCAATTTACCCTTCTGGCTTGCCGCTATCTGTTCCGCATTTCCGCTGGTCTTTATTCAGGTATGGGTGACACATTCGGTTGCCGCCAGCGAGGGGAAAAATGCCGCTATCTGGTCTCCCTCCGTTCTGCTGCGCGACAAAGCATTATTGTGGTTTACGCTTTCGGCATTTCTGGCCTCCTTTGTGGGGGGCGCCTTTGCGTCCTGTATTTCACAGTACGTTATGGTCGTTGCCGATAGCGGCTTCGCGGAAAAAGTGGTAGCCGTCGTCCTGCCGGTTAATGCGATTATTGTGGTCAGTTTGCAATACGCCGTGGGCCGTCGACTTACCGCCGTCAATATTCGACCAATGATGACGACCGGCACCGTCTTTTTTATCGCTGGGCTCATCGGATTTATTTTTTCAGGCGACAATCTGTTTTTTTGGGGGCTTTCAGCGGCAGTATTCACGATTGGCGAAATTATTTATGCCCCCGGCGAATATATGTTAATTGACAACATTGCGCCTGCCGGGATGAAAGCCAGCTATTTTTCAGCGCAATCGTTGGGCTGGCTGGGTGCGGCGGTAAACCCGCTGGCCAGCGGCGTCATCCTGACGACGCTTCCCGCCTGGTCGCTTTTCGTTGTCCTGATAATCGCCATTGTGTTCGCCTGGGCACTGATGTTAAAAGGAATGCGGATTACCCCTACGCAACAGGCTATCACCTGTTAATTATCTGCAGCCAGTGATGTGCGCAGTTTCTGGCGCACCGGGTTAACCCTATATATTGCAGGCTAATTATCTGCTGTCGCTGCGGTAATTCAGGAATATTCCTGGGCGCTGACGAAAATATTCTAATGCTTTACCCTTCCAGTAAAATAAATACGCAATTCAGACTTTGCTTAAGTATAAATTAGTACTATAGTCTGTACGAGGTTTTTTAAAAAAAGAGGATGCACGCTAAAATAAGGAGAAACGAGATGTTAGGCAGTATTAACCTTTTTATCGTTGTATTAGGAATTATTTTATTTTCCGGATTTCTGGCCGCCTGGTTCAGTCACAAATGGGATGATTAATGAACGGAGATAATCCCTCGCAGAGCCGGCCCCTTGCTGCATCGTTGCGCAAGGGGCCGCTTTTGTCTGGATGGCAGGCAAAAAAAACCGCCGGTTCACCAGCGGTAAATGCTTGCATGGATAGATTTGTGTTTTGCTTATACGCTACCGGGCAAATTCTTGCGAGGATAACGGATCGCTAACGACTGTAGCACCGTCAATATCAATGAAGCTTAAACGATACGCAACCAGACCTGAATAAGACATTATGGGACCTTTTGTCCCCCAGGGGCTTTTACAAGACCCATGGTATCAGGCCAGCCGCGTACCCCGTATGGCTGACCTGGAGATTGTCGGTAAGCGCGCGTTATTTTTGCAGTCGGTTCACGCGAACAAGCGGTTCCTTCGCTTTCTTGTCCAGACTACCGTTAATGTTGATCATTTGATCCGGCTGAACTTCCCGCCCATCAAATACGGCGGAAGGAATTATCACGTTAATCTCGCCGGATTTATCACGAAATACATAGCGATCGTCGCCTTTATGATCAATAAGGTTGCCGCGCAGCGAAACGGTCGCGCCATCATGCAGGGTTTTTGCCTGTTCGATGGTCATTTTTTCTGCATCATCCGTACCGCGATAACCATCCTCAATAGCATGAGGCGGCGGCGGTGCCACGTCTTTTTTTAATCCCCCTTGATCATCCGCTAGCGCGTAAGGCATTATCAGCAAACTTAAAAATGCAGCCACCGGTAGTTTCATGCTCTCTCCTTAATAACGTCTATTTGACGTATTAAGTCTGGCCGCTATTTTTAGTTTTTACAAACATGAATTTACCCGCAGGATATTAAGCAATAAAATCAACCCATCCGGATTAATATGCAACCGATATCAGCGCCGGTGAGCACGAAAGCGTAACGGCGTAATAGTTAACTCGCCACATCGCTGAAGTCATATGCATCAACGTCTTGATAGCAATTCAGAATAATCGGCTTTATTTTTTGAGGATAATGGCCTTACGCATAATCAATGACAGTTATCGCCGTAAGAAAGTAAGCAAGTTATGCAACAACGGGTTTGTTGGTAACTGGATAAAATAATCATTCACTGACAATGTCATAAAATAAATATGCCATACTTGAGAAGAACGAACAGATTTCATTTGTCTCTGTAACGGAAAAATAAACGATGAGATTAGAACAGCACGATATTGTCACCCTTGATGAAGCCGAAACCGTCGATAGCCTGACAAAAAAACTTGGTGATTTACTGGTTAACCAGAAACTCCGTCTGACCACTGCAGAATCCTGCACTGGCGGGAAACTGGCTTCAGCATTGTGCGCAGCAGAAGATACGCCCTCATTTTACGGTGTGGGTTATGTCACCTTTACTGATGAAGCCAAAGCAAAAATCTTGCGCGTACAACGCCACAGTCTTGCCGAACATACCGCCGTCAGCGAAGCGGTCGTTACTGAAATGGCACAGGGCGCTAAGGATCAGGCTGAGGTCAATATCAGCATAGCGATCAGCGGCTATGGCGGTCCGGAAGGCGGCGAAGATGGCACGCCGGCGGGCACCGTTTGGTTTGCCTGGAATATTAACAATACAACTTTTACAAGCCGACAACATTTCAACGGAGATTGTCAGGAAGTATTGGAAAAATGCGTACGCTTCGCCCTCGCTGAATTGCTTTTTCTGTTAACGAAGAAAGCATAAAAAATAATTTCATCTGACCGGTCAGAATAACTCACGGTCAGAATAAAAAAAATGCGAGCCTATGGCCCGCATCGTATGCGCAATATTTCAGAATATATTTACGAAATATCAGGAGTAAAATTAATTGCCGGATTTCCGTCCGCCACTGTGGCTATTCTGGCCACCTTTTTTACCCGCTTCAGATGCACGCTGTGGGTCGTTTTTAAAGTTCCCACCGCTATGCTGGCCGCCTTTACGACCTGCTTCTGAGGCTTTCTCTTTATCTTCTGCAAAATTACCGGAACCGCCGCGATGTTCTGCCATAATATAATCCTCATGATGATGTTGCGTTTTAAATATGATATGTCTTCTCATATCATGTGATACAGTTCTAAATCTAGTCGCCCTGTGCGCAGTGTCAAATTCATTTCTGCATTATTTACATAATGCCACTGCATGGCGGAAAATATATTTTCTGAAAACGTTAATAGCGAAGCGGTAATAAATCTTTGGCAATCAAGCCACCACAGGAAAATAAGTAGAAAAATCCGAATGCACGCCCTCTTTATATTCAGACAATTTAACCCCATAAATTTAACTGGCTGTCATCAGAAGTGCAGGATTCATTTTCAGGCGGTTGTTCGACAGTGCCGAACAACCGTATCAGCTTAGCGATCGAGCCCACGATATTGTAACATGGGGTCAATATGCGGTTCATGTCCACGCCAGGCTGAATAAAGCGTTTCTAAATCAGTACTATTCCCCCGGGAAAGGATAGCATCACGAAAACGCTGCCCGTTTTCACGCGTCAGGCCGCCCTGCTCTACAAACCATTGATAACCGTCATCCGCTAACATTTGCGTCCACAGGTAGGCGTAGTATCCCGCTGCGTAGCCGCCGCCGAAGATATGGGCAAAATAACTGCTGCGATAGCGGGGCGGCACTGCCGGTAAATCAAGATGCTCGGCGGCCAGCGCCTGCTGCTCGAACTCAGCGACAGACTGCTCTGCTACGCTCTCCTCCAGCATATGCCAGCGCATATCCAGCAATGCGGCGCCGAGCAATTCAGTCATATCGTAACCTTTATTAAATAAACTCGCCTTGCGCATTTTTTCCTGTAAATCAGCAGGCATTTTTTCACCGCTGTCGACATGACGCGCGTAGCGTTCGAACACACGCGGATGGCTCGCCCAATGCTCATTAATCTGGGAGGGAAACTCAACAAAGTCGCGGGGCGTATTGGTACCTGAAAGCGTGGCATAGCGTTGGACGGCAAACAAACCATGTAACGTATGACCAAACTCATGGAAGAGCGTAATAACGTCGTCCCAAAGCAGTAATGCAGGCTGCCCATCAACCGGTTTCTGATAGTTACAAACATTGTATATAACGGGCCGGGTTTCGTTGAGTGTGGATTGCTCGACAAAATTCCCCATCCACGCGCCGCCGCTTTTCGAGTCCCGCGCGAAGAAGTCGCCATAAAATAACGCCATGCCGACACCATCGGAATCGAAAATCTCCCACACCCGAACATCAGGGTGATACACCGGAATGTCAAAACGCTCGACGAAGGTGATGCCGAATAGCTGGTTGGCGGTCCAGAAAACCCCCTCTTGCAAGACCGTATTTAAGGCAAAATAGGGCTTCAGTTGCGCTTCATCTAACGCATATTTTTCCCG
Source organism: Salmonella sp. SAL04196 (assembly GCF_046550835.1). Taxonomy (NCBI): domain Bacteria; kingdom Pseudomonadati; phylum Pseudomonadota; class Gammaproteobacteria; order Enterobacterales; family Enterobacteriaceae; genus Salmonella; species Salmonella sp. SAL04196. The sequence goes on from NZ_JBGDXE010000001.1 coordinate 743,007, forward strand.
CCGTACCTGTTCGGCATAGAACATCCAGTCCCAGGCCTGAACGGTGTAGCCGCCCTGCTCACCCTCAATGACGTTCTGAATTTCCGCCTGTTCATTGAGTACACGCTGACGCGCTGGCGGCATAATGCCACGCATAAAGCTCAGTGCGGCTTGCGGCGTTTTCGCCATCTGATCGGCCATTTTCCATGCGGCATAATTGGGGAACCCCAGCAGTTTTGCCTGACAGCGACGAATCTCTACCAGACGCTGAACGATAGCGCGGGTATCGTGGGCATCTCCTTTTTCCGCCCGAGTCCATGACGCTGCGAATAAATTTTCGCGAGCCTGGCGATCGCGCAGTGTAGCAAGCGCAGGCTGTTGCGTCGTATTAAGGAGCGGAATGAACCAGCGCTCCTCCAGGCCTTTTTCACGCGCCGCTTCAGCAGCGACGGTCATTTCTTCCGGGCTTAATCCTGCCAGGCAATGCGCGTCATCGACCGCCAGCCCGCCCGCTTTACTTGCCGCAAGCAGACGCTGATTAAACTGACTCATTAAGGTCGCGGATTCAGTATTCAATACCTTCAGTCGCGCTTTATCCTCTTCGGCAAGCTGCGCGCCTGCCAACACAAAACGCTGATGGATCACATCGACCAACCGTAGCGACTCATCATCCAGCCCCAGTGAGTGACGCTGTTGCCAGACGGCATCCACGCGAGCGAATAACGCGCTATTCAGATAAATATCGTTGGAGAGCGCCGCCAGCTCGGCAGAAAAGGCCTCATCCAACCGCTGGAGTTCATCGTTAGTGTGCGCGGCCGTCATCGCGAAAAAAACGCTGGTGACGCGTGACAGAAGCGCCCCGCTTTGCTCCAGCGCCAGAAGCGTATTCGTAAAATCAGGGGCCGCCGGATGATTGACGATGGCCTCGATTTCCACGCGTTTTTGCCGCACGCCCTCATCAAAAGCAGGACGATAATGGCAATCTTTGATCCGATCAAAACGCGGTGCCTGATAAGGCAACATACTCTGGTCTAACAAAGGATTCGTCGACATTTTTCACTCCTGAAAATAGGTTGATCATAAGAGTAAGCTTCCCCCTATGCTGACCGCAACCGTGTTAACCAGGATTACCCTTTCATAAACGCCGCGTGCTATGGTAATACAACACAAAAAGCGTTGAGGAACTGTGTGATGATCGTTTTAGTAACTGGAGCAACCGCAGGGTTTGGCGAGTGCATTGCACGCCGTTTTGTTGAGAATGGACATAAAGTCATTGCCACGGGACGTCGTCATGAACGCCTGCAAGCGTTAAAAGATGAGCTTGGCGAGAACGTATTGACCGCCCAACTGGACGTGCGCAACCGCGCGGCCATCGAAGAGATGATGGCCTCTCTGCCTGCGCAGTGGCGCGATATTGATGTGCTGGTCAATAACGCCGGTCTGGCGCTGGGTCTTGAACCGGCGCATAAAGCCAGCGTAGAAGACTGGGAAACTATGATCGATACTAATAATAAAGGCTTAATTTATATGACCCGCGCCGTGCTGCCAGGAATGGTCGAACGTAATCGCGGTCATATCATTAACATCGGTTCAACCGCCGGCAGTTGGCCTTATGCTGGTGGCAACGTCTATGGCGCGACGAAAGCCTTTGTGCGCCAGTTTAGCCTGAATTTGCGCACGGATTTACACGGCACGGCGGTTCGCGTGACCGACATTGAACCGGGTCTGGTTGGCGGTACCGAGTTTTCCAGCGTCCGTTTCAAAGGCGACGATGAGAAAGCGGGTAAAACTTACGAAAATACCACCGCGCTCACGCCAGAAGACATTACCGAAGCGGTATGGTGGGTGGCCACACTCCCCGCGCATGTGAATATTAATACCGTTGAAATGATGCCTGTTACCCAATCCTTCGCAGGGCTCAGCGTCCACCGTAGCTAAGAGGTTATACCCGGTCTGCGGGCCGGGTAATCCCTGGCAAACGTATCTGCAACCAGAAACATGATCGGTATAGACCACCACGGAAAAGTGGTAGAGTATCCGGGTCAACCGCCTAAAAAGTAAGAATGAATGACCGTCGAAACGCAGCTTAACCCTACACAGCCTGTCAACCAGCAAATTTACCGTATTCTTCGGCGTGATATCGTGCATTGTCTGATCCCGCCTGGCACGCCGCTATCAGAAAAAGAGGTTTCAACCCGTTTTAACGTTTCACGTCAACCGGTGCGCGAGGCTTTTATAAAGCTGGCGGAAAATGGGTTGATTCAGATCCGCCCTCAGCGCGGTAGTTATGTGAATAAGATTTCGCTTTCTCAAGTACAGAATGGCTGCTTTGTTCGGCAGGCGATCGAATGCGCGGTAGTCCGCCGTGCGGCGGCGATGATCACCGACAACCAGTGCTATCAACTGGCGCAAAACCTGCACCTGCAACATATTGCCATCGAGCGCAAACAGATTGATGATTTTTTCCAGCTTGATGACGATTTCCACCAAAAGCTGGCGCAGATCGCCGATTGCCAGTTAGCGTGGGATACCATTGAAAATATCAAAGCGACAATCGACCGGGTTCGCTATATGAGTCTGGATCATGTTTCTCCGCCGGAGATGTTGTTGCGCCAGCACCATGATATTTTCTCCGCGCTGGAAAATCGTGACGGCAATGCGGTTGAGAGCGCAATGACCCAGCATTTGCAGGAAATTAGCGAATCCGTTCAGCTTATCCGTCAGGAAAACAGCGGCTGGTTTAGCGAAGACTAACCCCCCTTTAACGTCTGGGTGAGACGCCTTCTCCGCTTTCTCACCCTGCACATTCCCGCCTAAAAAGCCGTGAGCTTGATCAAAAACAAAAAAAATTCGCAACGATAAGCGTATTTATATGTCGCCCGTCATGCGGGGAAACCTGCGGGCTTTGGCTGTAAGTTTGAAAGGAGAAAACACCATGATGACATACGATCGTAACCGTAACGCAATCACTACCGGTAGCCGGGTCATGATAAGCGGCACGGGTCATACCGGGATTATCAAAGCCATTGAGAGCGAAGGTCTGGATGCAGGTCAAATTCGCCGCGGCAAAACGGTGATTGTCGAAGGTTGTGAAGGTAAATTCGCGCCGGTCGAACTGATCCGTCTTGGCATGAACTGATACCACTGGCCGCTAAGAACCGCTCCGGCCTTCCCGGTAGCATAATGCTACCGGGTCTCTGCTGCGCTATTTCAATCGCTCGGCATATTTCGCCACGCTCGCTTTCGCGCCATATGTCAGTAAACTGTCATAGGCTTCTTGCACTTTTTGCGTAAACCGCGCCGCCTGCGGCAAATCGTTGCCGAAAATTTCAGCCATTCCCAGCAGCGCCTTAACACGACTGGCGCCTTCTTCACTGTTTGCCACGGCGCGCTGAATAACCGGCAATAGCGGATCGCTAATGTCGATGGCCTTGCCCTGTTCATCCACGCCGCCAACGTAACGCATCCACCCCGCCACGCCCAGCGCCAGCAAATCAAAATCACTATGATTAGCAAGATGCCAGCGAACGGAGTCCAGCATACGCTGCGGAAGTTTCTGGCTACCATCCATCGCTATCTGCCAGGTACGATGACGCAGCGCCGGATTACGGTAACGCGCAATCAACTGATCGGCATAACGCTGTAAATCTACCCCCTGGACTTTCAGCGTGGGCGCCTGCTCGCGTAACATTAACGCCTGCGCGGTCAGACGATAGTTGTCGTCAGCCATGCAGTCATTAATATGCTGATAGCCGGCAAGATACCCCAGATAAGCCAGGAAAGAATGACTGCCGTTAAGCATTCGCAGTTTCATCTCTTCAAACGGAACCACGTCGGCGACCAACGTCGCGCCCGCGTTTTCCCACTGCGGACGACCCGCCACAAACGTATCTTCTATCACCCACTGACGAAACGGCTCACAGGCGACACCCGCCGGATCGCGCACGCCGGTCAGTTGTTCGATTTTATCCAGCGTCTCCGGCGTGACCGCAGGGACAATCCGATCAACCATGGTTGACGGAAATGTCACGTTTTGCTCGATCCATATCGCCAGTTCCGCATCCACCTCCCGGGCGTAAGCCGTCACAACCTGACGCGTCACATGCCCATTTTCCGGCATGTTATCGCAGGACATCACGGTAAATGCCGATAAGCCTGCGGCTTTACGACGCGCTAACGCTTCGACAATAATACCCGGTGCCGTTAGCGGTTGATGCGGATTTTGCAGGTCGGCGGCAATCATGGGATGTTCCAGCAGAAGTTGGCCCGTGGCTGGCGAATGACAATACCCTTTCTCGGTAATGGTCAGAGACACAATCGCTATTTGCGGTTCGCACATCGCCGCCAGCACACGTTCCAGACCATCAACCTGAACATGCAACGCCGCTTTGACGACGCCCACCACACGCGCCGTCCAGGCTTCCGCCGACATCTCCGCCACGGTATAGAGGTTATCCTGCTGCTTTAGATCGGCAATCTGCTGTTCGCCGCCAATAAGGTTAACCTCATAATAGCCCCAGTCGCTATGCTGCTCCGCAGCCAGAATATCTGTATAAACCCCCTGATGCGCGCGATGAAACGCGCCAAAACCGAGATGGACCATCCGCGCCACCAGCGCCGCGCGATCGTAATCAGGAAGCGTCGCCTTTGCCGATAAAAGCCTGTTTTGCATTTTATAACCTCTATATTCTGAAAGCGGAACAGTCGCAGAGTAACGCCTGCCCTGGTGCATTTGGATTTACGCTAATTAAACAAAAGTGGCCGGACAGCATGGCCGAAACCGCATTAGCGTTCCGGCCATACCGTCGACACGATTTAACTCGTCTGGGTTGCGGAGTGGCGTAACTTCTCTGCCGCTGTCGCTTCCGCCGCATCCTCAGGCAAGCTCAGATCGCGATCTCTGACCTCCGGCATCAACAACGCAGAAATCAGACCAATACACGAGTAGAGCACCAGCATAATTAATATGGGCAGCCAGGAATCGGTCATGTTACAAAAGATCCCCGCAAGAACAGGGCCAAAGCCAACCGCCACCAGGCCTCCTGCCTCTTTTGAAATCGCCATCCGGGTGAAGCGATTACGCGATCCGAAAATTTCCGCCATGGTGATGTTTTCCAGCGCAAATAATCCCAGCACGGCAAAGTTATGAATAACAATGAGCGCCGCCATAATTACGCCAGGGCTATACGTTTTATCTACCACAATAGACAGCATCGGCCAGGCGAGGATAATCGCGGAGATATTCAATATTATATACGGCAGCCGACGACCGTATTTATCGGACAACCACCCTAATAGTGGGATAGTGATAAAACCAATTACGGAACTTATCATTAACGCATCGGTTGGGATAGATTTGTTAAATAATAACGTCTGAACTAAATATCCGGCAAGGAAGGTTTGAATAAGCCCCGAATTCCCAGCTTGTCCAAAACGTAAACCGGTGGCCAGCCAGAAAGATTTGCTGGTAAACATCGCGCCCAATGTATTTTCTGACGCAGACGTTAACGCTGGCGATTTTTCGCCTTCACTTACTTTTTCGAATACCGGACTTTCTTTCAGATTCATTCGCAGCCAGATCGCGAATATCATGACAACGACGCTCGCCAGGAAAGGAATACGCCATCCCCAGGCGATCAGCTGTTCGCGTTCAAGCGCAAAGAACATCACCGCCCAGATCGCCGTCGCGCTCAACGTACCGCAGTTGGTGCCCATCGCAACCAGCGAGGAAATGATGCCACGCTTTCCTTTCGGCGCATACTCGGCCAGCATGGTACCCGCGCCGGAAATTTCCGCCCCGGCGCCCAGCCCCTGTATAATTCGCAATGTCACCAGTAATACTGGCGCAAAAATGCCGATTTGCGCATACGTCGGCAGTACGCCAATCAGCGTGGTGCAGATCCCCATCATGGTGATGGTAATAAACAATACTTTTTTTCGTCCGATGCGGTCGCCCATTTTACCAAAAACAAAGGCGCCGATAATTCTGGCTATATAACCTGCACCATAGGTGCCCATTGCCAGAATAAGCGCCATCGCGGCAGACTGTTCCGGGAAAAATATCTCATGGAAGACCAGAGCCGCGCCTAGTGAATATAACTGAAAATCCATAAATTCAAGCGCGGTGCCTAACCAGCCAGATACGGCAGCGCGCACTAAATCCTGAGTCGATCGTTCATGCTTTATTTGTGTCATATAGGCAATCTCTAAGAGGTAAGATGCGTACCACTTACTCGCAATTATTTATATTATTTCGCAAACGTGAGTAAGACTTTGCAGCATTGACGCTGGTCTTTCTCGAAAAGCTCAATCGCGTCGGTGACATGTTGATAATCAAATGTATGCGTTATCAGCTTATCCGGATCAATAAGCCCTTTATTCAGCCAGTCAATCACGACCGGGAATTTATTGGCATTAAGACGCGATGAATAAATAGCCAGCTCTTTTCCGGTAATACCCTGCTGTACAATCTCACACGGGTCGCTGGAAAATCCCATCAGGACAATGCGTGCCGCAGGCGATGCAAGTGTAATCGCCTCTTGCAGGATAGCGGGATGACAGGCGGCATCGACAATCAAGGTCGGCTTTAGCGCCTTCTGCTGTAGAAATTCCGCCAGTGAATGTTGACCATTATTGAGGGTCCAGTCAGCGCCGCTCTGCTTCGCCATCGCTAAACGCTCTTCAATGCGATCAACGACTATGACCGTTTTAACCTGATAAACCCCCTTCAGCGCCTGTACGGTCGTCAGTCCCATCGGGCCAGCGCCATAGATAAGCGCCACGTCCTGCTCGGTTGGATTCACCTGCCCCGTCACATTTGCCGCAATGGTAAACGGCTCAACCATGACGGCATGATGATCTGCGATGTTGTCCGGTATGCGATGAGCATTACGGGCCGGCGCCACCGCATACTCGCTGAAACCGCCGTCACGATGCACGCCCAGCACCACCAGCGAGGTACACACATTGGGTTTACCGACTGAACAAGGGTAACAATGCCCGCAACTGATCACCGGATCGACGGATACCCGTTCTCCTATCCGGTCGTGATTGACGTTGTCGCCTACCGCGTCGATGACACCGAAAAATTCATGGCCTATGACACGGGGATATTTTGCAAAGGGATTATGTCCCCGATAAATATGACTGTCGGAACCGCAGATACCCGCCAGTTTCACTTTAATACGAACTTCACCCGGCGCAGGCTGAGGAAGCGCGCGCGTTTCGATAGTTAATGTATTCGGTTTTTCGATTACGATGCTTTTCATTTTTCGCTCCTTACCAGTTCCACAGTGTGCCGTCTTCCAGGCGGGCCACCGGCAAATAGGCTGGATCGTACGGATATTTCGCCGCCAGTTTTTCATCGAACTCAATGCCCAGTCCTGGCTTGTCGCCCGGATGCATATAGCCGCCCTCGAACGTCCAGTTATGCGGGAAAACCTCCAGCATCTGTTCGGAGTAGCCCATATACTCCTGTACGCCAAAGTTAGGCACCCACAGGTCGAAATGTAATGCAGCGGCCATACAAACCGGCGACAGATCGGACGGCCCATGCGAACCGGTACGCACCTGGTAGAGCGAGGCAAAATCGGCAATGCGGCGCATCCCGGTAATACCACCGGCATGGGTAAGCGTGGTGCGGATATAGTCAATCAATTGCTCTTCAATGAGCTGTTTGCAATCCCAGATACTGTTAAAGACTTCGCCTACCGCAATCGGCGTGACCGTATGCTGGCGGATGAGGCGGAAGCACGCCTGATTTTCAGCCGGCGTCGGGTCTTCCATCCAGAACAAACGATAGTCTTCAATACTTTTGCCAAAGCGGGCAGCCTCAATAGGCGTCAGTCGGTGATGCATATCGTGCAGAAGATGTTCATTAAACCCGAACGTATTACGCACGGCGTCAAACAGCTTTGGCGTAAAATCGAGATACTTTTCCGTTGACCACAACTGTTCTTCCGGCCACTGGCCTTTTGTCGCGGGCTCATAGGCCAGCCCCTTGCCTTTCGCCATGCCGTAGGTGGTTTTCATCCCCGGAACGCCGCACTGCACGCGGATTGCTTTGAACCCTTGCTCTTTATGACGCGCGTAGTCTTCCAGCACATCGTCGATGGTGTGGCCTGTGGTATGGCAATACACCATGACGCCTTCACGCGAAGCGCCGCCGAGTAACTGATACAACGGCATATTGGCGGCTTTGGCTTTAATATCCCATAGCGCCATATCAACCGCGGAAATGGCGGACATGGTGACAGGGCCACGGCGCCAGTACGCGCCTTTGTAGAAGAACTGCCAGATATCTTCGATGCGGCGAGCATCCCGCCCGATGAGCTGTGGGCACAGGTGATCGGTAAGGTACGAGGCCACCGGGAGCTCGCGTCCGTTCAGGGTGGCATCCCCCAGACCGATGATCCCGTCTTCCGTGGTTATCTTTAAGGTGACGAAGTTACGCCCTGGACACGTAACAAAAACTTCAGCCCCTACAATCTTCATTTTTATTCCTTACATCGCATTATGGGATGCAGGAAATTTACCCAACTGAGCTACTACCATACAAGTATATTAATGTAAAAAGCGCTGCCAGATCACAAAATGTTCTGGTCGCGCGGCAATGTTACGTACGTCCCCATCCGACGACGATAATCAGCATTCCACACAACGCGATCAGCGCGCCGCACCAGTCATAAACCGTGAGCCGGACGCCATCGACAACACGTAACCACAGGAGCGCAGTACAGACATATACCCCACCGTAAGCCGCATAAACCCGCCCACTCGCCGCCGGATGCAAGGTCAAAAGCCAGACGAATAACGCAAGTGACGCAGCGGCGGGCAAAAGCCACCACACGCTGGCGCCGCGCTTAAGCCATAGCCAGGGAAGAAAACATCCAATGATTTCACAGAGGGCGGTAACAAAGAAAAGCAGAGTCGTCTTTAGCATGAGATTCATTTGGTTACGAAATGATAAGTGATAATACAACAGAATATCGTTACGGTTATCCGGCCATTCTTGTGTATATGCCCGGCATAAGGATTGGTGTAGAATTTACAGGTGGTTTACCGCTTTTTCCCCTCTAATGAAAGGATGTTGTGATGAACAATACGCTGAGCAAACGCCTGTGCCTGACGGCAATGCTTACGTTGGCGGCCGTTATATATACTCCTTCCGCATTCGCTGAAACCAGTAAACTGGTGATTGAATCGGGAGATAGCGCACAAAGTCGTCAGGAAGCGGCGATGGAAAAGGAACAATGGAACGACACTCGCAGTCTGCGTCAGAAAGTGAATACCCGCGCAGAAAAAGAGTGGGACAAAGCCGATGCCGCCTTTGATAACCGCGATAAATGCGAGCAAAGCGCCAACATCAACGCCTATTGGGAGCCCAATACGCTGCGGTGTCTGGATCGTCGTACAGGTCGCGTTATTACGCCCTAATGCAGGATAACTAAAAGGAAGTGTAAGGATACAGTATGACAAGTGACTACAAGGTCAGACTGCGCCCGCTTGAGCGTGAAGATTTACGATTTGTCCACCAGCTTGATAATAATGCCAGCGTTATGCGTTACTGGTTTGAAGAGCCGTATGAGGCTTTTGTCGAACTGTCGGATCTCTACGACAAACACATCCACGACCAAAGCGAACGGCGCTTTGTCGTCGAATGCGATGGTGAAAACGCTGGGCTGGTAGAACTGGTGGAAATTAACCATGTGCATCGGCGGGCGGAATTTCAGATTATTATCTCGCCGGAGTACCAGGGAAAAGGCCTGGCGTCACGCGCGGCCAAACTGGCGATGGATTACGGATTTACCGTACTCAATCTCTATAAATTGTATTTGATCGTCGATAAAGAGAATGAAAAAGCGATTCACATCTACCGTAAACTCGGGTTTAGAGTAGAAGGCGAGCTGATTCATGAGTTCTTCATTAACGGCGAATACCGTAACACCATCCGCATGTGTATCTTCCAGCAGCAGTATCTGGATGAACATAAAACGTCCGGTTCTACGCTCCTGAAACCCACCGCGCAGTAAACGTGGCGCAGTAGTCACGGAGAGTCGCACCGCGCCCGGTTTAGTAGTAATCGATACGATTTTTAATGGTGTAATGGTGGGACACTGCCGGCTTAACGCTCTCATCGACGATAACAAGCCGGCAGTCAACAGGGTTCGCGTACGCATCATATTCGCAGCTCTGTGTGACATTGCCAACCTGTCGATCATCCACCCGGCTGACTGCCGTATAGTCCAGCTTTTTACGCGGGTCCGCGGAGGGTTTTGCCGTCACAGAGAGCGTATTCTGCGAGTTTATGGTTGTCTTACCTAGCGGATAACCTTCGCTATCATAGCGGTACTCGACTTTCATCTCTTTGCCCGTCGCCGATACCACAAAACCGTTGTCGTCCGTTTCCCAGGTCACGCCCGCCGAAGGCAACGCCGCCAGCTGGCACTTCCCCTGTAACTGCACCTTTTTTTCCAGCGTCTGAGCATCCCGGTAATAATTGGCATCCAGCACGAGCGCCAGCCCCGTATTATTCTCCAGATCGTGTAACTCAAGCGTATCAAAACAGCCTTCCTGTGAAAGCGTACCGGTGACCTGCTTCGCCACTTCGCCATTCTCACTCATCAATGTCTGGCTGAAATCCTTTACCGGACCACGTAATGGATCAAAATCAAATTCGTTCGAAAAACTGGCCATTTCCGGCGTAAAAGACTCAAGGGATTTCGGGTTATCACAACCTGCCAGTATCATGCACAATAACGTCAGTAAAAGGGGTTTCTTCACGCGTGTCACCAGGATGAAAAGATATTTATCATCATATTAGCAAATACAGTTATTTACACGAAAAATGCTAAGCTTAGAACATCGTCATTAATCACAGGAGTTCATGATGAAAATCGCAACTGCAATAGCCGCTCTGGCGTTAGTCAGCGCCCCCTCGCTGGTGATGGCGGCACCGGGATCGTGCGAGAGAGTAAAAAGCGATATTGAACAACGTATCATCAATAACGGCGTGCCGGCGGATAATTTTACGCTCACTATCGTTCCTAACGACCAGGCCGATCAGCCCGACTCACAGGTGGTGGGCCATTGCGCGAACGACACGCATAAAATTCTTTATACCCGCACCAGCAGCGGCAATGCGCCAGCCAATACCTCTCCCGCTCAAGACGGTTCATCCGCCGAACCGCAATAATCTCCTCCTGCCCTCCGGGTCCGGAGGGTAACGCTCTTTGACATGGATTAATAATCCTTACTCCCAAAGGGGTAAACTCATTACATCATTAGCATGTTAATAATTTCGTTATAGTTATCAATATATAGCGAAATAATAACGACAATGGAGTGAGTGATGCCCGGAGAAAAGCAACAAACAGGCGTTAGCCGCAGGACGTTAGTGAAATCAGCGGCGCTTGGCTCACTGGCGCTGGCTGCCGGAGGCGTATCTTTACCGTTTGGGATGCGTACCGCGGCCGCGGCCGCGGCAGTGCAGCAGGCCATGCGCAACGAAGAAGATAAAATCGTCTGGGGCGCCTGTTCGGTCAACTGCGGCAGTCGCTGCGCCCTGCGTCTGCATGTAAAAGATAATGAAGTCTGGTGGGTTGAAACTGATAATACTGGCGACGATGTCTACGGCAATCATCAGGTTCGCGCCTGTCTGCGGGGCCGTTCAATCCGTCGGCGCATTAACCATCCGGATCGCCTTAACTATCCCATGAAACGCGTTGGCCGCCGCGGCGAAGGCAAATTTGAACGCATTAGCTGGCAGGAAGCACTGGACACCATTAGCGCCAGCCTGAAAAAGACCGTAGAGACCTACGGCAATGAAGCCGTTTATATCCACTATTCATCCGGCATCGTAGGCGGCAACATAACCCGCTCGTCGCCTGCCGCCTCGCCGGTGAAGCGTTTGATGAACTGCTACGGCGGTTCGTTGAATCAATACGGCTCATACAGTACCGCGCAAATTTCTTGCGCCATGCCCTACACCTATGGCTCCAACGACGGCAACAGCACGTCTGATATCGAAAACAGTAAACTGGTGGTCATGTTCGGCAATAATCCGGCTGAAACACGCATGAGCGGCGGCGGCATTACCTGGTTTCTGGAGCAAGCGCGTGAACGCTCAAATGCGCGCATGATCGTGATAGATCCGCGCTATACCGATACCGCTGCCGGACGTGAAGACGAGTGGATACCGATTCGCCCCGGCACCGACGCCGCGCTGGTGGCAGGGATTGCCTGGGTATTGATTAACGAAAATCTCGTTGACCAGCCTTTTCTCGACAACTATTGCATCGGCTACGATGAAAAGACCCTTCCGGCTGACGCGCCCCCCAATGGCCATTATAAGGCTTATATTTTGGGCCAGGGCGAGGACGGTATCGCAAAAACGCCGCAGTGGGCATCGCATATTACCGGCATCCCCGCCGATCGGATTATCAAACTGGCGCGCGAGATAGGTAGCGTCAAACCGGCCTACATCTGTCAGGGTTGGGGGCCGCAGCGTCAGGCGAACGGCGAACAAACCGCTCGCGCCATCGCCATGTTACCGATTCTGACCGGCAACGTCGGCATTCATGGCGGTAACAGCGGCGCACGCGAATCTACTTACACCATTACCATTGAACGTCTGCCGGTCCTGGAGAATCCCGTTAAAACCGCCATCTCCTGCTTTAGCTGGACGGACGCCATTGCGCGCGGCCCGGAAATGACCGCCCTGCGCGACGGCGTACGCGGCAAAGATAAGCTGGATGTCCCGATCAAATTTCTATGGAACTACGCTGGCAACACCCTGATTAATCAGCATTCGGATATTAATAAAACCCATGAAATTCTTCAGGATGAAGCGAAATGCGAAATGATTGTGGTCATCGACAATTTTATGACCTCTTCCGCGAAGTACGCCGATATTTTACTGCCGGATCTCATGACCGTCGAACAGGAAGATATCATCCCCAATGATTACGCCGGCAATATGGGATATCTGATTTTTATTCAACCGGCGACGACGCCTAAGTTCGAGCGCAAGCCCATCTACTGGGTACTCAGCGAAATCGCCAGACGCCTCGGCGACGATGTGTATCAGCGGTTTACCGAAGGCCGTACCCAGGCGCAATGGCTGCAATATCTGTACGCCAAAATGCAGGCAAGAGATCCGGCATTGCCCGCGTATGACGAGCTGAAAAAAATGGGCATCTATAAACGTAAAGATCCCAACGGCCATTTTGTCGCCTATAAAAAATTTCGTGAAGATCCGCAGGCCAATCCGTTAAAAACGCCGTCCGGTAAAATCGAAATCTACTCAAGCAAACTCGCTCACATCGCCAGTACCTGGGAGCTGGCGGAAGGCGACGTGATAAGCCCACTGCCGATTTATACCCCTACTTTTGAAGGATGGGACGATCCGAAACGGAGCACCTTCCCGCTACAGCTGTTTGGCTTTCACTATAAATCCCGTACCCATTCAAGCTACGGCAATATTGATGTTCTGCAGGCCGCCTGTCGCCAGGAGGTGTGGATAAATCCGCTCGATGCGCAAAAACGCGGTATCGCGAATGGCGACAGGGTTCGCGTCTTTAACGATCGTGGAGAGGTGCGTCTACCCGCCAAAGTCACGCCGCGTATTCTGCCGGGCGTCAGCGCGATGGGTCAGGGCGCATGGCATAATGCGGATATGGCTGGCGATAAAATTGACCACGGCGCCTGCATCAATACGCTCACGACGCTGCGTCCTTCCCCCCTGGCAAAAGGGAATCCTCAACATACAAATCTGGTGGAAATCGAAAAAATCTAAGCCGCCTGCTCCGGGACGTTTTTACGCGCCCGGAGCTCCCCGTTTTGCGAACACAACGACATTTAAAACTCTTTTTGGATGAGCATAGTGAGCTGTTATGAAAATCACCAACCCTGAGGCATTAATGGCGGCCAGTATCAGCCGACGAAGCCTGGTAAAAACCTCCGCTATCGGTAGCCTTGCGCTTGCCAGTAGCGCTTTCACCCTTCCATTCTCCCGCATCGCCCACGCCGCAGCAGGCCTCGCATCTGGCAATGTGGCAGAAAAAGCGGTCTGGAGTTCATGTACCGTTAACTGCGGCAGCCGCTGTCTGCTACGCCTGCACGTAAAAGATGACACCGTATATTGGGTTGAATCAGATACCACGGGCAACGATGAATATGGCAACCATCAGGTACGCGCCTGCCTGCGCGGTCGCTCCATTCGTCGCCGGATGAACCACCCCGATCGCCTGAAATATCCGATGAAACGCGTTGGTAAACGAGGAGAAGGCAAATTCGAACGTATCAGTTGGGATGAAGCGTTGGATACCATCGGCGATAACCTGAAACGTATCCTCAAGGACTACGGCAACGAAGCGGTACATGTGCTTTACGGTACCGGCGTGGACGGCGGCAATATCACCAATTCTAACGTACCGTATCGCCTGATGAACGCCTGCGGCGGCTATCTCAGCCGTTACGGTAGCTACAGCACCGCCCAAATCAGCGCGGCCATGAGCTATATGTTCGGCGGCAACGACGGCAACAGTCCGGATGATATCGCCAATACAAAACTGGTGGTGATGTTTGGCAATAACCCCGCGGAAACACGTATGAGCGGCGGCGGCGTGACATACTATGTCGAACAGGCGCGCGAACGCTCCAACGCCCGGATGATCGTGATTGACCCGCGTTATAACGACACTGCCGCCGGCCGCGAAGACGAGTGGCTGCCGATTCGCCCTGGTACCGATGGCGCGCTGGCGGCGGCAATCGCCTGGGTGCTGATTACCGAAGATCTTATTGATAAACCGTTTCTGGATAAATACTGCATCGGCTACGACGAAACCACTCTGCCCGCCTCGGCCCCGCGTAACGCGCACTATAAAGCCTATATTTTGGGTCAGGGCGAAGACGGTATTGCTAAAACGCCGCAATGGGCCGCGCAGATTACCAGTATTCCGGCGGAAAAAATCATTCAACTGGCGCGGGAAATCGGCTCGGCGAAACCGGCTTACATTTGCCAGGGCTGGGGACCGCAACGCCACTCTAACGGGGAGCAGACCGCACGCGCAATCGCCATGTTGTCTGTACTCACCGGTAACGTCGGCATAAATGGCGGTAATTCCGGCGTACGCGAAGGCACCTGGGATCTGGGCGTCGAATGGTTTTCTATGCTGGAGAACCCGGTAAAAACCCAGATTTCGGTCTTTACCTGGACCGACGCTATCGATCATGGCGCGGAAATGACCGCCACACGCGACGGCGTGCGGGGAAAAGACAAGCTCGACGTGCCGATCAAATTTTTGTGGTGCTACGCCAGTAATACGCTGATCAATCAGCATGGCGATATCGCCCACACCCACGAGGTGCTTCAGGACGACAGTAAATGTGAAATGATCGTCGGCATCGAGCACTTTATGACCGCGTCGGCAAAATATTGCGACATTCTGCTGCCTGATTTAATGCCGACCGAGCAGGAAGATCTGATTTCCCACGAATCCGCAGGCAATATGGGCTATGTCATTCTTGGTCAGCCCGCCACCTCGCCGAAATTTGAAAGAAAGCCCATTTACTGGACGCTCAGTGAAGTGGCTAAACGGCTTGGTCCGGACGTATACCAGACCTTCACAGAAGGCCGCACGCAGCATGAGTGGGTCAAATACCTGCACGCAAAAACCAAAGCGCGTAACCCGGAAATGCCGGATTACGAAGAGATGAAACAGACAGGGATTTTCAAGAAAAAATGCCCGGAGGAGCACTACGTCGCTTTCCGCGCCTTCCGCGAAGACCCTGCCGCCAACCCACTGAAAACGCCGTCCGGTAAAATCGAAATCTATTCCGAGCGTCTGGCAACCCTCGCCAACACGTGGGAGCTGAAGAAAGATGAGATTATCCATCCTTTACCCGCCTATACGCCAGGCTTTGACGGTTGGGACGATCCGCTTCGTCAGCGCTACCCGCTACAGCTAACCGGCTTCCACTATAAAGCGCGTACCCACTCCAGCTACGGCAATATCGACGTCCTGCAACAGGCATGTCCGCAGGAGATCTGGATCAACCCGATTGATGCGCAAGCGCGCGGCATTCAGCACGGCGACACCGTGCGGGTCTTTAACCAGAACGGACAGATGCTCATTCCGGCAAAAGTCACGCCGCGCATATTGCCTGGCGTCACCGCTATCGGCCAGGGCGCCTGGTTAAATGCCGACATGTTTGGCGACAAAGTCGATCGCGGCGGCTCCATTAACATTCTGACGTCGCACCGGCCTTCCCCACTGGCGAAAGGTAATCCGTCACACAGTAATCTTGTTCAGGTTGAAAAGGCGTAAGGAGTAACCCATGACAACCCAGTATGGATTTTTTATTGATTCCAGCCGTTGCACCGGTTGCAAAACCTGCGAACTGGCCTGCAAGGACTACAAAGATTTGACCCCGGATGTCAGCTTCCGCCGCATTTATGAGTATGCGGGTGGCGACTGGCAGGAAGATAACGGCGTCTGGCACCAGAACGTCTTTGCCTACTATCTCTCCATCTCCTGTAACCACTGCGAAGACCCGGCCTGTACCAAAGTCTGCCCGAGCGGCGCGATGCACAAGCGCGATGACGGTTTTGTGGTGGTGAACGAAGAGGTCTGTATCGGCTGCCGCTACTGCCACATGGCCTGCCCGTACGGCGCGCCGCAGTACAACGCGGCCAAAGGTCATATGACCAAGTGCGACGGCTGTTATGATCGCGTCGCCGACGGCAAAAAGCCTATCTGCGTCGAATCCTGTCCGCTGCGGGCGCTGGACTTTGGTCCTATCGACGAACTGCGCAAAAAACACGGTGAGCTGGCTGCCGTCGCGCCGCTGCCGCGCGCGCATTTCACGAAGCCGAATATTGTGATTAAACCCAACGCCAACAGCCGCCCGACCGGGGACACTACCGGTTATCTGGCCAATCCGAAGGAGGTATAAGATGGGAAGTGGATGGCATGAATGGCCGTTGATGATCTTCACGGTCTTTGGTCAGTGCGTGGTCGGCGCGTTAATCGTTAGCGGACTGGGCTGGCTGACGGCAAAAGACGATACCATCGCCCGTCAGCGCATCGTGCGCAGCATGTTTTTTCTGTGGCTGGTGATGGGAGTGGGATTCCTCGCGTCGATTATGCATCTCGGCTCGCCGATGCGTGCGTTTAACTCGCTTAACCGCGTAGGCGCTTCCGCACTGAGTAATGAAATCGCCGCAGGATCGGTGTTCTTTGCCGTAGGCGGCATCTGGTGGCTGGTGGCGGTACTCGGTAAAATGCCCCCGGCGCTGGGTAAAGTGTGGCTGCTGGTCAGTATGGCGCTCGGCGTTGCATTCATCTGGGCAATGACGCTCGTTTATCAGATAGATACCGTGCCAACCTGGTATAATGGCTACACCACGCTGGCCTTTTTCCTCACGGCATTCCTGTGCGGCCCGGTGTTTGCGGCGCTACTGCTACGCATCGCGCGCGTCCCATTTTGCAGCGTGACGTTTGCCAGTATTAGCGGCCTGGCGTTGGTGGTGTGCGTGGCGGTCATCGTACTACAAGGGCTGTCTCTCTCAACCATTCACAGTTCCGTGCAACAGGCCAGCCATCTCGCACCGGATTACGGTATGCTACAGGTCTGGCGCATTGTCTTGCTTGCTGCCGGATTAGGCTGCTGGCTATGTCCGCTAATCCGTCGCCGCGAACCGCATACCGTTGGTTTGCTGCTCGGTGTCGTGCTGGTGCTGGCGGGCGAAATTATTGGCCGCGGACTTTTTTATGGCCTGCATATGACCGTAGGTATGGCCGTCGCAGGTTAATTTATGCGTGCGGGGCGACCCGCACCTTTCGGGATTGTTTGAATGACCACTTTTTTACAACGTGATGATTTTGCAGTAACGGCGCGTGTTCTCGGCGCGTTGTTTTATTATTCGCCGGAAAGCCACGAAACCGCTCCTCTGGTTCAGGCGCTATTAACCGACGACTGGCAGGCGCAGTGGCCGCTTGATGCCGAGGCGCTTGCGCCTGTGGCGGCTATGTTTAAGACCCACAGCGAAGAGTCGTTGCCACAGGCCTGGCAGCGTCTGTTTATCGGCCCTTACGCTCTGCCGTCTCCGCCGTGGGGTTCCGTCTGGCTGGATCGTGAGAGCGTATTATTTGGCGATTCTACATTGGCGCTACGTCAGTGGATGCGCGAAAACGGAATTCAGTTTGAAATGCAGCAAAACGAGCCAGAAGATCATTTTGGGTCGCTGTTGCTGCTGGCGGCCTGGCTTGCCGAGAATGACCGTCATCATGAATGCGAACAACTCCTGGCCTGGCATCTGTTTCCGTGGTCGTCCCGCTTTCTGGACGTATTTATCGATCATGCCGGGCATCCGTTTTATCAGGCGTTGGGGCAACTGGCGCGTCTGACGCTGGCGCAATGGCAAGCTCAACTCATTATTCCCGTCGCTGTAAAACCGTTATTCCGTTAATCCCCACAAAAGGCAGGATTTTACCTGCCTTTTCTCCCATTGCGGCCTATTTTTATCTACAAAAAGTGACAACGTCACACCACGCTTCTATTTTTAAGATAATTCTTTATCGTGAATGTTCACGCTAAGCCGTATAAGGGCAAAGCATAATTGTTAATAGATGTTTAACAGTGTTAAACATCACGCTCCGCTGGAATCCTTCCCAACCTGTTGCTATAGCTCAAAGCACCCTGCCGGAACATGGCATAACAACACGCAACTCTTAACGTCGCCATAACACATGCAAACAGGGAGACACACCGCAATGCACACCCTCACCCTAAAACGTGTACTTGGGTTCACTATCGTCATTTTGCTGTTACTGGCGCTGTTTATCTGGGGAATCGGTCTGGAGACGCTGAAAGCGCGTCAGGTCGATCTGCTGTATCTCGGACAACGGCATTTGATGCTGGTCTTTACGTCCATGTTTTTTGCTTTACTGGTCGGTATCCCGAGTGGGATTTTACTCAGCCGTCCTGCGGCAAAAGGATTTGCTGAATATGTCATGCAAATCTTTAATGTTGGTAATACCTTGCCGCCGCTGGCCGTTCTGGCCTTAGCGATGGTGATTATCGGGATCGGCGATACGCCCGCCATTGTCGCGCTATTTCTGGCCTCCCTTCTGCCTATCGTCCGCAATACCTATGCGGGCCTCTGTTCCGTTCCCGCCTCACTGATTGAAGCGGCGAACGGGATTGGGATGACAAAATGGCAGCGGCTTCGCCAGGTAGAGCTACCTAATGCGTGGCCAGTGATGCTGTCCGGTATTCGCATCGCGACCGCCATCAATGTCGGCACCGCGCCGCTGGCCTTTCTGATCGGCGCCAGCAGCTACGGCGAGCTGATTTTCCCGGGAATTTATCTCAACGATTTTCCGACGTTGATCCTCGGCGCAACGGCCACGGCGTTATTCGCGCTGATTCTTGACACTCTGCTTGCCTGGTTTGGGCGACGCCTTAGCCCTCATACCGTTTGAACGCATAAATAACAATAAGGAGCGTTAAATGAGATTCAAAAAACACCTGTTAGGATGGCTTGCCGCAACGCTGTTGTTCAGTAGCCAGACGCAGGCCGCGCCGCTGGTTCTCGCCACCAAAAGCTTTACCGAGCAGCATATTCTTTCCGCTATGACCGTTCAGTATTTGCAGAAGAAAGGCTTTCAGGTTCAGCCGCAAACCAATATCGCCGCGGTGATTTCACGTAATGCGATGGTGAATAAACAAATTGATATTACCTGGGAATACACCGGTACATCGCTGATTATTTTCAACCGTATCGATAAGCGCATGAGTCCACAGGAAACCTACGACACGGTAAAACGCCTGGATGCGAAGCTGGGCCTAGTATGGCTCAAACCGGCTGACATGAACAATACTTACGCGTTCGCGATGCAGCGCAAACGCGCCGAGTCGGAAAATATCACCACCATCTCGCAAATGGTGGCAAAAATCGAACAGGTCCGGCAGAACGATCCTGACCACAACTGGATGCTCGGCCTCGATCTGGAATTTGCCGGGCGCAGCGACGGAATGAAGCCCCTTCAGCAAGCCTATCAGATGCAGCTCGATCGCCCGCAAATACGACAGATGGACCCAGGGCTGGTCTATAACGCCGTTCGGGATGGGCTGGTTGACGCCGGGCTGGTCTATACCACCGACGGACGGGTGAAAGGGTTTGATCTGAAAGTGCTGGAAGATGATAAAGGCTTCTTCCCAAGTTACGCTGTCACGCCCGTAGTGCGTAAAGAGGTGCTGGAAGCCAATCCTGGCCTTGATGACGCCTTAAACACCCTTTCCGGCCTGCTCAATAACGATGTGATATCGACCCTAAACGCCCAGGTCGATATCGAGCATCGCACGCCGCAACAGGTAGCCCATCAATTTTTGCAGGACAAAGGTCTGCTGTAAGGAGCGCCTATGGATACGATACATTATATGCTGGATAACGCAGGCTATCTCGCCAGCCTTACCTTTCAGCATCTCTGGCTGGTCGCGCTGGCCGTCGGTCTGGCGATTATCATCGGCGTACCGTTAGGCGTTTTGATTGTACGCCACAAATGGCTGGCAACGCCGGTATTGGGCGCAGCCACGCTACTTCTTACCATTCCGTCTATCGCGCTGTTTGGATTAATGATCCCGCTCTTTTCGCTGATCGGGCATGGTATTGGCGTTCTGCCCGCCGTGACGGCTGTTTTTCTCTACTCTTTACTGCCGATTGTCCGTAATACCCATACTGCGCTTGATAGTTTGCCGCCCGGTCTGCGTGAAGCGGGACGCGGCATCGGTATGACTTTCTGGCAACGGCTGCGCTGGGTCGAAATCCCAATGGCCCTACCGGTTATTTTCGGGGGTATCCGCACCGCGGTAGTGATGAATATCGGCGTGATGGCGATTGCCGCGGTGATCGGCGCCGGCGGTCTGGGGCTGCTACTGTTAAACGGCATTAGCGGCAGCGATATTCGCATGTTAATTGCCGGCGCGCTGATGATCTGTCTACTGGCAATTGTACTTGACTGGCTGTTGCATCGTCTGCAAGTCGTACTGACACCTAAGGGGATACGATAATGATAAAACTGGAAAAACTCACCAAACAATTTGTACAGAAAAAGGGTCAGCCGTTAAAAGCCGTCGACAACGTCAACCTGAACGTGCCGGAAGGCGAAATGTGCGTCTTACTCGGTCCCTCCGGCTGCGGCAAAACCACCACGTTAAAGATGATCAACCGGCTGATCGCGCCCAGCAGCGGTAATATTCTTATCAACGGCGAGAATACCAACGATATGGATACGGTAACGCTACGCCGCAATATTGGGTATGTTATCCAACAGATCGGCCTGTTTCCTAATATGACGATTGAAGAAAATATTACCGTTGTGCCGCGCATGTTGGGTTGGGACAAAGCGCGCTGCAAGCAACGCGCCGAAGAGTTGATGGACATGGTGGCGCTGGATGCCAGAAAATTTCTGCATCGCTATCCAAAGGAGATGTCCGGGGGACAGCAGCAGCGTATTGGCGTGATCCGCGCTCTGGCCGCCGATCCGCCGGTACTGCTGATGGATGAGCCCTTCGGCGCGGTGGACCCAATTAACCGCGAAGTGATCCAGAACCAGTTTCTGGATATGCAGCGTAAGCTAAAAAAGACCGTGATGCTGGTCAGCCATGATATCGACGAAGCGCTAAAACTCGGCGACCGTATCGCCGTGTTCCGTCAGGGGCGAATTGTACAGTGCGCCAGTCCTGATGAACTGCTGGCCAAACCGGCTAACGAGTTTGTCGGGTCGTTTGTCGGTCAGGACAGAACGTTAAAGCGTTTGCTACTGGTCTCCGCAGGCGATGTTACCGACCAACAGCCAACCATTACCGCGCGGCCTTCCACGCCGTTAAGCGAGGCGTTCGGCATCATGGATGATCACGATATTCGCGCCATTACCGTCATTGACAACGACGGTAAGCCACTGGGATTTGTGAAGCGCCGGGAAGCGCGGAACGCCAGCGGAATCTGCGCCGATATCACCCATCCTTTCCGTATTACGGGCAAAGCGGAAGATAATCTGCGTATTGTGCTGTCCAGATTGTACGAAAGTAATACCAGCTGGATGCCGATCGTTGATGAAGACGGACGCTATAACGGTGAAATCTCTCAGGATTACATCGCCGACTATCTCAGCTCAGGCCGCACGCGTCGGGCGCTAAATATTCACGAAAGCAGCTAACGTTGCCGCCGGATGGCCTCTCGCTATCCGGCAATATCATTATTGTACGCAATATTATATCGCACATAGTGCTTTTGCGTCTGACGCCATTTCCCCGCAGAATAGGCTATCCTGAAACTCCCTGTTTACCCGCTCATGCATCGTTTACACGCTTACCCGGATCTGCGCACGATGTTTCGTCGCCTGCTGATCGCTACGCTCATCGGTATTCTCGCGGCGCTGGCTGTCGCCGCCTTCCGTCATGCGATGCAATTGCTGGAGTGGATTTTCCTGAGTAATGACACCGGCAGTCTGGTGAATGCGGCTGAGGGGCTTTCGCCCTGGCGACGGCTGATTACGCCGGCGCTTGGCGGCCTGGCCGCTGGCCTGTTGCTGTGGGGGTGGCAAAAAATGAACCAACAGCGCCCCCATGCGCCCACTGACTATATGGAAGCATTGCAAACCGACGGGCAATTTGACGTTGGCGCCAGTCTGGTAAAATCGCTGGCCTCGCTGCTGGTCGTGGTCAGCGGCAGCGCAATTGGTCGCGAAGGCGCAATGATCCTCCTCGCCTCGCTGGCGGCATCCAGCTTTGCCCGACGCTTCACGCCGCGTGAGGAATGGAAATTATGGATCGCCAGCGGCGCCGCTGCGGGCATGGCGGGCGCTTACCATGCGCCGCTGGCGGGCAGCCTGTTTATCGCGGAAATCCTGTTCGGTACCTTAATGCTGGCTTCCCTCGGCCCGGTTGTCGTTTCCGCCGTCGTCGCCCTGCTAACCACCCATCTATTAAACGGTAGCGATTCACTACTCTATACCGTACATCTGACCGTTGATCTCCACGCGCGGGAGTACGTCATGATAGTCAGTACCGGCCTGGTCGCCGGTCTGTGCGGTCCGTTGCTGATGTGGCTGATGACGGCCAGCCATAATAGTTTCTTACGCTTAAAATTGTCCCCGCCCTGGCAACTGGCGCTGGGCGGGCTTATTGTCGGATTACTGTCGTTACTCACGCCCACGGTATGGGGAAACGGCTATAGCGTCGTACAATCATTTTTGCTCTCTCCGCCGCTATTCTCGCTGATTGGCGGAATTTTTGTGTGCAAAATCCTGGCGGTGCTCGCCAGCAGCGGGTCTGGCGCGCCGGGCGGCGTCTTTACGCCAACATTATTTGTCGGATTATCAATTGGAATGTTTCTGGGTCGGATATGGGGATTCTGGCTTCCAGGCTCGGATGAAATAGCAATTTTATTGGGGCTGGCGGGTATGGCGACGCTACTGGCGGCGACAACCCATGCGCCGATAATGTCCACCCTGATGATTTGTGAAATGACCGGCGAGTATCAGTTACTCCCCGGTCTGCTGATTGCCTGTGTAGTCGCGTCAGTGCTCTCGCGAACGTTACGCCATGATTCTATCTACCGCCAGCACGCTGCCGAGCATTGACAAACGAATATACTGCCCCAGCTCACGCTGCTCGGCGCGCGGCAGGTACGGCAACTCGCCAATCAGCGGCGCTGGCAGTTTTTTCCCAAGCACATCAATAATTTCAGCATAATGCGCCAGGCCAGGATTGATACGATTCGCCACCCAGCCAATTAATGGCAGTCCATCGTTAGCGACAGCTTGCGCAGTCAGTAGCGCATGATTAATGCACCCCTCCTGAATCCCTACCACCATCAATACCGGTAACTGTTCCTGTACCACCCATTCGGACAATGGACGTAAATCATTCATCAAACTACGCCAGCCGCCAGTACCCTCCACAACCACGTGGTCCACTTTATCGCTCAGGCTCGCCAGACCGTTGGACAGCAAGGTGTAATTTATAGGACAGCTATGCGCGACGCTGCTTTCTTCTTCGCTTAACGCGATCGGATTAATCGCCTCATACGGCAACTCCAGCGAAGAGACGCTTTGCAATACCAGCGCGTCTTTGTTGCGCATCCCTTCTGCAGTCTCTTTGCTCCCTTTAGCGACAGGTTTATACCCTGCGACGCTCTTACCACCCGACGCTAACGCTTGTAGTAATGCGCGGGAAACCACCGTCTTCCCAACAGAAGTGTCTGTACCTGTAATAAAGAAACGCTTCAGCATCACTAACTCCACCGTTATGCTTCGAAAATATAAGCCAGGAAAATAATACAGTGGAGAAAGTCTAAGATATGGCAAGGGCAATCAGCTTGAGTTAGCGCAAATTTTTGTACAACAGTTAAAAAATGTTAACCCTGTAATAGACGAATCAACAAAGAGCCGTTATACATCGCGTCTTTTACCAACGCCGCCCCGGCCATCGTGCCCTGGTTGGTAAACTGCGTGCTTTCCACTACCGTATTCCTACTGTAGGCGGGCAGCGCCTGCTGACGGATACTGTCAGCAATGGCCGGAAAAAGGATATCAGCCGCTTTACTTAGCGGCGAACCAATAAGAATTTTTTGCGGATTAAATAAATTCACCATGATAGCCAGAATGCGTCCGACATGCGCGCCAACGCCGCTAATAATATCTTTTGCTAATAGATCTCCCTGCATCGCCGCCTGACACAGTGAATCTACCGTTAACGGCTGGCCGTGCAACATTGAACTCATCGACTGATTAAGCCGAAGCTGCGTAAGTTCCAGCACGCTATCGACGCTGGCTATGGTCTCCAGACAGCCATGATTACCGCAATAACAGCGCTTACCATAAGGATCGACCTGGGTATGCCCAATCTCTACCAGACTGCTACTGCCCGCATGAAGCAAATGACCGTCGGTGATAACGCCCGCCCCCACATTATGATCAATCACCACCTGGATAACGTCGCGCGCGCCGCGTGAGGCGCCAAAAAGCGCCTCTGCCATCGTCCAGGCGCTAATATCATGCTGGATGTAAACCGGTACGCCGGTGTGCCGCTCCAGCGCATCTCCCAAAGGCATCTCTTTGACATCTTCGTAATACGGCATCCGGTGCACAACGCCGTTTTCGGTATCGATAATGCCCGGTAACGTAATGGCAATGGAGGTCAGACGCTCCAGTTTCTGCTGATGGCGGGTAAAAAACCGATCAACGTGCGTAATAATTCTCTCAAGCAACGGCGTGGCTTCGTTTAACGGCAGCGCCAGACACTCTTCTACCACCAGTTTGCTGCTAAGATCGCGCAGCGCAAGGAAAATTTCGCCACGGCTAATACGAATAGATAAATAGTGCCAGGCTTCTGTTTCCACCATCAGCCCGACGGCGGGACGTCCACGACTGCCCGCCTCTTTAATTTCAAGTTCCTGAACCAAATGCGCTTCCAGCATTTCGCGAACAATTTTCGTAATACTGGCAGGCGCCAACTGCGCCAGACGAGACAGGTCAATTCGCGATACCGGTCCGAGCTGATCAATCAGGCGATACACTGCGCCAGCATTGGTCTGCTTAATTTGATCGATATGCCCAGGCTGACTATCAGCAACCACCGCTCACTCCCTTTATTTTCGCGCTCCGAAATAATCTGTGTGCTATGGTGAAACACTTCAATACTCGCCGTCAACTTTTTGCTTAGCCGTGTGATTAACTGCACATTTTCACCCTTTTTAAGCGTAATTAATCCCGTCGGGCAGCCAGTAATAGCAGTTGGCAAAACCGCTGTACGGCATGACTCTGTTCATGATGCTTTGGCCATACCAGCCACATTTCAGATACGGCGTCCTCTTCAGCCAGGGGAACCCAGCGCATC
The DNA here is from genome assembly GCF_046550835.1 of Salmonella sp. SAL04196. Classification (NCBI taxonomy): domain Bacteria; kingdom Pseudomonadati; phylum Pseudomonadota; class Gammaproteobacteria; order Enterobacterales; family Enterobacteriaceae; genus Salmonella; species Salmonella sp. SAL04196. The sequence goes on from NZ_JBGDXE010000001.1 coordinate 768,891, forward strand.
TCGCTCATCTGTACACGCTTAAAGGATGCCGGCAGAATCGAGACGCCCAGTCCCGCCGCCACCAGACCAATAATGGTCATTGCCTCGCCAACCTCCTGCGTGATGGTCGGCGACAGGTTATAGCGCCGCATCAGGCCGAGAATATCGTCGTAGAGGCCCGTCCCGACATGCGGATCGAAAAAGACGAAAGGTTCTTCCGCCAGCTCTGTCAGACTGACGACCGGCTTTTGCGCCAGCCGATGTTCGCGCGGGATCATGGCCATAAGCGGCTCATGCAAAATCACCTCGCGATTAAGTGTGTCGGGCAGCGGCGTATTCCGCAGCAAGCCAATATCCAGTACGCCTTCGTTGAGCGGCGCGATTTGCTCACGCGTATTCATTTCACGCGTTTGCATATGCACTCCCGGATAGGACTGGCGGAACAGCGAAAAGGTATGCGATACCGCCCGAATAAAAGGCGCTGAAGACGTAAAGCCAATACGGATTTCACCCGCTTCGCCCTGATGCAACCGCTCGGCGCGAGCGGCGGCGTCGTTTACCAGACTCAGGATGTGTCGGCTATCCACCAGAAACTGTCGCCCGGCGGCCGTTAACGCTACGCTGCGGTTGGTCCGCGCCAGTAATCGCGCGCCGACCTGCTGCTCCAGAATTTGTATCTGCTGACTGAGCGGCGGCTGCGAGATATTGAGGCGCGCGGCGGCGCGACCAAAATGCAGTTCTTCTGCTACCGCCACAAAGTAACGTAAATGACGTAATTCGATATTCATATTTTTAACGTCTTATTTGAGACAATTAATATATTAGACAGAATATTTTGCTTTTTCTATGCTTTACATGTCGGTTATACCCGTCTCCTGTTGACGGAGATGTAAAGCAAGGATTTAACGTGAGTCGTACAACTATTCTCGATGACGCCACGGCGAGCGATATCGATGAACAACGCCATTCTCAGCCGGTTCAATTTATTAAACGCGGTACAGCGCCTTTCATGCGCGTCACGCTGGCCCTTTTTTCCGCGGGCCTGGCGACTTTCGCGCTCCTTTATTGCGTTCAGCCTATATTACCGGTACTTTCCCAAGAGTTTGGCGTCTCCCCAGCCAGCAGCAGCGTTTCACTTTCTATTTCTACCGCCATGCTGGCTATCGGCTTACTTTTTACCGGCCCGCTTTCTGATGCGATAGGCCGTAAACCGGTGATGGTCACAGCCTTGTTATTAGCCTCCTGCTGCACATTGTTATCAACCATGATGACCAGCTGGCATGGTATTCTGATTATGCGCGCGCTGATCGGTCTGTCGTTAAGCGGCGTCGCCGCAGTGGGAATGACCTACCTGAGCGAAGAAATCCATCCCAGCTTTGTCGCTTTCTCTATGGGGCTCTATATTAGCGGTAATTCCATCGGCGGGATGAGCGGGCGTTTATTAAGCGGCGTCATGACCGACTTTTTTAACTGGCGCATCGCGCTGGCGGCCATCGGATGCTTTGCGCTGGCGTCCGCGCTGATGTTCTGGAAGATTTTACCCGCCTCGCAACATTTCCGTCCTACATCGCTACGGCCTAAAACGCTATTTATTAATTTCCGTCTCCACTGGCGCGATCGAGGGTTACCTCTGCTGTTTGTGGAAGGCTTTTTACTGATGGGCGCATTCGTCACCCTGTTTAACTACATTGGCTATCGCCTGATGCTCTCCCCCTGGGAATTAAGCCAGGCCGTGGTCGGACTGTTATCCGTAGCCTATCTCACCGGCACATGGAGCTCGCCGAAAGCTGGCGCAATGACCTCACGCTATGGCCGGGGGCCGGTGATGCTGTTCTCTATCGCAGTAATGCTGGGCGGGCTTTTACTGACGCTTTTTACCTCGCTTTGGCTGATTTTTGCCGGGATGCTGCTTTTTTCCGCCGGCTTTTTCGCCGCGCACTCCGTGGCCAGTAGTTGGATTGGCCCGCGTGCGCGCCGGGCGAAGGGACAGGCCTCGTCACTTTATCTTTTCAGCTATTATCTGGGGTCCAGTATCGCCGGGACGCTAGGCGGCGTATTCTGGCATAGTTACGGCTGGAACGGCGTAGGCGGTTTTATCGCGCTAATGCTGGTGCTGGCCATCCTGGTCGGGACGCGGTTACATCATCGTCTTCACGCCTGAAAAGAAATAATCCGGCGATAGCAACGTGCGCTATCGCCGGGCTGGTTTCACGCCACGACTCACTGTTTACCACAGACCTGTCAAGCTTGATACTCCCATGACTTCTCTGATTGCATCCAGCGCCAGAAGCGTAAATACCACCCAGATTATCGGATTCATATACGGTGTACTTGTTATTCTGGAGAGCGAATATTACCGACTCTGCAACCAAAAATAACGGCCGGTAACGTAAAGCTACCTATTATGGTGGGGGCTGACATCGCGTTACCGGGGGATTGTACATAGCGTTACATGCCGAAACCAATCACTCACGGAAGCCTTTTGATAACAGCGATATAGTCATTTCACCGGCCCCGCAGTGGGGTTGAATGAAAACCAAATCGAGGGTATCAAAATGAAAAAAGTATTAGCTCTGGTTGTTGCCGCTGCAATGGGTCTCTCTTCCGCAGCATTCGCGGCTGAGACTGCAACGCCTGCGAAAACCGCAACGCCTGCCAAAACAACCCAGACCACCCAGCACCACAAAAAGCAGCATAAGAAAACCGTTGAGCAAAAAGCGCAGGCGGCTAAAAAGCACCAGAAAAAAGGTGGTAAAGCGCCAGCCAAAACCACGTCAAAACCAACTACTCAACCGGCTGCGTAAGTCGTAACATGCTGCGGCGCGCCCCCGCGCCCGTTTTTACGGCGCTAAATTGTTCTGGTTTAGCGCCGCCTTCCGGGAGGGCAAAAAAGTGTCTCGCTACCGCTTTGAGCTCATTCTTATCGTGCTTATTTTATGCGCCGTTATTGCCACGCATTTCTATCTTTCCTGAGTGTAGTTATCTGATTTTACTCCCACTTTCTTACCGTCACGTCTATAGTAGTACTGAGGGTTTGTTGTTAATAATCATAATTACCCACCAGAGTGTGATATGCATAAAACCATTGCTGTATTACTGGGCATAGTGTGTTTTTTACAGGTTATGGCGAAAGCCAGGGGGGCTGAAACAGACGCCACGGATGCCAGCGACGTCAAAACGCTTTTTTTTAACCATGACGATCGGGTGCCCGTCGCCGATCCTACCCAATCGCCGTGGGATGCCATCGGGCAACTAGAGACCGCCAGCGGTAATTTGTGTACGGCAACGCTTATCTCCCCGCATATCGCCCTAACAGCAGGTCACTGCCTGCTAACGCCACCGAAAGGAAAACCAGACAAGGCGGTTGCGCTGCGTTTTGTGGCGCGAAAAGGAGTATGGCGCTATGAAATCCACGGCATTGAAGGCCGCGTTGAACCGTCGCTGGGCCGACGTCTGAAAGCGGATGGCGATGGCTGGATTGTGCCGCCTGCCGCGGCAAGCTGGGATTTTGGTCTGGTAATATTGCGCTACCCACCTTCCGGTATCACGCCAGTGCCTTTATTTACCGGCGATAAAGCGGCGCTCACTGCGGCGTTGAAAGCCGCAGACCGAAAAGTCACGCAGTCCGGTTATCCGGAAGATCATCTGAATGCGCTCTATTCCCATCAGGATTGCGTCGTGACCGGCTGGGCGCAGAATGCCGTACTCTCACACCAGTGCGACACCTTACCTGGCGACAGCGGCTCGCCGCTCTTATTGCACACGGATAGCGGATGGCAGCTCATTGGCGTACAAAGCTCCGCCCCTGCGGCTAAAGATCGCTGGCGCGCCGATAACCGCGCTATATCCGTCACCGGCTTTCGCGATAAGCTGAAAGCTCTGGCGCAGGATTAATGCGGGAATCGCTGCCTGAACCGACAGGCAGCGATCGTCTCAGGCAAATTTGATCATGACCATTCCGGCGAGCAGCAATATCACGCCAACCCAGCCTTTGGGGTTTAAGCGCTGACCGAAGAGCACCCAGCCCGCCGCCAACGTGGCGGCAATACCAAAACCGCCCCATAATGCATACGCCACCGACAGGTCTATCCCTTTAACCGCCTGGGAAAGCGCGCTGAAGGCGGCCAGAACAGCGGCAAGCGATAAGATGCCATAGCATTTACGGCGAAAGCCGTCCGAATATTTCAACAGTACGTTAGCCGCGATTTCCAGCATTATTGCCAGCCCAAGCCAGGCGCCGTGTATCCATTCAAATTGTTGCACGAGCCGCCCCCTTCACCGGTTTGCCGGGTTTACGCGTCCCTGATTTGATCAATACGATGCCGGCGACCAGCGTCAGCAAGCCGGCAATCTTCATGGTTGATAATGCTTCATCAAATAGCAGCACGCTAAAAATGGTAATAAATAAAATGCCGATCCCTTCCCATAAGGCATACGCCACACCCAGGGCAATCTTTTTTACCGCAAAAGAAAGAAATATATATGACAGCGTGATCATCACCAGCATTAAAATAAAACCCGCATTGCCATTACCCACGCTAGCCCATTTCATTGAGAGCGTGCCGGTAATTTCAGTCGCGATAGCCAGAGCTAATAAAATCCAGTAAAACATGACACTTCTCCTGCATGAGAATATACTCTTTCGAGTCTGCTGCACGCAGCAAACTAAAAAATAAAATCAGTTAGCACAGCGCGTTGCGCCAGCTCAGGCAGAAGTGAGAGACTAAAGTGCGTTACGCCAGTGCTGCTCGCCAATAAGCAGGAAAAAGGAGGTAGAGTGAAGATGCGTTTGCGTGGAGAAAAAAGCGCTGAACATATTGTCCATAATATTACAATTATCCGCAGTGTTGCTTCTCGTCATCGCGGATGATAATTGTCCTCGGTAGTTGAACACGCCTGATTTGTATCATAAGCCAGGAATTAACTCAAAATATTTTCACTTCTTTACCTGAAGTGTTTGATTTTAACCAGAACAGGTCGACCGACATCACATTATTATTCGAGTCGGCATCAGAAAACAGGGACTGATATGGCAAAACCGATCATCACGCTCAATGGTCTAAAAATCGTCATTATGCTGGGAATGCTGGTGGTTATTCTGAGCGGTATCCGCTTCGCCGCAGATATCATTGTTCCCTTTATTTTGGCGTTATTTATTGCAGTCGTTCTCAATCCCGTTGTGCAACGGATGACCCGATGCCGAATTCCGCGCGTTGTCGCCGTATCATTGCTCATTGTGATTATTGTTATGTTAATGGTACTGCTACTGGCCTATTTGGGGACATCATTAAATGAACTGGCTCGTACCCTACCGCAATATCGCTCCTCATTGGTGATACCGTTGCAACGTATTGAACCGTGGTTACAGCGAGCAGGCATTGGCGTGTCGGTTGATGAGCTGGCGAAATATATCGATCCAAACGCCGCCATGACTCTGGTAACGAACCTGCTCACCCAGCTGTCCAATGCTATGTCGTCCATCTTTTTATTGTTATTGACCGTGGTATTTATGCTGCTGGAGGTTCCACAGCTGCCTGAAAAACTGCAGCAGATGATGAGCCGTCCGGTGGAAGGCATGGCGGCAATTCAACGCGCGCTTGATAGCGTTTCCCATTATCTGGTGTTAAAAACAGCGATCAGTATCGTGACGGGGCTGGTCGCATGGGGAATGTTGGCCGCGCTGGATGTCCGCTTCGCCTTTGTCTGGGGTCTACTGGCCTTCGCGCTGAATTATATCCCTAATATTGGATCGGTGCTCGCTGCCCTGCCGCCTATTATTCAGGTGCTGGTATTTAACGGGTTTTATGATGCGCTGCTGGTGCTGGCAGGCTATCTGCTGATTAATCTGGTCTTCGGCAATATCCTTGAGCCACGAATCATGGGACGTGGTTTAGGCCTTTCAACCTTAGTGGTATTTTTGTCGTTAATTTTCTGGGGCTGGCTATTAGGTCCGGTGGGCATGTTGCTCTCCGTTCCGTTAACCATCATTGTCAAAATCGCCCTCGAACAGACCACCGGCGGGCAGAGTATCGCCGTTCTGCTTAGCGATTTAAACAAAAGATAAAATGCAATACATACACAAAATCATTCAAGATGCATCGCGGCGGCAAGGGAAGAAATCCCCTGGAGCATAGATAACGATGTGACCGGAGTTTCTGAGCGCAGCCAACAAAGAGGCAGCTTAAAGGATGAAGTGTATAAAAACGGCCTCCGAAGAGGCCGCCGCACGTTTAAAAGATTAAAGCGCTTTCAGAATTGCATCCACGCTGGCTTTGGCATCGCCAAACAGCATTTGCGTATTCTCTTTAAAGAACAGCGGGTTCTGCACACCAGCATAACCAGTATTCATTGAACGCTTAAAGACCACGACATTCTGTGCTTTCCACACTTCGAGAACCGGCATACCGGCGATCGGACTGCGGGGATCGTCTTGCGCCGCCGGGTTCACCGTATCGTTCGCGCCAATCACCAGCACGGTATCGGTATCGGCGAAATCATCATTGATTTCGTCCATTTCCAGCACGATGTCATAAGGCACTTTCGCCTCCGCCAACAGCACGTTCATATGACCGGGCAAGCGCCCCGCCACCGGATGAATGCCGAAACGCACGTTGATACCGCGCGCACGCAGTTTTTCGGTGATTTCCGCCACCGGATACTGCGCCTGCGCCACCGCCATCCCGTACCCCGGCGTAATAATGACGGAGTGGGAGTTTTTCAGCATCTCAGCAGTCTCTTCCGCTGTGATTTCGCGATGTTCGCCAGCTTCCTGATCGTCGCCTGTTGAGGAGCCGTCAGTACCGAACCCACCGGCAATAACGCTGATGAAAGAGCGGTTCATCGCTTTACACATAATGTAAGACAGGATCGCGCCTGACGAACCGACCAGCGCGCCGGTCACAATCAGCAAATCGTTGCTTAACATAAAGCCAGCCGCCGCGGCAGCCCAACCGGAATAGGAGTTCAGCATTGAAACAACCACCGGCATGTCCGCCCCGCCGATAGAAGCGACCAGATGCCAACCAAACGCCAGCGCGATAATGGTCATCAGCAGTAGCGCCAGTACCTGTAGACCCACGCTTTCGGTACGAACAAAAACCAGCAGCAACAGGAAAGAAACAACCAGCGCCGCCAGGTTCATTTTGTGACGGTTAGGCAACATCAACGGCTTAGAAGAGATTTTGCCGCGCAGTTTACCAAACGCTACGATCGATCCAGTGAAAGTGACTGCGCCAATAAAGATACCGAGGAAGACTTCGGTCAAATGGATATTCACCAGCACCGGCGCCAGACTGGCGTCATGGTACAGATAGCTGTTAAAGCCAACCAGTACCGCCGCCAGGCCCACGAAACTGTGCAGAATCGCGACCAGCTCCGGCATCTCGGTCATCTCAACTTTTTTCGCCATGCGGATGCCAATCGCGCCGCCAATAATCATGGCGACCAGAATCCATGCCACGTTGCCGGTATCCGGCCCAAAAATGGTCGCCAGCAACGCGATCGCCATCCCGGCAATACCGAAGTTATTCCCCTGGCGGGACGTTTCATGCTTTGAAAGCCCGGCAAGACTGAAAATAAACAGGATCGCGGCAACAATGTATGCAGCTGTAACTAATCCTCCAGACATGTGTTACCCCTTAGTTTTTCCGGAACATTTTCAGCATACGCTGAGTCACGGTGAAGCCACCGAAAATATTAATGCTGGCGATAAGCACCGCGATAAAGCTCAGGAAGCTGACCCAGCCGCCCTGACCAATTTGCAATAATGCCCCGACAACAATAATCCCTGAAATTGCGTTGGTCACCGACATTAATGGCGTATGAAGCGCATGAGACACGTTCCACACCACGTAATAACCAACCACGCAGGCGAGCGCAAACACGGTAAAATGGCCGAGGAACTCTTTTGGCGCGACATCGGCCAGCCAGCCAAAAAGAATGATCGCCAGCGCCATTAACGCATACTTCCGCCAGGGTGAAGCGGGCTTTTCCAGCTCTTTTGGCGCAGGTGCTGCTTTAGGCGCGGACTGTGGCTGTGCGGAAACCTGGATTGGCGGCGCAGGCCAGGTAATGTCGCCGTCGCGAATCACCGTCACGCCACGGATCACGACATCGTCAAAATCCACGTCAATATTGCCGTCTTTCTCTTTGCACAGCAGCTTCAGCAGGTTAACCAGGTTGGTGCCATAAAGTTGGGATGACTGCGTCGGCAAACGCCCCGGTAAATCGGTGTAGCCAATCACTTTCACGCCATTGTCCGTCGTCACAACCTGATTGGCGACGGTATATTCGCAGTTACCGCCGTTCTGCGCGGCCAGGTCGACAATCACGCTGCCGGCCTTCATAGAATCGACCATATCGCGGGTAATCAGCTTCGGCGCAGGTTTGCCCGGAATCAACGCGGTGGTAACAATGATATCGACTTCTTTGGCCTGGGCGGCAAAGAGCGCCATTTCCGCTTTGATAAACGCCTCGGACATCACTTTGGCGTAACCATCGCCGCTACCGGCTTCCTCTTTAAAATCCAGTTCGAGGAACTCAGCCCCCATACTCTGAACCTGCTCTTTGACTTCAGGACGAGTGTCAAACGCGCGGACAATCGCCCCCAGGCTGTTTGCCGCGCCGATAGCCGCAAGACCGGCAACGCCCGCGCCAATCACCATCACCTTCGCCGGCGGCACTTTCCCGGCGGCGGTGATTTGGCCGGTAAAGAAGCGCCCAAATTCATGCGCGGCCTCTACAATGGCGCGATAACCCGCGATATTCGCCATTGAGCTTAACGCGTCGAGCGACTGCGCGCGGGAAATACGCGGCACGGAGTCCATCGCCATCACCGTGACCTTACGTTCGGCAAGTTTCTCCATTAACCCAGGATTTTGCGCAGGCCAGATAAAACTGACCAGCGTAGTCCCGGGGTTCAGTAAAGCGATTTCATCTTCTTCAGGCGCATTAACCTTGAGAATAATTTCCGACTGCCAGATAGCATTGCCGTCTACAATATCCGCGCCAGCCTGCGCAAACGCTTTGTCGTCAAAACTTGCCAGTTGACCCGCCCCGCTTTCGATAGCGACGCTAAACCCCAGCTTCAGTAGCTGCTCTACCGTTTTCGGCGTCGCAGCGACACGGGTTTCATTGGGTAACCGCTCTTTTGGTATGCCAATTCGCATAAATGTTCCCTTCCATCGGTATTTTTGATGATGGTTTGTCAGTAAGCGCGAGAAGCGTACGCCTGCCCGCGTTTGAGGTAAATGTTACCCCAGCAGAATAAAACCGTTACAAACTCTCTATAACCTACTGAAAATAACGCCTGTGATCTAGCGCCAAAAAACAGAATTTTTTATCAAATTTGCAAAACATGAACGATTCAGCCGCTAAGCAGCCATAATGCCTTGAAAATGGCCTGCGAGGGCTGATAATTCGCTCAAATTTGACAGTAAAACATCATTAAACCTCTGTCGATATCAAGAAATTAACATTAAATTAACTTATTAAATTCATGCGCTTCATTAGCTTAGCCGCCCGGACGCCGTTTTTTTCGACATATCGGTAAATGTTATCATCAAAGATAGGATACATGACACGATGCGTGAAAAATCCCGCAGACATCCATATGGTTTAAATGCAATAATCAGCCACGTTTCTAGTCAATAACAATACCAGTACCTGGTTTGCGCAAGGCGAAGGATTATTTTTATGAAGCTTAAGAACACTCTCCTGGCGTCGGCTCTGCTTTCTGCGGCTGCTTTTTCTGTCCATGCAGCAACAGAACTGACGCCGGAGCAAGCGGCTGCACTAAAACCTTATGACCGCATCGTTATTACCGGTCGTTTTAATGCTATTGGCGATGCGGTCTCCGCCGTGTCCCGCCGCGCAGATAAAGAAGGCGCAGCCTCCTTCTATGTTGTCGACACCTCGGAGTTCGGCAACAGTGGTAACTGGCGTGTTGTGGCGGACGTGTATAAAGCCGACGCGCCGAAAGCCGACGCGCCCAAAAATCGTGTCATTAATGGCATCGTGGAATTACCGAAAGACCAGGCCGTACAATTAGAACCGTATGACACCGTCACCGTTCAGGGCTTCTACCGTAGCCAGCCGGAAGTTAACGATGCCATTACGAAAGCGGCGAAACAGAAAGACGCATACGCTTTCTATATTGTTCGTCAGGTGGATGCGAATCAGGGCGGAAACCAGCGCATCACTGCATTTATCTATAAACAAGATGCGAAAAAACGCATCGTCCAGAGCCCGGACGCTATTCCGGCAGACTCTGAAGCTGGCCGCGCCGCGCTGGCTCAGGGCGGCGAAGCTGCGAAGAAAGTCGAAATTCCAGGCGTCGCTACGTCAGCCTCGCCGAGCGCCGAAGTAGGCCGTTTCTTCGAAACGCAATCCACCAAAGGTGGGCGTTACACTGTCACACTTCCGGATGGCACAAAAGTTGAGGAGCTGAATAAAGCGACGGCTGCGATGATGGTGCCTTTCGACAGCGTTAAGTTCACCGGCAACTACGGCAATATGACAGAAATCTCCTACCAGGTCGCCAAACGCGCGGCGAAGAAAGGCGCTAAGTATTATCATATTACGCGTCAGTGGCAGGAGCGCGGCAATAACATCACCATCAGCGCCGACCTCTATAAATAAGGCGCGCGTCGCCATCAGGCTTTCTCGCCGGATGGCGGCATACCTGCCTTATCAGGCCTACACGATCGTTCAACGGCAGGCCTGATAAGCCACCATCAGGCACTTTCTCGCGGGATGCCAGTTCCGTCAAATATCGCGATGAATCTCACTTTTCGCTTTTTTGGCGATAAATCTTATCAAGGCCGTTGCATGCGGTCCCTTCTCTCCGTAAAATCCCGCGCCTTAGTGGCTTTCACCATTTTTATGCGTTTTGCCATAATAATTATTCTTCCAATTTCATTTTTATAGCTGGATACCAATGGAAAAAAAACTGGGACTGAGCGCGCTGACCGCGCTGGTTTTAAGCTCAATGCTTGGCGCAGGTGTTTTCAGTCTGCCCCAGAATATGGCCGCCGTTGCCAGTCCGGCTGCGTTGTTAATTGGCTGGGCCATTACCGGCGTGGGGATACTCTTACTGGCATTCGCCATGTTAATCCTCACGCGCATTCGCTCCGAGCTTGACGGCGGTATCTTTACTTACGCCCGCGAAGGCTTCGGCGAACTGATTGGCTTTTGTTCTGCCTGGGGCTATTGGCTGTGCGCGGTCATCGCCAACGTATCCTATTTGGTTATCGTTTTTTCAGCGCTGAGTTTCTTTACCGATACGCCTGCGCTGCGTCTGTTTGGCGACGGTAATACCTGGCAGGCTATTGTCGGCGCTTCAGTCCTGCTCTGGATTGTCCATTTCCTCATCCTGCGCGGCGTACAAACGGCAGCCAGCATCAATCTGGTCGCGACTCTGGCGAAACTGTTGCCTCTCGGCGCGTTTATTGTGCTGGCTATCATGATGTTCAAACTGGATACATTCACACTGGACTTCACCGGTGTTGAGCTCGGTATTCCCGTATGGGAACAGGTCAAGAACACCATGCTTATTACGCTGTGGGTGTTTATTGGCGTTGAAGGCGCCGTCGTCGTCTCGGCCCGAGCGAAAAATAAACGCGATGTAGGCCGCGCCACGCTACTGGCGGTACTCGCAGCGCTGGGAATATATCTCCTGGTCACGCTGCTTTCTCTTGGCGTTCTGGCGCGTCCGGAACTGGCGGAGATGCGCAACCCGTCGATGGCCGGTCTGATGGTGAAAATGATGGGGCCGTGGGGAGAAATTATTATTGCGGCGGGACTGATTGTGTCTGTCTGCGGGGCTTATCTAAGCTGGACTATCATGGCGGCGGAGGTGCCATTTCTGGCGGCAGCCTATAAATCCTTCCCGGGCATCTTCGCGCGACAAAATGCGCAAGGCGCGCCTTCTGCGTCGTTATGGCTCACCAATATCTGTGTGCAAATCTGTCTGGTGCTGATCTGGCTGACCGGTTCAGACTACAACACGCTATTAACGATTGCGTCAGAAATGATTCTGGTGCCCTACTTTCTGGTCGGCGCATTTCTGCTGAAGATTGCAACGCGTCCCCTCCATCGGGCGGTCGGTATCGGAGCCTGTATTTATGGCTTATGGTTATTATATGCGTCGGGTCCCATGCACCTGCTGCTGTCCGTCGTACTGTACGCGCCTGGATTACTGGTTTTCCTGTATGCGCGTCGGACGCACAAGCATGACAACGTATTAAATCGTCAGGAAGTCGTGCTGATTGGTTTATTGCTGGTCGCGGCGGTTCCGGCTACGTGGATGCTGGTGGGTTAACCCCCCCATCGTAATATCCGTCTGTATTACGATGGGGAAACCACGGTCTTTGCCAATATTAATGCCATTTAATCCAGCAAAAAATCAGCAGCCACGCGCTTAGCCCCCAGCAGACCACCGCACCGCCAAGCGCGACGGGCAGGCGCATCACGCCGCTGAAATACCATAGCGTTGCAAGATAAATGAAATAAGGAATGATCGACCACATGCTAAAGATGATGGTGGTACGCATCGCGTCGATGCCCCGCTCGCTGGCCACGATATAGTGCGCGATAAGCGCAAACGTTGGAAACAGTGGAATTAATCCGGCGATATAATAATTTTTTGTTTTTGACAGCAGACCAATCAATACGACGACCAGCGCCCCCAGGGCAGCTTTAATCACGAGTCCCATTACCTTGCCTTAACACGCTAATAACAACAGCGTGTAGCATAACGGAACCGCTCTCGTTTAGAAAAGATTTATGGAAGGGAAAACAGAGGCGGTGTATGTTGGCGTTTTCTATTCTCCATTTATAATATGAACCGCATTGTATTTGTTGAAGACGACGCTGAAGTGGGTTCTCTCATTGCCGCTTATCTGGCGAAACATGATATTGATGTCATTGTTGAGCCGCGTGGTGACCGGGCGGAGGATCTTATCCTCACCACTCAGCCCGATCTGGTTTTACTGGATATTATGCTTCCAGGTAAAGATGGCATGACGATATGCCGCGATTTACGCCACCGCTGGCAAGGCCCGATTGTCCTGCTCACCTCGCTGGACAGTGATATGAATCATATTCTGGCGCTGGAGATGGGCGCCTGCGACTACATCCTCAAAACCACGCCTCCGGCCGTTTTGCTGGCGCGTCTGCGCTTACACCTGCGGCAAAGCGAACAAACGCAACAGGCAAAAAGTCTTCAGGAGAGCGCGCTTACGCCGCATAAAGCGCTGCGTTTTGGCGCGTTAACCATCGATCCCCTAAACCGGGCGGTCCAGCTCAACGGCGATTTCATATCGCTCTCCACCGCCGATTTTGAATTGCTCTGGGAACTGGCGACACACGCCGGACAAATTATGGATCGCGACGCGTTGCTAAAAACGCTGCGCGGCGTCAATTATGATGGTCTGGATCGCAGCGTGGATGTGGCGATTTCCCGCCTGCGTAAGAAACTGCTGGATAGCGCTGCTGAGCCCTATCGTATAAAGACCATTCGCAATAAAGGCTATCTTTTTGCCCCTCATGCCTGGGACGAAACGACGGGATAAGTTAGCTGCAGCTTTTACCTGCCTTTATCAAATCATAGTGGCGATGCTCATCACCGCCACTGTTCAAAAAACAGACATTGTATACATGAATGCTATTTTTATTAGTCGAAACGGCCACTTTATTACCGTTTTCTCTGCGTTGCGGCTCATCATTACGTCTTTTTCGCTCAAGAAAATTAAATTAAAAAAACTCGAATCCAGTTCACAAAATTGATAACAAAATGTTTGCCCGGCGCTATATTACCGTCTTTTTTCGCAAATTGTGAAATCAAACAAATCATAATCATGAATATATAATAACAAATATATTCACCATAAATATATGCGTTTCCGACAGTAACTTTTGTATTAATTAATAACATATAAGAAAAGTTAGCATTTGCTGAAATAATATTATTCAGATTAGGATGCCTTTGATTCAACGAATCTGTAGAAGTTCAATCTTTTGCAAATAAGTTAAGTTTTTAAGGATAAAAAAATGAAAAGAAAAGTATTGGCACTTGTCATCCCGGCTCTGCTGGCTGCTGGCGCGGCACACGCCGCTGAAATTTATAACAAAGACGGCAACAAACTGGACCTTTACGGGAAAGTAGACGGCCTGCACTATTTCTCTGATGACTCTTCTAAAGATGGCGATCAGACCTATATGCGTTTCGGCTTTAAAGGCGAAACACAGATTAACGACCAACTGACCGGTTACGGCCAGTGGGAATATAACGTTCAGGCTAACACTACCGAAGGCGAAGGTGCTAATTCCTGGACTCGTCTGGCATTCGCCGGCCTGAAATTCGGCGACTACGGCTCATTCGACTATGGTCGTAACTACGGCGTCCTGTACGACGTGGAAGGCTGGACCGATATGCTGCCTGAGTTCGGCGGCGACTCCTATACTTACGCTGACAACTACATGACCGGTCGTGCTAACGGCGTGGCCACCTACCGTAACACTGATTTCTTCGGTCTGGTAGACGGTCTGAACTTCGCGTTGCAATATCAGGGTAAAAATGAAAGCCAAAGCGCTGACGATGTAAATATCGGTACCAATAACCGTAATAATGGCGACGATATTCGTTACGATAACGGTGATGGCTTCGGTATTTCTACTACCTATGATATTGGCATGGGCTTCAGCGCAGGCGCTGCGTATACCACTTCCGATCGTACTAATGAGCAAGTTAATGCTGGCGGCACGATTGCTGGCGGCGACAAAGCGGATGCCTGGACAGCTGGCTTGAAATATGATGCCAACAACATCTATTTAGCGACTATGTATTCTGAAACCCGTAATATGACGCCTTATGGTAAAGCGGACCCGGGTTATGCTGGCGGCGTAGCAAACAAAACGCAAAACTTCGAAGTTACAGCCCAATATCAATTTGATTTCGGTCTGCGCCCGGCGGTTTCTTTCCTGATGTCTAAAGGTAATGATCTGACCTATAACAACGTTAATGGCGATGATAAAGACCTGGTTAAATATGCTGATGTAGGTGCTACCTACTATTTCAACAAAAACTTCTCCACCTATGTTGATTATAAAATCAACCTGCTGGATGATGACGACCAGTTCTATAAAGATGCCGGTATCAGCACTGATGATATCGTCGCGCTGGGTATGGTTTACCAGTTCTAATTATTCATTAATTCTTCTCAAGCCCGCCGTTTCGGCGGGCTTTTCTTTTTTTATCACCACCGTTCTAAAAACAGAACGCACTGTTCCCTGGGCACAGATTGAACAATTCTTGTTCGCTCTCTATGGTTTGCTTATCGCCCGACAAAAGGAACATGCTAATGATCAGTCTCGTCCCGTCTCTGATTTCCAGAACCACTCTTCTCTTTCTGCTCACGGCCACAGGCGCAGCCACCGCCGCCCGCCCGGCAGCGGATATTATTTTGCATAACGGTAATATCATCACTCTGAATGATGCCCAGCCGCAGGCCAGCGCGCTGGCGATTTCCGGCTCGCGGATTGTGGCGATTGGCGATGATACGGCGACAAATGAATGGCGCGGCGACCATACCCGTACCATCGATTTACAGGGTAAAACCGTGATACCCGGCCTGACCGATACCCACATCCACGCCATTCGCGGCGGACAAACCTGGACATTCGAAACCTACTGGTACAACAGCCCTTCGCTTAAAGACGCGCTGGATAAATTACGCGCCGACGCTAACCGTCGTCCCCACGATCAATGGGTAGCCGTAGTGGGATCGTGGATACCGGCACAATTTGCAGAAAACCGGGCGCCGACGGTAGCCGAATTGAGCCACGCCCTTCCCGATCATCCGGCTTATATTCAGTATCTTTACGACTATGCGTTAGTGAATCAGCGCGGTATAGACGTACTTGGCCTTAACGACACCCCTCCTCCTGATTTAGCGGGAATCCGCGTAGAGCGCGACGCAAAAGGTAGCGCCACGGGGAAATTATTTGGTGACATCGCCGCGTTTAACCAGCTTTTTGCCAGCATAAGTCGTAACGCCGATCGCGAGGGTGGTCTGCGGCAATTTTTCGCTGATATGAACGCTCGCGGCGTGACCGGCATCATTGACCCCTCTGCCGGGCCTGCCGCCGCTTATGAGCCTTTATTTACAATGCGAAACCAGGGGGATTTACCGCTGCGCGTGGGGTATCGCATTCCGGTACAGCCGGAAGCGAAAGGTCATGAAGCGCAGTGGTTCAGCAACCTGATGGCCTTTCGCCCGGCGCGTGCCGATGACGGGCAACTGGCTTTTCTTGGCCTGGGGGAAAGCCTGGTGGCCGGAATGAATGACGGCGTGCGGATGGCCCCAGGGTTTTCTTCCTCAGAGCAGGACAAAACCGCGCTTCGCCAGGTCGCGACGCTTGCGGCAAAACGGGGAATACCGCTTGAGATCCACGCCTATACCGATGACAGCGCCGACGCGATATTGACGATTTTTGAGCAGGTAGCGCAGCAGTACGATCTGCGCCCTCTCCGCTGGTCTATTGCGCATCTGAATACCGGTTCGCCACAGACGCTTGAGCGAATGCGTAAGCTGGGCCTGGCATACACTGTGCAAATGGGGCCTTACTTTGAGGGGCTTGCCATCCGTGACGCCAATCCACCCGGCGCGACGGACAATTCGCCGCCGGTTCGACTGGCGCTGGATAAAGGGCTTGTCGTAGCTGGCGGCACCGATTCGACGCGTATTGGCATTGCCGGTGTCTGGCACGCTATCGAATATCATATCACCGGTATAGCGTCAGGCGGTTCCGTGCGTAAACCCGCCAGCGAGCGGCTCACGCGTCTGGAAGCGCTAGCGTTATATACACGTCATGCCGCCTGGCTCGCCTTTGCCGAACAACACCGGGGCCAGCTTAGCGTCGGAAAACAGGCCGATCTGGCGGTACTCAATCAGCCATTTATGACGATGCCGGAAGACAGAATTGATACCATTCGCGCTGTTTTGACGCTTGTCGATGGACGCATTGTTCACGAAAGTCCGGACCTTAACGCCGGACAATGAGGTTGTCAGTTGACGCAAAGCCTGCTTTTATAACCCACCAGCGGCGCTGACGGGAAATCTTTTTCGTCAGCGCGCGATAGAGCTAATGTATTGAGATCCGGTGGGCGTTGATGAAAAAGCTGTTTGTGCAGTTTTATCTTTTGCTGTTCGTCTGTTTTCTGGTCATGACCTTATTGGTCGGACTGGTGTACAAATTCACTGCCGAACGCGCGGGCAGGCAATCGCTCGACGATCTGATGAAAAGTTCGCTCTATCTGATGCGCAGCGAACTGCGGGAAATTCCGCCGCGTGAATGGGGGAAAACGTTAAAAGAGATGGACCTGAACCTCTCTTTCGATTTACGCGTTGAACCGTTAAATCACTATAAGCTTGATGCCACCACCACGCAGCGACTGCGTGAAGGCGATATCGTCGCGCTTGACGATCAATACACCTTTATTCAGCGTATCCCGCGCAGCCATTACGTCCTGGCGGTTGGCCCGGTTCCCTATCTCTATTTCCTGCATCAAATGCGACTGCTGGATATCGCTTTAATGGCGCTCATTGCCTTTTCTCTCGCCTTTCCTGTGTTTATCTGGATGCGCCCGCACTGGCAAGAAATGCTCAGGCTCGAATCCGCCGCGCAGCGCTTTGGCGAGGGTCACTTGACTGAACGCCTGCACTTCGATAATGGCTCCAGTTTCGAACGTCTGGGTGTCGCGTTCAACCAGATGGCGGATAACATTAATGCTCTGATCGCCAGTAAAAAACAGCTGATTGACGGTATCGCCCACGAGCTTCGCACGCCGCTGGTACGTTTACGCTATCGGCTTGAAATGAGTGAAAATCTGACACCGCCGGAATCACAGGCGCTCAATCGCGATATTGGTCAACTGGAAGCGCTGATTGAAGAACTGCTCACCTATGCGCGCCTTGACCGACCGCAAAATGAACTGATGTTGACCGAACCCGACCTCCCCGCCTGGTTGCTAGCGCATTTGCAGGATGTGCAGAGCGTGACCCCGGAACGCGCCGTAAACCTTCTCACATCTGTAATTGGCGATTATGGCGCGCTTGATATGCGGTTAATGTCGCGAGTGCTGGATAACCTGCTGAATAATGCGTTGCGCTACAGTCGTACCACCGTTCAGGTCAGTCTGTTACTCGACGGCAGTCAGGCAACATTGATAGTCGAAGATGATGGCCCCGGCATTGAAGCGGATGCGCGTGAGCGCATATTTGAACCTTTTGTCAGACTCGACCCCAGTAGAGACCGGGCGACAGGCGGCTGCGGGCTTGGACTCGCCATCGTACACTCTATCGCCCTGGCGATGGGCGGTAGCGTCGTCTGTGACGAGAGCGAACTGGGCGGCGCAAAATTTAGCTTTCACTGGCCGGTCTGGCACGCGATGCCCGACATGACCGCTGCCTGACGTATTTTGCACGCTGGTTGAGCGGCGGGAACTGTGCTATACAGATAGTATGTTGTAACTAAAGTGAGTGATACCATGTCCCGCTACGATCTCGTTGAACGCCTGAATGGTACTTTTCGCCAGATAGAACAATACCTGGCGGCGCTGACGGATAATCTACAGCAGCATTCGCTACTTATCGCCCGTGTCTTTTCACTGCCGCAGGTGACCAAAGAGGCGGAACATGCGCCGCTGGATACTATCGAGGTAACGCAACATCTGGGGAAAGAGGCCGAAGCGCTGGCGCTACGTCACTATCGCCATTTGTTTATTCAACAGCAGTCCGAAAACCGCAGCAGTAAAGCCGCCGTCCGCCTGCCTGGCGTCTTATGCTATCAAGTGGATAATGCGACACAGTTAGATCTGGAAAATCAGATACAGCGCATTAACCAGTTGAAAACCACCTTCGAGCAGATGGTTACGGTAGAGTCCGGTCTTCCCTCAGCGGCACGTTTTGAGTGGGTGCATCGGCATCTACCCGGCTTAATTACGCTGAACGCTTACCGCACGCTGACGCTTATCAATAACCCCGCCACCATACGTTTCGGCTGGGCAAATAAACATATTATTAAAAATTTAAGCCGGGATGAGGTTCTGAGCCAGTTGAAAAAAAGCCTCGCGTCGCCGCGCAGCGTCCCGCCGTGGACGCGCGAACAATGGCAATTCAAGCTGGAACGGGAATATCAGGATATCGCTGCCTTACCGCAGCAGGCCCAACTCAAGATTAAGCGTCCGGTTAAAGTACAGCCGATCGCTCGCATCTGGTATAAAGGCCAGCAGAAACAGGTGCAACACGCCTGCCCCACGCCGATTATCGCATTAATCAACACGGACAACGGCGCTGGCGTGCCGGATATTGGCGGGCTGGAAAACTATGACGCCGATAATATTCAGCACCGTTTTAAACCACAGGCGCAACCGCTGCGACTGATTATTCCGCGACTGCACCTGTATGTGGCGGATTAACGTCCCGGCGTCATACTGCCAACCATCAATTCCGGACGTACCCAGGCGTCGAACTCCTCATCGCTAAGATATCCTAATGCCACGGCTGAGGCTTTGAGCGTCAGCCCTTCTTTATGCGCCTTCTTCGCAATCTCCGCCGCTTTATCGTAACCGATGTGCGTATTCAGCGCAGTGACCAGCATCAGCGACTCATTCAGCAACTGCGTAATACGCTCGCGGTTTGGCTCGATTCCTGATGCACAGTGTTGATTGAAACTCGCCATGCCATCGGCCAGCAGGCGCACCGTTTGCAGAAAATTATGAATAACCATCGGACGATAGACGTTGAGCTCAAAGTTGCCCGATGCGCCCCCCATATTGATGGCCACATCGTTACCCATCACCTGGCAACATAGCATCGTTACCGCTTCACACTGGGTCGGGTTCACTTTACCAGGCATAATGGAACTGCCCGGCTCATTCTCAGGGATAGCAATCTCGCCAATGCCGCAGCGCGGGCCGGATGCCAGCCAGCGAACATCGTTGGCGATTTTCATCAGCGAGGCCGCCAGCCCTTTTAATGCGCCATGCGCCTGTACCAACGCGTCACAGGTCGCCAGCGCTTCGAATTTATTCGGGGCGGTAACAAACGGCGCCGCGGTAATCGTCGCCAGTTCCTCGGCCACGCGCCGGGCATATTCCGGGTGGGTATTAAGCCCTGTCCCTACTGCGGTTCCGCCGAGCGCCAGTTCCGCGACGTGCGGTAAACTGTGCTCAATGTGTCTGAGGTTATGTTCCAGCATGGCTACCCAACCGGAAATCTCCTGGCCTAAGGTGAGCGGCGTCGCGTCCTGCAGGTGAGTACGGCCAATTTTGACAATATCGGCGAAAGCGTGGGATTTATCGCGAAGCGTATCCGTTAATGCGGATAATTGCGGGATAAGGTGTTCGCGCAACGCCAGTAACGCCGCCACGTGCATGGCGGTTGGGAACACATCGTTTGAGCTTTGACTCTTATTGACGTCATCATTGGGATGCACCTTGCGTTCCATACCGCGAACGCCGCCCAAAATTTCACTGGCGCGGTTCGCTAACACTTCATTCATATTCATGTTGCTTTGCGTACCGGACCCGGTCTGCCAAATCGCCAGCGGAAACTCATCAGCATGTTTTCCCGCCAGCACTTCATCAGCCGCCTGGATAATCGCGCTGGCTTTTTCCGCCGCCAACAACCCTAAGTCCTGGTTGACCTTCGCAGCGGCGCGCTTGGTCAACGCCAGAGCGTGAATGAGCGAGACGGGCATTTTCTCCGTGGAAATCCGAAAATGCTCCAGCGAACGTTGAGTCTGCGCCCCCCACAGTTTATCTGCCGGGACTTCAATCGCACCCATTGAATCTTTCTCGCGGCGTACCGTTACCATTACCTGCTCCTTACTCAAGTTGATGAGATCATGTGTCGACATTGCTCACATGTTTGCGGTCTTATGAGTATTAACGATAACAACACAACGGTGTAGACCGGATAAGGCGCTTGCGCCGTTCTCCGGCAAAATAGCGAATCATGTTACCGCCCCGCAGGGCGGCGACATTACTTAACGCAGCGCGCGCACTGCGATGACTGAATCTGCTGGAAGAAATCGTTGCCTTTATCATCCACCAGAATAAAGGCCGGAAAATCCTCCACTTCAATTTTCCAGATAGCCTCCATACCCAGTTCAGGATATTCCACGCACTCCAGGCGCTTGATACTGCCCTGCGCCAGAACGGCTGCCGGGCCGCCGATACTGCCCAGGTAGAAGCCGCCATGTTTCTTACAGGCATCGGTCACCTGCTGGCTGCGGTTGCCTTTCGCCAGCATGATCATACTGCCGCCCTGCGACTGGAGCTGATCAACATAAGAGTCCATCCGTCCTGCGGTAGTCGGCCCAAGCGACCCGGAGGCGTACCCTTCCGGCGTTTTTGCCGGCCCCGCATAATAGATAGGATGATCTTTGATGTACTGCGGCAAACCTTCGCCTCTGTCCATCCGTTCTTTCAGTTTAGCGTGCGCGATATCGCGGCCCACAATAATCGTGCCGTTCAGCGACAGGCGCGTTGATACCGGATACTGCGACAGTTGTTGCAGTATCTCGCTCATGGGACGGTTAAGATCAACGCGCACCGCCTCGCCCTCTCCCGCCTGGCGCAGCGCCTCGGGAATATATTTACCGGGATTGCGCTCCAGCTTCTCGATCCAGATCCCTTCCCGGTTGATCTTCGCTTTAATATTTCGATCCGCGGAGCAGGACACGCCCATACCTACCGGACACGATGCCCCGTGGCGCGGCAATCGGATGACACGAATATCGTGAGCGAAATATTTGCCGCCGAACTGCGCGCCCAAGCCAAGATTTTGCGCCTCAAGCAACAATTCTTTTTCCAGCTCAATATCGCGGAAGGCCTGCCCGTGTTCATTGCCTTCGGTCGGTAGCGCATCATAGTATTTTGCCGAGGCCAGCTTAACGGTCTTCAGGTTCGCTTCCGCCGAGGTGCCGCCAATGACAAACGCAATGTGATACGGCGGACAGGCGGCGGTGCCCAGCGTACGCATCTTATCAACGAGATAATTTTTGAGCTTACCCGGCGTCAGAAGCGCTTTTGTCTCCTGATAGAGGTAGGTTTTATTCGCCGATCCGCCGCCTTTAGCGATACAGAGGAATTTATATTCATCGCCATCGACGCTGTAGAGATCGATCTGCGCCGGCAGGTTAGTACCGGTATTGACCTCTTTGTACATATCCAGCGCCGCGTTTTGCGAATAGCGCAGGTTATCTTCGATATAGGTGTTATATACGCCGCGAGCCAGCGCCGCTTCATCACCTCCGCCAGTCCAGACGCGTTGGCCTTTTTTGCCGACAATAATGGCCGTACCGGTATCCTGGCAGGTGGGCAACACGCCCTTGGCCGCGATATCGGAGTTTCGCAGGAATTGCAGCGCGACATATTTGTCGTTTTCACTGGCCTGCGGATCGCGCAGAATATCCGCCACCTGCTGCTGATGCGCGGGACGTAGCATAAAAGACGCATCGTGGAAGGCCTGACGCGCCAACAGCGTGAGCGCTTCCGGCGCGACTTTCAGGATCTCTTGTCCTTCAAATTCGGCGACGGAAACATGTTCGCTGGTCAACAAGTAGTACTCGGTATCGTCCTTTTTGAGGGGAAAAGGGTCTTGATAAAAGAAGGGTTTGTTTGACATTGTGCTCTCACTTACCGCTCGGTATGGTTATTCTCTGGGCAGGTGTTCCATTGCCCGACTCAAAGCGAGTAACACTATCCTACACAATTTTTTAACAAAAACTGAGACAAGTACGACTTTTTACGCCCGGAGGTTACTTCATGCGGGTTTCTTGGTTTAATACCTCCCATTAATCTCCACATTGAAACAGGGCTTGATAATGCAAAAACTCATTAACTCAGTGCAAAACTATGCCTGGGGAAGTAAAACTGCGTTAACGGAACTTTATGGCATCGCCAATCCGCAGCAGCAGCCAATGGCTGAACTCTGGATGGGCGCGCATCCCAAAAGCAGCTCGCGAATCACCACCGCCAACGGCGAAACCGTCTCCCTGCGTGACGCCATCGAAAAGAATAAAACCGCCATGCTGGGCGAAGCGGTAGCCAACCGTTTCGGCGAACTGCCGTTTCTGTTTAAAGTACTGTGCGCCGCGCAGCCGCTCTCTATTCAGGTACACCCGAATAAACGCAACTCCGAAATCGGTTTCGCGAAAGAAAATGCGGCGGGTATCCCCATGGATGCCGCAGAGCGGAACTATAAAGATCCTAACCATAAACCAGAGCTGGTTTTTGCCCTGACGCCTTTCCTGGCGATGAACGCGTTCCGCGAATTTTCTGACATTGTCTCTTTACTGCAACCTGTCGCCGGCGCGCATTCCGCTATCGCCCACTTTTTGCAGGCGCCAAACGCTGAACGTCTGAGCCAGCTTTTCGCCAGCCTGTTGAATATGCAAGGCGAAGAAAAATCCCGCGCGTTAGCCGTACTCAAAGCGGCGCTTAACAGCCAGCAAGGCGAACCGTGGCAAACGATCCGCGTGATTTCAGAGTATTATCCTGACGACAGCGGGCTTTTCTCTCCTTTGTTGCTGAATGTGGTCAAACTGAATCCCGGCGAAGCGATGTTCCTGTTTGCCGAAACGCCTCACGCTTATCTGCAGGGCGTTGCGCTGGAAGTCATGGCGAACTCCGATAACGTTCTGCGCGCTGGCCTTACGCCAAAATATATCGACATCCCTGAGCTGGTCGCGAACGTGAAGTTCGAACCTAAGCCTGCCAGCGAGTTGCTGACTGCCCCGGTAAAAAGCGGCGCGGAGCTGGACTTCCCAATTCCGGTTGACGATTTTGCTTTTTCACTGCACGACCTGGCGCTTCAGGAGACGAGCATCGGCCAACACAGCGCCGCGATTCTGTTCTGCGTTGAGGGTGAGGCGGTGTTACGTAAAGATGAACAGCGTCTGGTACTGAAGCCGGGTGAATCTGCCTTTATCGGCGCGGATGAGTCTCCGGTTAACGCCAGCGGCACAGGCCGTTTAGCGCGTGTTTATAACAAGCTGTAGCAACGTACTGAATTTTTTAACAACTCTTGCTAAGCTTATAACAGACGTAAAACTCCTCCAGGCGGTTTAATCCGCCTGGTTTCATTTTTATGGACAATTGATATGAAAAAAACACTGGTAGCTGCAGGTGTAGTAATTGCACTTGGCATCGTCTGGACAGGCGGCGCCTGGTATACGGGGAAAAAGCTGGAGAACCATCTTTCAGAAATGGTGACTCAGGCCAATGAACAGCTCAAGCGTACTGCGCCGGAGGCCGGTGTCGAATTAAGTTATCAAAACTACCAGCGTGGCGTGTTCAGTAGCCATCTGCAACTGGTTGTCAAACCGGTTGCCGGCGCAGACACTACCTGGTTGAAACCCGGGCAAAGCATTGTGCTGGACGAGTCCGTTTCACATGGTCCCTTCCCGCTCGCCCAGCTTAAAACGCTCAATCTGATCCCTTCTATGGCGTCGGTAAAAACCACTCTGGTGAATAACGATGCGGCAAAACCCCTCTTTGATATCGCGAAAGGCGACGCGCCCTTTGTTATCAATACCCGCATTGGTTATGGCGGCGATACCCGCTCCGATATCTCTCTCAAGCCGTTAAACTACGAGAATGCCGGTGAAAAGGTCGCCTTTAGCGGCGGCGAGTTCCAGCTTAACGCCGACAAAGACGGTAATGTGGTTTCGCTGTCGGGCG
This sequence comes from Salmonella sp. SAL04196, assembly GCF_046550835.1. Taxonomy (NCBI): domain Bacteria; kingdom Pseudomonadati; phylum Pseudomonadota; class Gammaproteobacteria; order Enterobacterales; family Enterobacteriaceae; genus Salmonella; species Salmonella sp. SAL04196. The sequence continues at coordinate 793,618 of NZ_JBGDXE010000001.1, forward strand.
AAGCGCAGAGCGGCCTGGTCGATGCCGTTAACGAATATAATCAGAAGGTACAACTCACCTTTAATAATTTGAAAACCGACGGTACCAGTAAGCTGGCAAGCTTTGGCGAGCGTGTAGGCGACCAAAAGTTAACGCTGGATAAACTGTCCATCGCCATTGAGGGTAAAGAGATGGCGGTGCTGGAAGGGATGGAAATTGCCGGCAAGTCCGATCTCGTCAACGACGGAAAAACCATTAACAGCCAGTTGGATTACTCGCTTAACAGCCTGAAAGTGCAGAATCAGGATTTAGGCAGCGGTAAATTAACGCTGAAAGTCGGTCAAATCGACGGCGAAGCCTGGCACCAGTTTAGTCAGCAATATCATGCGCAAACGCAGGCGCTGTTGAATCAGCCGGACGTGGCGCAGAATCCTGAGCTTTATCAGCAAAAAGTCACTGAAGCGTTCTTTAGCGCTCTCCCCGTGCTGTTAAAAGGCGATCCGGTACTGACCCTGGCGCCGCTTAGCTGGAAAAACGCCAAAGGGGAAACCACGCTGAATCTGTCGCTGTTCCTCAAAGATCCGGCAACCACAACGGCACAACCGCAAACGCTGGCGCAGGAAGTCGACCGCTCCGTGAAATCGCTGGATGCGAAACTGGCAATTCCAATGGACATGGCGGTCGAGTTTATGACGCAGATAGCAAAGCTGGAAGGCTATCAGCAGGATGATGCGGAAAAACTGGCAAAACAGCAGGTGCAGGGGCTGTCCGCAATGGGTCAGATGTTCCGACTGACAACGCTGAAGGATAATACTATCGCCTCCAGTTTGCAGTACGCCAATGGCCAGATCACGCTCAACGGACAAAAAATGCCGTTGGAAGACTTTGTCGGCCTGTTTGGGATGCCGGCGCTTTCCGTTCCGGACGTTCCGGCGCTGCCTCAACAATAATCGCCTTGCCGGGTGTCGCGACGCTGCACCCGGTCTGCGCCGAACGACGCGCAGCCTCTACTTTTGCGTTACCAGGCGAGCGGCTATCGTTTGACTCCGCACATGGTGCTCGTCGTGAGCAATACGCTGCAATATTCGTTCGGCCAGGGTATAGCCTATTTCTCGCGCCGGCGTACTGGCCCAGATAATCGGCAGGTCGTCGAGGGCGTTCTCCGCCACATCAGCAAACGCCGCCAGCGACACCTGCTGCTCGAAATAACGATCGACACCGCTCTCGCCACTCTGTCGTCCGGCTCTCAGTAGGCCAAACCACGCCCCCATCGCAATGGTTTCGTTGTAACAAACGACAGCGCTAATGGTCGGATTGTATCGCAACAGCGCAGTAATGCTTTCTGCTGCCTGTTTCTGACTGGAAGCGCATTCCACGACCCACTCGCTGTGAAACGGTAGACCGTATTTTAACAACGTCGCACAATAGCCGCCCACGCGCTCCGCACGGGTTAAAGATGCGCTTTGTCCTCCCAGCCAGGCGATGCGCTGATGGCCCTGACGAATAAGGTACTCCGTCAGGAGCTGCGCCGCCTGCATGTTGTCAGGCCGAACGGTATCCGCATCATCAAGATAGCTGGCGCGTGACGCAAACACCACCGGAATTCCTTGTGCGTCGGCCTGCGCTCTCAGCGCTTCGCTACTACCCGCCGCACCGGCGATCACCATGCCATCCACGCCCTGATTAAGCAGCATGGTAAAACGCTGATTTAGCTGTTCGCCATCTTTCCCCCCGTGCAGGAGAAAAACCATACGGCCTTGCGCTTCCAGCGCTTCCGTTAACCCGGCGGTCAATTCGGCGTAAAAGGGTGCCGATAAATCACGCACGATCAAACCGATAACGCCGCTTTGCCCGCCACGCAGCGCGGACGCCTGGCGGTTACGCACAAAACCCAGTTGTTCAATTGCCGCGTTCACGCGCTCGCCGGTCGCGGCCGATATTCGCCCCTTGCCGCTCAGCACTAAGGAAACGGTGCTCACCGACACACCAGCCGCCAGCGCAACATCGTGGATAGTGATTTTTTTGGCGATAGCCATGTCAACAAATCGCTCCAGAATCTGACAGATAAAACGTTTTACCTATCCGTTATCTTTATACGCGTTATTATCGGTCAGTAATGTGATTAATGCCGCACTAAAATTTGATAAAACGTTTTATCTTTTCGCCATCATAACCTGACACCGGCCTTTATTAACAAGGAGTCGTTAGATGACGACGAAAACCACGCCAAAAATAACGCTATGGGAATTTTTCCAGCAACTGGGCAAAACGTTTATGTTGCCCGTCGCCTTGCTCTCGTTCTGCGGCATTATGCTCGGTATCGGCAGCTCGCTCAGTAGCCACGACGTTATCACCCTGCTCCCCGTGCTGGGTAATCCCTTGCTACAGGCTATCTTCACCTGGATGAGTAAAGTAGGTTCTTTTGCCTTTAGCTTCCTGCCGGTGATGTTTTGTATCGCGATTCCGCTCGGTCTGGCGCGGGAAAACAAAGGCGTCGCCGCGTTTGCCGGGTTTGTCGGTTATGCGGTCATGAACCTTGCAGTCAACTTCTGGCTCACGGCAAAAGGCATTCTGCCGACCACCGATGCGGCGGTGCTGAAAGCCAATAACGTACAAAATATTCTGGGCATCCCCTCTATCGATACCGGCATCCTCGGCGCCGTTATCGCTGGTATTATTGTCTGGATGCTGCATGAACGGTTTCATACCATTCGTTTGCCGGATGCGCTGGCTTTTTTCGGCGGTACGCGTTTTGTACCTATCGTTTCCGCCGTTGTGATGGGGCTTGTCGGCCTGGTTATCCCGCTCGTCTGGCCGGTTTTTGCGATGGGAATTAGTGGACTGGGTCATATCATCAATAGCGCCGGCGACTTTGGACCGATGATTTTCGGCACCGGCGAGCGCCTGCTGTTGCCTTTTGGTCTGCACCATATTCTGGTAGCGCTGATTCGCTTCACCGAGGCGGGGGGTACGCAAGAGGTATGCGGGCATACCGTGAGCGGCGCATTGACTATTTTCCAGGCCCAACTCAGTTGCCCAACGACGCACGGCTTCTCTGAAAGCGCCACTCGTTTCTTATCGCAAGGCAAAATGCCGGCGTTTCTCGGTGGGTTGCCGGGCGCCGCGCTGGCAATGTACCACTGTGCCCGTCCAGAAAACCGCCCTAAAATTAAAGGATTATTGATTTCCGGTTTAATCGCCTGCGTTGTCGGCGGTACAACGGAGCCGCTGGAATTCCTGTTCCTGTTCGTAGCGCCAGTGCTGTACGTTATTCATGCTCTGCTGACCGGGCTGGGCTTCACCATCATGGCTATTCTCGGCGTCACTATCGGCAATACGGATGGCAATATTATTGACTTTGTGGTGTTTGGCATCCTGCATGGTCTGTCAACAAAATGGTATCTGGTTCCGGTAGTGGCGGCGATTTGGTTTGCGGTTTACTACCTCATTTTCCGCTTCGCCATTACACGCTTTAACCTCAAAACACCGGGGCGCGAAGCGGAGATCGCCACCAGCATTGAAAAAGCGATCGCTGGCGCGCCAGGAAAATCCGGCTACAACGTGCCTGCTATCCTGGCGGCATTAGGCGGCACGGAAAACATCGTGAGTCTGGACAACTGCATCACCCGCCTACGTCTGTCCGTGAAAGATATGTCGCTTGTCGATGTCCAGGCATTGAAGGACAATCGTGCGATAGGCGTCATACAGCTCAATCAGCATAATTTGCAGGTGGTTATCGGCCCGCAGGTTCAGTCGGTAAAAGATGAAATGGTTGGTCTGATGAATACCGTTCAGGCATAAGGAAGAGATATGTTCGATTTTTCACAGGAAGTTGACCGTCGCGGGACATGGTGTACGCAGTGGGATTATGTCGCCGATCGTTTTGGCGAGGCCGATCTGCTCCCCTTTACGATTTCGGATATGGATTTTGCCACCGCGCCGTGTATCCTGGAGGCGCTAAACCAGCGCCTTTCCCACGGTGTGCTGGGCTATAGCCGCTGGAAAAATGAGGCGTTTTTAGGGGCGATTACCCACTGGTTTGCGACACGCCATCAGACCACGATAGATGCCCACTCCCTCGTATACGGCCCCTCCGTTATCTATATGGCGTCCGAGCTTATCCGCCAGTGGTCCAACGAAGGCGATGGCGTGGTAGTTCATACCCCCGCTTACGATGCTTTTTATAAAGCGATTGAAGGCAACCATCGCATCGTCACTCCCGTCCCGCTGGAGAAAGAAGGCAACGCCTGGTATTGCGATATGGCCAAACTGGAGGCGGCGCTGGTGCGTCCGGAAAGCAAAATCCTGCTGCTGTGCAGCCCGCAAAATCCCACCGGTAAAGTGTGGACGCGTGACGAGCTGGAAACGATGTCAACGCTATGCGAGCGCCATGGCGTACGGGTGATTTCCGATGAAATTCACATGGATATGGTATGGGGAAACCAGCCGCATATTCCCTGGAGCAATGTCGCGCGCGGAGACTGGGCGCTGCTCTCCTCCGGCTCGAAAAGCTTCAACATTCCGGCATTAACCGGCGCTTATGGAATCATTGAAAATAGTGAAAGCCGTGAACGCTACCTGGCCGCCTTAAAAGGGCGCGACGGCCTCTCTTCGCCAGCGGTGCTCTCGCTCACGGCGCATATTGCCGCGTATCAGCACGGCGCGCCGTGGCTGGATGCGTTACGCGCCTCGCTGGCGGCTAATATGCGCTATATTGAGCAGGCGCTGAATGGCGCCTTTCCGACGTTGAACTGGCAAGCGCCGCCATCGACCTATCTGGCCTGGATTGATCTCCGTCCACTCGGCATTGACGATCAAAAATTACAGCACACGCTCATTCATCAGGAGAAAGTCGCCATTATGCCCGGCGATACCTATGGCGCAGAAGGCCGGGGATTTGTGCGTCTGAATGCCGGATGCCCTCGCCTGAAACTTGAAAAAGGCGTCAACGGATTGATTAACGCTATCCGCACCGTTCGCTGATACTGTCTACAAGCAGGGGGCTGACCCTTTATCCTAAGATGCGATAACAGAGACAACCCCCGTGAGCTGACCGGGGGCGCGTTAAAGAGAATGATACAAAATTTCTCCCGCGCTCTCGCGAAGTTGCAACGTAATGACTCCGTTTTTGCAAAATTTCCAGAGGATTATCAATCTGTAGTATAATGGTGCGCACTTTTATTAAAAATTGAGTGCGCCCATGATTGATATTACGCTTCCTTTGACTGACATCCACCGCCACCTTGATGGCAACATTCGCGCCCAAACAATTCTGGATCTTGGTCGGCAGTTCAACATCGCCCTTCCCGCCCAAACGCTGGAAACGCTGATTCCGCATGTCCAGGTCACCTCAACCGAACCTGATTTAGTAAGCTTTCTCACGAAGCTCGATTGGGGGGTAAAAGTCCTGGCATCGCTTGACGCCTGCCGCCGTGTGGCCTTTGAAAATATTGAAGATGCCGCACGTAACGGCCTGCATTACGTCGAGCTTCGCTTTTCGCCCGGCTATATGGCGATGGCGCATCAGTTACCGATCGCAGGCGTGGTTGAAGCCGTTATCGACGGAGTACGCGACGGCTGTAACACGTTTGGCGTCGAGGCGCGACTCATTGGCATTATGAGCCGTACCTTCGGCGAGGCGGCATGTTTACAGGAGCTTGATGCGCTGTTGGCGCACAGAGAGAAAATCACCGCGCTGGATTTAGCCGGTGATGAGCTGGGCTTTCCCGGCAGTCTGTTTTTGTCGCACTTTAATCGGGCGCGCGATGCGGGCTGGCATATTACCGTTCACGCTGGCGAAGCCGCAGGGCCGGAAAGTATCTGGCAGGCGATTCGCGAACTGGGGGCCGAACGTATCGGACATGGCGTAAAAGCTGTCGAAGATCGCGCGTTAATGGATTTTCTTGCACAGCAGCGTATCGGTATTGAATCCTGTCTGACCTCGAATATTCAGACCAGTACCGTCGCATCGCTGGCAGATCATCCGCTCAAAACCTTCCTTGAGCATGGCGTTCTCGCCAGTCTTAATACGGACGATCCGGCTGTTCAGGGCGTAGATATTATCCATGAATATCACGTCGCCGCGCCAGCGGCAGGATTGAGCCGCGAACAGATTCGCCAGGCGCAGATTAACGGTCTGGAAATCGCCTTTCTGAGCGATGGCGAAAAACGTGCGCTGCGCGAAAAAGTGGCCGCGGCGTAAAATTGCTTTATTGATGCTAACGCCCTCTCTCCGCCTGCGGTTTAATGCTATCCCAGGCGGAGAAATGCGACATCTCAGGCAAGACACAGCGTCGCGCGATGTTTTGCCGATTCCATGCCCAGTTCAATCAACTCCATAATTTGAATCGCCTGGCTTGCCGGCACGGGATTTTCACCATTACCGTTTAACGCATCGCGGATGGCGGCATAATATGCCGGATAGTTACCCGGCAACGTAAGCCAGTTCTCGTCTTTGCGCTTCTCTCCCTCAACCAGGGTCAATACGCCGTCACGCATGTCATATCCCCAGTCTTCCTGCGGTAAACGCTCGCCGTTTTTTAACCGTTCTTCCTGGGGATCGAGGCCATATTTTACATAGCTACCGCGCGAACCATGAACGATGTATCGCGCGGATTCCGCCGCGGCCAGCATCGTACCGTGCAAAATCACGCGGCGCTGGGGGTAGGATAAAATCGCGTGGAAATAATCTGTAGATTGCGCACCCGGACGCAGCTGCGCTAAATCCACCGTCATGCTGACCGGCAGGCCAAAAAGTTGAATGGCCTGATCCAACAAGTGCGGCGCCAGATCGTACCAGATACCACTTCCCGGCCCGCCTTGCTCGCGCCAGCGGTCGCGCACCTGGGGACGGAAGCGATCAAAGTGGGACTCAAACAAGGACACCTCGCCGAGCACGCCATCCGCCAGCAAGGCTTTCAGCGTCAAAAAATCGCTGTCCCAGCGTCGGTTGTGGAAGACGGAAAGTACCCGGCCAGTGCTCCGCGCAAGCGCATCCAATTCTCGCGCCTGTGACAGTGTCACGGTAAAGGGTTTATCAACCACCACATGCTTACCGGCTTCCAGCGCAGCTTTCGCCAGCGGGAAATGGGTATCGTTGGGCGTCGGGATCACGATCAGGTCGATATGCGGATCGTTAAATAAGTGTCGGGGCTCAGAGACCACGGAAACCGCCGGCCAATCTGCTTTCACTTTTGTTTCATCGCTGCTGGATACCGCCGCAAGCTCTAGCCCTGGCGTTCCCATAATTAAGGGCGCATGAAAGGTTTTACTGGCGTAGCCATAACCGATTAACCCAACGCGGATTTTGTCATTCATCTCACTGCCTCCGGTTTTAGATATCGCTATTCCACACCATCGTGCGATTAGCCGCAATAGCGTCCTGACCATCAACGTAGCATCAAATGATTAACTTGTTACAGAACAGAGGCTGAAATCGTTTGCTTCCCTCTTGCCGACCGTTCGCCAGGAAAGTAACATTTACCCCCTGTGTTTATGGATAAATCAAAGCAAATGTCGTCAATAATGAATCGTCTTATTGAATTAACTGGGTGGATAGTTCTCGTTATCTCAGTCATTCTTTTAGGTATTGCCAACCATATTGACAATTACCAACCACCAGAGCCCACGGCTTCCGTTCAGAAGAAGTAAGCGTCAGATAATGTAAAGGCATTTTCGCGTGGTACGGTAAGCGGCGCCCCGGGGGGGCAAAGAAAAGTCAAAAACCGGCAAAAAAAAACGAAATATGTCCTATCTGGTCTGACGTTTATTGCCTGTTGTAGGAAAGCGCGTTAACCTTTCGCCCCAGGCGCCATGTGGCGCCTGACTCTTTACCGGTAAGAATATTCCCTTTTTACCTGCACCCCTGACCTCTTACTGGTGCGGTTTTGTTTATTTTTTATCAGTGACTACTCCGTTGGCATTATATTTAATATGGATCAACTTTATATGACTGTTCAGGATTATCTATTAAAATTCCGCAAAATTAGTTCGCTCGAAAGTCTGGAAAAACTGTTCGACCACCTTAACTATACCCTTACTGATGACATGGACATTGTTAATATGTATCGCGCTGCAGATCACCGCCGTGCCGAACTGGTTTCCGGAGGACGCCTGTTTGATGTAGGTCAGGTTCCGCAATCCGTCTGGCGCTATGTGCAATAAAGAAAGTAGCGTTTAACATCAAAAACCTTATAATATTTGCCCCAAAATGAGCGGCATGACCGTTAATGCGCGTAACCCCGGAGAAGATATGACTACAACACCGCCACAACGAATTGGAGGCTGGCTTCTTGGCCCGTTAGCCTGGCTGTTAGTCGCGTTGTTGAGCGCCTCGCTGGCGTTATTACTCTACGTTATGGCGCTTGCCACACCGCAAACGTTCAAGACGCTTAGCGGACAGGAAACCGGTAATTTACTGCTATGGGGCATTTCATTTATTACCGCTATCGCCATGTGGTACTATACCCTGTGGTTGACAATCGCATTCTTCAAACGCAGACGCTGCGTGCCGAAGCATTACATTATCTGGCTGCTGGTGTCGGTGTTACTGGCGGTTAAAGCATTTGCCTTTTCGCCCGTCTCAGATGCCTTTGCCGTGCGTCAGTTACTCTTCCCACTGTTGGCGACGGCGCTCATTGTGCCTTATCTCAAACGTTCAGCGCGCGTCAAAACAACGTTTGTTAATCCGTAATAACCCTACAGTTAACCTGTTGTCGCCTGTGGTAGTTTGACAGATAATAGGCGGCTTTTTTATTTCAGGCCGAAACATGACTGATTACCTGCTGCTCTTTGTCGGAACTGTACTGGTCAATAACTTTGTACTGGTCAAATTCCTGGGCCTTTGTCCCTTTATGGGCGTATCCAAAAAACTGGAAACCGCCATGGGGATGGGCCTCGCGACGACCTTTGTCATGACGCTGGCGTCGATATGCGCCTGGCTTATCGACACCTGGATACTTATTCCGCTGGATCTGATTTATCTGCGGACGCTGGCCTTTATCCTCGTCATTGCTGTGGTCGTGCAATTTACCGAAATGGTTGTGCGGAAAACCAGCCCGGCGTTATACCGCTTGTTAGGCATCTTCTTACCACTGATTACCACTAACTGTGCGGTTCTGGGCGTAGCGTTACTGAATATTAATCTCGGTCATCACTTTCTTCAGTCGGCGCTGTACGGATTTTCCGCCGCCGTCGGTTTTTCATTAGTGATGGTTCTGTTCGCCGCCATCCGCGAACGCCTTGCCGTGGCGGATGTGCCCGCCCCTTTTCGTGGTAACGCGATAGCATTGATTACCGCAGGATTAATGTCTTTGGCCTTTATGGGCTTTAGTGGTTTGGTGAAGTTGTAATGAATACTATCTGGATTGCCGTTGGCGCCCTGACCCTTCTGGGCCTGGTGTTCGGCGCCATTCTGGGTTATGCCTCCCGCCGATTCGCGGTTGAAGATGATCCGGTTGTTGAAAAAATCGATGCGATTTTGCCGCAGAGCCAGTGTGGCCAGTGCGGCTATCCCGGCTGTCGCCCCTACGCCGAAGCCGTGGGTCTCCAGGGCGAGAAAATCAATCGTTGCGCGCCCGGCGGCGAAGCCGTCATGCTGAAAATGGCAGAGTTGCTAAACGTAGAGCCGCAACCATGCGATGGTGAAGAACAGCAGGCTGCGCCAGTACGTATGCTGGCAGTTATTGATGAAAATAACTGCATTGGCTGCACAAAATGCATTCAGGCCTGCCCGGTTGACGCCATCGTTGGCGCAACGCGCGCCATGCACACGGTCATGAGCGATCTCTGTACTGGCTGTAATCTGTGCGTCGATCCGTGTCCGACGCACTGCATCGAATTACGTCCGGTGAATGAGACGCCCGACAGTTGGAAATGGGATTTGAACACCATTCCCGTTCGCATCATTCCCGTGGAACAACATGCTTAAACTATTTTCCGCTTTCAGAAAAGATAAAGTCTGGGATTTCGACGGTGGTATTCATCCGCCCGAAATGAAGTCCCAGTCAAACGGCACGCCGCTGCGCCAGGTGCCTTTAGCGCCGCGCTTTGTTATCCCTTTAAAACAGCACATTGGCGCTGAGGGCGAGCTGTGCGTTAGCGTCGGCGATCGCGTGCTACGCGGCCAGGCGCTTACCCGTGGACGTGGGAGAATGCTGCCGGTACACGCGCCCACCTCCGGGACGGTTATCGCTATTGCCCCCCACTCGACGGCGCATCCTTCGGCGCTGGCGGAGTTAAGCGTCATCATTGATGCCGACGGCGAGGACCGCTGGATTGAACGCGAGGGCTGGTCTGATTACCGCGCCCACAGCCGTGAAGCGCTCATTGAACGCATTCATCAGTATGGCGTTGCCGGGCTTGGCGGCGCGGGTTTTCCCACCGGCGTTAAATTGCAGGGCGGCGGCGATAAAATCACTACGCTTATTATCAATGCCGCAGAGTGCGAACCTTACATTACGGCGGACGATCGTCTGATGCAGGACTGCGCCGCGCAGATTGTGGAAGGTATTCGCATCCTGGCGCATATTCTGCAACCGCGTGAGGTATTAATCGGCATTGAAGATAACAAACCGCAGGCTATTTCCATGCTGCGCGCCGTCCTGGCTGACGCCCACGATATTTCGTTACGTGTTATCCCAACCAAATACCCTTCCGGCGGCGCAAAACAGCTCACCCAAATACTGACGGGAAAACAGGTTCCCCACGGCGGGCGCTCCTCTGATATTGGCGTGCTGATGCAAAACGTCGGTACGGCTTATGCCGTTAAACGCGCCGTGGTTGACGGCGAACCGATCACAGAACGCGTTGTCACCTTAACGGGTGAAGCGGTAAGCCGTCCGGGTAACGTCTGGGCGCGGCTCGGCACTCCCGTTCGTCATTTGCTTAACGATGCCGGGTTCTGCCCTTCTGCTGACCAGATGGTCATCATGGGCGGCCCGTTGATGGGATTCACCCTTCCCTGGCTTGACGTACCGGTCGTAAAAATCACCAACTGCCTGCTGGCGCCATCCGTGACTGAAATGGGAGCGTCTCAGGAAGAGAAAAGCTGTATTCGTTGCAGCGCTTGCGCTGACGCCTGCCCTGCCGACCTTTTACCGCAGCAGCTTTATTGGTTCAGCAAAGGGCAGCAGCATGACAAGGCTACCGCACACCATATTGCTGATTGTATAGAATGCGGCGCCTGCGCCTGGGTCTGCCCCAGTAATATTCCGCTCGTCCAATATTTCCGTCAGGAAAAAGCGGAGATTAATGCGATCAGGCTTGAAGAAAAACGCGCCGCCGAAGCCAAAGCGCGTTTTGAGGCTCGTCAGGCAAGACTGGAGCGCGAAAAAGCCGCCCGCCTTGCACGTCACAAGAGCGCAGCGGTACAACCAGCGGCAAAAGATCAGGATGCCATTGCCGCTGCGCTGGCGCGGGTAAAAGAGAAACAGGCGCAGGCCACGCAACCGGTGGTTATTCAGGCGGGTAGTCTGCCAGACAATAGCGCCGTCATCGCGGCCCGTGAAGCGCGTAAAGCGCAAGCGCGCGCTAAACAAGCCGCTCATCCGGTGGCTGACAGCGCGATACCCGGCGACGACCCGCGTAAAGCCGCAGTGGAGGCGGCTATCGCCCGCGCCAAAGCCCGCAAGCAGGAGCAGCAGGCCGGAAGCGAACCTGCCGAACCGGTCGATCCGCGTAAAGCCGCAGTGGAAGCGGCTATCGCCCGCGCCAAAGCCCGCAAGCAGGAGCAGCAGGCCGGAAGCGAACCTGCCGAACCGGTCGATCCGCGCG